>NZ_JBFUDU010000009.1:0-293149 GCF_056404555.1 Asticcacaulis sp. P2_C5
ATGAGGGCGGTTGCGCCTTGGTCCTGATAGGCCTTGACCAAACGCTGGACCTGCCGCCGCTCCAATCCCAGAAGCTCGGCAGCCGCCAATACCGTCAGTCGGCCGTTCGTCAGATCGCGCAGGACTTCAAGCCGCGCCAGCTCTTTGTCGCTCATGATATGTAACGTCACTTAGAGGGCCTCCCACGAAAATGCAGGAGGGTGCCATCTCTAACTGGCACGGGTGCGACATTACTAAATGGCGGCTACATAGCTTTCTCGCATAATAGATATTATGGGAAATTATGTGTATGGTTAGCGCCTGAAAACCGTCTTGGCTTACGCGTTCCTTACTCAGGCCACCGGGCTTCGCCACATACCTTTTACGTTCAGTGCCGTAGATTGATCTTCAGCGCCGCAACCGGCGTATCTGTAACAGCTTCTCGGGAATTTCGACCATGGCCAAGTCTGCGACACATTTCCAGCCGACCACCGATACGTTCGGCGAACTGACCTTTCATGCCCGTCGTCTCGGCGCGCGCTTCCTGACCGCCGACTGGACCGGCGTTCGGTCCGGCGTCGATCGTCGCAGCCTTATCAATCTGCTGAGCGGCATTGCGTTCGTCCTGGCGTTTGTAACCTTCCTGGCCGGAATCGCCATAGTGGATCAGTCTATGTTCACCGCCAAACAAGACACGGCCAGCCAGACCTATTATGGCGGCGTTCCGCTTGATTACGACTGAGTCCCAAAAATCAAGCATGCACCCCCTGCCCTGAGAATTTGTTAACAAATTTAGGTAAGCTACTGTATTTTATGTGGAAATTAAAATTTCACATAATTCTCGACACGAAATCCGAACGTGACAAAGAAAAAGGGATGCACCGGCGACGGTACATCCCTTTTCTTTGGCCTTTTCAGTGACCAGGAAGAGCTCTTCTTTAGAGATAGAGCTGGCCGGTGTCGGTAAAGGCTTCGTTTTGCGCCTGGGTGAACGTCGCCAGCTGGTCCGGCGTGATGCCGGTGATCTGCGTCGTGCTCAGATTTGCAATCTGCGTCGTCGTCAGGCCCGAGAAAGCCGTCGTCGTCAGTGAGCCGATCTGGGTCGAATTCAAACCATCGAGCTGGGTCGTATCGATTGCGGCGATATCCGACGACGTCAGGCCGGCTATGGCCAGGGTCGTCAGCGCGCCGAGCTGCGTCGAGTTGAACTGGACCACCTGGGTCGTCGACAAGGCCTTGACCTCGGTCGAGGTCAGCACGCCCATCTGGGTCGTATCCAGTCCGGCAATGACCGTGGTCGACAATCCGGCCACAACCGTCGTGTTGAGCCCAGCCAGTTTCGTCGTCGACAGCCCATCGACCTGGGTCGTTGTCAGGCTGGCGGCCTGGGTGGCCGTCAGGCTGGCCAATTGGGTTGACGCCAGCGAACCGAACTGCGTCGAGTCGAAGCCCGATATCTGATCCGTTCCGAGTGCTGCCAGTTGGGTTGTCTTCAGTCCCGTCAGTTGCGTGGTGCTCAATTCTGAGACGTCAGTCGAATCCAGTCCATCCAGGGCGGTCGTGGTCAGTACCCCGACCTGGGTGACCGTCAGGCCGCCCAACTGCGTGGTTGTCAGATCGCCCAATACGGTGGAAGTCAGCGACGACAGGCTGCCTGTGGCAATCGAACCGACCTGGGTGGAGGTCAGGGCCCCAAGCTGTGTTGTCGTGATGGCGATCAGGTCGGAAGCCGTGATCCCGGCCACCTGCCCTCCCGACAATCCGGCGATCTGGGTCGTATCGAGGCCCGTAAATGCCGTGCTGGTCAGGCTGCGGATCTGGATGGCGCCCAGGCCCGACAGTTGCGTCGTGGTCAGGGCCGCCAGCTTGTCGGAGTCGAGCGCCGTGACGCCTTGCGTGGTCAGGCTGCTGATCTGGGTCGAACTGAAGGCCGCGAACTGGGTTTCCGTCAGGTTGCTGACCTGCGTCGTCGACAGTCCGGCGATCTGGCTGGTGGTAAACGAACCGACCTCGGTCGTCGTCAATCCGCCCAGTGTGGTCGAGGTCAGCGCGTTGAGCTGCGCCGTCTTGAAGGCCTGGACCTGGGTCGTGTTCAGGGTAGCGATCTGCGTCTGGTCCAGAGCCGCTACGGCTCCGGTCGACAGGGCGCCCAGTACGGTGGCGGCCAGACCAGATACCTGGGTCGTGGTCAGGGCGCCGGACAGGGTGGCGTTGATGCCGGCGACGGCTGCCGTGGTCAGCTTGTTCAACTGATCGGTCGACAGCGACACCAGTTGCGTGGTGTCCAGTGTTCCGACCTGGGTCGAAGTCAGGCCGGTGGCCTGGGTCGAGCTCAATCCGGTCAGGGTCGTCGTCGTCAGGCCGGTTATGGCTGTCGTACTCAACGCCGCGATGCGCGTCGTGGCAAGGCCCGACAGTTCCGTACTGCTGATCGCCGAGGCCTGGTCATTGTCAATGGCGGCAATGGCGGCCGTCGTCAGGGCGTTCAACTGCGCCGAGGAGAAGGCGCCGACCTGGGTCGAGGACAGAGCCGTCAGTTCGGCGGCGCTGACGCCTCCCAATTGCGTGGTGCTGAGCGCACTGAGCGTCGAGGTTGTCAGTTCGGCGAGGTTTGTGGCGCCGAGAGCTGTAATTTGCGCCGAGCTCAGGGCCTGGACCTGGGTCGTGGTCAGGGCGTCGACATCGGTCGTCGTCAGGCCACCCAGCGCTCCTGTGGACAGGCTGGCGAACTTGGTAGCGGTCAAGCCCGACAGTTGCGTCGTTGTCAGATTGGCGACCTGGGTCGAGGTCACCCCTCCCAGGGCCGCAGCCGTCAGGGCATTCAGGCTGGTCGTGGACAGCGCCGTTATCGAGGCCGTCGGCACACTGGCGACCTGCGTCGCTACCAGGCCGGCTATGGCAGTAGAACTGATGGCGGCGAACTGTGTCGAGGTCAGATTGGTCAGTTGCGCCGTGTTCAGCCGCGAAACCTGAGCCGATGTCAGGGCGCCGATCTGGGTGGTATTCAACGTGCCGAGATCGGTCGTCGAGAAGGTCGCCAGGTTGGTCGCTGTCAGGTTGGATATCTGCGTCGTGTCAAGCGCACCAACCTGGTCGGAAGTCAGACGCTCGGCCTGGGTAGCGGTCAAGCCGGCGACCTGAGCCGTCGTGAAGGCGGCGATATCGGTTGTCGACAGGTCGGTAAAGGTCGTGGCGCTGAGCGCGTTGAGTTGTGTCGTCTTGAGCAGCGCGACCTGGGTGGAGGTCAGGGCTTCGGACTGGGTCGTGTCGAGTGCGCCAAGGACGGTCGTGCTGAGTGCGCCCAAACGTGTCGCATCGAGGCCTGCGACCTGGGTCGTATTCAGGCCCGCCACCTGCGTGCTCTTCAGCGCCGCAAACGCGGTTGCGGAGAGCGAATTGACCTGCGTGCTGGTCAAGGTCGTCAATTGGGTCGTATCAAGCGCGCCGAGTTGCGTACCGGTCAAGGCCGCCAGCTGCGTCGTTTCGAGATTGGCGATGTCCGTCGTATCGAAATTGCCCAACTGTGTCGTCGACAGGCCGGCGATCTGGGTCGTGGTCAAGGCGTCCAGTTCCGTCGTGCTGAGACCGTCGAAGGTCGTGCCGGAGATGGCATTCAGTTGCGCAGTCTTCAGCGACTGGACCTGGGTCGTGTTCAGGGTCGCGATCTGAGTGGCGTCCAACGCCGCTACCGCTGTGTTGGACAGTGAACTCAGGACCGTCGAGGCCAGGCCCGAGACCTGGGTCGTCGTCAGGGCGCCAGCCAGGGTGGCGTTGATGCCGGCGACGGCTGCCGTGGTCAGCTTGTTCAACTGGTCGGTCGACAGCGACACCAGTTGCGTCGTCGACAGGTTGGCGACGTGGCTGGAGGTCAGGCCCAGGGCTTGGGTCGAGGTCAGGCCGGTCAGGGCCGTTGTCGTCAGGCCGGTGATGGCGCCGGTGCTGAGCGACGCAATCCGCGTCACGGCTAGGCCGGACAGTTCCGTACTGCTGATCGCCGACGCCTTGTCATTGTCGATGGCGCCGATGGCGGCCGTCGTCAGGGCGTTCAACTGAGTCGAGGACAGCGAGCCGATCTGGGTGGATGACAGAGCCGTCAGTTCAGTGGCGCTGACGCCGCCCAACTGCGTGGTGCTCAAGGAACTGAGCGTCGTTGTGGTCAGTTCCGCCAGGTTGGTCGCGCCCAGCGCCGTGATCTGCGCCGAACTCAGCGCCTGGACCTGGGTCGTGGTCAGGTTGTCGACGTCGGTTGTGGTCAGGCCGCCCAGGGCTGTGGTCGACAGGCTGGCGAACTTGGTGGCGGTCAGGCCCGACAGTTGCGTCGTGCTCAGATTGGCGACCTGGGTCGAGGTCACACCGCCCAGGGCCGAGGCCGTCAGGGCATTCAGACTGGTCGTCGACAAGGCCGCGAGCGAAGCAGTTGGCACACCGGCGATTTGCGTGGCGACCAGACCGGCAATGGCGGTCGAGCTGATGGCGGCGAACTGTGTCGAGGTCAGATTGGTCAGTTGGGCCGTGTTCAGTCGCGAAACCTGAGCCGAGGTCAGGGCGCCGATCTGGGTCGTGTTTAATGTGCCGAGATCGGTCGTCGAGAAGGTCGCCAGGTTCGTGGCGGTCAGGTTGGATATCTGTGTGGTGTCAAGCGCGCCAACCTGGTCGGAGGTCAGGCGCTCGGCCTGGGTGGCGGTCAAGCCGGCGACCTGTGCCGTTGTAAAGGCGGCGACATCGGTCGTCGACAGGTCGGTAAAGGTGGTGGCGCTGAGCGCATTCAACTGCGTCGTCTTGAGCAGAGCGACCTGGGTCGAGGTCAGGGCTTCGGACTGGGTGGTGTCGAGCGCCCCCAAGATGGTCGTGCTCAGCGCGCCCAGACGTGTCGCATCGAGATTACCGACTTGCGTTGTCGTCAGGCCGGTGACCTGGGTGCTCTTCAACGAGGCCAGAGAAGCTGACGACAGGGCATTGAACTGCGTGCTGGTAAAGGTGCCAAGCTGCGTCGTCGTCAGCGAACCCAGCTGCGTGCCGGTAAGGGCCGCCAACTGGGTCGTTTCGAGATTGGCGACATTGGTGGTGTCGAGATTACCGATTTGCGCCGTCGACAGGCCGGAAATCTGCGTCGTCGTCAGGGCGTCGAGTTCGGTCGTGGTGAAGCCACCGACCGCCGTCGAGGTCAGGGCGTTCAATTGGGTTGTCTTCAGCGACTGGATCTGGGTCGTGGTCAGCACGGCGACTTGTGTCGAGTCGAGTGCAGCGGTCGCGGCCGTAGACAGCGCGCTCAGTATGGTCGCGGCCAGGCCCGAAACCTGGGTCGTGGTCAAGGATGCGGCCAGGGTGGCGTTGATGCCGGCGACAGCGGCCGTGGTCAGCTTGTTCAGTTGGTCGGTCGACAGCGACACCAGTTGCGTCGTGCTCAGATTGCTGACCTGGCCCGATGTCAGGCCGAGCGCCTGGGTCGAGGTCAGGCCGGTCAGGGCCGTTGTCGTCAGGCCGGTGATGGCGCCGGTGCTGAGCGACGCAATCCGCGTCACGGCTAGGCCGGACAGTTCGGTGCTGCTGATCGCCGAGGCCTTGGTGTTGTCGATGGCAGCGATGGCCGCCGTCGTCAGGGCATTCAACTGCGTCGAGGACAGCGATCCGACCTGGGTCGAGGACAAGGCCGTCAACTCCGCCGCGCTCACGCCGCCCAGTTGCGTCGTGCTCAGGGCATCCAGCGTTGTGCTCGTCAGTTCAGCAAGGTTTGTGGCGCCCAGGGCGGTGATTTGCGCCGAGCTCAGGGCCTGGACCTGGGTCGTGGTCAGGTTGTCGACATCAGTCGTAGTCAGGCCGCCGAGCGCTGTGGTCGACAGGCTGGCGAACTTGGTCGCCGTCAGGCCCGACAGTTGCGTCGTGCTCAGATTTGCCACCTGGGTCGAGGTCACGCCGCCCAGGGCCGAGGCCGTCAGGGCATTCAGATTGGTCGTCGACAAGGCCGCGAGCGAAGCTGTTGGCACACCGGCGATTTGGGTGGCGACCAGGCCGGCAATGGCGGTCGAGCTGATGGCGGCGAACTGCGTCGAGGTCAGGTTGGTCAGTTGGGCCGTGTTCAGGCGCGAAACCTGGGCCGAGGTCAGGGCACCGATTTGGGTCGTGTTCAATGTGCCGAGATCGGTCGTCGAGAAGGTCGCCAGATTTGTGGCGGTCAGGTTGGCGATCTGCGTCGTCTCAAGCGCGCCAACCTGGTCGGAGGTCAGGCGCTCTGCCTGGGTGGCGGTCAAGCCAGCGACCTGCGCCGTTGTAAAGGCGGCGACATCGGTCGTCGACAGATCGGTAAAGGTGGTGGCACTCAGCGCATTCAACTGCGTCGTCTTGAGCAGCGCGACCTGGGTCGAGGTCAGGGCTTCGGACTGGGTGGTATCCAGCGCGCCGAGAATGGTCGTGCTGAGTGCGCCGAGACGGGTGGCGTCAAGATTACCGACTTGCGTTGTCGTCAGGCCAGTGACCTGGGTGCTCTTCAGTGAAGCCAGCGAAGCCGACGACAGGGCGTTGAACTGCGTGCTGGTGAAGGTGCCAAGCTGCGTCGTGGTCAGCGAACCCAACTGCGTACCGGTCAAGGCGGCCAGTTGGGTCGTTTCGAGATTGGCGACATTGGTGGTGTCGAGATTACCGATTTGCGCCGTCGACAGGCCGGAAATCTGCGTCGTCGTCAGGGCATCGAGCTCGGTCGTGGTGAAGCCGCCGACCGCCGTCGAGGTCAGGGCGTTCAATTGGGTTGTCTTCAGCGACTGGACCTGGGTCGTGGTCAGCACAGCGACTTGTGTCGAGTCGAGTGCCGCGGTCGCGGCCGTGGACAGGGCGCTCAGGATGGTCGAGGCCAGGCCCGAAACCTGGGTCGTGGTCAAGGATGCGGCCAGGGTCGCGTTGATGCCGGCGACGGCCGCCGTCGTCAGCTTGTTCAACTGATCGGTCGACAGCGACACCAGTTGCGTCGTCGACAGATTGCTGACCTGGCCCGAGGTCAAGCCGAGCGCCTGGGTCGAGGTCAGGCCACTAAGCGCGGTCGTGGTCAGGCCGGTAATGGCGCCTGTGCTGAGCGAAGCAATACGCGTCACGGCCAGGCCGGACAGTTCCGTGCTGCTGATGGCCGAGGCCTTGGTGTTGTCGATGGCGGCGATGGCCGCCGTCGTCAGGGCGTTCAACTGGGTCGAGGACAGCGATCCGACCTGGGTCGAGGACAAGGCCGTCAACTCCGCTGCGCTCACGCCGCCCAGTTGTGTGGTGCTCAGGGCATCCAGCGTCGTGCTCGTCAGTTCGGCGAGATTGGTGGCGCCCAGGGCGGTGATCTGGGCCGAGCTCAGCGCCTGGACCTGGGTCGTCGTCAGGTTGTCGACGTCGGTCGTGGTCAGGCCGCCGAGCGCTGTGGTCGACAGGCTGGCGAACTTGGTCGCCGTCAGGCCCGACAGTTGCGTCGTGCTAAGATTGGCAACCTGGGTCGAGGTTACCGCGCCCAGCGCCGAAGCCGTCAGGGCATTCAGGCTGGTGGTCGACAGAGCTGAAATCGAGGCTGTCGGGATGCTGCTGACCTGCGTGGCGACCAGGCCGGCAATGGCCGTCGAGCTGATGGCGGCGAACTGCGTCGAGGTCAGGTTGGTCAGTTGGGCCGTGTTCAGGCGCGAAACCTGGGCCGAGGTCAGGGCGCCGATCTGGGTGGTGTCCAGCGTGCCGAGATCGGTCGTCGAGAAGGTCGCGAGATTGGTTGCGGTCAGGTTGGCGATCTGGGTGGTGCTGAGCGAACCGACCTGGGTCGAGGTCAGGCGTTCCGCCTGGGTCGCGTTCAACCCGGCGACCTGGGTCGTGGTCAGGGCCAGGACATCGGTTGTCGACAGATCGGTAAAGGTGGTGGCGCTCAAGGCGTTGAGTTGCGTCGTCTTGAGCAGCGCGACCTGGGTCGAGGTCAGGGCTTCGGACTGAGTCGTATCGAGCGCGCCGAGAATGGTCGTGCTCAGCGCGCCGAGACGGGTGGCGTCAAGGCCTGCGACCTGAGTGGTGTTCAAACCCGTCACCTGACCGGCCTTGAGCGCCGAGAAGGATGTGGTCGACAGCGAATTGACCTGGGTGCTGCTGAGCGTAGTCAGTTGGTTGGTGTCCAGCGCGCCCAATTGGGCAGCGGTCAGCGACGCCAGTTGCGTGGCGGCCAGGGCGCCGACATCGGTCGTCGACAGGCCCGCCAGGGCCCCCGTCGAGAAGGCGGCAACCTGAGCCGTGCTCAGCACACCGACCTGGGTGGTCGTCAGGCCGGAAACGCTGGTCGAATTCAACCCGCCGATCTGCGCCGTGGTCAGGTTGCTGATCGTCGTCGTCGACAGGGCACCGACTTCGGTCGTGGTCAGGCTGTTGAGATTGGTCGTCGACAGCGACTTCAACTGCGTCGTCGTCAGTTCACCCAGCAGGGTGGTCGAAACGGCGTCGAACTGCGTTGTCGTCAGGCTGGAAATGGCATTGGTACTGATGCCCTGGACCTGAGTGCTGGTGAGAGCCAGAACATTGGTCGTTGTCAGGGCGCCAACCGCGGTCGAGGTAAAGGCCCCCAGTTGCGATGCCGTCAGGCCGCTCAGTTGCGTTGTGTCGAGCGAGCCGATTTCCGTCGTCGTCAGGCCGCGGATCTGCGCCGCCGAGAACTTGGAAACCTGGGTGGATGTCAGGGCAGCAAACTGGGTCGTCGTCAGGGTGCTGATTTCACCGGAGGTCAGGCCGCTGAGCTGGGTCGTGTCGAGGCTGGAAATCGCCGTGGTCGACAGGGCTTCGAGCTGGGCGGTCAGCAGGACGGAGAGCTGCGAACTGGTGAAGGCCAGCGCGCCCGTCGCCAGAAAACCAATCTGGTCGGTCGTAAGCGCCTTGACCTGGCTGGTCGTCAGCGATTTGAGCTGGGTTGTACTGAGCGCGCCGATCTGGGTCGTGCTGAGCACGGCCACCCCAGACGTCGACAGCGCGCTGACTTGAGTCGTTTTCAGTTCCTGCAACTGAGTGGTCGACAGGTTCTGAATGAACGTATTGCTTAGCTTCGATATTTGCGCAGCCGACAGGCCTGTAATTGCAGACACGACTCAACCCCTTTGTGTTCCAGCCCAGAGAATCAATTAACGGCGATGTTCCGGCTGATCAGGTAAACGTTTAATTAACCGTAGCGCCGGCCCTTTGGGCCTGAGCTGCTATAATGCGGGGATTGATCCCCCCTCCCCGCTGTTCGTGCGGCAAGGACTTGAAGTATTCGATGGTGCGTTGCAGGCCCTCGGCGAGCGCCACCTTCGGCTCCCAACCCAGGACGGCGCGGGCGCGGGTGATGTCGGGCTGGCGTTGGCGCGGGTCATCGTGCGGCAACGGCCGGTGGACGATTTCACTGCTGCCGCCGATCTGGGCGATCACCTGATCGGCCAGTTCCTTCATCGAGAATTCGCACGGATTGCCGATATTGATCGGTCCGGTAATATTGTCTTCGGTGTCCATCAGCCGGATCAGGCCGTCGATCAGATCGTCGACATAACAGAAGCTGCGCGTCTGCTCGCCCGTGCCGTACAGGGTGATGGGTTCGCCACCCAGCGCCTGGACGATGAAGTTGCTGACCACGCGGCCATCATCCGGACGCATGCGCGGGCCATAGGTGTTGAAAATCCGCGCCACCTTGATCTGCAAGCGGTACTGGCGGAAATAATCGAAGAACAGCGTCTCGGCGCAGCGCTTGCCCTCATCGTAGCAGGCGCGCGGCCCGACGACATTGACGCGGCCCCAGTAGTCTTCGGGCTGCGGATGGATTTCCGGATCGCCGTAGATTTCACTGGTCGAGGCCTGCAGGATCTTGGCCTTGGTGCGTCGCGCCAGTTCCAGCATGTTGATGGCGCCCAAAACACTGGTCTTGGTCGTCTGCACCGGATCGAACTGATAGTGGATGGGTGACGCCGGACAGGCCAGATTGTAGATTTCGTCGACCTCGACATACAGCGGCTGCGTAACGTCGTGGCGCAGCACTTCGAAATAGGGGTGGCCCATCAGATGGACGATGTTCGACCTCTGTCCGGTAAAGAAGTTGTCGGCGCAGATCACGTCGTCACCGCGGTCCAGCAAACGCTCGCACAGATGGGAGCCGAGAAAGCCGGCACCGCCGGTCACGAGTATTTTTTTCACGATGCGGAACTCCCCGGTCGTCTTGATGTCGATACTGTCACGCTCCGCGGCCCCATCCGGAGTTCCGGCGGGCAACAGATTGGAGCGCAACCGTGCCATGAGTCGGGGTTGTACCCAACAGGTTCCTTGATTGACTTTATTTTTTAAATTTATCAGCGACTTGCGGGATAAATTAAATGTGCCTGCGCAACGATTTGCGACCTTGGAGACCGGCCACCCAGCCGTTAACCTTTACAAATGCGCCCCGCCCGATAAGGTTTCCGCCAGGCGAATCGAGGACAGCATGCCAAAGACCCAAACTGCCGTACGCGTTGAGGATCAGCCCCAACAGGACCAGGCCCCGAAGGAGCAATCCCGAAATGAACAGCCTATGAGCGTCATGGAACTTATCCAGGCGGCGGAGCAGCTCAAACAGGCACGCCAGGGCCGGGCGGCGGCGACTCTGTACGAGTCCTTCATCGCGCAGAACCCGGAAACGCCCCTCCTCTACGCCCTGCTGTTCAACCAGGGCGTCATACTGACCGACGAAGGTGACCTTGAAGGCGCACGCCAGGTCCTGGAGCGCTGCCTGGAGGTCAATCCGGACTTTCACAGCGTCTATATCAATCTTGGCCGCGTCTATGAAACCATGGGCAATACCGCCATGGCGGTCACGACGTGGAACAATCTCGCCAATCGCCTGGGGACGCTCAGCGGCTCGGCGCTGAAGCATAAGACCATGGCGCTGAACCAGTCGGCGCGCGTGCTGGAAGCAGCTCATCAGGACGAGACGGCCGAACACGCCTTGCGCCTCAGCCTCGAGGTCGATCCGCATCAGCGCGAGGCCATGCAGCACTTTATCGCCCTGCGCCAGCGCCAGTGTGCCTGGCCGATCATCACCACCTTCGAGAACATGACGCGTGACAATCTGCTCAGCGGCATCTCACCCCTGTCGATCGACGCCTATACCGACGACCCCATGTTTCAGCTGGCTGTCAGCTACCACTACAATCTGCGCGATGTCGGCCCGCCGGCGTCCGAAATGATCGGCCGTCACTGGGCCGCCAACAACTGGAAGGAAGGCCAGCCGCTGCGTATCGGCTACCTGTCCTCCGACCTGCGCGAACACGCCATCGGTCACCTGATGTACGACGTTTTTGGGCTGCACGACCGCAGCAAGGTCGAGGTTTTCGCCTATTATTGCGGTATTCCGGCGGCCAAGGACCCGTTCCAGCTCCACTACCGCGAGGATGCCGACCACTTTATCGACATCACCGGCATGGACGACGCCACGGCGGCGCGCCGCATGGCCGACGACGGCATCCAGATCCTTGTTGACGTCAATGGCTATACCCGCGACGGGCGCGTCAAGCTGCTGGCTCTGCGCCCCGCCCCGGTTATCGTCAACTGGCTGGGCTTCCCGGGCAGTATGGGCAGCCCGTACCATAACTATATCATCGCCGACGACTGGATCATCCCGCCAGGTGACGAAATCTACTACACCGAGGCGGTCACCCGCCTGCCCTGTTACCAGCCCAACAACCGCAACCGTGTGGTTGCGGAAAACAGACCGACGCGCGCTGAGGCCGGTCTGCCGGAAGATGCCTTTGTCTTTTGCTGCTTCAACGGCACGCACAAGATCACCAAGTTCACCTTCGATCGCTGGTTGGAGATCCTGGCCCGCGTGCCCGACAGCGTCTTGTGGCTGCTCAGCGGCGCCGAAACCTCGCACGGCCGCCTCAAGGCCTATGCCGAGGCCAAGGGCATCTCGCCCGACCGCATCATCTTCGCGCAGAAACTGGCCAATCCGCACCATCTGGCGCGTTACCCCTTAGCCGACCTGTTCCTCGACACGACGCCCTACGGCGCGCACACCACCTGTTCCGATGCCCTGTGGATGGGTGTGCCGGTCCTGACGCTGAGCGGCCGCACCTTTGCCTCGCGCGTTTGCGGATCGCTGGTCCGCTCAGCCGGCCTGCCTGAACTGGTCTGCACACGCGCCGAGGACTTCATTGATCAGGCGGTAGCCCTGGGCCGCAGCCGGACATTGGTCGAAGGTTATCGAGTCCGCCTGGCCGACAATCGGGCGCGCAGTATCCTGTTCGACATGCCGCTTCTGGTCGGTCAACTCGAGACCCTCTACAAGGACATGTGGCAGGCCCATCAGGACAACGCCCTGCCCCAGCCCGACCTCAGCAATCTCGAAACCTATCTCGACCTTGGCCTAAAGTTCGACCACGAAGGCACCGAGATCCAGACCATCGCCGACTATCCGGCCTTCTGGCGTGAGCGTCTGCAAAAACGCCACGCCTACCGGCCCATACCGTGGGACAACAGGCTATGGCGAGCCCCGGATGGGCAAGGCAAGCCTTAAGCAGGATTTAAAGCCTGTGTGCTAGGCTGATTCGCGATAGTACCGCGTTATCGTTCAGCTTTTCACCCCGCGAGGAGGCTTGACCCTAAGCCTGACGCCTTCGAGTGTGACATCGTCCCTGCGGTCCATGGCCGCGGCGGGCTCAGCCATGTCCGCCTCCCAGGCCAGGATCAGCACCGGTCGCCGGGTCAATTCGGCCAAGGATGACGGCGCCGCCTTCGCCATGGCGACCCAGATCAAGAGCAATCTGGCCGGTGAAAACGTCCGTCGCCAGAACCAGCTCCGCGCCATCAGCCTGCTCGATGTCACCCAGTCCGCTGTCAGCAGCATCAGCGACATCCTGGTCCAGATGAAGGAAAAGGCGCTGGCCGCGTCCGACACATCTCTGGACACAGTGTCGGTAAGCGCACTCAACACCGAAGTCGCCATGCTGGCCAAACAGATCGACCAGGTCGTCAGCAACAGCACCTTCAATGGCAAGAATTTGCTTGAGGTCGCAAACATCAGCCCCAACAACTGGTCGGCGCCGTTTTCCGGCTATCACGCCAGCGGGACCTCGACGACGACCTATTCGGTCGGCGCCGGATCGGGCCGCCTCGATGTGGCGCTCGACCTGGCCAAGGTGACGGCCAGCAATGTCAGCATCGACTGGGGTGACGGCTCGACCTATACCGCCAACGACACATATGGGTCACCCTACACGGGTTCCACCGTCATCTCGCATATCTATGATGACGATACATCCAGCCGGACGATGACCTACAATATCGCCACCACGACTTCAGGCATCATCAACCCGAAGGGCTTTCACATTCCGTGGCTGACCTTCACGCCCGATCCGGAAAAAACCCGCGTTGCCGCCTACAGCGACGGCACGACGCTGAACATCACGCACAAATCCATGTCGGCCGCCTCGCTCAGCGTCGATAACCTGGCCAATCTAACGCCATCCGAGGCCGTCGCCGCCGTCGATAACGCCATCTCGGTCAGTTCGGCCTATGCCACCTATTTTGCCGGCAAGCAGTCGGCGGCGCAGCGCGCCCTGGCCCTGACTGAAAAGATGAGCGATGCCTTCGAAAAAGGCTATGGCGAGATGGTTGACGCCGACATGGCCAGGGAATCGGCCAACTGGCAGGCCCAGCAGACCAAGATGGCCCTGTCGGCGCAGTCGCTGAGTATCGCCAACGAAACGCCGAAAATCCTGCTCAGCCTGTTCCGCCAATAAGCGGCACCTCTATGCGCATCTGGTCGTAGGCCGGTTCGACGCCGTCGGGCAGTTCGGCTTTCAGCGTCGCATAGTCCATATCCTGATGCAGATTGGTCAGAATAGTCCGCTCGGGCTTTATCTTCTCGACCCAGCCAAGGGTCTTTTCGAGGTGGGCATGCGTCGGGTGTGGCTTGCGGCGCATAGCGTCGACGATCCACAGTTTCAGCCCCTGAAGTGCCGGCCAGCTTTCGTCGGGGATATCCGATACGTCACTCGAATAGGCGACATCGCCGATACGGTAGCCGACCGAGTGTATGGGGCCGTGCACCTGGTCGAAAGTAACGACGGGCATGGTCCCACCCTCCCCCTCAACGCTCCATGGCGTACCGTGCGACGGGATTTCATGTTCGATGCACACCGGGGGATAGCCGAACTTACCGCTAAACACGTAATCGAAGCGCCGGCGAAGAGTGGCGAGTGTGGCTGCATCCGTGTAGCCGTCTATTGGCCGGTTGCGCGCAAAGGTAAAGGCGCGCATGTCATCCAGGCCATGCACCTGGTCGGCGTGGTCATGCGTCCACAGTATAGCGTCTATATGTCCCATCCTGGCGCGTACCGCCTGTTCGCGCAGTTCCGGCGACGTGTCGACGAGGACCGATGTGTTCAGATCGGGCGTTGCGTTATCATAGAGCGAGAACCACGCCGAACAGCGCGACCGGCGGTTTTTCGGCTCGTTCGGATCGCAGGCGCCCCAAAAGCCGTCGATCCGCGGCACACCCGTCGAGCAGCCCGAACCCAGGATCGTGACGCTCAAAGTCTTCACAGCGCAATCCGATCGAACAGTTTGAACAGCGCATCATGCGTCCGCGCCCGCGTCTCGGCCAGATCCCAGCCGCGAATTTCAGCGACCTTGTCATAGACATGGGTCACATAGGCCGGCTCGCAACGCCGCCCGCGCATCGGTATTGGCGCCAGGTAAGGGCAATCGGTCTCGATGATGATCTTGTCCGCAGGCATGTCCATGATGATGTCGCGCACCGCCTGGGCCGCGCGGAAGGTGGCAATCCCCGACACTGAAAACCAGGCACCCATTTCCGCCGCAACGCGCGCCAGTTCAGGGCCTGACGTATAGCAATGCAGCAACAGCTTGAACGCGCCTTTCGCCATCTCCTCCTCCAGGATCTGGCGCATGACGTCGTCCGCCTCACGCGTATGGACGACCAGTGGCAGGCCGCTTTGCCGTGCCGCGTCGGCGTGGACGCGAAAGACGCACGCCTGCACATCGCGCGGGCTTAGATCGTAGTGGAAATCGAGACCGCACTCGCCGATGCCGACCACCTTGGGCCGTTGCGCCAGCTCCAGCAGAGTGTCGACGCGCAGTTCCGGGTTCTCCTTCGACTCGTGCGGATGCGTGCCGACGGTCGCCCAGATATCGTCATGGGTGGCCGCGATTCCGTAGACCGCTTCGAAGTTCGATACCCGGTCGCAGATATTGATCATCAGGTCGACCCCAGCGGCCCGGGCGCGTTCGATGACCTCGGCGCGATCCTCATCGAACTGCGGGGCGTGCAAATTGACGTGGGAATCAATGTATCGGCAATCAACCATCAGAACTCACTATTAACCTTAGTTAACGGCCGATACATCATTGTAAACAGACCAGAAATAATCAGTGCGATCAAGATTGACGGATTCGACCTCCGCCGGCGCATTTTGCAGTTTCGACCACAGCTGTGCAACAGACTGGCCCTTTTGCGATGTCTCCGCGCTTAGCGCACGTTCGTGTAGGCGATCGGTCAGGCACATCATGAAGGTGGCGAATTTCTTAGCACCGTCGTTCTTGGCATTCGACGCCTTGAACTGCGCCGCGGCCTGCATCAGCTCGGGACGTGGCGGTGGTGGCCGTTCCAACATCCGCCCAGCCAGGGCGTCCATCTCCAGAGCCCCTTCTTCCATAAGGCTTAGCGCGCGTCCGGGCGCTCCATGGGCCAACCGCACCAGCCGCGCCAGGGCGTCGTCCTCAACCTCGATCCGCTGCCGCACAAAGCCGGCCACCGCCTGATCGGTCCATGGCAGGAAGTTCAGCCGCCGGCACCGTGAGCGGATGGTCGCCAGCAATTTGCCCGGTGAATGCGAGATCAGGAAGATGATGCCCTTGTAAGGCGGCTCTTCAAGAATTTTCAGCAAGGCATTGGCGGAATTGATATTCAGGTCGTCAACGCTGTCGATAATGCACACGCGATAGGCCGAACGCGATGGCGCCTTGGAAAAGAACTCGCCGATCTCGCGCACGGCATCGACACTGATATTCTTCTTCAGCTTGGTGTCGCCCATCTCGCGTTCCAGCACCAGCAGGTCGGGATGGGATTGGGCGGTGATAAGTCGGACATCGGGATCTTCGGGCGACATACCCAGCGGCCCGTAGGTACCGTCGCGTTCATGGCCCATCAAAAATCGCGCGCAACGAAAAGCGAAACTGGCCTTGCCCAGTCCCTGAGGTCCACATAGCAGCCACGCATGGTGCAGCTTGTCGCGCTGGAAGGCGTTAAGAAATGCGACATCCGCCGCTTCTCCGCCTTCGAAGGCGAAACTCTCGCGCGGCGGAACCAGCTCGCTCATGATCCCTTCAACTCGCCAAAGGCTGTTGTCACGGTGTTCCAGATTGCTTCGCTCAAGGGCGCAATCGCCTGGTCGGCGTCCAGAACGCGGTAGCGTTCGGGCACCAGGGCGGCGCGCGTTAGAAATCCCTGGCGCAGCCGTTCATGAAACGCCATCCCCTTGGACTCGAAGCGATTCTCGGCATCGCCGCGCGACGACGCCCGAAGCAATCCGGCCTCGACGGGCATATCCATCACCAGGACCAGGTCGGGTTGCGTATCGGCGACGACGGCTGCGTCGATCATCTCGAGAAATTCTGGCGCCACGCCGCCGCCGGCGCCTTGATAGGCGCGCGAGGAATCGGCGAAACGGTCGCACACCACCCAGGCGCCGCGCGCCAGGGCGGGCCGGATCACCTTTTCCAGGTGGTCGCAACGCGCCGCGTACATCATCAGGCTTTCGGACATGGGCGACCAGCGACCGGCCTCGCCACGCACCAACAGGTCGCGTAACGATTCCGCGCCGGGCGATCCGCCGGGTTCACGGGTCTGGACGACTTCCAGCCCATGGGCGCGCAACCGTTTAACCAGCGCCTGGACCTGGGTGGACTTTCCGGCCCCTTCACCGCCTTCGAAGACGATGAACCGGCCTCTGTTTTGGGATATCTGGCTCACGCGCTGAAATAGACCGTTTTTACGGTATGTCTCAAGCGTTTTTCTGACTATCTCCCTCCTCCCTGCGCACTTGCGTGGGGAGGTGCCGGCGCAGCCGGCGGCCTGCGACCCGAAGCCTTGGCGAAGGGGCGTGGGGTAACTTTACTGCGCTTTCTTCAAGATCGCGCCCGGGAAACCGGCGTCGATCGCATCCTGGCGATGTGTCTCGGCCGCAGCCGCGCCTTCATAGGGCCCGAGATACACTATATAGAGTCCGTTGCGCTGATCGACCTGCGCACCGTCCATCTGATCCTGCACGCGTTTGGCGTTGTTTTTGTCGGAAAATGCGCCCAGTTGCACGATATACGCCTGCCCATCACCGTTGGGTACCGAAACCGCGGGTGCGATATAGACCGGCGCTGATGCGTTGATCGGGTCGGCGGGCCCCAGCCACACCACGCGGACTTTCGACGTGCCCGTCACGCCTAGCACCTTGGCGGCGCCGCGCGACAGGTCAATAATCCGTCCTTCGGTGAATGGGCCGCGGTCATTAATCCGTACACGGAGTGTTTTTCCGTTTTCCAGATTAGTTACCTCGGCAATGCTGGGCAAAGGGTAGGTTTTATGCGCCGCAGACAGACCATCTGGGTCGAAGCGCTCGCCATCGGCGGTGCGTCCGCCCGATTCCGGTCCGTACCAGGACGCCAGCCCGGTCTCGTCATCGCCACGGTCGGGGATTTTCGGCGTATAGGTGTGACCGCGTACGCTGTAGGGCCGCATATTGCCGTTGTTATAGCGTGCCGTGTCAGCGACCTTTGGCCCACCCAATTTCGTCAGATTTACGCCTTGCGACGTCGATGCGCATCCCGTCAAAACCATAGCAGAAACAAGGCTCAGGATCAGAAAGCTGACACGCTTTTGGTTGCCTGAGCGAACTGCGTCCACAACTGAATCTTGATGCTGTTCACGGCTCATGCGACGTTTTCCCGCCCTGCTTGGCAAGCATCCTACAGCGCCATAAGAAAAATCTTGGTTAAGATATTTTAATCCATACGCTACGCGCTCTCATCCATATCAGGATAGAGGCGTCGTGGAGGCCCTATACGAAATTGATAAATCCGTTGCCGAGGTCCGCCCGCAAGGCCCGCCACCGCTGCACGGCCGACGCCATAGGCTTACCGGGTGCGTTTGCGCCTACCGAGAAAGTCCGGCGCTGCACCACAACGAATGTAGGGCATTAGAAATAAGCGCGCCCTCTAGTCCCCTAACCGCAGATGCTCGGCCGGAGCTTCCCTTCCTTACTTCGCCATCGGACCTTAGCGGCCAGCCTCTGCAGGAAACCATGCACCCGACAGGAGTGCTTTGCACTTGAACCCACGCTGCACCCTGCTTTGGAGCACCTGACGGCCTAAACGAAATATTTGGCCGTCACATTGTCGAGCAAGTCGGTGATAAACTCGGCACATTTCATATCAGATATTGTGACCGACGAGGGGTGAGCGCAAGTATTTCGGATGCCAAGCTTTGTATCTAAAATCTTCCTAACGTCGTTAGTTATAATGTTAGACGCTCGGCACAATTCAATAAATTTTGACTCTTTTAGCTCCGAGAAATCATCTTTCGAAGATATCTGCAAAGCCTTCTTGTTAGATCCATCTGCGTGATAAGAGGTATTAAACACTGCCAATTTGCTCGCTAAGACGTATTCGTATATTGAATCTAAAGCGAAAAGCCAGGTCATAATAATAGCGCTCCTATAGAGCTTGTGCTCGTAACATGACACCGCTTCAGTAATAAATGCTTCAGCGGTTGGTGACATCCCTTCCTTGATGTGCCCCCTCAGACTGGACGTGGTGGCCGACACATGTGGTTCTGTGCCGATCTCTTTTTCTATCTCCCGTAGCCTGGAGCGCTCCAGCTTGTAGCCGGCCTTCGTCTTAATAAATGGCGACCCTTTTCCGCCCGATTTTTTTCCGAGATATTCCGGTATATTGCTGTAAGGGTGCGCGTGAACCCCATCAAAACACTTCCTAATCTGGCTCGGAGAAAAGGATTCGGCCTTTTCTTCCACCATGAGGTAGTATGCGAAATAATCTATCTTTTGAGACGCGCTTAAAACGTCAAAATTAGGCACGGCATTTACATATGCTTCCAAAGTCATCGAGCCCATACCTACTTCTTAGTATATTGGTGTAAGACGGCGTTCTCGCCTATTGAAGTAACCTTTAGATCGCTCCAATCATCATAATCTAGCGCTGTCTTTGCATCACGTATTGCTTGCGGAAGTATTTTTGGAGTCTGAGTATTTGTGATAAGATAGCATGTATATATGTGATTTATGGTTATGCCCTTTATATCCAGCTCATTTTGCATGCAATAAATAAATATAACAGCCTTTTGAGAATGCCCCTTGGCCTCGTATTTTTCATAAAATTCTTTAATCTTTACAGCATTTTCCCCTTTATAGATTTCATCGACTTTACTATATGAAGTCTTTTTAGCCGATGATGCCTTCTTCTTTTTAGAGCCACCCGCCTCAGGCGTGCTCGTGGATGGTTCATTTGCAGTCTCAATGAGAACCGGTTTGGTGATATCCTCGCCCCTAGCCGTCAATGGAACCCTGCTTTGCACAAACCCATCAACTTTGCTCATGAAGTCTTCGTAGATCCTAAGGACGGCGTCGTCGCTTCCCTCTAGCTCAAGTTGGCCTTGGGAAAGATCGATTTTGAGCTTGACGGTCATTAAAGCCTCTGCGGACTAATTGGAAGAGTTGCGAATCAGGAACTTACTACTTTCTTATTTTGTAAGCCTAACTTTCAAATTGTCTAGAGTTGCACTGAACACACCATGTTCGCCCTTTCCCCTTTTACAGGCTGCAGAATTTCAGAGTTAACTGCGGCGCCATATTCAATGCCTTTAAGGAAAGGCATAAATATCTATCTGTAATTTTAGAGAAATTGGCGGACAGAGTGAGATTCGAACTCACGGTAGGCTTCCACCTACGGCGGTTTTCAAGACCGCTGCCTTAAACCACTCGGCCATCTGTCCGTCTGAGTGGGAAGCGGGCTTTTAACGTGACACTCTCGCCCTGCCAACCACAAACTTCACCTAATCACGCGTTTCCGGGATAATCCACCGTCACTTGCCAAATTACCCATTCGCCTACACTCTTGCCCCGAAAATCACATCCAGGGGCTCACAATGGCGCATAACTCCAAGGTTATATATCCCGAAGACCGACTGCCGGTTGGCCAGAACCTTATCGCCGGGCTGCAGCACGTCGTCGCCATGTTCGGAGGCACCGTCCTGTGTCCTCTGCTGATCGGTTTCGATGCCAACACCACCATCTTCTTTTCCGGCCTGGCGACCATCCTGTTTTTCTTTGTCGTCGGCGGCAAGATCCCGAGTTATCTCGGCTCCAGCTTCTCCTTTATCGCTGCCATCATCGCCGTCACCGGCTATAGCGGCACAGGCCCCAACCCCAATATCGGCCTGGCTCTGGGCGGAATTATTGCCGCCGGCGCTGTCTATGCCCTGATTGGCCTGATTGTTATTTGGCTGGGCCATAAATGGATCGAAAAGGTCATGCCGCCGGTCCTGACAGGTGCCATTGTGGCCACCATCGGTCTCAACCTGGCGCCCGTGGCGGTCGATCAGGCCAAGGGCTCGCAATTTACCGTCCTGTTTGGCCTGTATACCGTCCTGCTGGTGGCGTTGAGCGCCGTCTATCTGCCGCGCTTCCTGTCGCGTCTACCCATCCTGATCGGCGGCGGCGTGGCCTATCTTACCTATTACGCCCTGTGCAATCTCAACGCCATGGGCAAACCCATTGATTTTACGGGTGTTATCAACGCCGCATGGATCGGCCTGCCGCACTTTTCCACACCGGTTTTCAACCCCAATGCCATGTTGTTGATTGCCCCGG
Organism: Asticcacaulis sp. P2_C5; assembly: GCF_056404555.1. Taxonomy (NCBI): domain Bacteria; kingdom Pseudomonadati; phylum Pseudomonadota; class Alphaproteobacteria; order Caulobacterales; family Caulobacteraceae; genus Asticcacaulis; species Asticcacaulis sp. P2_C5. Next base: position 20,865 of record NZ_JBFUDU010000009.1, read on the forward strand.
TAGCCATTATCCTGGTGGCGGAAAACCTCGGCCATGTCCGCGCCATCGCCGCCATGACCGGACGCGATCTCGACCCGCAACTGGGCCGCGCCTTCTTAGGGGACGGTATCGCCACCATGTTCGCCGGCGCCTTGGGTGGAACGGGTGTTACCACCTATGCCGAGAATATGGGCGTCATGGCCATAACCAAGAACTTTTCCGCCTTAACCTTTGTTGTGGCTGGCATTTTTGCTATTCTACTGGGGCTGTCGCCAAAGTTCGGCGCCCTGATCCAAACCATTCCCTTGCCGCTGATCGGCGGCCTGTCCTTTGTCGTTTTCGGCTTGATTACCTCGACGGCCGGGCGCATCTGGGTAGATAACAAGGTCGACTTCACCGATCCGAAAAATCTGATTGTCGTCGGCGTCGCCGCAGTGATCAGCGCCGGCAATCTCAGCCTCGATATCGGCGGCTTCTCCCTTGGCGGCATAGCCCTGGCGACCTTTTTCGCCCTTGGCCTGTACCATATCCTGAACCTGAGAAGGCCAGCGTCACAATGACCGAATCGATCGAGCACGTCTCTGACACCGCCTTCTGGGTTGCCTATTATCGCGCGCTCGAATCGAAGCGTAAGGACGCGCTTTTCCACGATCCGCTGGCCATGAAGCTGGTCGGCCCACGCGGTGAGAAACTGGCCCGACATATGGGGATCCAGCGTGCCATGGCATGGTCCATGTCCTTGCGCACCTACATTATCGACGCCTATATCCGTGAGGCCATTGCCGGCGGTGTCGATTGCGTCATCAATCTTGGCGCGGGCCTCGACACCCGCCCCTATCGCCTGGATTTAGCTGAAGACTTTCAATGGATTGAAGTCGATTTTTCCCACGTCATCGACTACAAGAACGCGACGCTTGCTGACGATAAGCCGCGCTGTCGCCTGCAACGCATCGCCTGCGACCTCAGTGACGACACGGCGCGTAAAGCGCTGCTGGCGCAACTGAACCAGGGATGCACCAAGGCTTTGGTCCTGACGGAAGGCGTTGTGCCATATCTGACCAATGAGGCCGTGGCGGAGCTAGCCCAGGATCTGCATCAGCAGGATCATATAACCTATTGGCTTACTGATTATTTTTCACCGTTTTTCAAAAATGTCTCGCAGCGCGGCCCGATCAAAAAGCGTCTGGCCGCCAATGCCCCGTTCCGTTTTGATGCCGGTGATAATAACAACGATTGGCCGCGCTTCTTTGCTGCCCAGGGCTGGCAGATCGGCGAGATGCGTTATATCGGCGAAGTCGGTCGCACGCTTGGCCGCGACCTGCCGGCGCCGTGGATCTTCCGCATGCTGATGCGTTTCGCCAAGGAAGAGCGTCTCAAGCCCTACAGGCGTATGAACGGCTATGCCCTGCTGATCAAGGGAACGGACGTCATCGCTTTGGATTAGGCGCCCGGCTGACAACACTTTCTCAACATTTCCCTGCGACGTTTTGATTCCATACAGGAATCCGTTGCGTGCCCAAGATTGCGTCCCATTATCTCGAAGAGCTCCTCGCCCCCTGGGCCAGGATCGAGATCAAGCGCATGTTCGGCGGTCTGGGCGCGTGGCGTGACGGCCTTTTCTTTGCTCTGATCGTCGATGATCTCATCTATTTCAAGGTCGACGAGACAAACCGCCCCGACTATGTCGCCGCTCAATCCGAGCCGTTTTCCTATACCGTCACCAAGGGTAGTGAGAAAAACATCAAGATAATCGATGGCTTATGGCGCATTCCGGATGAGGTTCTGGAGGATGGCGATACCCTGATCGCCTGGGCGCAGAAGGCCTGGGATGTGGCGCGATCCAAGCCGAAAAAGGCTTCAAAAACTAAAAAATCCAATGCCTTGGGGCCGAAATCGGCCGCCTGGCTGAAATCCGTTGGCATTACGTCTCAAGCCGATTTGGAAGCCAATGGCGCTATCGCCACCTACTGCCTGCTGAAGGCCAAATATCCCAAGGACATAAGCCTCAACATGCTGTGGGGGCTGTACGCGCAGGTGAACCATATCAGCCTGTCCGATATCACACCTGATCTAAAGGATCATCTCAAGCAACTCCTGAAGTCTGCCCGGGTTTGACCGGCCGTACCTACGCGCCCTACTGAGTCATGCCAGTATTATTCTATATATCTGGAATGCTAGAATTTATGTAACACTTTAAAAAACCGCCTTTTGGCTTTTCCAACGCCGGAAAACACCGAGAACAGGGTGATATAATTCAATAATTTCAAATATATACAGCGCCATTTAAACGGTATGGTGCATGAGCTTTAAAACAGTGTGCCTTCACATAATTATTTCGTATTTATTTAATGCGCGGACTCGCCTAGATTAGCTGCCAGCCAAAGCCAAAGGCATATAAACAGGGAGATCACATCATGTCGGATTTCACACGCCGCACGGCGCTCGGTACAGCGCTAGGCACCATAGCCGCCGGGCTGGCCGGTTGCGCCCTGCCCGCCCTAAAGACCGGTACCGCACCAGACGCCGAGTCGGCCCCCAAATCAGGATTCGTCTCCCGCGAAGGCATCCACTTTAAGCTCAACGGCGAAACCTATCGCTATGTCGGTGCCAATATCTGGTACGGCGCCTATCTCGGCGCTACAGCGGCCTTTGGCGACCGCGCCCGCCTGGTCAAGGAACTGGATGACCTGAAGGCCCTGGGCGTCGCCAATCTGCGCGTCCTGGGCTCGTCCGAACTGTCACCGCTGATCAATTCACTCGACCCGGCCTTTTCCAACAAACCCGGCGATTACAATACGCAACTGCTGACCGGTCTCGACTTCCTGTTGGCCGAAATGGGCAAGCGCGATATGAAGGCCGTCCTGTACCTGACCAACTTCTGGGAATGGTCGGGCGGCATGGTCACCTACCAGTATTGGACCAACGGCGGTAATTACATCAATATGGGCGACCCGGCCCATCCATGGCCGCAATTTGCCGATTTCTCAGCCCAGTTCTACAGCAGCGGCGCCGCTAAACAGGCCTATTACGACTACGTCAAGATGCTGGTCGAACGCACAAATTCGATCACCGGGCAGGTCTATAAGGACGATACGGCCATCATGGCGTGGCAGTTATCCAACGAACCCCGCCCGGGCGGCAGCGATGCGGCCGTGCTGAAGAACGCGCCCGACTATTACGGCTGGATCAACGATACTGCCGCCCTGATCCGTTCACTGGACGGCAATCACCTGGTGTCATTGGGCCACGAAGGACTGATGGGTGCCAACGGGCATGAAGATATCGTTGTAAAGGCCCATGAACACATAGATTATCTGACGGCGCATATCTGGCCGCAAAACTGGAGCTGGGTCGACCCCAAGGATCTGGGTGGCACGTTCGATGCCGGCGCGGCCAAGGTCCAGGATTATATCCAGGCCCATATCCGTATCGCGCGCAGCCTCGACAAGCCGTTGGTTTTCGAGGAATTCGGCTTCCCGCGCGACAATGTCGTCTACGATCCGGGCACGCCGACCACCTACAAGGACAAGTTCTATGGCCTGATCTACGCCGCGGTCGAAGACGCCATCAAGAGTGACACACCGTGCGCCGGTTCCAACTTCTGGGCCTGGGGCGGCGCTGGCCGCGCCCTGCACGCCGATCACCATATGTTGCGCGGTGAAACCGCCTATGTTGGTGACCCGCCGCATGAGCCCCAGGGTTGGTACAGCGTGTTCAATACCGACACCTCGACCCAGGCCCTGATCAAGGCCCATGCCGCCCACATAAAAGCCTTGGCCAAGACCTGAGCTTCAACCCTTAACCAATTGAAAAAAAATGGGAAGCCGCGCCACCGGGAGGGGAAACGGCGCGGCTTCTTCGCGACAGCCACAACTGGCCATCGCGATAACAGCTTACAACGACCCGAACAGGCCGTTGCGGTAGTCGTCAAACGCCGCCTTGATCGCCTGCTGGCTGGTCATGATAAACGGACCATGGCGGACGATCGGCTCATTCAACGGTCTGGCCGTGGCCACCAAGACGCGCGCACCATAGGCGCCGGCCGTCAGGTTCAATACGGTGCCCACGTCCAGCACACCGATCTGGCCTGGATTGACCAGGGTCTGCTCGACGGCGACACCACCTTCATAAACATAGATAAAGCCCTGATGATCCTCAGGAATCGCCAAGGCGATATCGCCTTCGTTGTTCAGAACGACGTCGGCGATAAACGGCTGCGACGCCGTGGAAACTGGCCCCATCAGCCCACGATAGCGCCCGGCCAGCAAACGGATTTCACCCGTCGCAAAGATCATCGCCGGAATGTCCTCGGCAGGTATCCTGCGCAGTTCGGGTTCGCGATCCTTTTCGGCTTCGGGCAGGTTCAGCCACAGTTGAAATCCATGAAGGTGACCGTTGTCGGCGATCGGTGTTTCGGACTGTATGACGCCCTTGCCCGCGGTGACCCATTGCGCCTGGGAGGGACCAATATCATTTGCAACGCCGCGGCTGTTGACATGGTGAACCCACCCGGCCGTCATATAGGTCAGGATATCGAAGCCACGCAAAGGCTGGGGCGGAAACGCCGGCAACGGACGATGGGCCTTGTCGGCGCGCACTTCGTCGAGTTGCAGGAAAGGATCTATCTGCAGCAGAGTCTCGGTACCGATAATGCGGTTAAGCCGCATATCCGGTCCGACGGAAACAGGCAGAGCGCGCAGCAGACGCGTAATGCGTCGTGCACGGTGAGCCTGGGGTTGCGGAGCCATAAACATGGAAAGACCTCAGCGGAATGAGGGTAGTACCTCTTGCTGCAATCATATAGTGCGTTAAGATGGTTTCCGGTAGAGCGCCAGCGCGCATTACGGAGTTGCACGAAATGGAACAGTCTAGGATCGATTTCGACGATCTTCAGGCCTTCTTCCTGGTGGCCGAGACCGGTAGCTTCATACGCGCGGCGCAGCGCCTCGACTCGTCGAAGTCCATCGTCTCGCGCCGGGTTGCCCGTCTTGAGGCCACCTTGTCTGCGCAACTCCTGCAACGCACGGCACGCGGCACGCACCTGACCGAAGCCGGGCAATCCTATTACGACGAGGCCCGCGCCGCCATTCAGCAACTGGAATGCGCCGCCGAAAACCTGTCCGGCGCCCTGACCGATGTTTCCGGCCGACTGCGCATTACGGGCCCAATCTTTTTCGGCAGCCAGTATCTGGCGCCTGTTCTGGCCGAGTTCGCCGTCCTCTATCCCAAGATCGATCTCGAAGTCGATTTCAGCGACGACAAGGTCGATATTGCCAATGAAGGCTACGATCTGGCTGTACGTCTGGGCCGCCTCCCCGACTCGAGCCTGATCCAGCGCCTGCTCTGCCGCTCGCGTCGCATGGTCGTGGCCAGTCCGGACTATCTGGAGCGCCACCCGCCTATTCTGAAGCCCCAGGACCTCGAACAGCACGATATCGTCCATTATAACAGCGTCAACACGCAGGAAATCTGGCGCTACGAAGCCGACGGCGAATCAAAGGCGCTACATATCCGGCCACGCTTCCGTTCCAACAGCGCCGCCATGCTGTTGGCGGCAGCGCATGCGGGCATGGGCCTCACCCTGATGCCGGTCTATGTCGTCGGCGCCGGCCTTCAATCGGGCGAACTTGAAGCTGTCCTGACCGAGCAGGATTGGGGGCATACACCGGTGACCATGCTGTTGCCCAACGGCAGCGCCGTCAGCCGCCGCCTGCGCGTGCTGATCGACTTCCTGACGGTGCGCTTCAGTGCCCTTGTGATTTGAGCGGCGGGCTGTTGCCGGGCATGGGCTGGCTCATATCGGGCAGCGCCGTTTGTGGCGCAGACGCTCCGCCGATGCCAGGCACGACCGCCACCTGGTAGTCGGGAGGCGTGCGAAACCATTGCGCGTCCTGCGGCCCCATGGTCAGGTCGGTGACCTGAAACAGTGGCTCGTTACGCCCCTGTTTGGTCATCTGCAGGATGACATTGTCGCTGTTGACGCAGATCATGCCTGACTGGTTCAGATAGCCCGAAAATTCCATCAAGCGGCACGACTTGCCACCGACCAACGATGCGCCGACCGGCTTGACGACCGCACTGGCCGTCATGACCGACAGATCCAGCGGCAGCGGCACTATGGCGTCGCCACGATCCAGCGGAAAGACCAGGGCGATCTTGGAGGGACCATTCGTCGTCAGGCTGATCAGAATGCCCTTGTCGCGGTCGGTAATATAGGTCTGGTTGTTGACATCGACGCGCATTTTTGCGCCCGACTGACGCAGATCGACAAGTGTCACGAAGCCCGCGACCTTCAACCTGGCATGAAATTCGGCGTGGGTCTGCGCCGACGCCGCGACAGTGGCTCCCGACAAGCCCAATACCACCCAAAACCCAAGCCAAGCACGCACTTTTTCGCTCCAAAACGCATCCGAAACATGTCAGGATTCGGCTATGAAACCTATCGTCATCGACGCCCGAGGCCATCACTGTCCGGTCCCTACACTCAAATTGCGTCGTTTTATGGCTGATGCACCGGCCGATACGGTGGTTATTTTGCTTGCCGACGACCCCATGGCACAGATCGATGTGCCACATTTCTGCAATCAGAACAATTACTTGCTTGTCTCTGTTGAAAGCATCGAGACCGCGTGGCGCTTTGAAATCCGCCGCACAAGTGTTACAAGTCTGTTTACGGTTCCATCTTAAGACAGAGAATCGGTTTTTGGTCATAGGAGCGTACAGTTTGGCCCTACACGCGCGTCTGTTGCTGTTGAGCCGTGACGACGGCTGGCTGCAAGGACTGAGTCGCGACCTGGATCGACTGGGTGTCCGGACCCTCGCTTCCACTGCGCTCGATTCGGCCTGTGCCGCCTTGTCTGACCTGGGCATCGAGGCCGTCCTGGTCGATGAAACCTGCCAGGCCGCCTGGCCCACCCTGGTCGAAGAGCTGCGCGCCGCCGCATGGCCGCGCCGCATTCCCGCGATCATGATGCGCCATGACGACAACTATGTTGTGCCGGCCGGCTGGGACATGGTGTTCACAAAAGACGCCCACCCGCAGCAGATCGCCCTCTGTGTCGAACATATGGTACGCGCTTGCGTCGCTGAGGAAGAATATGACAGTCGCTGCCTGACTTTCAAAAGCGATATGCAAAGCCTTGATAAGCTTGTGCAAAATCAACCTCCTTTGAGCATCCTCTCGATCGGTCAGCCCGATCCGGAGTTTCTCGCACTCAGCCATGTCCTTAAAGCCCAGGATATCGAGGTCATCGCCGCCCTTTCGAGCTACAGCGCCTTCGACTATCTGCACGACAAGAGCTTCGACGCCGTCCTGCTGTGGGGCGCCGGCCAGCCGTCCGAAGCTTTATCGATCGCTTCGGGCATGCGACGCAATACCCGGCTTTATCACACCCCGGTTTTGCTCCGCCTCAGCCAGACGGTCGAACTTGATCTGGGCGACGCCTTTATGCGCGGCGCCAGCGATATCGCCAATCCCCAGGCTACCATTGGGGAAATTGCCGACCGGCTGATCAGATTGGCGCGCATTCATCGCCGTCATATGACCATCCGCAAGACTCTCGAAGGGATGCGCCACGATTCGCAGATGGACAAGGGCACGGGCCTGTTCGGCCGCGACCTGTTCGCGTCGCACCTGGCGCGGCTGGCGCGGGCAGCCAGCGAACGGCAACGCTCGCTGAGCATATGCGTGCTCAAGATCGCCGAAACACCCGACATTACGCGCGCCCGGCAAAAGCGCATGTTCGACCGCGCCGTGCCGCAAATCGGCTCGATGATCGCGCGCCTGGTCCGCGCCGAAGACACGGGTGGGCGCCTGTCCAACGACGTATTCGCCCTGGCCCTGCCCGCCACGTCGCTACAATCGGCGCGCAATGTCGGTGAACGCATCTCGGCTGTGATCGGCTGCACGGCATTTGATTCGGGACATGGCCGCCCGCCCTTCGTCGTTGAATTCGATGTCGGCACAGCGGAAATGCGCGATGGCGAACCGGCTGCCGACGTCCTGATGCGCGCCGCCGACGCGGTGAGCAACAGTGACCGCCAAGCTGTTTGATTACCCATAGGAGTGGTTCCTGAGCGCTATCACCCTCCTCCCTGTGCGAAGCATGGGGAGGTGGCGGCGAAGCCGACGGAGGGGTATTGGCCTAAGGGGAAGTTTTCTCAGGCCCTTCGATATATGGGAATGTCCATTTGGGCGTCCCAAGCTCGAAAAGTTTGATCGCTTCTATAAATTGGCCCCTCCGTCGGCTGCGCCGACACCTCCCCATGCTGCGCACAGGGAGGAGGGAGACCTTGCTGCTGACATTATTGCCGTGATGATTTAACCCGCAGCTGCCAGTCGCGCCAGATCCTTCATGATATATTCGGCGGCCGCCAGGCGATGCGCTGCGTCGGGCCATTCGCCCTTGACCATCAACTTCTGGTCTGGTCGCAGTCTCCAGTCATTCGGCCGCCCCTGGATCAGCTTGATCAGCCCCATCGGGTTGTTGAAACTGTCATTGCGGAAAGTGACGACCGCACCTTTCGGCCCGATATCCAGCTTGGCGACATTGGCTTCGCGGCACAAGCCCTTGATTCCGACGACTTTCAGCAACTGCTCAGCCTCTTCCGGTATAGGACCGAAACGGTCGATCAGTTCCGACGCCAGGGCTTCACGATCGGCCAGCTTTTCGGCCTCGGAAACGCGGCGATACAGGGCGAGGCGAATGTTGAGATCGGAGATATAGCTTTCCGGCAGCATGACGGCGGCGCCGGCATTGATCTGTGGCGACCAACTGCGATGATCGGAAAGGTTTTCCTGCGATTTCTGGCGCAGTTCGGCAACGGCATCCTCCAACATCTGTTGGTACAGCTCGACGCCGATCTCGCGAATATGGCCCGATTGTTCGTGGCCCAGCAGGTTGCCGCCGCCACGAATGTCGAGGTCGTGGCTGGCCAACTGGAAACCGGCGCCCAGATTATCCAAAGATTGCAGGACCTTCAGCCGTTTTTCTGAGGCAACGCTTAGGGTCTTGTGCTGCGGCGTCGTCAGGTAGGCAAAGGCACGTGTCTTCGACCGGCCGACCCGACCACGGATCTGATACAGCTGCGCCAGGCCGAACATATCGGCGCGGTGGACGATCAGGGTATTGGCGGTTGGGACATCGAGACCCGACTCGACGATGGTGGTCGACAGCAGGACGTCATACTGCCCTTCGTAAAAGGCTGTCATGACGTCTTCCAGGGCGGTCGGCGCCAACTGGCCATGGCCGATAACGAACCTGATCTCCGGTACCTGAACACGAAGGAAATCAGCCACATCCGGCAGATCGCTAAGCCGTGGCACGACGTAATAGGCCTGGCCGCCACGGTATTTTTCACGCAGCAGGGCTTCGCGCAACGCTACGGGGTCGTAGGGCAGCACATAGGTACGAACGGCGATGCGATCGACCGGGGGCGTCGCGATGATCGACATATCGCGAATTCCGGAAAGGGCCATCTGCAGGGTGCGCGGAATCGGCGTGGCCGACAGGGCCAGCATATGGACGTCGGCGCGGAAAGTTTTCAGCTTTTCCTTATGCTTGACGCCGAAATGCTGTTCTTCATCGACGATCACCAGACCCAGATCCTTGAAGCCGACCTGCTCCGACAACAGGGCATGGGTGCCGATGATGACCTCGATCTCACCTTTTTTCAGCCCCTCGCGGGTCTCATCGGCTTCCTTGCGTGCCACCATGCGTGACAACTGCCGAATGCGGATTGGCCATCCCTGGAAGCGCTGGCTGAAGGTCTTGAAATGCTGGCGCGCCAGCAAGGTCGTCGGGCAGACAATGGCGACCTGCTGGCCGGACATGGCAACGACGAAGGCAGCGCGCAGGGCCACTTCCGTCTTGCCGAAGCCGACATCGCCGCAGATCAGGCGATCCATCGGCTGCCCCTTGGCCAGGTCCTCGAGCACATCCTGGATGGCATTGAGCTGGTCGTCCGTCTCCTCATAAGGAAACTGGGCGCAGAACTCATCGTACAGCCCGGCAGGAGGATCGATCTGAACGCCTTCGCGCAGGGCGCGCGCGGCCGCCAGCTTGATCAGGCCGTCGGCCATTTCGCGCAGCTTCTGTTTCGCCTTCGCCTTGCGGGCCTGCCAGTTGGCCGATCCCAGCCGGTCCAACTGTGCGCTGTCGCTATCGGCGCCGTAACGCGTCAGCAGGTCGATATTTTCCACCGGCAGATACAGCTTGGCATCATTGCCGTAGTGCAGTTCCAGACAGTCGTGCGGCGCGTCGTTGACGCTGAGCGTCTTCAGTCCCTCATAGCGCCCGATTCCGTGCTCAATATGGACGACCAGATCGCCTGGCGTCAGGGACGAGGCTTCGGCGAGGAAGTTCTGCGCCCGCCGGCGTTTGCGCGGCCGCGCCAGCCGGTCACCCAGGATATCGGTTTCGGAAATCACCGCCAGGGATTCGGTTTCGAAGCCGTGATCGAGCGGCAGGACGGCGCGCTGGATAGGCTTGACCTTGGTTCCGGCCACGCCGTAGCTCTGCGCCTCGGCCCAGGAGGGCGCCAGCTTCAGATTGCCCAGGCCATGGTCGGCCAGCATGACGCCCAGCCGGTCGGACGAGCCGTCGGTCCATGAGGCGAAGATGACGCGTTTGCCCCGTTTGGCCAGGGTCTGGGCGTGATCGGCAACCGTGGTGAACAGGTTGACGCTGTCGAGACGCCGCGCTTCGGCGAAGTTACGCCCCGGCCGTCCGCCCAGGTCTATGGCATCATTGCCTTCCTTTTCGAAAGGCTCGAAGCGGCGCACGCGCTGGGCGGCCAGGGCCTGGGCCCATTGCGCATCATCAAGATAGAGACGTTTGGGCGACAGGGCGCGATAGGCGGATCCCCCCTTATCCTTCATCGCCGCGGCGCGCAGGGCAAAGGCATCCTCGACGGTTGCCGCGCGTTCCGCAAAGGCGTTGTCGGCCAAGGCGTCCATCATGATCAGGCTGCGCGGCGCCAGATAGTCGAAAAGGCTGTCGAGATGGTCGTAGAACAGCGGCAACATATGCTCGATGCCCTGGCGGCGGATACCGGACGACAGGGCGGCATAGAGCGGATCGTCGCCGGCGGCCCCGAACGTCTCCAGATAGCCTTGGCGGAAACGCCGGATGCTGTCCGGATCCATCCGAATTTCCGACACGGCGGTAAAGTCGAGCGACTGAATCTGTTTCAGCGAGCGCTGGGTTTCGGGATCGAAGGTGCGAATCGATTCGAGACTGTCGCCGAAGAAGTCGAGACGCACCGGCTCGGTGCCGGATGGTGAAAACACGTCGAGCAAGCCGCCGCGTACGGCGAACTCACCGCGTTCGGCCACGGTCGAAACACGTGTATAGCCGTGATTGACAAAATAGGCGTCGAGTTCGGCGATATCGATCGACGCGCCGGGTTTCAAGCTCAGCCGGCCTTCGCTGATAACGGTCAAGGGTGGCACGCGCTGGGCCGTGGCCGAAGCCGTCGTCAGCAGCAGTACGGGCTTTGCCGGTGCCTTGGCCTTATAGGCCGACAGGCGCGACAGGGCGTACATGCGTTGTGCAACAATACCGGGGGTCGGGCTCATCCGGTCGTAGGGCAGGCAGTCCCACGCCGGGAAGGTCAGGATATCCAGATCAGGCGCGAAAAAGCGCAGAGCTTCGGCGACGGCATTCATGCGGCCGAAATCGCGGGCGATATAGACGCTGACGCCATCCGCCTTTACCAGATCGGCCGCCACCAGGCTTTCATAGCCTTCCGGGCAACCGCTCAGGGTCAGGGCGGAAGCAGGGCCGGTTATGTCGGAAAGCCCGGTCGTCACTGGATTTGCCATCACTGTATGTGTTTATAAGCTGTTTTATAGAACTGGTTGAGCTGCTTCATGATTTCGGTGTTGAAGGGCTCAGGCGTCGGATCGCGCTCGATGATCCAGCCATAAAGGTCCTGATCGGGCACCTCCAGCAGCACTTCGAAACAGTCCAGGTCCGCGTCGCTCATTGTGCTCAGTCGCTCATCCGCAAAGTGGCCCAGAATGATGTCAGCCTCCTTGAAACCGCGCCGCCAGGCACGGAAGGACAACTTTTTCAGGCGCGCCTCGTGATCGCTCATAATGGTCGTCCCCAGGCTGGCGAGTGAAGGGCCCTTCTCATAAAGCATTTTTGGTGCTTGATAAGCCCATGCGACCAGAAATTTTGTTTCCCTACTATGCCCCTGTCACCAGCTTGAAAGGTGTCGGGCCGAAATTGGCGCCGATCCTGTCTCAGCACGTGGGAACCCATGTCCGCGACCTGGCCTTTTTCCTGCCGACGGGCGTCATCAAGCGGCCCTTGGTAGCTCTGGTCAATGCCCGGGTCGGAGAAGTCCAGACCATCGCCGTGACGATCGGCGGTTACCCGCCGGCGCCGCCCAAGGGGCCACAGCGAATCGAGACCTTCGATGGGCCCAATCGTCTGAGCCTGACCTATTTCCATCGTATTCGCGGTTTTGAGAACCAGCACCCGGTCGGCTCGCGACGGCTGATCAGCGGCAAGCTGGAAAGCTTCAATCACAATCTGCAAATGGCGCATCCCGACTACATCGTCGAAGAAGCGCGGGCGGCGGAAATTCCGGCCTGCGAGCCCGTTTATCCGGCAACGCTCGACCTGGGTTCGCGTACCCTGCGCAAGCTGGCCCTGGGCGCGGTCCAGGCCCTGCCGCCGTTACCCGAATGGCACGACGAAGCCATTGTCGTCAAACACCTATGGCCGTCTTTTCATGCGGCCCTGGAGTCGGCGCACAATCCGCAAAGCGAGATGGACCTCGATGCCGACGCCAAGCCACGCCAGCGCCTGGCCTATGACGAAGCCCTGGCGCATCAGTTGGCGTTGAAGGCGCGCAAGCAATTCCGCCAGAACACACCGGCTCGCATCGTCGACCGCCACGAATGGGCCGATCGCGCCCTGGCCACCCTGCCCTTCGGTCTCACCCATGCCCAGGTGCGCGCGATCGCCGATATCCGCGGCGACCTCAAATCAGGCCACCGAATGAACAGGCTGATCCAGGGGGATGTCGGCGCCGGCAAGACCCTGGTTGCGTTGCTGGCCATGATCGACCTGGCCGAGGATGGGCAACAGAGCGTCATGATGGCGCCGACCGAAATCCTGGCGCGCCAGCATTTCGAAAAAAGCCAACCTGTTCTGGACTCTCTCGGTATTTCTTCCATGTTGATGACGGGTCGTGACAAGGGCGCAGGCCGCGAGCGCAAACGCGCCGCCGTGGCGGCCGGTGAAGCCACGATGATTTTCGGCACACACGCCGTCTTCCAGGAAGGCGTCGATTTCCACAGCCTGCAACTGGCCGTCATCGACGAGCAGCACCGCTTCGGCGTCGGTCAGCGGCAGCGCCTGTTTTCCAAGGGCGACGCTGTCCATTATCTGTCGATGTCCGCGACACCCATTCCGCGCACCCTGGCCCTGACGCAATATGGCGAGGCCGATCTCAGCATTCTCGATGAAAAGCCCGCCGGCCGCCAGCCGATCCACACCGCCGTGGTGCCGCGCGCCCGTCTGCATGACGTCATGGCGCGACTGAAAGCGGCGCTCGATTCGGGTTCCCAAGCCTACTGGATATGTCCTCTGGTCGAAGACACGGCCGAATCCGACCTGATCGCCGCTGAAAAGCGCCATGTCGAACTGATCGAGGCCCTGGGTATCGAAATCGGTCTGGTTCACGGACGCATGCCATCCGAAATGAAGGACGCTGTCGTGACGCGTTTTGCGTCGGGCGAACTGCGCGTCCTGTGCGCCACAACGGTGGTCGAGGTCGGGATCGACGTGCCGACCGCCTCGATCATCATCATCGAACAGGCTGAGCGCTTTGGCCTGGCGCAACTGCACCAGCTACGCGGCCGTGTTGGCCGGGGTGCGGCAAAAAGCGCCTGCATCCTTTTGTATGACATGCCGTTATCGGCGACGGCCAAGGCGCGGCTGGAACTGCTGCGCGATACCGAAGACGGGTTCAAGATCGCCGAGATGGACTGGCAGCTGCGTGGTGAAGGCGACATCCTGGGCGCCAAGCAGTCGGGCTTTCCCGACTATCGCTTTGTCGATCCAACGCGCCATACAGCCCTGATCGCCACCGCCGCGCGCGATGCCGTCTATATCCTGCAGCAGGGCGACGCCTTGCCCGAGCCACGACGCAAGGCGATAGAGGTTTTGAAACAGCTCTTCGACTGGCGCCCGGATCAGGCCGACAAACAGGATTAGGAGTTATTTTGCTCACGAAACTCATACGTCGTGCTGGGTTCGTCAGGCCAAATAAAGCCAGTCCTCCACCGCTTGCGGGGGAGGTGGCGGCGAAGCCGACGGAGGGGGGAGCCCAGCCATAATTGAAGACGTCTTGACGCATGATCGTGTATTTGTGGGCGGCGTCAACGCCGCGCGAAGGTGCGGAAGTGCCCCCTCCGGCGCTCCGCGCCACCTCCCCCGCATGCGGCTAGGCGATTCACACATCTCAAAAAGGCAAGTAAACTCAATAAGATTGCGCGTAAGATGTCGGGGCTTTGACGCTAAAATCCGAAGCCATGTTTACGCAGTAGCTAAGGCCCCCCACCGTCACGGCTTACACGCCGAAGACGCGCGAGCGCCGCGCCACGGGGCGCCCCGCTCCCCCGCGTGGCGGTGGAGTATAAGAAAAACAAATACTTATACCGCCCCGTGAGCGGGGCGGGGGACCGCCCGAGACATTGCGAAGCGTAGCGCAGCTTTGGCGAAGGGTGGTGGTGGGGGCCTTCGGTCGTTCAGTCACTCAAACCAAGCAGATATGTGCATACCCTAGCCGCATGCGGTGGAGGACTGGCTTTTATATGCGGACTATGAGACCTATGTACGACGGACTAGGCCGAACTCTCTCGTCTCTCACGGAATATCATTTCTAAATAGGTTTGGCAGGCGGCTAAGATTTGCTCGGTTCGGTCTGACTCTGGGCCTGGAATGCCTGCCAGCGCGTCTGCATATCGGCCTCAAGATCGCCATAGAACAGATTGTAGGCATTAACCTTTCGCTTCTGTTCCCAGGTGCCGGTATCCTTAAAGGACGGCGACTGCGGTTTGTCGACGAACAGCAATCCGCCGAGGCAACGCGCCGAAACCTTGCGCGTCATCAGTGGCGGCTCGGTGCCCCATTCCAGTCCTGTGGCGTTGGTGGCGCCCAGCGAGCGCTTGGCATCGGCCTCATCCGCCAGTGCGGCACCCAGCAACGGATTGACGCACACTGCCTTTTGCGACCCAATGGCGTTCAGCACATCGCCATCCCAGTAGACGGCCTTTTGCAACATCTGCAGCGCCTGATCCGGCCGGCCGGCTTCGACCGAGATATAGGCGGTGACGCAGCCGATCTGGGTGCGCGACATGCAGGCAGGGGTGATCGCGCTGGGGTTTCCAAACTGGCTTTCCGGCGCCAGGGTTTCCAGCAGATAGGCCGCGACCAGTTGTGACTTCAGGTCTGGGTCACTGTTGACCACGTCTCGCAGCAGGCGTTCCGCCATCACCCCACCCTGCTCGACCCCGACCATGACAAACCCTCGCCCCCCCTTGCGTTGGCGCAAGAAGGTGCGAAACGCCGCCTCGACATCACGATAGGCGAATTGCCGCGCTTCGAGAGCTTCGTCGCGCAACGTCAACTGCGTATAGAGGCTGGCCTGGCGGTAGCGCGGCGCGTAGATATTGCCCATGACGGCGAATGGCGCAGCATAGTTCGGCAGTTGCACGCGGTGCACCTCTGCGGAGATAGCGTTGCTGTCCGTGGAACCCAGCCAGTCCTTGCCGCCGTCGAAACTGGTGGCATGGATAAAGAAGACGTCGACCTTGCGAGGGTCGGCATAATATTTGGCGATAGCTGGGTTAAGGTACCAGGCGTCGGCCTTGGCATAGTCGGGCTCTGCCGGCGGGTGATAGATCTGGAACGGTATCTTGGGATCGAGGTAATTACGATGAATATCGTTTTGCAGGTAGATAAAGGCGAGCGCCAAAAAAGCACCGATAAGCCCGCCAATAAGCAGGCTGAGTTTGCGCCTTTGAAGTACCTGTTTCCACATGGGCCGGTGAGAATCCTTGACACAGCAGCCTATGCTGACATAGCGCAAAAGCCTAGCCGTGCAGCTTCACTTTTTGTGAGTCTGCATTAACCGCGCGGGTTCTTATAGACCTCGTTGGGCCAGCGCTTATGCACCCAGAACCATTCCTGCGGCCTCTTGCGCACGGCATCTTCGACGAAGCGGCTGATCTTGGCCACGGTGGCGTCGATATCGTCCGCCTTGTGGCCAGTTTTTTCAACTTCGATCGGGTCGTGGACGAGAACACGAAACCGCGCCTTTTGCGTACGCTCGACCGTCATCGGCTGCAACACCGTGCCGAAGCGCAGGGCAAGGCGCGTCGGGCCGGGCGCCGTATCGACCGCATGGCCGAAGAAGGGCGTGGATACGCCGCGGTTGAACTTCTGGTCGTTCATCAAGGCCGCCGATTCTCCGCGGGCCATACCGATAAGTAGTTCCTTGGCGCCGTCCCCGCCCTTGGGTGCGAACAGCCGCGTGCCGTAGCGTGCACGCGCCTTGCGCCAGCGCGCATCGACATAGGGGTTGTTGGCCGCGCGATAGGTCATCTGGCAAATCACCCCGGCCTCGACGATCGTCGCCGGCATGATCTCCCAGTTGGCGAAGTGGCCGGAGATAAAGACGACCGGCTGACCCGAAGCTGCGATCTCCTGCAGCCGCTCGATATGGTCGACAACGATGCGGCCATTGGCGATTGTGATGCGGTCCATCATGGCGATCTCGGCGAAGGTGCGCCCGAGATTGTCCCATTGCGCCTTCGAGACCTGCGTCTTCCACGCCTCGTCCTTATCCGGAAAGGCCAGGTCGAGATTGGTCTTTACGACCTTTTGGACGGATGAGATCGGCCCCAGTGTTTTCAGCAAGCCGGCGCCCAGGTCGGATGCGACATCGACCGGGAACAGGCGCAGAAAACCGACCGCCGCATCGAAGATCATGGCCTCCAGGCGCCACGCCATATCCTGCCAGAAAGAGACCTTGGTATCGGACATGGCCTTAGCTTTCACGAGCGGCTTTTTGTGCCGCCAAAATCTTGAGGAGTCGTTTGACGCGCGCCTCGGCCGCCAGATGGCTGGTATAGATGCCGTCCCATCCGCCGGTAAAATGGCAGCGCATGAGATAGTAGCGCAGATACACCATCGGGTATTCGAACGGCAGGCGCGCCCAGATCGACCAGGTCGGCTTGTTCAGCACCTTGGCCTGCAGGTTGGTGTAGGAGTCGAGCTTCTGGCGGATATGCTCGTACGACCGTGCCGAAAAATGGGTGACCGATCCCTGCAACTGACCGACGGTCTCGTCCCTGGTATCGACCGTGTCGTGAACCAGACTTTCGCGGAAGCGCACGACACGGCGGTCATAGAGCCGGACATAGTTATGAAAATCGGCCCAAAGACGCGGCTTGGGTTTATGCGGATAAACATTGCGGATGCGGAACCGATAGGCGTTCAGCTTCGGACCCGACTGCATCAAGGCACGGATCTCGTCGCACAGTTCAGGGGTTACCACCTCATCGGCGTCGAGATTGAGCAACCAGTCATGGGTTGCCGCCTCTTCGCTGAACCGCTTCTGCGGACCGTAGCCCGGCCAGTCGTGGTGGATGACGCGCGCGCCCAGACCCTGGGCTACCTCGATGGTGCCGTCGGTCGATCCGCTGTCGATCACCACGATTTCGTCGACCAGACCTGCCACCGCACGAATGCAGTCGCCGATACGATCGGCCTCATTCTTGGCGATAATACAGCAGCTTAAGGGTGTCGGAGACCGGGCGTCCATGCTACCCCTTGTGCCCAAGACGTTTGGGTCAAGCAAGATTTTTTAACAACTTTATTGTGAACATGGGCGAAAATGTCGAGCCCGGCCTGTCGCCGGTCATCCTGTGGTTCCGTTTCGACCTGCGCCTGCATGATCATGCCGGCGTTGCTGCGGCGCTTGCCACACAAAGGCCGGTTTTGCCTGTCTTTATATGGGACGAGGTACCGTTGACGCGTCCCCTGGGCGCCGCATCGCGGTGGTGGCTGCACCGCTCTCTTCATGTCCTGGACGAAGAGTTGCGCAAGCTGAATTCAAGATTGATTGTTATGCGTGGTGCCACCCAGGTGGTTTTGGCCTCACTGGTCCAGGAAACATCCGCCAAAACAGTCATTTGCTCGCATACATTTGACCCAGTGACCGAGGAGTTCGACGATCGGCTCGGTGCAGCGTTGGGCGATGTCGGTGCGGAGCTGAAGCGCTTCAATACGGGTTATCTAAGCCGGCCGGGTTCGGTAAAAACCAAAGAAGATAAGCCTTTCCGCGTCTTCACACCGTTCAGTCGTGCACTTCAGGCCGCCGGATTGGCCGACGTTGATTCCCTGCCAGGCCTATCAACTGATTCGTGGCCGTCGCCGGTCGCATGGCCCGACAATGATGGCATTGACGGGTTGGGGCTGGACGCGACCCTCACGCCCAGCGGCAACGACTGGGCCCAGGGCTTTGCCATCTTCACGCCCGGCGAGCGCGGCGCCCGAAAAGCCCTGCGTCGCTTCCTCGGTCATGGCCTGGCGGACTATGCCGATGGTCGCGATCGTCCGGATCGCCATGTCACCTCCTTCCTGTCAGCGCATCTGCGCTTTGGCGAGATCAGCCCGAAACGGATTCTGCTGGAACTCGACAAGGCCGTGGCCAATCGTCCGCAATTGGCGGCGGACGCTGCCAAGTTTCGTGCCGAACTGATCTGGCGAGAGTTCAATTACAATATCCTGCACCAGCAACCCGACCTGCACAGGCGCAATTTTCGCGCCGACTTTGACGGCTTTCCGTGGCGCGACGCCGATGCGGATTTCAAGGCCTGGACGCGCGGCGAGACCGGCTATCCGCTGGTCGACGCCGGCATGCGTCAGCTGTGGCAGACCGGCTTCATGCACAATCGCGTCCGCATGGTTACGGCGTCCTTCCTGATCAAACACCTTTTGATCGACTGGCGGCGCGGCGAGCAATGGTTCTGGGATTGCCTGGTCGACGCCGACCCGGCCAGCAACCCGGGCAACTGGCAATGGGTCGCCGGAAGCGGCGCCGACGCCGCCCCGTATTTTCGCATTTTCAACCCCATCACCCAGGCCGAAAAATTTGATCCGGACGGACTCTACCAGCGCCGATTTCTGGGCGATACGGAGACCTATCCCCGGCCGATCGTCGATCACGCCTTTGCGCGCGATCGGGCACTGACCGCCTATAAATCACGTGGAGACACTAGCGATGACGACGCAAATTACGGCGACTGAACTGAACGCCCTGATCGGGCAGCAGGCGGTGAAGGTGCTCGACAGCAGTCTTGAACCGGCAGTCAAGATTGTCGATGCCAGTTGGGCGCTCGACGGGACGGACATGCGCGCCCTCTATCTGGCGGAACATATTCCGGGCGCGCAGTTCTTCGACATCGAGGCAATCAGCGATCACAGTACGCCCCTGCCCCATATGGCGCCGTCGCCGCAACAATTTGCCTTGGCCATGGGCGGACTCGGCATCTCGGCCGGGGATCGCGTCGTCGTCTATGATCGCCAGGGTCTGTTTTCGGCCGCGCGCGCCTGGTGGACTTTCAGGCTCATGGGGCATCGGAATGTCCAGGTCCTGAGCGGCGGCCTGCCAGCGTGGAAAGCCGCCGGATTACCGGTCGAAGCCGTGGTCCCGCTCGTGGTCGAGAGTGTCTACATACCGGATTTCCAGGCCGGCAAGATCATATCGCGCGAGGACTTAAGGGCGGGCCTTGATCGTTATCTGGTTCTGGACGCGCGGTCGGGGGCACGCTTTGAAGGCACGGCGCCGGAGCCGCGCGCCGGCCTGCGATCGGGCCACATGCCGGGCAGCCGCAGCCTGCCGTTCGGCGACCTGATCCGTGACGGTGCGCTCAAGCCACGCGACGAACTGGCAGCCCTGTTTGCGGGTTTTGGGATCGATCGACAGACCACGGTCGTGACGTCGTGCGGCTCCGGTGTGACCGCCGCGATCATAAGTATGGCCCTGGATGAAGTTGGCCATACCCAGGCCATACTTTACGATGGCTCCTGGGCGGAATGGGGTCAGGCAACGCTGGACACACCCGTTGTAACGGGCGCGGCGTAATTCAGTTTTAGGGAATATTCATCTACGAAAGCTTAACAGCCGCCGTGGCGACTCCGACAGGGCTCGAACCTGTAACCGTCCGCTTAGAAGGCGGATGCTCTATCCAGTTGAGCTACGGAGCCTCTGGAAAAGGCGGATTAATGCGTCCAGCTTTGTCTGCGCGTGAAAGCGAAATTGTCGGCATAGGTCTTGATGATCTTCGGCGGCAATTCAGGCTCAATCAGGCGGAATGGAATGCCGTGATGTTCAGCATAGGCCATGGCCTGGTCGCGCGTCTCAAACGTCAGGCGCACTTGGGCGTCCGTATCGGCCGACGACGACCAACCCATGAGCGGATCCGGCGTGCGAGCGGATTTCGGCTCGAATTCCATGATCCATTCATGGGTCTTGGCGCGACCCGATTGCATGGAGGTCTTGGAAGGTTTGAAAATGCGCGCGAACATGGCCGTCTCCGTCAGAACCGCCTGAGAATCCGGCGTATTCAACCTGAAAAGCGTTACTACAAAATCCGACGCATATGCAATAAGTCCGTGCAACAAGCGGCGAGCGGATTGAGAGAGAAGCAGGTCTGTGCACCGCGGGGCGAGAGGATAGATGCGCCGCGCTGTACGCGGCTTACCCCTTCGGGGCGCCTTCGGCGTCCGTCGCCCTTTCGGGTCTCCGGGCTTCGCTACGCTCCGCCGAACTCGCGGGTTGCGATGCAACCGCGCTCGTTTCGAACCAGGAGGTTCTCAGCCGCCTCGACCCAGACATTTAAAAAGGACGGCCCCGAAAGTGGGGCCGTCCTTTTTAAATGGTCGGGGCGAGAGGATTCGAACCTCCGGCCTCCTGCTCCCGAAGCAGGCGCGCTACCAGGCTGCGCTACGCCCCGACACTAAACTTACAGCGCTGCGAGAGGATTGGCTCCGCTGCGCTCCACCGAACTTGTCATGTGCTAACGCACATGCCGCGTTTCGAACCTTGGTCCTCTACGCCCGAAGCCTACGCACCACCAGGCTGCGCTACGCCCCGACACTAAACTTACAGCGCTGGCGAGAGGATTGGCTCCGCTGCGCTCCGCCGAACTTGTCATGCGCTAACGCACATGCCGCGTTTCGAACCTTGGTCCTTCTGCCCCGAAGCAAAACGCACAACCAAAGCCGCGCTACGCCCCGACACTTATTTTTTTCCCTCTCCACGATCACGGACATTACGCCAAGATCGTCGAGCTGGTCGGGGCGAGAGGATTCGAACCTCCGACCTGCTGCACCCAAAACAGCTGCGCTACCAGGCTGCGCTACACCCCGAACCCTCAGCCGAAACTTGAGAGGCGCGCTTATTGCCACTTTCGTCCTGACACCGCAAGCCCCAGCTTGACGAAAATTCAAACCAAAGCGCTTTTTATTGCCGCGCCCGCGAAGTTATTGAAAAAACGGGTGGATAACCTCATCGCCAGGCTTCAAACCCAATTCATCGCTGAGGCCCGCGCGGACTTCCAGAACACCGTTGGCCGCACCATAGGACGGCAGCGGCGTACGATCGAGCGGTTTGGCGTTCTTTTGAATCGATACGATATGGCCATCCGGCGCGATATAGATGATGTCGAGGCCAATCAGCGTGTCCTTCATCCAGAAGGTACGCTCGTCCAGGTCCTGGAATTCGAACAACATGCCCTGGCTGTCCGCCAGGGCCGGCCGACACATCAGGCCCTGTTCACGCGTATTGTAATTCGACGCGATCTCGACCGAAAAATGCACTTTCTTGCCGGCCGCTGCGATGTCGAGATTTTCGGGCGCCGAATAGGGCGCCAGATTCATGTTCAGACATTCGGCAGGAATCGGCACCGTTGCCGACTGCGGCGCCGCGCAGGCCGCCGTGCTGAGGGTTACCGCGGTGATCGCCGCCAGAACGGTTATGGATTTCAACATCGGCTATAACCCCATCATGTGCCCGAAGTCCGGACAATGGCGGCCCGCAGTGGCGTTTTCAAGGCAAAAAAGACGGCAAAAAGCGCGGACAGTGGCCTGCCCGCGCTTTTTATGCGTGTCCGGATAAGTCTTCCGGCGCTCTAGACCAGGGCTTTGGGATGCACTTCCGTAACCACCAGTCCTTTGGGGCCTTCACCAAAGCGAACCATGATGGTGTCGCCCTGTTGAACATCCTCAAGGCCGTAGCGGCGGAGGGTCTCAATGTGAATGAAAATATCCGTGGGATCATTGCCGCGGACCACAAAGCCGTAGCCTTTGGTGCGGTTGAACCACTTGATCGTCGCCGTTTCGAGGTCGCCGACGCGCATGCCTTCCGGCAGGCTACGACTGGACCGGGCCTGAACGGCGCTGTCGCTGCGCGCGTGAACGTGCGGCGTTTCCGCGGCCTGTTCCAGTTGATCGATTTCGATAACTTGCCAGCCTTTGGAACGCTTAGCGATCTTGCACGTGATCTTTGCGCCTTCATGAGCGCTATCACGGCCGAGGTCGCGAAGACTGGAGATGTGAAGCAGGACGTCCCGCATACTTGTCAGCGTGGAATCCTGGGGAACGATAAAACCGTAACCTTTAGCAGCATCAAACCATTTAACATGACCTGAGATCGTTACTAACTCGTCGGCTTCGTTTTTGTTATTATAATCAAACAAACTCATCTATCCTCACCATGCCGCATGAAACTCAAGTGACATACGCTACCATAACACGGATATCTCAACTTGGCACTGAAAAAGAGAGATATTTCGCACTAATTGCGAATTTTACGGCAATAACTCACTTATAGCGAGTAGATTCTTGCGTGAATTATGGGGTGAGACCGCTATCATACCAAACAAACATGTGGATAACTTTGCCGGACCTGTCTGTCCAGCTTAAAAATACCACAATTTGGGAAGGAAAGGTCGGCGGTCTTGTGGCAGTCCCTAGGGGAGTCGAACCCCTCTCTTCAGGTTGAAAACCTGACGTCCTAACCGATAGACGAAGGGACCGCGTCAAGAGGTGCGCTAGTTAGCCGTTATGATTTCGGGACGCAAGCGCTATTTTGAAGTTTTTCACAGGTCCGTTACAAGGCCTGCGCAATGTCCTCTATTTCGAGTTGAA
Source organism: Asticcacaulis sp. P2_C5 (assembly GCF_056404555.1). Classification (NCBI taxonomy): domain Bacteria; kingdom Pseudomonadati; phylum Pseudomonadota; class Alphaproteobacteria; order Caulobacterales; family Caulobacteraceae; genus Asticcacaulis; species Asticcacaulis sp. P2_C5. The sequence continues at coordinate 44,081 of NZ_JBFUDU010000009.1, forward strand.
TTCCATTGCGACCCATATAATCATCGCCTTTCAGGCGCCCCAAAACATGCACACGACCCGCCGGGCGCAGCAAAGCGTCGCCGACCGGCGTGCCTTCGGCGCGCCATATAATGCCCTTCAGCTTGGTGCCGCTTTCGTCGGTGATCTCACAGCGTATATGCCCCCCCTTCATGACCTGGGCATAACCGATGCGGACGTCGGTAAAGGCCAGAATCGGTTCCGGATTGCCCTGACCGAAGGGCGCCAGCAGTTCGAAGCTGTTGAATAGGGCGCGTGATGCAGCCCGCAGGCTGATGGCCGCGTCGATCAGGATGGCGTCGGTCTGGTCTGCCTCACTGACATGCGCATGGACATAGTCGTTGATGAAGCGACGCAGTTCGCCGATTCGTTCACGTTCTACGCTGAGCCCGGCCGCCATGGCGTGACCGCCGCCGGACAGTAGCAGGCCCGATTCGAAAGCTGCCCCCACGGCTTCACCCAGATTGACGCCGGCCTGGGAACGACCGGAACCCTTACCCATGCCGCTGATCGGATCGATACCTACAATAATGACGGGCCGATGCCAGCGTTCACGCAATCGTCCCGCCACGATACCGATGACGCCGGGATGCCAGTCTTCGTGGGCGATGACGATGACCGCGTCGTCGCTGGGCCACAACCCCTGGGTCTCGGCGACCTTGACGGCCTGCTCCAGGACCTGCGCCTCGACGTCGCGGCGCAGGCGGTTCAGTTCGTCCAGTTCCTGCGCCAGGGAACCCGCTTCCTCGGCATCGTCGGTCGACAGCAGCCGCACGCCGAGATCCGAGCGCCCTACCCGCCCACCGGCATTGATCCGCGGACCGATGACGAAGCCCGAGTGAAACGTGCTCATCAGGCTGGCGGCGTCGGTAGATCCAGCCACCTCCATCAGGGCCTTGATACCCGGATTGCGCCGTTGCGACATGACTTTCAGTCCCTGCGCCGTCAGGGCGCGGTTGAAGCCAGTCAGGGCGGTGACATCGCAGATGGCGCCCAGTGCCGAGAGATCGAGCCATTGCTTCAGATCCGGACGCACACGGTCCTTGAACAGGCCGCGCTTTTCGGCGTCACGGTTCAGCGCGGCCAAGACGACAAAGATCACACCCGCCGCCGCCAGATTGCCCTGGGCCGAGGTGCAGCCCGGCCGGTTGGGGTTGACGACCGCCAGGGCATGGGGCGGATCTTCGCGCATCAGATGGTGGTCGATGACGACGACCGAAAGGCCGATATCGGCGGCGTGGTCGAGCGCGCGGTGGGCCATGGCGCCGCAATCGACCGTAATGACCAGGTCGGCGCCCTGACGTTTCAGGCTGTCGAAAGCAGCGTTGGATGGGCCGTAGCCTTCGGTCACGCGATCGGGGACATAGACATTCAGATCGTGCCCCATATGGCGGAACCAGCGTACCAGTTGGGCGGCGCTGGTCGCGCCATCGACATCATAATCGGCAAAGACACTGATCTTCGCCTTGGATTCCAGGGCGTCGAGCATGGCGGCGACCGCCTTGTCCATATCCATGAAGGACGATGGGTCGGGAAACAGCGATTTGAGGGTGGGATATATAAAGTGTTCGAGGCCGTCGGGCGTTATGCCGCGGCCGGCGATAAAGCGCGCAATCGGTTCAATAAAGCCGGGGTCCGCGACCTTCATCAGCGCCAGCCGGTGCGTGATGTCGCGTAAGGTTTCCGGGCATATGCTCGCCGATGCCAGGCGCTCACGCCAGACCCGGCCGCTGAGGGAGGATGCGACACCCAGATAGGGCGCGACGGCGGAAACGGGGCGAACGGCTGTGGCGGCGTCTGGACTCATTATAGGAGTCTGTCACGCCGCCATCGCGTTTACAAGTTAACCCTTCCAGGGGCGGCGCATCGACAGGCGGCGCACCGTACCGGTCTTGGAGATCATGACCAGGCTTTCCGTGGTTACGAAAACCTCGCCACGGGCAGAGACTTCTTTATGCACGCCGCGTAACAACGCGCCATGCGTCACGCCGGTGGCGATAAAAACAGCATCCGTGCTGACCAAGTCGTCGAGATCGTATTTGCGTTCGAAATCGGTCAGGCCCAACCGTTCGGCGCGCTGACGCTCGTCGGCATTACGGAAAACCAGGCGACCCTGGAACTGGCCGCCGACGCATTTCAATGCGGCGCATGCCAGGACGCCTTCCGGCGCGCCGCCCTGCCCTATATAGATGTCGATGCCGGTTTCCGGCTGGGCGGTATGGATGACGCCGGCGACATCGCCGTCAGTGATCAGGTGAACCCGGGCGCCGGCCTTGCGCAAACCGGTGATGATGCCGTCGTGGCGCGGGCGGTCCAGCACACAGGCGACGATTTCCGACACCGGCACGCCCTTGGCCTTGGCCAGCGAACGGACGTTTTCTTCGGGGGATGCATCGAGATCGACGACGCCCTTGGCATAGCCCGGCCCGATGGCCAGCTTGTCCATATAGGTGTCCGGGGCGTGCAGCATGCCGCCGCGCGGCGCAAACGCTATAACCGCCAATGCATTGGCCATGGCCTTGGCCGCCAGGGTGGTGCCTTCCAGCGGATCGAGCGCGATATCGATGGCCGGGCCTTTGCCGGTACCGACCTTTTCGCCGATATACAGCATGGGCGCTTCGTCGCGCTCGCCCTCGCCTATGACGATACGGCCGTCCATGTCGATGGCGTTGAGCGCCTTGCGCATGGCGTCGACTGCCGCCTGATCGGCCGCTTTTTCGTCGCCGCCCCCAACCTGCGCGTAGCAGGCAATGGCCGCTTCTTCAGCGACGCGAACAATGTCGAGACTGAGGTCGAAGCCGGCAGCGGAATTGGTCATTGTGTTATGAATATCAAGAGTTTCTGGCATATTGGAGACTTCTGGCTGGAAGTTGGCGGGATATGCAGCCGTTTCTTATTTTATGCGTGCTACACCGGGATCGCGTGCGTTACGCGGATCCTCGAATTCTGTTACCAGACTGCCACCCGCTTGAACAGGACGAACAGCGTCCTTCAGGTTAATCCGCTGGCGGTGGCGGCGCCGCACGGCGGCGCAATTCGGCGGCCAGGGCCTCAATTTCCTGACGGCTGAGCGTCGCATCCAGACGCTTGATATAGATCGGATTAAGCCGGCTGAGTGTCGCATCGGCGTACGGCTCCGGCTTTTCCTTGTCCCAGGTCAGGGCGGAAACCTCGGTCTTCAACTGCGCGGACGCCTTGGTTTGACTATTAACGCGCTGGGCGAACTCGGCTACCGTGGGCACGTCCGAAGGCGGAACCGGAAATTCCGACCATTTGGGCAGGGTATCGACTGTCGGCCGGACCGGCGCTACGACGGTCGGCGCGTGGACGACCGGGCGTTGCGCGGCCGAAACGGCGTCTTCCTGTGCAACGGCTGCGCCGGCCGTCAGACAGACGGCGGCCCCGGCCAAAAGGCCGGCCAGCGTGCGCATTCCCACCGGCATGATCGTCATGACAACCGTCTCCGCAAAATCACTCACCGTCCGCGCAGTCTGCACCCCGCGCACGGCGGCGCATCAAGAGCAAAATTTTACGCCCGTGAATAGGCTTACATCAATAAAAATAAAAATTGAGTTGATTTTACGGCGAGATTTACCGCACTGCAATCGATCTAGAGCATTTCCCGATCATACTGATCGGTGGAAATGCTCTAGCTTTTGTGTTGTCGCGCTTCTTATCCGAAAAGTGGTGGCCACTTTATCGGGAAGCGCTTCAGGCGGGAAAGCTGTGAGGATTTGGATGAGCAAGACCCCGAAAAAAACACCGGCGGCGAAAGTGGATGCTGCAAAACCGACCGCCAAAATATCGGCAAAACCAAAGGCGGCAGCAAAAAAGACCATCGCGCCTAAGGTTGGGTCACCAAAGGTTTCCCAGGCTAAGCTTTCGGAGGCAAAGCCCGCCCCCGCGCCCAAGCCAGCGCCTGCGGAGCCAAAGGCCAGTCCCGCTGCGGCCACGCCCGATGTGCAATTGTTCGACGCCGACAGCGTGCGTCGGATGGAAGAACTGTCGGTCAATATCGCCAAGGCCGCCATGACAGCGCAAAGCGTACTGGCCAAGACCGTCATGAAAACACCCGACGCGGAGGCTGGTGGTCCGGTCGATCCGTTCCAAGTCGGGCCGGCCATGACCCAGGTCATGACCTCGTTGGCGGCAAAACCCGACAAGGTCGTCGAGGCTCAGAGCGATTTGCTTAACGGCTATCTTGAACTGTGGGGTCAGATGGCCCGCCGTACCCTGGGTACCGAACAGACGGCCACCAAGCCTGTTCGTGACAAACGCTTCAATGATCCGCGCTGGGAGCAGAACCTGATGTACGACATGATGCGCCAGTCGTATCTTCTGTCGTCCAACTGGCTGAACAAGCTGATCGGCAGCGTCGACGACATCGATCCCCTGGTCAAGCGACGCGCCGAGTTTTTCACCAAGCTCCTGACCGACGCCATGTCGCCGGCCAATTTCCTGTTGACCAATCCCGTCGCCATCGACGCCCTGCTTGAATCCAAGGGTGAGACCCTGGTCAAGGGTATGGAACGCTTCGCCGACGACCTGGCGCGCGGCGACGGCAAGCTGATGATCAGCCAGGCCGATTACAGCCGGTTCAAGGTCGGCGAAAACGTCGCCACGACTCCGGGCAAGGTCGTTTACCGCAGCATCTATTTCGAGCTGCTGCAATACAGCCCGACGACCGAACAGGTTCATGAGATCCCGCTTCTTATCTTCCCGCCGTGGATCAACAAATTCTATATCCTCGACCTTCAAGCCAAGAATTCGTTGATAAAATGGCTGGTCGGCCAGGGCTTCACCGTCTTCGTGACGTCCTGGGTCAATCCGGACAAATCGATGAAGGACACCAGCTTCGAAGACTATATGTTCGGCGGAATCTACGAAGCGACGCAAAAGGTGCTGGAACAGACCGGCGCCAAGCAGGTCAATGCGGTCGGCTATTGCATCGGTGGCACCCTGCTGGGATGCGCCCTGGCGCATATGGCGGAAAAAGGCGATACATCGATCGCCTCGGCGACCTTCTTCACCGCCCAGCACGACTTTACCGAAGCGGGTGACCTGCTTTTGTTTACGTCCGAAACCTGGCTGAAGGAACTGGAACGCCAGATGGATGCCGCCGGCGGGGTTTTGCCCGGCGCGGCCATGGCCGACACCTTCAACGCCCTGCGCGCCAACGACCTGATCTGGTCCTTCTTCGTCAGCAACTACCTGATGGGCAAGGATCTGACTCCCTTCGACCTGCTGTGCTGGAATGCCGACCAGACACGGATGCCCAAGGCGCTGCATCTCTTCTATCTGCGCCGGTTCTATGGTGAAAACGCCCTGGCGCGAGGACACCTGGTGCTGGGCGGTGTGCGGATCGATCCGAAGAAGGTCACGATCCCGATCTATGAACAGGCCGGCCGCGAAGATCACATCGCCCCCCCCCTCTCCGTTTATAAGGGCTCAAAACTGTTCGGTGGACCTGTGACCTTTACCCTGGCCGGTTCCGGCCACATCGCCGGTGTCGTCAACCCGCCGGCGGCACAAAAGTACATGCATTGGCTGAACGACTCCCACCCCGACACCTTCGAACTATGGCTGGAAGGCGCATCCGAACATGCCGGTTCATGGTGGCCGCACTGGAGCGACTGGCTGAGCAAGCTGTCCGGTGACATGGTTCCCGCCCGCGATCCGGCCAAGGGCAAGTTCAAGCCGCTTCAGGACGCGCCGGGCAGCTACGTCATGGTTAAATCCTGACCAAATCTCGACTGGGCGCGCGTTATATTCGCGTCCCCGAAGAATCCAGCGATTCCATCGGCTTACAACGGCTTCTCGGGTTAACCACTTGAGAAGCCGTTTTGCCGTCACCCTATATCGTCAATATTGATTTGTAGTGGACACTTCATATATATTTGTTATTATACAAATACATATATGGTTAATATTTATTAACGAATTAACTTAACCAATATCGCGCAAAATGCAGCAATCAACATTGATATCGGCGTTCTTTGCCACCTGTTTTCGGCACAATATTACAGCACTCGCTGGTTTGATGAATTCGGCCTGCGCGCGAAACGTAAAACCGCCGAAAGATAACTTTCGGCGGTTACAGTTTTGTGAAAAGCGCGAAAAATCAGGTGCGCAGGATAATGGTTTCGACGATCGGCCGGCGATCCCAGATCGTCTGGGCCGCCTTTTTAACGACGCGCGCGACCGCAATCTCAACCGTCTCATCGTCTTCGCGCGCTTCGGGGCTCAGGCCCTTGACCGCTTTTTCGACGATATTGCACATCTTCTCCAACTGATCAGAGATGGTGTCATCGTTTTCAAACGCCAGCCCCAGACCACGGACGTCGACGATCGAAGCCAGGCGATTCTTGCCATCGAGGGCAAATGCGACGAAGATCATGCCATTGTGCGCGGCATGGCGGCGTTCGCGCAGCGCCTCGCTGGCTTCCGGCACCAATATGCCGCCGTCGACGAACAGGCGGCCGGCGGGAACCTCATCGATAATCTCGGGCAGGCCGGGCGCCAGGCGCACCATGTCGCCATTGCGCGGCGTCATCTGATATTTGATACCCAGTTCGGCCGCCAGGCTGGCGTGCTTCAGGAGATGCCGGCGTTCGCCGTGCGTCGGCACGGCAATCTTCGGCCGCACCCAACCATACATGTCCTTCAGTTCGTCACGGCACGGGTGGCCGGAGACGTGAATGCCGGGATGGTCGCGTTCGGTATGAATTTCGACACCCAGATCCGACAGGCGATTCTGCAAGGAGCGGATGGCGATCTCATTGCCCGGAATGACGCGCGACGAGAAGACACAGGCGTCGCCTTCCTTCAGCTTGACCAGCGGATGATTGCCATCGGCTATGCGCGACAGTGCGGCGCGCGGTTCGCCCTGCGACCCAGTGCACAGATAAAGCACCTGATGCGGCTTCAGATTGGCCGCCTCGCCTTCGCTGATCGGATCGGGAATCCCCTGCATCAGACCGACGTGACGCGACGCAGCCAGCATGCGGTGCATCGACCGGCCGACCAGGCAAACCTGGCGCTTGCAGGCCATGGCGGCGCGCATCACCGAATCCATCCGCGCCACGTTCGACGCGAAACAGGCGACCGCGACACGCTTCTTCATCGTGCGAATCAGCTTTTCGAGTTCGCCCCGTACATCGGCTTCCGACCCGGCGCGACCTTCGACAAAGACATTGGTCGAATCGCAGACCATGGCCAGCACGCCCTCGTCACCATAACGCGTAAGCGCGCTGACGTCGGTCGGCTTGCCGGTGATCGGCTCGTCATCGATCTTCCAGTCGCCGGTGTGCAATATGGTGCCCAGCGGTGTCTTGATCGCCAGACCGTTGGGCTCAGGAATGGAGTGGGTTATCGTAATATAATCAATGTCGAACGGGCCCAACTTGACGTTGCCATTCAACGGAATTTCGGTCAGGTCGACGTCATCCAGCACGCCGGCTTCGCGCAGTTTCTCGCGTACCAGGAAGGCGGTGAAGGGAGTCGCATAGACCGGCGCCTTGATCTTGTCCCACAACCAGCCCAGGGCGCCGATATGGTCTTCATGGGCGTGGGTCAGCACGATCCCCAGGATGGTTTCACCCACGAGGAATTCCGGGTCGGGCGCAATCACCTCGATACCCGGCGTGGTGAGATCACCGAAGGTCACGCCGACATCGACGATGATCCATTGGCGGTTATCGGCTGGCCCGAACCCGTACAGGTTCAGGTTCATACCAATTTCATTGGACCCACCGAGCGGCAGGAACACGAGTTCGTCTTTGTGACTTTTCATTCTCAACTTTGCGACAAGGTACGCTTATAGATTTCAAGCAAGCCGCGCAAAGTCAGATCATGGTCGAAATGATCAATCTTCTGCGTGGCGCCTTCAAACAAGGACGCTACCCCGCCGGTGGCAATGACGCTCATCTTCTGGCCGTATTCGGCCTGCATAGCGGCGATGAGGTATTCAATCAAGCCGACATAGCCCCAAAAAATACCGGATTGCATGGCGCTGACCGTATCCTTGCCGATTTTTCGCGCCGGTCTCTCAATGGCCACACGCGGCAGCTTGGCGGCAGCGGCGTGCAGCGCCTGAAGCGACAGATTGATACCCGGCGCAATGGCCCCGCCTTCGTAGCCACCATCCGCCGCCACGACGTCAAAGGTCGTGGCCGTTCCGGAATCGATGATCAGCAGCGGGCCCGCATAGGTAATGTGACCGCCGATGGCATTGACCAGACGGTCAGCGCCAGCTTCACGCGGCTTGTCGATGCGGATATCGAGGTTCAAAACCGTATTTTCGCCAACAACATACGGCGGCTTGTTGAAGTAGCGTTGCGCCAGCTTGCGCAGGTTGAACAGGGATTGCGGCACGACGGACGAGATGATGCAGTCGGAAATGCCCTTGAAATCCAGGTCGTGCATCTGCATCAGCTGATACAGCCAGGCGGCATATTCATCGGCGGTACGCCGCGTGTCGGTCGCCACGCGCCACTGCGCCACCCACTCCGTGCCGTTGTGAATGGCAAACAGGGTATTGGTATTGCCCTGTTCAATGGCCAGCAGCATGCAGGGCTCCGTATTCGACGTCGCCACCGGTCACGGTATAGACCTGACCATCCGTTGCCTTGATCTGAAGTGCGCCGAATTCATCGAGGCCGACGATCGTTCCTGAGACGGCCAGGCCGTCAACCGTGACACTGGCCATGCGATCGCGGCCATAGGCGCGCTTCATCCACGCCTTGGCAATATCGCTGAAGTCCTTGCTGCGCCACAGATCCAGCACGCCATCGAGATGGCCGTTCAGCTTATGCAACAGCCCGACCGCATCGAGCGACTTGACGGCGGCCGGATTGATGTCACGAAGGGCGACCGTCAGGGCGCCTTCGATGATCGGTGCTACGCGCAGGTTCATGCCGATGCCGATAACCACACCCAGATGGTCCGGCTCATTGGACGCCTCGGTCTGGACCAGGATTCCGCATAGCTTGCGGCCTTTATGCAAAATATCGTTCGGCCACTTGATACGCATCGCCTGATCCGTATCGGCGATCAGCGGTCGCAGCATCTCATAGACGGCCAGGGCGGTGACAAAGGACAGCTGCGGCGCACGGCGAACATCGATCGCCATGGTTTCCCAGCGCGACGCCATGAAATTGCCCTTGGTGCCGATCCATATGCGACCATGGCGCCCTGCCCCCTTGGTCTGTTCCTTGGCCAGAATCCAGCCTGGCCCCTTACGACCGGCGCGAAGCCGGGCCAGACTCAGTTCCTGGGTGGACGGCAGGGTCTCGAAGATCTCGAAATCGGCCACCGTCCCTGGCCCCTAGACGCCGAAGCCGACGGCCGCGGCCGTGGCTATGCCGGAGACGAAGATCAGGAAGACGATCACGCCCGGGAAGGAGAAGGCAGCCGCCGCAAAGGCGATCCACTTCGATTCGGCCGGCGCCGGTTCCAGTTCAACCACGGGAGCATCAAACCAAACCAGCTTGATGATGCGCAGATAGTAGAAGGCCGCGATTACCGAAGCGACCAGGCCGGCCGCCGCAAACCACCACAGGCCGGCACCGATGGCCGCGCCGAAGATGTAGAACTTGCCCCAGAAACCGCCGAAGGGCGGCATGCCCAGTACGGACAGGGACAGCATGGTCAGGACAATGGCCAGCGGCATATTGCTCTTCGACAGGCCGGCGAACTGATCGATCCGTGACACCGGCTCGCCGCCCTTCTTGTTGAGCGAGATCGCGACCGAGAACAGGCCGAGATTGTCGACCATATAGAGGCAGAAGAACATCAGCAGCGCCGGGATACCCGACGTGCCGGCCGCGACGGCCAGCAGGGCATAACCCATATTGGCGATCGACGAATAGGCCAGAAGGCGCTTGAAATCCTTCTGCATCAGGCCGCCCAGGCCGCCGATGACAAAGGACAGGACGCTGATGACCAGTATGACCTGGCGCCACTGATCGACCTGGTGCGGGAAGCCGGTCTGCAGCAGACGGGCAAACAGCACCATGGCGGCGAACTTGGGCGCGCCGGCGGCAAAGGCAACGACCGGGGTCGGTGCGCCTTCGTAGACGTCGGGCGTCCACATATGGAAGGGCGCCGCCGAAACCTTGAAGGCGAGACCGCAAATCAGGAAGACCAGACCGAAGATCAGGCCGACATTAAGGTTGGTTTCCGAAGCGCGGGCGATATCGTGGAAATTCATCGACCCGGCAAAGCCATAGACCAACGAGGCGCCGTACAGCAGCAGGCCCGACGCCAGGGCGCCAAGGACAAAGTATTTCAGGCCGGCTTCGGACGACTTGGGGTCGTCGCGGCGGAAGGCGGCCAGGACATACATGGCCAGGGACTGAAGTTCGATGCCGATATACAGCGCGATCAGGTCTCCTGCCGAGACCATCATGCTCATGCCCAGCGTGGCCAGTAGGACCAGGATGGGGAATTCGAAGCGGCGGTTCTTCAGGCGGTCGAAATACCCTTGCCCCAGAACAATAACGAAGACGCCGGCGATATAGATGGCGACCTTGGCGAAGACCGAAACCCCGTCGGACAGGAAGGAACCATTGAAGCCCTGCCCCAACGGCGTCGAAGGATAAGCCGCCGCGAAGGCCGCAGCGATCAGGGCGACGCCGCATAGGGCGCTGATGGAGGTCATGCCCTTGTCGCCGCGGAAACCGCCGAAGACCAGGATCAGAAGTGCGCTGACCCCGAGGATGGTTTCGGGAAGCGCCAGGGTGAAAGCGGGAAAGTTCATCGCGAGGTCCATCCTCATCCGCCGATGACAGCGCGATAGGCAGCTACAAGCCCGTCGACACTGGCAGTGGTGAAGTTAAAAACAAAGGCCGGATAGACGCCCAGCAGCAGCGTACTGATGACCAGAGGCGTGAAGATAGCGATTTCACGCACGCTCAGGTCGGGATATTTCTTGAGTTCGTCGTTGATGACGACACCGAACATCACCCGCTTGTACAGGTTCAGGGCGTAGACCGCCGAGAAGATGACGCCCGAAGCCGAAACCAGGGCCACCCAAGTGCCCCATTGGTAGGCGCCGGTCATGGTGGTGATTTCACCGACGAAGCCCGACGTGCCCGGCAGGCCGACATTGGCCATGGTGAACAGCAGGAAGACGAAGGCATAGTGCGGCAGGAGCTTGGTCAGACCGCCGTAGAAAGCGATCTCACGCGTATGCCAACGATCATAGACAACGCCGACACAGAGGAACAGCGCGCCCGAGATGACGCCGTGGCTGATCATCTGGTAGATGGCGCCCTGGACACCCAGCTGGTTGCCGGCGAAGATGCCCATGGTGACGAAGCCCATGTGGGCGACCGACGAATAGGCGATCAGCTTCTTGATGTCGGTCTGGCGGAAGGCAACCAGCGACGTATAGACCACGGCGATGACCGACAGAGCCATGACCAAAGGCGCGAACATCTCGCTGGCATTGGGGAACATGGGCAGGTTGAAGCGGATGAAACCGTAGCCGCCCAGTTTCAGCAGGATACCGGCCAGCATGACCGAGCCGGCGGTCGGCGCTTCAACGTGGGCGTCTGGCAACCATGTGTGGACCGGCCACATCGGCATCTTGACGGCGAACGAGGCGAAGAAGGCGAACCACAGGCAGCCCTGGACCACGACGGGGAACGGCGTCCTGGTCAGCATCTCCGTCATCACCGGGATGTCGGCCGTACCCAGGGCATTGACCATATACAGCATGGCCGCCAGCATCAGGACCGATCCCAGCAGTGTATAGAGGAAGAACTTATAGGCAGCGTAGATCTTGTTCTTGCCGCCCCAGATCCCGATGATCAGGAACATCGGCACCAGGCCGCCTTCAAAGAAGATATAGAACAGGAACAGGTCCAGCGACGTGAAGACGCCGATGACCAGGGTTTCCAGCAGCAGGAAGGCGATCATGTATTCGGTGACGCGGTTCTTGACCGAAGTCCACGACGCCGCGATGCAGATCGGCATCAGGAAGGCGGTCAGAACGACGAACAGGATCGAGATACCGTCAACACCCATATGGTAGGAAATTGGTCCAAACCATTGATAATGTTCTTCGAACTGATATCCGGCAACGCCGCCTTTGAATTGCAGGGCCAGGATTGCGGTCAAGACCAGGGTGGCGAGCGTCGTCCACAGGCTGATCCATTTGGCGTTGCGGGCGATGACAGCTTCGTCGTCCTTCCGCGCCATGGCGCGTACGATCATGATCACCGCCGCGCCGAACAACGGCGCGAAGGTAATGATGCTGAGAAGATTGGGGATGGCAGGCAGCATTTGGTTTCCGTTTCCCCTTAGTGGTGCGCCAGGACGATGACGTAGGTCAGCAACCCGACGACACCGAGGAACATGACGAAGGCGTAGTGATAGACGTAGCCGGTCTGAGTCTTGACCAGCTTCTTGGCCGAGGCCAGGGCCGACCAGGCGGCGCCGTTGGGGCCCAGGCCATCGATGATCTTGACGTCACCGACCTTCCAGAAGAAGTCGCCCAGAAGCTTGGTCAGCTTGACGAAGGTGGCCTGATAGATTTCGTCGAAGAACCACTTGTTATACAGGAAGGTGTAGACCGGGCCTTCGTTCGCCGCCATCTTCTTCGGCAAGGACGGCTTGAGGATGTAGTAGTACCAGGCCATCGCCATGCCCAGCAGGGTCACGACCAGCGGCGCCAGCTTTACCCAGACTTCGGTGATATGGTGGGCTTCGTGCATGACGTGGTTGTCAGGTGCCGTGAAGATGGCGTGGCCCCAGAATTCGTGGGCTTGCTCGCCGATGAAATAGGGCGCGAAGACGAAACCGGACGCCACCGCGCCAACCGCCAGGACGACCAGCGGGGCCAGCATGATCCACGGGCTTTCGTGCGGCGTGTGAGCATGGCCATGTCCGTGATCATCATGCGCAGGCTCTGCAGCATCATGACCGTCAACGACTTCATGATGATGGTCGTGGCCATGAGCGTGGTCATCATGCCCATGTTCCCAGGTCTTTTTACCCCAGAACGTCATGGCGATCAGGCGCCAGCTATAGAAAGAAGTAAGCAGCGCGGCGAAGATGCCCATGCAGAAGGCGAACATGCCCTGCGGCGTCGTGTGCATGACCCAGGCCGACTCGATGATAGCGTCTTTCGAGAAGAAGCCGGCAAAACCGAACTGCGTATAGGGAATGCCCAGGCCGGTAATGGCGATGGTGCCGATCGTCATGACGCCGTAGGTGACCGGCAGATACTTGGCCAGGCCGCCCATCTTGCGCATGTCCTGCTCATGATGCATGCCGTGGATCACCGAACCGGCGCCAAGAAACAGCAGGGCCTTGAAGAAGGCGTGGGTAAACAGGTGGAACATCGCCGCCTGATAGGCCCCAACACCTGCGGCAAAGAACATGTAGCCGAGCTGCGAACAGGTTGAATAGGCGATGACGCGCTTGATGTCGTTCTGCGTGAAACCGATGCTGGCGGCGAAGATGGCGGTGATGGCGCCGACATAGGCGACGATCATCTTGGCCTGGGGCGCGTATTCGAACAAGGGCGACAGCAGGCAGACCATATAGACGCCGGCGGTGACCATGGTGGCGGCGTGGATCAGCGCCGACACGGGGGTCGGACCTTCCATGGCGTCGGGCAGCCAGGTGTGCAGGAAGAACTGCGCCGACTTACCCATGGCGCCGATGAACAGGAAGAAGGCCGCCAAGTCGAGCGCCGAGAAGGTGAATCCGCAGAAGTCCCACGCCTGGCCCTGGTGGGCGGCGATCATCGGGAACAGCTCGTGGAAATTGATCGTACCGAATTGCCAGTAGACGGTCATGATGCCGAGCGCGAACCCGAAATCGCCGACGCGGTTGACGACGAAGGCTTTGATAGCGGCCGCAGACGCGCTTTCCTTGTGGTACCAGAAGCCGATCAACAGGTAGGACGCCAGCCCCACCCCTTCCCAGCCAAAGAACAGCTGCATGAAGTCGGCCGCCGTGACCAGGGCCAGCATGGCGAAGGTGAACAGGGACAGGTAGGCGAAGAAGCGCGGGCGGCTGTCGTCTTCCGACATATAGCCCCAGCTATAGAGGTGGACTAAGGATGACACCGTCGTGACGACGACCAGCATGGTCGACGACAGGGCATCGATGCGGACCGACCATGCCGAGTGGAAGGTGCCGATATCGATGAACGGCAGCAGGGCGACGGTAAAGTCAGCCATCCCTCCCCAGGTGTGCTGGATAAAGGTGTACCAGCCGAGCGCGCATGACAGGAACAACAGGCCGGTCGTCACCGTCTGGGACGGAATATTGCCGATGCGGCGGCCGAAGAAACCGGCAATGGCCGCGCCGATGATCGGCGCAAACACACAGACGGTGACGACAGCGGCCATGCCCGACGTAGGCAGGCCGGCAGCGGCTTCGGTGGCGGCGTGAGCGGCGGAAACAGTGAGCACGACGATTTATCCTTTCATCATGCTGGCGTCATCGACAGCGATATCGCCGCGATTACGGAAGAAGGTCACGAGAATGGCCAGGCCGACGGCGGCTTCGGCCGCGGCGACGGTGAGGACGAACATCGCCATGATCTGGCCCTGGACATTGTGCAGGAAGCAGGAAAAGGCGACGAAGTTGATATTGACGGCCAGCAGGATCAGTTCGATCGACATCAGGATGATGATGATGTTGCGGCGGTTCACGAAGATACCGAACACCCCGATGGTGAACAGGATAGCCGAGACCGTCAGATAGTGGGCGAGACCAATGGTCATTCCTGAATTCCTTCTCCGGTCTTGGCCGGTACAACTTCGACCGAGTCCTTGCGGCGACGCGTAACCTGCTTGAAAATATCCTGGCGCTTGACATAGACGCGATGGCGCAGGGTCAGGACGATGGCGCCGACCATGGCAACCAGCAGAACGAAACCGGCGGCTTCGAACAGATAGGCGTAGGTCGTATACAGTTCGTTGCCGATCGTCTGAATATTGGTCACGCCGGGCATTGCCGCCTGCGGTCCGTTACCGGCCGCCGCCCCGCGCTCGGCGATGGCCTGGCCGACGAAGAACAGCTCGCCCATCATGACCAGGGCAATCACCGCACCCGGCGCCAGGTAGTTGGCGAAGCCCTGGCGCAGCTTGACGAAGTCGACGTCGAGCATCATCACCACGAACAGGAACAGGACGGCGACGGCGCCGACATAGACGACGATCAAAAGCATGGCGAGGAATTCCGCCCCGATCAGGACGAACAATCCAGCCGCCGAGAAGAAGGCGAGAATCAGGAACAGCACCGAGTGCACGGGGTTGCGCGCCGTAATCACCAGCATGCCGGCGATGCACGTCACCGCGGCCATGAGGTAAAAGGCTATTGCCATCAAGGTCATATCTTCACATCCTCACTCAGCGATACGGCGCGTCAAGTTCCAGGGCCTTGGCGATTTCGCGTTCCCAGCGGTCGCCATTGTCCAGAAGTCGTTGCTTGTCGTACAGAAGTTCCTCGCGCGTGTCCGTCGCGAATTCGAAATTGGGTCCCTCGACGATGGCGTCGACCGGGCAGGCCTCCTGGCACAGGCCGCAGTAGATGCACTTCACCATGTCGATATCGTAGCGTGTCGTGCGGCGCGAACCGTCATCGCGCGGCTCAGCCTCGATGGTGATGGCCTGGGCAGGACAGATCGCTTCGCAAAGCTTGCAGGCGATGCAGCGTTCTTCGCCGTTGGCATAGCGGCGCAGGGCGTGTTCACCGCGAAAACGTGGCGAAATCGGCCCCTTTTCGAACGGGTAGTTGATGGTCGCCTTGTGCTTGAACATGTACTTCACGGCGAGGAACGTGGCCCCCCAGAAGTCAAGCAGCATGGCGCCTTTGATACCTTGGAAGATGCGATTGATCACAGGGCGCCTCCGTAAACGCGGTATGCGGCGATGAGGATGACGGCGGTCAGCGAGATCGGCAGGAAGACCTTCCAGCCCAGGCGCATCAGCTGGTCGTAGCGGTAGCGCGGGACAATCGCCTTGGCCAGCGCGAACATGATGAACCAGAAGACGACCTTGACGATGAAGGTCAGGACGCTGATGGCGATGAACCAGCCGCTCTTCGGATCCATACCCAGCGGCCACGGGAAGTCCCAGCCGCCGAAGAACAGGATGGTGATCATGGCGCACATCAAGACGATGTTGGCGTATTCGCCGATCATGAACAAAAGGTAGGGTGTCGAGGAATATTCGACCTGATAGCCGGCGACCAGTTCCGATTCCGCTTCCGGCAGATCGAACGGCGGACGGTTGGTTTCCGCCAGGGCCGAGATGTAGAAGATAACCATCATGGGGAACATGATGAACAGCTTGATGACGCCCTTGCCCAGAATTCCACCGCCGCCCAGGAAGTTCCAGTTCAGGATGCCGCCGCTCTGGTGGACGACAATATCGGTCAGGTTCATCGACCCCGTCAGCAGGATGACGGTCACCAGGATGAAGCCGATCGAAACTTCGTAGGACACCATCTGCGCCGCCGAGCGCAACGCGCCCAAGAACGGATATTTCGAGTTCGACGCCCAGCCACCCATGATGATGCCATAGACGCCCAGCGACGAAATCCCGAGCAGGTACAGCACGCCGACATTGATGTTCGACACGACCCAGCCCGGGCCGAAGGGAATGACTGCCCAGGCTGCAAAGGCCAGGACGAAGGAGATCAGCGGCGCCAGGATAAAGACAAACTTGTCCGCGCCGGCCGGAATGATCACTTCCTTGAAGACGAACTTGAAGAAGTCGGCGAAAGACTGGAACAGGCCGAAGGGACCGACGACATTGGGGCCCTTGCGCATCTGCACGCCGGCCCACACCTTGCGGTCGCCCCACAGCAGGAAGGCCAGGGACACCATGACACCCATGATGACGGCCAGCGCCTCCAGCACCGTGATGATCGTCCAGCCGATCGAAGATGACCAGAAAGAAGAATCCATAATCCGTTTCCTTACTCGGCCGCGGCCTTGAGATGAGCGCCGCGCGCCGCCGAGCACTCCGCCATGGCGACGGACGCCCGGGCGATGGGGTTGGTCAGGTAGTAATCAATGATCGGCGACACAAAGACGCGATCCTTGATGTCGCCCTTGGCGCCGATGGCCTTGATATCAAAGGCCTTGCCGGCGGGCCTGACGTCGATGCGGCCGAACACCGGGTGATCGGTAATCAGTTTTTCGCGCAGGGCGGCCAGCGTATCGTAGGGCAAAGTCCGGTCGAGGTAGCCCGACAGCGCCCGCAGAATAGCCCAGTCTTCCTTGGCCTCGCCCTTCGGGAAGACGCAGCGTTCGGCGATCTGCACCCGGCCTTCCAGGTTGGTATAGATGCCCGACTTTTCAGTATAGGCTGCGCCCGGGAGGATAACATCCGCCGCCGCAGCGCCGGCATCGCCGTGGCTGCCGATATAGACGACAAAGGTCTTGTCCAGGCCCGTGGCGTCGATTTCGTCGGCGCCCAGCAGCACGAGCACGTCGACAGCGCCCTTCAGCATGGCCGTCGCATCGACCGCCTCGCCCACCGGTACGAAGCCGAGATCGAGACCCGCAACGCGAGACGCCGCCGTATGGACGATGTTGAAACCGTTCCAGCCGTCCTTGATGACGCCGCAGCTGTCGGCGATATCCGCCGCTTCCTTGAGCACCGCCGCGCCGTCATCGCCGGACAGCGCGCCGCTGCCGATCAGGATGGCCGGGCGCTTGGCGTTCTTCAGGACGTCGCGGAAGGCGTTCTTCTTGAAGTCCTTGAGGGCCTTGGGTCCGACACCGACATGGGTATAGTCATAGGTCAGATCGACGGCCTGGCCGATCAGACCAACCTGAACCCGGTTCTGCAGCCACTGCTTGCGGATGCGGACGTTGATCAGGCTGGCTTCGTGGCGCAGGTCGCTGCCGATAATCAGGATGGCGTCGGCCTGTTCGATTCCGGCGATACCCGAATTGAACAACCAGGCTTCACGCGGCGTCGATTGGCTTACCGGTCCGATCTTGGCGCCGTCCTGGCGGCAGTCGAGATTGGTCACGCCCATGCCGTAGAACAGGTCCTTGGCGGCCTTCATGGTCTCGGCGTCGCACAGGTCTCCGGCGATCACGCCGATTTTCGACGGCGCGGCGCCCCTCACCTTGGCCGCGACCAGCGACAGGGCCTCGTCCCACGACGCAGCCTGAAGTTTGCCGGCCTTGCGGACATAGGGCTTGTCGAGACGCTGGCGCGACAGACCGTCAACGGCGTAGCGCGACTTGTCGGTCAGCCACTCTTCGTTGATCTCTTCCTTGAGGCGCGGCAGGGCGCGCAAAACGGCCGGACCGCGATTGTCGATACGGATATGGGCACCCAGGGCGTCGTGGACGTCGATCGTCTCGGTCTTGGTCAGTTCCCACGGACGGTAGTTGAACGACCACGGGCGGTGGGTCAGGGCGCCGACCGGGCACAGGTCGTTGACATTGCCGGACAGTTCGGACGTCACGGCCTGTTCCAGATAGCTGGTGATCTCAGCGTTTTCACCGCGGCTGATCATGCCCATCTCGGTCACGCCGGCCACTTCTGTGGTGAAGCGGACGCAGCGCGTGCATTGGATGCAGCGCGTCATAAAGGTCTTGATCGTCGGCCCGAGGTACTTTTCCTCGACCGCGCGCTTGTTCTCAGAATAGCGCGAATCCCCCTTGCCATAGGCGACCGACTGGTCCTGCAGGTCGCATTCGCCGCCCTGGTCGCAGATCGGACAATCCAGCGGGTGGTTGATGAGCAGGAACTCCATCACACCTTCGCGGGCCTTCTTGACCATCGGGGTGTTCGTGAAGATTTCCTGGCCCTCGGACGCCGGCAGGGCGCACGACGCCTGCGGCTTCGGCGGCCCCGGCTTCACCTCGACCAGGCACATGCGGCAGTTGCCGGCGATTGACAGCCGTTCGTGATAGCAGAAGCGCGGAATCTCCTCGCCTGCCAGTTCCGCCACCTGGAGAACGGTCATGCCGAGGTCGAACTCGACCTCCACACCGTTGACTTTAGCCTTGGCCATTTGACCTATACCTCAACTTGTTGAGACAAGCCGCAGAAACGCATCACGTCTCCGAACTTTACTTTGTTTGTCGCTAGAACCACGATTTGTCCCCCGCGACATAGTCTTCGTAGAAACTCTGGTCGCTTTTCACCAGATAGATGATCAGCTCGATGAATGAGATGAACATGGTGAAAGGCAGTCCGATGACGATGAGCGAACCGACCAGCATGATGATGCCGGCGCCATTCTTGCCCAGATAGAACTTGTGGATGCCGATTGGACCGAAGAAGAAACAGAGGATGGCGGCCACCCACTTGTTCTTTTCGCCCATGGCCGTCGCAATGAGATAGACGCTGCTGGCCGTGTCGCCCTCCGGTTCGAAATCCACGGTCGAACCGGCCGGCACATAGGATGTGTCGCCCGCCAGGTCGGATGCGGAGAAGCTGTAACGCCGCCCGTCATCGCCGCTGATCAGTCCGGTCGAACCGTTGAATGTCAGAACCTTGCCCCGCATCGTGTTCCCTACTCCGCCGCTATGACGTGGCCGGTGTGGATGGCGCGACGCGAACGATAGGCGGCGATTCGCGCCTCGATCTCGGGCCGGAAGTGGCGGATCAGGCCCTGGATCGGCCAGGCTGCCGCGTCGCCCAGCGCGCAGATAGTGTGGCCTTCGATCTGGGTGGTGACTTCCAGCAAGGTGTCGATCTCGGACGGTTCGGCGTCGCCCTTGACCATGCGTTCCATGACGCGCCACATCCAGCCGGTGCCTTCACGGCACGGCGTGCATTGGCCGCAGGACTCGTGCTTGTAGAAATAGCTGAGACGGGCAATGGCGCGGATCAGGTCGGTCGACTTGTCCATGACGATGACCGCTGCCGTACCAAGGCCGGACCTGAGATTGCGCAGGGTGTCGAAATCCATGGCCAGGTTTTCGCATTGTTCGGCAGGGATCATCGGCACCGACGATCCACCGGGGATAACCGCTTTCAGATTGCCCCAGCCGCCGCGGATACCGCCGCAATGGTCTTCGACCAGTTGGCGGAACGGGATCGACATGGCTTCTTCGACATTGCACGGCCGCTCGACGTGGCCGGAAATGCAGAACAGCTTGGTGCCGGTATTGTTAGGCGCACCGAACGAAGCGAACCAGGCGGCGCCGCGGCGCAGGATGGTGCCGACAACCGCGATCGATTCGACGTTGTTCACCGTGGTCGGGCAACCGTACAGACCCGAACCGGCCGGGAACGGCGGCTTCAGGCGCGGCTGGCCCTTCTTGCCTTCCAGGCTTTCCAGCAGGGCGGTTTCCTCACCACAGATATAGGCACCGGCGCCGTGGTGGACGTAGAGATCGAAATCCCAGCCATGGACGTTATTCTTGCCGATCAGCTTGGCTTCATAGGCCTGCTTGACGGCGGCCTCGAGGCGTTCGCGCTCCAGCACGTATTCGCCGCGGATATAGACGTAGCAGGCATGGGCCTGCATGGCGAAGGAAGCGATCAGGCAGCCCTCGATCAGCAGGTGCGGATCATGGCGCATGATCTCGCGGTCCTTGCAGGTGCCGGGCTCGGATTCGTCGGCATTGACCACCAGGTAATGCGGCCGGTCCTTGACCTCCTTCGGCATGAAGCTCCACTTCAGGCCGGTCGAGAAACCGGCGCCGCCGCGTCCGCGCAGGCCCGAATTCTTGACATTGTCGATAATCCACGGCGCGCCATAGGACAGGATGTCCTTCGTCGCATTCCAGCACCCGCGCTGCTTCGCACCTTCCAGGCCCCAGTCATGGAAGCCATACAGGTTGGTGAAGATACGGTCCTTGTCTTCGAGAATTCCGACCATTACGCCTTCACCTCTGGAACCGGAGCATTGGGAATCTTGATCTTCTTGGCCGCCGAACCGTCATACAGCTTCGGATCGGTCAGGGACGTGACGCCGCCCAGCGGCTCTGACGTCTTGCGGCCGTTATAGGGGCCGGCGGCAGGCGACTTGCCGGCTGCGAAATCGTCGATGATCTGCGCCATGTTCTCCGGCGTCAGGTCTTCATAGAAATAGTCGTTGATCTGGGCCATCGGCGCGTTGCAGCACGCGCCCAGGCATTCGACTTCCTGCCAGGTGAACTTGCCGTCGGCCGACAGTTTGTCCTTGGGGCCGATCTTGGCCTTGCACACCGCGATCAAGGCGTCCGAGCCGCGCAGCATGCACGGCGTGGTGCCGCACACCTGAATCAGGGCCGCCGAACCGACCGGCTCCAGCATGAACATGGTGTAGAAGGTGGCGACTTCGAAGACGCGAATCTGCGGCATGGCAAGCAGGCGCGCAACGGCGGTGATGGCGGGTTCGGACACCCAGCCCTCCTGCTTCTGCACCAGCCACAGAAGCGGGATCACCGCACTCTGGCGGCGGCTTTCGGGATATTTATTGATCCACCAGTTGGCCTTCTCCAGGGTCGCGGGAGAAAAGGTAAAACTGGCAGGCTGTTCCTTGGCAAGACGACGTAAAGACATCAGGCCCCTCTACAAACGAAATCAGGCAGGGCTGTACACCCGAATGCCCGCATGTACATGGAAAAATAACGGGATTGCACAGGATTCATGGCTGCTGCCCCAACTTGGCGGCGCGCGCCTTGTCCCGGGCGGCGTCGATATGGCGGGCGACGGCCTTCACATAGGGCAGCCGGCGCACCACCATGCGGATGGTAACCATCGACAGGCCATAGATCATCCAGGTCGTCGTGTTGTCGAGATCCGGGCGATAGGCATAGATGTAATATTTCAGGAACAGCCCGACCAGGATGATCGGCCCGATTGCTACGCCCCAGCGCGCGAACTCGTCCTTCAGAAAACCTTTGGCGCCGCCAGGATGATATTGCCAGGCCGCACGGCTCAGCCACCAGCGAATAAGAACGACCAGCGAGATAATGACCGCCGTGATTGCCGTCGAAATGGCCAGAATATAGAGCGGATGGTGGTGACGCCAGGTGGCCTGGTCGGCTGCGGTCATCGGTCGATCTCCCCGAACACGATGTCGAGCGAGCCCAGAATGGCCGAAACGTCCGCCAGCAGGTGGCCCCGGTTCATCCAGTCCATGGCCTGGAGGTGCGGGAAGCCCGGCGCGCGAATCTTGCAGCGATAGGGCTTATTGGTGCCATCCGACACCAGATAGACACCGAACTCGCCCTTGGGTGCTTCGACACAGGCATAGACCTCGCCTTCCGGTGTCTTGAAGCCTTCCGTGTAGAGCTTGAAGTGATGGATCAGGGCTTCCATCGAATTCTTCATTTCAGCCCGGCGCGGCGGCGTCACCTTGTGATCCTGTGACAGGACTTCGCCTGGCGTTACCTTAAGCTTGTCAAGGCATTGCTGCATAATCTTGACGGACTGCTTCATCTCTTCGATGCGGCACAAATAGCGATCCCAGCAGTCGCCGTTCTTGCCGAGGACGATATCGAAATCGAGCTCGGCGTAGCATTCATAGGGCTGCGACTTGCGCAGGTCCCAGGCGACGCCCGAACCGCGAATCAGCACACCGGTAAAACCCCAGTCGAAGGCCTGCTGCTTGCTGACCACGCCGATATCGACATTGCGCTGCTTGAAGATGCGGTTTTCGGTAACCAGGGACTCGATATCCTTCAAGGCCGGACCGAACTGCTTGCACCAGACGATCATGTCCTCGATCAGTTCCGGCGTCAGGTCCTGGTGGACACCGCCGGGACGGAAATAGTTGGCGTGAAGACGCGCGCCGCAGGCCCGCTCATAGAACACCATCAACTTTTCGCGTTCCTCAAAGCCCCACAGCGGCGGCGTCAGGGCGCCGACATCCATGGCCTGGGTGGTGACGTTGAGGATGTGCGACAGGATGCGGCCGATTTCAGAGAAGATGACGCGGATATATTGCGCGCGCTTGGGGACATCGATTCCCAGCAGCTTTTCGATCGCCAGGACGAAGGCGTGTTCCTGGTTCATCGGCGCGACATAGTCGAGACGGTCGAAATAGGGGATGTTCTGCAGATAGGTCCGCGCCTCCATCAGCTTCTCGGTGCCACGATGCAACAGGCCGATATGCGGATCGACGCGTTCGACGACTTCACCGTCGAGATCCAGGACAAGGCGCAGAACCCCGTGGGCAGCCGGATGCTGCGGGCCGAAGTTGATCGTGAACTTACGATCGTCTTCCGCCTTGTGCCCGACCTGTGATGTTACATCATCTGCCATGGATAATGCCCTTATCCTTCAATACTATATTCGTTTGCCCCACCGCGCGACAGGCGCCGGCGATCGTGCCCCGTCCGGCCTGCGCCGTTCAGGTCTTAGCCTTTTCGTCACCGGGCAGCACGTATTGCGCACCCTCCCACGGCGACAGGAAGTCGAACTTGCGATACTCCTGAACCAGCTTCACCGGCTCATAAACCACACGCTTCTGTTCTTCGTCGTAACGGACCTCGACATGGCCTGTCATCGGGAAGTCCTTGCGTAGCGGATGGCCTTCGAAGCCGTAGTCCGTCAGCAGGCGGCGCAGATCGGGATGGTTCGAAAACAGAATCCCATACATGTCGAAGGCTTCGCGCTCGTACCAGTCAGCGTTTGGATAGACGCTGCGGACGCTGGGCACCGGCACGACCTCGTCGGTCATGACCTTCAGGCGCAGGCGCACATTATGATTGAGTGACAGCAGGTGATAAACGATGTCGAACCGGCGCGCCCGCTTGGGATAGTCGGCGCCGCAGATATCGATCAGTTGGTGGAAACGGTACGGCTCCTGCTTCAGCTTGGTCAGAACCTCGACAATGCGCTCGCGCTCGATCGTCAGGGTCAGTTCGCCAAACGCCAGTTTGGTGTCGACGATGGCTTCCTTGAATTCAGCCTTTGCCTTGTCGGCCAGGGACTGCAGTTTTTCGATGCTCATTGTCAATACCCTCCCCTAGCGCCGAATATTGCCGGTACGGCGAATCTTCTTCTGCAATTGCAGAAGGCCGTACAACAGGGCCTCGGCCGATGGCGGGCAGCCCGGAACATAGACATCGACCGGAACAATCCGGTCGCAACCGCGCACGACACTATAACTATAGTGGTAGTAGCCACCGCCATTGGCGCAGCTGCCCATCGACAGGACGTAACGCGGATCGGGCATCTGGTCATAGACCTTGCGCAGAGCCGGCGCCATCTTGTTGGTCAGGGTGCCGGCGACGATCATCAGGTCTGACTGGCGCGGACTGGCGCGCGGCGCCATGCCGAAGCGTTCCATGTCGTAGCGCGGCATCGACGCCTGCATCATCTCGACGGCGCAGCACGCCAGGCCAAACGTCATCCACATCAGCGAGCCGGTGCGCGCCCAGGTGATAACATCGTCGGCCGAAGCGACCAGAAAGCCCTTCTCGTTCAATTCCGTCGATACGCTTTCGAAGAACTTGTCGTGAACGGCCGGATCATACCCCTCGACGGAAGACCGCCCCGCCGAACCCGCAGGTAAAATCACTCCCATTCGAGGGCTCCTTTTTTCCACACATAGATATAGCCGAGCGCCAGTTCGACCAGGAAGATGACCATCGTCCAGAAGGCGTAATGCATCTTGTCCGCCGTCATGTCGAACAGCGACACGGCCCACGGAAACAGGAACGACGCTTCGATATCGAAGACGATGAAGAGGATCGACACCAGATAGAAGCGAACATCGAACTTCTGCCGCGCCGAATCAAAGGCGTTGAAGCCGCATTCATAGGCCGACAGCTTTTCCGTGTCGGGCGCCTTGGGCGCCATGACGAAGGCGGCGATCAGAAACCCGCAGCCAAGTGCGGTGGCGATGACGAAAAAGATGATGATCGGCAGGTAGTTCAGCAGAAACTTGGCCAGTTCGTCATTCATGAAGGGCACCTCTACGCAGCCGACGCTTTATATGTCGTTCGGGGCCGCCGTTAACCGTCAGCAGGACTCGATTCAACAGCCTATTAGACCAGTCTGTGCCACGCTTCAAACCTTTGCAGTGCAAAAAAAACGGGTTTTAGCGAAATTATTGCTTTTTTAGATGCCCTCTGCGGCAAAATGCCCGTGCCTTGAATTGCTTATGAAAATCACTCGCAATTAATTCAAACCATCCCAAATTTTGTCAGAATATTCGCGACAACGCGCTTGACACCCGAAGACGCCCGAACTATCAACCGCACCTCCAGACGCCGCCGCTGACTACGGCATTCGAAAGCGTCCGGAACCAGGGAATGCGGGTGTAGCTCAGTTGGTTAGAGTATCGGCCTGTCACGCCGAGGGTCGCGGGTTCGAGTCCCGTCACTCGCGCCACCCCTGCCTGAATATCAGGCACACGGTGGCAATCGCATTCCCAATCCTTCTTTCATATCCGGAAACTAAAATTCTGCCCTTGCGGGGCATGGAATATCCGTGACTCGCGGCCGGGAATCATGGCGCTCTTCGCGCGTGCGGCCTTAATTAAGCCCTCTTTATTTTCAAATTTGCCACAAAACCGGCATGCCTAACGGCAATACCGCCGCAACTGTGCCGCAAACCGTGCCGGAACCCTTTTCGCGGCGGATATTTAAGGCTAAGAGAGACGCTGCCATACGACAGCGGCGACATACATGTCCCGCCGACTACTCATCGAGACAAGAGCACCCCAGGGAAGCTTAACCAAATGCGCAAAAACCGACTTCTGACCGCAACCGCCCTCAGCATGACGCTTGCGGCCTTTAGCCTGACAGGTCATGCCCTGGCCGCCACGACTATTTCGACCGCCACGACGGCGCCGGTAAAGACGTCGGTGACCGGTGACCTGACGGTCGACAGCGCGGGCTCGATCACCCTGACGACGGGGACCGCCGTCACGGTGGACTCCGACAACGACGTCACGCTCAACGGCAAGATCGACATGGCCAAGTCGGCCGCCGGTTCGACCGGTATCCTGGTCGACGGCGGGCGTACGGCGGATCTGACCATCAACGCCGCTATCACGGTGACGGATGATTTCACGGCGACCGATTCGGTCAACACGGATACGATCCTCGATGGCCCGTTCGCCGACGACAAGCAGCGTTACGGCATCCACTCGACGGGAACGACGCCGTTTATCGGCAATGTCGAGATAAAGAGCGGCAGCACCGTTACCGTCTCGGGCCAGAACTCTTACGGCGTCCGCTTCGAGAACAACGTCCAGGGCGCTTTTACCATGGACGGCGCCATCGCAATGGAAGGCGACAACAATAAAGGTGTCTCTCTTGAAAACGGCGCAACCGGCAAGGTCTATCTGTCGGGCTCCATCGGCACTCACGGCACCGGCGGGTCAGCTGTGTCGCTGAAAGGCGACTTCGGCAGCAATGTCCTGATCGACGGCACCTATACGGGCACCGGCTACGCCACGGTCGATGCGCTCAACGCCGACGCCCTGGCCAAGGTGCTCGCCACGCCAGCCGACCTGCTGCAAACCGGTGTCTTGGTCGATATATCCGGCAATGTCTCAAAGGGCATCCTGATCGGCACCACCCAGGCCAATAATGTCGACACCAATACCGACGCCAACATCGACAGCAATCCGGACGAAGACGGCGACGGCACGCTCGATTCGTCCCAGTCGGTAGCCAACCTCGCCAACTATGGCGAAGCCGCTGCCCTGCGCGTCGCATCGTCGACTCAGGACCTGACGATCGGCGGCCTCGAATATGCCAGCACGGCCGTCACGCCGCCGGCCTACAACTATGCCCTGTCGATTCGCGGCAATGTCAGCGGTAACGGCGTCTATTCGGGCCGCAATGCCCTGGCCGTGCAACTTGGTGGCCTCGGTCACGCCGTGAACCTGGCGAATGGCGTGCAGATTTCGGGCACGGTTTCGGCCAAGGCTGTCGGTGCCACCACCCCGACCACGGCGACCGCCGTTTTGTTCGCTTCCGGCGCCACGACCCCGCGGCTTGATGTTGACGGTGTCGTCCAGGCAACGGGCACCGTATCGCTCACGCCGGTAACGTCGGGCACCACGACGACCTATACCGTCGGCCCCGTGTCGGTTGTCACCGTTGATATCGCGAGCGGCGCCACCCTGCCGATCATCAATGTCAACAAGAGCTCGGCTATCTATGCCACATCGGTCGGATCGACCAATCCGACGACCATTGCTATCCGCGACAAGTCGGATACCCTGACCAGCATCACCAACCGCAACGTTATCACGGCATCGGTCTCGGCCAGCGACAATGACGGCGACGGCGTCGCAGAAGCGATCACCAACCCCGGCATCGCCATCGATACCCGGACCAACACGCACGGGCTGACCCTGACGCAGATCGATGTTGCGCCGACCGACAGCGATGCCGACAAGGCGATTTCGCCGCCTAATATCACCGGCGACATCCTGCTGGGTTCCGGCGACGACGTCATCTCGGTCCAGGGCGGCAGCGTTACCGGCGCTGTCGATTTCGGCGCGGGCGTCAACAGCTTCGCCCTGTCGGGCAAGTCGGGCTATATCGGCAAGATGACCGGCGCCGGCACCGTTGCGTTGAATGTTTCCGAAGGCACCATGGTGCTGCTGTCGGGCTCCAAGCTGAACACGACAACGGTCAATGTCGGCGCGACCAGCACCCTGGCCATCTCACTCGACACCGACCATCCAACCGTCCCGGTCCTGACCGGAACCGGCGCTGTGGTGTTTGCCAACGGCGCCAAGCTGAACCTGACCACGAACAAGCTGGTCACCGCGCCAACCACGTTCAAGATTCTCACCGGCAGCAGCATCGATCTCGGCAATATGGCGACAGGTACGCTGGACGGCTTCATTCCCTACCTCTACCATGCGGACCTGACCAAGAACACCGGCAGCACGGAGCTGTCGGCCAATTTCCGCCTGAAGAGCCAGTCGGAAGCCCTGTTCTCGGACAACCAGTACGCGGCCTTGACACCTGTCCTGTCGGTCCTCGCCGGCGACGCCGGTGCGACGTCGCAACTCCTGTCGCAAACCAACAAGGAAGGCTTCGACCGGATTTTCAACCAATACCTGCCCGATTATTCCGGTGAAAACCTGCTCGACCTGTCGCTGGGTTCCAGCTCGCTCACCCGGTCGCTGGGTTCACTGACCCTGGTTCCGCGGGTCGGCGGCCAATACTGGATCCAGGAATACGGTTACCACACCGAACGCGGCTATTCCGATACCGCAGGATTCAAGTCGACCGGCTTCAGCTTCGCCGGCGGCCGCGAATCCGAAATCTACGGCAATCAGACGATCGGTGTTTACCTCTCCTATACCTCGGCGACCCCGGCGGACACGTTCGCCATTGCCCAGGAAGAGATGGTCAATTCTGACGTCACGGTCGGCGGCTACTGGCGCCTGTATACCGGCGCTTTCAAGGGCTGGGCCCACGCCGGTGTCGGCTATACCAACTTCGAATCGACCCGCCAGAGCGCTGACCTCGTCCACATGTCCAAGGCCAAGTGGAACGGCTACTCGACCAGCGCCGGCGCGGGCGCTTCGGTGGATTACAAGCTGGGCGGCCTGGGTGTGACGCCGACCTTGCTCGCCGACTACTATTCGCTGAAGGAAAATGCCCGCACGGAAACCGGCGGCGGTTCGCTGTTCGACCTGACGGTCGACGAGCGAACCAGCCATCTGCTGTCCTCGACCGCCATGGTCAACTTCAGCTACGGCAAGGGGTTCATCAAGCCGGAACTGTGGGTTGGCTACAAGCAGAACATCTCCGTCGAGCTGGCCAACACGACCTCGCATTTCGGTGCGGCGGGCACGCCCTTCACACTGACAGGCGGCAATCTCGAAGGTGGTGGCCCCATCGCCGGCTTCCGCCTGTCAGCCGACAATGAATGGAGCTATTTCGGCCTGGAAGGCGACTACGAAAAGCAGGATAACTATAGCAACTACTCGGTTGCCTTGCGGACACGCTTCCAGTTCTAATCGTTGATTTTTTATTCATCGTAAAAAGCCGCTGCGATTCCAGTCGCAACGGCTTTTTCAATTTTGATGGCCGCAGGCGAATATGCACCAGGCGCATAGACTCACGCTCACGCTCACGCTCATCCTCATCCTGGTCGGCCTGTTCCTCGCCGTCTCCGGCACCTTCGTGGACTGGCAGGGGGAAATGCTGGCGCCGTTCCGCCTGCAACTGTTCCTCGCCACGGTCACCCTCGCGGCATTTGCCGCCGGGCTGAGGTTCCCTAGGCTTGCCCTCGTTGCGGCAGCTGTAGCGGCCCTGGACGCCACGCCCATGACCTTCCGCCTCATCGGACGCGCTACCCTGCCCGCCCCCGCCTCTGCGTCCCTCAGCCTCGTCTCCGCGAATGTGCTGTGCGACAGCACGGCCTATGATCGCGTCCTGGCCATGGTCCACCGTGAGCAGCCCGATGTCTTCGTCGGGATTGAGACCACGCCCGACTGGATTACGCGCCTGGACACGCTGGGCGTCGACTATCCTTACCGTTTTACGCCGGCCGAACTCGGGGTTTTCGGACTCAGCCTTTATGCCAAGGCCCCTTTTGACGCCAGACTACTGCATGTCGGAAACCGCGGCATGCCGCTGATCCGGGCAGAGTTCGCCACCTACATCCTGTATGTCGTCCACACCATGCCGCCAGCCCGGCTCCGGCTCGAGGCCGACAACCGACTGTATCTGCGACAACTGGCAGATATGGCCGGACAGGAGACCAAGCCCGTCGTCCTGGCGGGCGATTTCAACACAACCCTGTGGTCGCGTAATATGGCGCCGTTGATCGAAGATCGCTGGCAGTGGCCGCTCGGCTCCGGCATGGCCTATAGCTGGCCCACCCAGCGTCCCTTGATGGCCATTCAGATCGACCAGGTCCTGACACATGGCTTTAAAGCCGGAACCTATCGCACGCTTGGCGATGTGGGATCGGATCATTTCCCGGTGAGGGCGGATTTGCAGTTTTGAAAATTACCAGAGGCGCTTTTTGGCAAAAGCTTGGCCAGAGCCGGATTTGAGATAGGTCTCGAAATCCAGCGCCTTCTGGTGGGTGTCGAAGGCGATGTACGTTATGAGCGCCCAAGGCTTGAATTTTGCCGTGTAAGGGCTGCCGCCGGCATGTGGGTACTGAGGCGGGTTTTCAGGTCTTCGGTCTGACCGATATAGGTTTGTTCGGGGAAGGGTATGCTGCGAAGGAGGTAGACGTAGTACATATGAGCCTGCCCCGCCTGAACGTATACAAACATATGTAGGTAAGTAAGAGGCGCGCTGCAACGTCCCCCTTCGCTCTCATTTCCTTTGCTAAGCTCAGGAAAGAGCTTCGGGCGACATGCCTTCGCCGAAGGAAGCCTTCGTGTGGCACTTCTGCGCTTGGCAGATTCTTTTGCTTTCTATCCGAAGATGTCTGTGCGTGGCCTGCCACCCGAAGCCTTGGCGAAACCTATGAAGGCGGAGGGTGGTGGGCGATGACGGGTTCGAACCGCCGACCTACTCGGTGTAAACGAGCCGCTCTACCAGCTGAGCTAATCGCCCCTATCAAGGGAGGTCAGGCTTTGCCAACTACCCCCATAAAAGTCAAGAGACGTTTCCACACCAGGTGGAAACGTCCCCAAACTTCTAGGCCTGGACCTGAACCTTAGTTCAGGGCGCCCTTCAAGCCTTCACCAACGCGGAAACGCGCAGTGACGCTGGCCGGACGCTGGACGGTTTCGCCCGTGCGCGGGTTACGCGCCGTGCCGGCTTCGCGCTTGACGGCGAGGAAGGTACCAAAGCCCACGAGGCGGACGTCGTCGCCCTTCTTCAGGGCGCCCACAACGCTGTCGGTAAAGGCGTCGAGCGCCTTCTTGGCTTGATCCTTGGTCAGACCGGCCTGATCGGCGATGGCGGCCACGAGTTCAGCTTTTGTCATTATATTTTCTCCCTTACCCATTTTAGGGCGGTTAGCTCGAGCATCCCCGCAGCACGTTGCCAGGCAAGGCTTTGAGTCGCCCACGGGTGAGGCCGATAGAGACTACAAAATTTAACGCCCGTCAAAGCAATAAATGCCGTTTATTGCACTGCAAACCGTGTTTTTTTAAGGGTTTGCGCGTTTTCACGTCGTTTTTACCGATCCCTTACAGCAAAAGGGCCGGAACTGAACCGTCCTGTACAGTCAGGACGACCCAATTCCGGCCCAAAGCCTTACAGGCAAGGGAACTGATTCTTTTTCCGCTCAAGCGCCGCTTGGCTCGCCGAATCACCGGCGACGGGCGGTCGCCCTTGCCAACGCCAGAGCGTTGGAGGCCGGCATCGATCAGTGCGCGGTGGCAGCTTCACCGTCGTCGACCGACGGCGTAGCCGTCGCGACGATGACCGGTTCGATCCATTCCACCGGCGTCAGCGGCTTGGTCAGGGCGTGTTTCAGAACGTCCTCGACCTGGCCGACGGGGATGATCTCGAGCCCCGACTTGACGTTGGCCGGCAGGTCGATCAGGTCCTTCTCATTCTCTTTCGGAATAAGCACGGTCTTGATACCTGAGCGCAGCGCCGCCAGCAGCTTTTCCTTCAATCCGCCGATCGGCAGGACGCGGCCGCGCAGGGTAATTTCGCCGGTCATGGCGATATCCTTGCGCACCGGAATGCCGGTCAGAACCGAAACCATGGCCGTGACCATGGCGACGCCGGCGGACGGACCGTCCTTGGGGGTCGCACCTTCCGGCACGTGGACGTGGACGTCGGTCTTGTCGAACACAGGCGGGATGATGCCGAAGCGCGGTCCCAAAGCCTTGACGTAGGAATTGGCCGCCGAAACGGACTCCTTCATCACTTCCTTGAGGTTGCCCGTCACCTTCATCAGGCCCTTGCCCGGCATGCGGATGGCTTCGATGGTCAGGATATCGCCGCCGAATTCCGTCCAGGCCAGACCCGTGACGATACCGACCTGGTCGGTCTCGTCGGTTGCGCCATAGTGATACTTCTTGACGCCGGCATATTTGGCCAGGCGTTCATCGTCGATGGTGATCGAGGTAACGCTCTCACGGACGAGGTCACGGATGACCTTGCGCGCCAGATTGCCCAGCTCGCGCTCCAGGGAACGGACGCCGGCTTCGCGGGTATAGTAGCGGATCAGGTCGCGAATGGCCTTTTCCGGCACCACGAATTCTGCTTCGGTCAGGCCGTGATCCTTCATCAGATTCGGCAGGACGTGGCGCTTGGCGATCTCGACCTTTTCATCCTCGGTATAGCCGGGGATGCGGATGATCTCCATCCGGTCGAGCAAAGGCTGCGACATGTTCAGGCTGTTGGCCGTGGTGACGAACATGATCTTCGACAGGTCGTAATCGACTTCGAGATAGTGGTCGTTGAAGGTCGAGTTCTGCGCCGGATCCAGGACTTCGAGCAGAGCCGATGCTGGATCGCCACGCCAGTCGGCGCCCATCTTGTCGATTTCGTCGAGCAGGAAGAAGGCGTTGGTGGTCTTCACCTTCTTCATCGACTGGACGATCTTGCCAGGCATGGAGCCGATATAGGTTCGGCGGTGACCGCGGATTTCCGATTCGTCACGCACGCCGCCCAGCGAAATACGCACGAATTCACGGCCGGTCGCCTTGGCGATCGACTTGCCGAGCGACGTCTTGCCGACGCCCGGAGGACCGACGAGGCACAGGATCGGGCCTTTCAAAGCGCCCATACGCGCCTGGACGGCCAGGTGCTCGAGGATTCGCTCCTTGACCTTGTCGAGACCGTAGTGATCGCCTTCGAGAATATCTTCGGCCTTCTTCAGGTCGATGGCCTTGGGCTTGGTAGCGCCCCAGGGAATCGACAGCAGCCAGTCGAGATAGTTACGAACAA
This sequence comes from Asticcacaulis sp. P2_C5, assembly GCF_056404555.1. Classification (NCBI taxonomy): domain Bacteria; kingdom Pseudomonadati; phylum Pseudomonadota; class Alphaproteobacteria; order Caulobacterales; family Caulobacteraceae; genus Asticcacaulis; species Asticcacaulis sp. P2_C5. Next base: position 76,830 of record NZ_JBFUDU010000009.1, read on the forward strand.
CCGTGCTCTCGGCCGACATGGGCGACATGTGGCGCAGCTTGTTCAGCTCGGCCATCGCCTTGGTGCGGGCTTCCTTGGACAGCTTGGTACCCTTGATCTTCTTTTCGAGCTCGGCCAGTTCATCCTTGCCCTCGTCCTGTTCGCCGAGTTCGCGCTGAATGGCCTTCATCTGCTCGTTGAGATAATATTCGCGCTGGGTCTTCTCCATCTGGCGCTTGACGCGCGAGCGGATCTTCTTCTCGACCTGCAGCACGGAAATCTCGCCCTCCATCAGGGCGTAGATCTTCTCCAGACGCTTGGTGACCGAAAGCTGTTCCAGCAGGTTCTGCTTGTCGCCGATCTTGACGACCAGATGCGCCGAAATCGAGTCGGCCAGGGTGCCGGGGTCGGAAATTTCCGCAATGGCCTGAAGGGCCTCCGGCGGAATCTTCTTGTTCAGCTTGATGTAGTTTTCAAACTGTTCCGAAACGGCGCGAACCAGGGCTTCCAAGTCCGGACCTTCCGACAGGGCGGCTTCCAGGACATAGGCTTCGGCTTCGTAATAGCGTTCGGTGGCGACAAAGCGCTTGATGCGCGCCCGCGCCTTGCCCTCGACCAGGACCTTGACGGTCCCGTCGGGCAGTTTCAGTAATTGCAGCACATTGGCCAGCACGCCGATTTCATAGATGGCATCGGTGTCGGGATCGTCATCGGACGAATTCTTCTGGGTGGCCAGCAGGATCTGCTTGTTGCCACGCATGACCTCGTCCAGCGCATGCACGGACTTCTCGCGGCCGACGAACAGCGGCACCACCATATGCGGGAAGACGACAATGTCGCGCAGCGGCAGGACAGGAATGGTCAGGGTTTCTAGCATGTGTACTCCTCGCACAAGACTCAGCCGCCGCTTAACGATAGTTTAAAAGCCTACGCGCGCGTACTCAACAGAGTCTTAACAATCAGGGCGCCTCGCCAGTGACATGGGGACAAATAGGTCACGGTTTATCGCTTCGAGACTGATGTGGTGCGGCGCGTCGAAAAGTTCAAGACAGGGTTCGGAACAGGCAGCCTGACGGCTGCATAATATAGCCTTACCTCACAAGTCCGCTTTGTTCAAACCAGAAGCTGGCACCGCCCGGTGCATACTGTTCATGCATGAAGGCGGTCAAGGCCGCGTGATTGTACTGCATATGATAGCGGCTGCTGAACAGGGTGCGTACACGCGGATTTTCGAGCATATAGGCGTATAGCAGATACTGTTCGTTCCAATAGGCCTGGTGTTCGCGCAACATGTTCACCGGCAAGGTGCCGGGAAGATATATGTCATGGGCGTGGACGGTAATCGATTTGCGGATTTCCGGCAGGATACGCAGGTAGATGTGCAGAACATCCGAGTCGTGCTTCACCGTATGGGTCGAATCGATAAACAGCATATCGCCGTCTTCCATCCGGTCATTGAAGAAGGCGCTGTCCAGGTCCTGCGCCCGTTTCCGGACCAGGTCGATATCGCTAAGGCCCGGCAGGTAGTCCAGCGGATAGGGCTCGACGGCAATAATTCGGCCGAAACCATTCTTCGCCACGGCCATGCGCGCGACAAGGGTCGAGGCGCCGCTGCCGATCTCGATGATGGTTTTCGGCTTTTTGAGTCGGATCATGGAATAATAGGCCGGCGCATCGGAGAAACCGAAAGCGACGCCTTCCCAGGAATAGGTCGAAGCGTCGGGCGCGGTCACAGGCGCCGTAAACTCCCCCGCGAACGCTTCGAGTTCCGCCAGGCAGGCTTTCATGAACTCAGGGTCTGGAAAAACCTTGTCGAGCTTGAGCTTCGATGGCGTCGCGAAACTGGCTTCAATTTCGGCAACCGTCGGCACCTCCGAATAAAAGTCGGCGCGCGTCACCGTCACGCCGCGATCCTGCAACGCCTTGCGCAGGCTGGATGGCGAATAGATAAGCCTGTTGAGGGTGACCGCGAGGTCGACCAGCTCCGTCTTGTCGTAACACGGCACATCGTCTGGCAACCACGTCCCCGCCTCGATGGTCGACAGCATGGCCATGGTTTTCGCCATCGGCATTGAAGGCGGTGGATTGGGCAAGCCCAGCCGGCGGCCGACACCCCAGTACAAACGCGAAAGTGCGCCCTTCAGACGTGAAGGGCGCACTTTGTTTTCTGTCTTATCGGGCAAGGCTAGGCTCACAATTCGAGGGCATCTTGACCGCAAACTGGCCGTTTATAGCCTGCAGGTCAAGCTGCGCCGCCACCCGAACGCTTTTCGCTGTAGATAAGCAGTGGCGAGGCGCGTTCCTCGACGACTTCCGCATTGATCACGACTTCTTCGACGCCCTGCATATTGGGCAGTTCGTACATCGTGTCGAGCAGGATGCCTTCCAGGATCGAACGCAAGCCGCGGGCGCCGGTCTTGCGAATGATCGCCCGTTTGGCAACGCTCATCAGGGCTTCCGGCGTGAAGTTCAGCGACACGTTTTCCATCTCGAACAGGCGCTGATACTGCTTGATCAGGGCGTTCTTCGGCTCGGTCAGAATCTTGACCAGGGTCACTTCATCGAGGTCTTCCAGGGTCGCCAGGACCGGCAGACGGCCGATGAATTCCGGAATCAGGCCGAACTTCATCAGATCGTCGGGCTCGACATTACGCAGGATTTCACCGGTACGACGTTCTTCCGGGTCCTTTACCGAGGCGCCGAAACCGATGCTCGTGCCCTTGCCGCGGCCGGAAATGATCTTTTCCAGGCCGGCGAAAGCGCCGCCGCAGATGAACAGGATGTTGGTCGTGTCGACCTGCAGGAATTCCTGCTGCGGATGCTTGCGGCCGCCCTGGGGCGGAACTGAGGCAACCGTGCCTTCCATGATCTTCAGCAGGGCCTGCTGCACGCCTTCACCCGACACGTCGCGGGTGATCGACGGATTGTCGGACTTGCGCGAAATCTTGTCGACTTCGTCGATATAGACGATGCCGCGCTGGGCGCGTTCGACATTATAGTCGGCGGCCTGGAGCAGCTTCAGAATGATGTTTTCGACGTCTTCACCGACATAACCGGCTTCGGTCAGGGTCGTGGCGTCCGCCATGGTGAAGGGCACGTCGATGATACGCGCCAGAGTCTGGGCCAGAAGTGTCTTGCCGGAGCCGGTCGGCCCGATCAGCAGGATGTTCGACTTGGCCAGTTCGACATCGTTGCCCTTCTGGGCATGGTTCAGGCGCTTGTAGTGGTTGTGCACCGCGACCGACAGGACCTTCTTCGCCTGGCCCTGGCCGATGACATAGTCATCCAGGACTTCGCGGATTTCCTTGGGCGTCGGCACACCATCCTTGGACTTGACGAAGGCGATCTTGTGCTCTTCGCGAATGATATCCATACACAACTCAACGCATTCATCGCAGATGAACACGGTCGGCCCGGCGATGAGTTTGCGCACCTCGTGCTGGCTCTTTCCGCAGAAAGAGCAGTAGAGGGTGCTTTTGCTGTCGCCTGTCGCGGCTTTCGTCATATGCTTTTTTCACCTCAAGTTGCGGAAAAGGCGATGTTTTTCGGTCACCGTTCGCCGCACAATTTTCGGTACCATAGGCCTTTATCCCTTAATAAAGCCTAATGCCGTACCATCACAAATACCAATCGCCCCGATTGATCCCCATTTATGCACAGTTTAGAGCATGCCTCAACCGCGCCGTCCGATCAATATGTCGCTGATGCCACCCATATGGGGTGAAAAGCGTGGAAGAAAAGCCACAGTCGGCCTAAGTTAAGAGAAATCGTGTCATCCCATGCCCGCCAAAGCCCCTATTGCCCGCCAACAGACAAGCAAGAATGATGCCGCAGCCGTGGCCGCTTTCGACTTCGATGGCACCCTGACCTGGAAAGACAGCTTCAACACTTTTCTGGAGTTCGCCGGAGGGCCGCTGAAACTGGGCGTTACCGCCCTCTCCCGACCGGGCATTTTCGTCGACTACCTGCGAACCCGTGACCGCGGCGCGCTGAAATCACAATTTCTTTTCAATCTGTTGGGGGCCATTCCTCAGGACGAGCTTGAAATCCTGATCAAGGCTTTTGCCGCGGCAACCGGCCGCAAACTGTTCCGGCCGGATGCCCTGGCCCGCTGGAACAGCCTGGCTGATTCGGGCCTGACTCGCGTCATCGTCACGGCCTCGCCTGAACTGGTTGTGGCGCCCTTTGGCGCGATGATCGGCGCCGATCGGGTGATCGGCTCGAAGCTGAAATTCGATGCGGGTGGCCGATTGACGGCCAGTCTCGACGGTCTGAACTGCCGCGGGGATGAAAAAATGTGCCGTCTTCGCACCGTTTTCGGCGACGATTTCATACTGGATCAGGCCTATGGCGACACCGATGGTGATTCGGCGATGATCGCCGCCGCCCGCGAAGGCCATTATCGCGTCTTCAGGCAGAGACCGTAAAAAACGCGGCGCTGATGAGGCGCCGCGCTAATTTTTTCACATAATCTTAGGGCGTTATGACGCGGCGAAACAACGTTCGGCGAAGCCAAAATCGTTAGAGCGCGAGAAACGGAGCGGAGCGTACTCAAGTACGTGAGCACCGTATCCCGAGCATTGTGAAAACAATGCGAAGACGCATTGATGGGAAATGACGATTTGCAGCCCGTCAGAATGCCCTAAGCGGCCGCGTTTTCGGCGTCCGAACGCTTCTCATACACATGATCGATCAGGCCGAATTCCTTGGCCTCGTCCGCCGTCATATAGCGGTCGCGATCCAGCGTTTTCTCAATGACGTCATAGGTTTGACCCGTGTGCTTAACGTAGATTTCGTTGAGCAGCTTCTTAGTCTTGCGCATGTCTTCGGCCTGGATTTCGATATCCGAGGCCATGCCGCGTGCCCCGCCGGAAGGCTGGTGGACCATGATCTTCGAATTGGGCAGCGAGATGCGCTGGCCCTTTTCGCCGGCCTGCAGAATCAGCGAACCGGCCGAAGCCGCCATGCCCATACAGACGGTCGAAACCGGCGATTTGATATATTGCATGGTGTCGTAGATCGCCAGCGCCGAGGTCACCTGACCGCCGGGGCTATTGATATACATGGCGATTTCCTTCTTCGGGTTTTCCGATTCGAGAAACAAAAGCTGAGCGCAGATCAGCGTCGCCATGCCGTCCTCGAACGGGCCGGTCAGGAAGATGATCCGTTCCTTCAGCATACGCGAGAAGATGTCGTAGGCGCGTTCGCCGCGGCTGGATTGCTCCACGACCATGGGCACGAGGTTCATGGTCAGGTTGTCGATGGGGTCGCGCATTCACGAATCCTTTGGCTTATAAATTTCGGGCGTTCCGTGTGCTTTTTGTAGGGCTTAAATCTTAACCCTAAGTGAGCGCCGCCCCGTCTTCAGCAACTTGGCAATTTGCGCACGCCTTTTCAAGGGGCATCGCTCAGTTGCGGCCGCTATCGGCGACGCCTGTGGCGCGGTTCCCATGATGCGGCGACAAAGACGGACAGAATCTGACCGGTCAGAGCGCCGGCCAGGGCAGGCAGGACAAAGATGGCCATCATCATGGCGATCGTTCCGGCACCAATCAAGGTGTTGGCGGCGGGCGAAGGTTTAAAATCGTCCGGAAGGTTGTGGTTCCACGCCATCTGACCGTAGTTCAAGATGTAGATATAGGCCGCGAGGGCAAGGGTCAGGGCGCCAAAGACGATGAGCCCCAGAATCGGCGAGTAACTTCGGCTGCACCGCCATTCGAAGAACAGCCAGGTGGCAAGACCCGTGACCGCCAGATAGGGCAAAATCGCCAATACCAATATACCCATCTTGTCACCTCTACGCGCCACACTACCACCAAGCGCTGAAGAAACCTTCAACTGCACGTTCCGTCAGCAATGGCATACAGCAAGGGGCACGACACGATTCCGTGAAATTTCTTACATGCCACTTGACCACAAAAGCCGCTCATGTCTATAACCAAATAGTTATATAACCTTGGAGTTATGAACGTGTCCCCCTCCAACCTTGACGCCACCTTTATTGCCCTCGCCGATCCGACCCGCCGCGCCATCCTGGCACGGCTGGCTTCGGGCGACGCCACGGTCATGGAGCTGGCCGCCCCCTTCGCCATGAGTCAGCCGGCCATTTCCAAGCATCTGAAGGTGTTGGAACATGCCGGGCTGGTTACCCGCGGCCGCGATGGTCAAAAGCGCCCTGTCCGCGCCCAGACCGAACCGCTCAAGGCCGCGACCTCCTGGATGGAAGACTATTGCCGTGCCCTGGAGGCCAGTTATCAGCGCCTGGACGATCTGCTGGTCGAACTGCAGTCCGGGCCAAAAGCCAACGATCCGATCAACTGAAGGAACAAACCGATGTTCGATATCAGCCACTTAAAAGTCACCATGCCTTCCGATACCGAAGTCCGGCTGCAACGCACCTTCAAGGCGCCGCGCGACCTGGTCTTCGATTGTTTCACCAAGCCGGAGCTGTTGAAGCGCTGGTTCATGGTGCGTGGCTTCACGCTGTCGCTATGCGAGGTCGACCTGCGCGTCGGCGGTCGCTGGCGCTATGTCCTCAGCCACGCCACGCGTCCCGACATGGGCATGGGTGGCGAATATCTCGAAATCCAGGCCCCGGCACGTTCGGTCCATACCGAAGCCTTCGACGACTTCCCGGGCCAGTCCGTGGTTACCGGCGAGTTTGTCGAACGCGACGGTGAGACCGACTTCACCTGCACCATCCGCTTCGAATCCCAGCAGATTCGCGACGCCGTCGTGGCCACCGGCATGGCCGACGGCGCCGGCGAAACCTACGACAACCTGGCCAGGCTGCTGGCTGAAACCGTAAAAGCCTGAAGGAGGCCACAATGATCGCAACGCCCGAAATCCTCGACCTGCCGGCGCAGAAGGTCGCCAAAATCCATATCACATGCCCGTCGTCCGAGATCATGACCCGGATGGGCCCCGGCATCCAGGAACTGAACGCCACCCTGGCCGCCCAGGATATTACGCCGACCGGACCGTGGTTCACCCATCACTTCAAGCAGCCAGACGACAGCTTTGATTTCGAGATCTGTCTGCCGGTCGACCGGGACGTCACACCGACGGGGCGCGTCGACAACGGCGAAATCCGGGCCATGAAGGTGGCCCGGACGGTCTATACCGGCGGCTACGAAGGCCTGGGCAATGGCTGGGGCGAATTCATGGGCTGGATCAAGCGAGAGGGCCTCGACTATGCGCCCGACCTCTGGGAGGTTTACGCCAAGGGCCCGGAATCCGGCGCTGATTCAAGCCAGTACCAGACACAGCTTAACCGTCCGCTTAATTGAGGAAATCAGGATGCACGCCATTTACAAGACCGTCGGCGGGCTCACCGCCACCCTGCCCGATGACCGGACCATCCGCATCCTGCGCCATTTCAAGGCGCCACGGCAACTGGTCTGGGACGCCCATACCCAGCCCGCCCTGTTGCGCCGCTGGCTGCTGGGACCGCCGGGCTGGACCATGCCGGTATGCAATATCGACCTGCGCGTCGGCGGCAAGTACCGCTACGAATGGCACAGCGAAAAAGGCCTGGCCATGGCATTGTTCGGGACCTACCGCGAGATCGAAGCGCCGGCGCGCATTGCCGACACCCAGGCTTTCGACGACGACTGGACCAAGGGCCCCTATGACACGACCCTCATTCTTGTCGAAAAAGACGGCCAAACTGAACTGACGCTCGACATCATCTATGCGTCGAAGGAATCGCGCGACATCGCCGCCGCCACTCCGATGCTCGAAGGCATGGAAGCCGGCTACGAACGCATGGACGCGCTCACGCCCGCCTAATTGCCTGTCGCCCTATAGCCCTGCCAGACCCATTCCAGGGCTTCGGGCAGGGTTTGTCGTTTGACGTCATGATCGACGTGGCGCGCGTTGCGGGCAAAGGTGAATTGATAATGGTACCCCCTCGCCGCCAGCACGCGCGCCATATTTTCATTAGCCAATACCCAGTCATGCATGCCGTCGCGCATGATATTGGGATTGTACAGATCGGCATCCCCGACTTCCATCCACAGGCGGATCGGCTTGACCGGCTGCTCCATGATCAGGTGTTCGGGAAATTCCCAGGCGCCATGCGGCGTCTCAGTATTGCTGGGCCATTGCTGGTTGATATAGGTGCCGGAATAGTTCAGCACCCGGTGATACAGGTCCGGCCGGTACCAGGCCATGATCAGGGCGCATGAACCGCCTGAACTGCCGCCCATGGCCGCGCGGCCGTCAGCATCGTGCGTCAGTGTGACGCCATATTGCTTTTCGACCAACGGCAGGACTTCCGTCTCGACGAATTGGGCATAGAGGCCCGACATGGTGTCGTATTCCAGCCCGCGCTGGCTGCCCTGGGCATCACCGCTGCCATTGCTGATCGAGATGGCGATCATAACCGGCACGCGCTTCTGGGCGATCAGATTGTCGAGCGCGACGAACAGATCGCGGTCGGGGCCGTCCTGGCCAACGATAAACGGTGCGGCCGTGCCGGGCACATATTGCTGCGGAACATAGACGGTTACGGTGCGGGCATAGGGCGCCGGGTGGCTGGTTGTCACGATCAGCTTAGCCGGATCGGTGGGATCTGGCGTCCCGAAGGTCCCGGCTTCACGCGCAATACCCGGATAAATCTTGCTGTCGGCCGAGTTCATGGTGAAGCTGTAGACCGTGCCCTGCGGCACGCCCGGCTGCACGGTCATTTCCGGCGCCGCCGGATGCGACGGACCGATAATGAAATTGCCGTCCTGATCAGGCCGGGGAATTGTGCCGTCGGGAAGTTCTGTCGCCGTGACATAGCCGGGGGTATGGGGATCACGCGTCGGTGGCGGTGGTCGATCGTCGGCGACGGCACCGGTTGCCATAAACGTCGTGACGCTAAGCCAAGCCGTCCAGGCCAGCCGTTTGCCGATATTCATGGATAGCTCCCTGATGTCTTTCCGGAACTGTAGGTCCGCCGGGCATGGTGGTCAATCAGGAAGGCTGACGCAAAAAAAGGCCCGCCGAAGCGAGCCTTCTTATATCTTGGCGATGGAATAAGGCTTACGCCTCTTCTTCTTCCTTCAGCAGGTCTTCCTTGCTGATCGGCTCATCGGTCACCGTTGCCAGGGTGAAGATCAGGTCGCAGACCTTTTCTTCGTAGATGGGCGCGCGAATCTGCGCGGCCGCGGCGGGGTTCTGACGGTAGAAGTCGAACACCTGGCGCTCCTGGCCCGGATAGTTGCGAGCTTCGGCCATGATCGCCTGGTTAACTTCCTGGTCGGTGACCTGGACGTTCTGGCGCGTGCCGATTTCGGCGAGGACCAGACCCAGACGCACGCGGCGCTCGGCGATCTTCATATATTCCTGCTTCAGCTCGTCCTCGGACTTGCCGGCATCTTCATCCGACAGCTGGCCGGCAGCCTTGTCCTGCTGGACCTGTTGCCAGATGCCCTGGAATTCGGCTTCGAGCATGCGCTTGGGCAGGTCGAAGCTGTGCTTTTCGTCGAGGACATCCAGCAGGGCGCGCTTCATCTTGAAACGCGAAGCGCCCTTGTATTGCTGCTCGAGTTGGGTCTTCAGAATGCCCTTCAGGGCTTCGAGGCTTTCCAGGCCCAGTTGCTTGGCCAGTTCGTCATCGGCCTCGCCTTCCTTGGGGGCCAGGATGTCCTGAACGGTGGTCTCGAAGGTCGCTTCCTTGCCGGCCAGGTTCTTCGCGCCGTAATCTGCGGGGAAGGTGACGTTAAGCGTCTTGGTCTCGCCCTTCTTGACGCCAACCAGTTGTTCTTCGAAGCCCGGGATGAACTGGCCCGAACCGATGATCAGCTCGGAACCTTCGGCCGAACCGCCTTCGAAGGCTTCGTCGCCGATCTTGCCGACGAAATCGATGATCAGCTTGTCGCCGTCGGCTGCCTTGACGGACTTGCCCTTCTTGGCTTCGAACTGCTTGGTTTGCGATACGACGGTCTTCAGGGCTTCGTCGATATCGGCGTCGCTGGGCTCATAGACCGGACGCTTCAGTTCCAGCGAAGATGGCTCGACCGGCGTGAAGACCGGCATCATTTCGACGGCGATCTGGTAGGCCAGATCGGCCTGTCCCTTGATGACGCTTTCGATATCGCCGATCGGCGTCAATTCGGGTTGGCTGGCCGGACGGATCGAGGCCTGGTCCAGCGCCTTTTGAGTCGTTTCATTCAGGGTTTCCTGAACGATTTCACCCATCAGCTCCTTGCCGTACATCTTGCGGACATGGCCTTGCGGCACCTTGCCGGGGCGGAAGCCCTTGATGTTCATCTTGGGGGTGATTTCGGCGATCTTGGCGTCCAGCTTTTGATTGAGCTGGTCACGTGCGACCGTGACTTCGAGGACGCGGCTAAGACCTTCGTTCAGTTTTTCAACGACTTGCATCGGCTTTATTACCTTGTGCCGAAGCTGGAATCCGATCCCTGATCGGGCCAGCGGCGGCGGCTGAAAGAGACAAAGCGCCCCCGCGGATACGGGCGCGCCAAAAGATGAGCCCTTATGGCATGATTGGGCGGCAGGTCAACGGTACGTCGTGGTAAATTTGTGGTTTGCCGGCATTTTCGTGTTAAGTCTTACACTTCCAAGGGGGGAGAGGTTGTGATCTTAAAATATCTTATTCCGTTCGACAGCTTCGTCATCGACAGCCCGCTGTCGGCACAGGAGGCGAGAGAGCGCCTTGCCGCGGTCATGCAGCCCAAGAAATATCTTCGCCTGTTCAGCCAGGATGGCGGCGAGCTGGAAGGTGTCATGACCGTCCATGGCTTTCGCGCTAATCGCATTCCACGCGGGCGCAATTCGTTTAACGCCCAGGCGATTGGTGAAATCGACCCGGCCCCCGGCGGCTGCCGGATTCGCGTTCACCTTCGCATGCTGATCTTTATCTATGCCTTCATGACCGTCTGGCTGTCAGGTGTGGCTGGCTTCATGGGATTAAGCCTGCAGGGCCTGCAGGATCTCGTCACGACCGGCCGGGGCGACATCACCTTGGTTGCGATTCCAGCTGGCATGCTGTGCTTTGGTGTCGCCCTCACCAATTTCGGTTTCTGGACCTCGGCAAACAAACTGAAAGCCAGTTTGCGTGCGGTGTTCAAGGCGCGTTAGCTTTATCCAGGGCTGCTATCTCGTCCTGGTCGAGCTTGCCTTCCCACTTGGCCACGACCGCCGAAGCGACCGAGTTGCCCAGGACATTGGTCGCCGACCGGCCCATATCGAGCAGGTGATCGACACCCAGGACCAGGGCGATCCATTCCGCCGGCAAGCCGAAATAGGTCAGTGTCGCCATGATAACGACCAGGCTGGCGCGCGGCACACCGGCTATACCCTTTGACGTGATCAGCAGCAGGAACAGCATCATGATCAGCTGGCTGGTGGTAAAGTGGATGCCGTGCGCCTGGGCGATAAACAGGGTCGCAAAGGTACAGTAGATCATGGAGCCGTCGAGATTGAACGAATAGCCCAGCGGCAGGACGAAGGACACGACCTTGCGTGAGATGCCAATGGTCGGCAGCCCGGCCAGCAGCTTGGGATAGGCGGCTTCGGAACTGGCCGTCGCAAAAGCCAGCAGAGCCGGTTCGCGGATCACGCCCAGCAGTTTCAGCATCCGTCCGCCGAGGAACATGAAGCCGACGACGATGAGGAATATCCACAAAATGCCCATGGCGGCGTAGAATTCACCCATGAATTTGGCATAGGTCCCCAGAATACCCAGCCCCTCCATGGCCACCGTCTTGGCCAAGGCTCCAAAAATCGCAAAAGGCGCAAAGCCCATGATGATGGCAGTCACCTTCAGCATGATGGCGGCGCCCTCTTCTGCCAGTTCCATGACGCGCGGCGATTTCTTCTCCAGCATCGAGATCGCCGTGCCGACAAACACGGCGAAAACGACAATCTGCAGGATATTGTTCTCGGCCATGGCCTGAATGATCGAGCTCGGGATCAGGTGCTCGATGAACTTTTCAAGGGTAAAGCCATCGGTCGACGGGACCGCTGTCGCCTCCCCGGCAATATTCAGGTTCACGCCGACGCCGGGCTGCAGCCATTCGACCATGACGACGCCCAGGACCAGGGAAATCACCGACATGACGATGAACCAGCCCAGCGCCTTGGCGCCGACCCGTCCGACAGTTGCCGCATCTTCCATATGGCCGATGCCGGCGATCAGGGTGCACAGGACCAAGGGCGCAATGATCATCTTGATCAGGGTGATGAAGATCTTGGTCAGCAGACCGAAGATCATGACCGCCGTCTTCAGGCTGGCCGGGTCAAGATATTCATGGCTGGCCCAGCCGGCCGCGACACCCGCCACCATGGCGAACAGGATGAACAGGGCGAGTTTCGACTTCATGCGCGGGATCCGTCAGGTGACCTGGGAGATGTTTCTCCCGCGACTATCGACTGGACTCCGCCAGAACGCAACGTCTTCTTTTTGTGTCCGCGATCAGGTCCTATTCCAGGCGCGATGACGTTGACTCATCGCGCCTGGCAAGGGCGACCGCCCGCCGCGCACGTTTGCGCGAGCCATGCGGCGCTTGAGCTGAAAAAATGCGAATACCAACCTGCACCTTACGAATCCTCATCTGCGCAGGTTGGTTTTGAGCCCCCATGGCCGGTCCTCGAGCGAACTGTATACGGCCCAGGCCGAAGCGGTCAGGGTCATAGCGACGAACAACAGGACCAGCGGCAACTGAGCCACGCCATGTGGGGCCGCGACCATGGAAATATGGACGAGCAGGACGAACAGGCCCATCATTACCGCCTCCAGCGCGGCCGCCAGCCGGCTCAACACGCCGCTCAGGATCGCCAGGCCGGCAGCGAAATGGCCAACGCCGGTGATATAGGCCAGGGGCAGGCGAGAGGGTATCCAGGCCGGAATCATGGTCGAGGTAAAGTCGGCAAAGGCGAAGTGCGCCAGGCCGAAAATCAGGCAGGCGACGCCGAAGACCAGCCGCGGCCAGCGCGCGTCGGCCAGCGCCGCGACGCGAAACCGGCCTTCGGCAACCTGGGCATACAGCAGCCACGCACCGCAGGTCATGGCCGAGGTTTCGGCCAGGCCCAGCCAGGCGCCCGAAGCCTGCAGATTGCGCAGGCTCTCGATATTGGTACCGGCGATACCGCCCGGAATGTGCAGCAGGGCCCAAAACAACCAGTAGATAGTCAGCAGCAAGGCGCTGGGCGTACGAATCGAAGGAATCAGGGTCCCGATGGCCAGGACCAGCATCAGGGCGCCCGATATGAGGGCTGCGGCGGGCGGCAGGCCTTTCGGCACCGGCTGCCATTGCAGATCGAACGATTGATAAACAAGCCCAAGGACGCCGAGGCCCGCAAAGCCCAGCGCCAGTAAATAGCGATATCCCTTACCCATCTTGCCCTCCCGTGATGCCGCTTGCGGCCACGGCCAGCGGTCAATGCAGATTCATTACGCCGATGATCGCCGGTTTGGCGTCCGGTTTTTCGCTGCCGTCGTCGTTGAAATCCGACCACTGACTGCGCGCAACAAACCAGTATCTGCCGTCGAAAACGGCTCCGCTTGTAGATTCTTCGGCTAGATCGCTTTTTAGTAAAATTTCTGCACTCTGAAGTACCTGCCAATCGGAACGCATATGCAGCCTGAGGATTCGCTGGGGTTTTAAGCCGTTTTGGACCGCGATCAGGTCGTCACCGTCGCGCGTCAAGCCATCGATTCCAACCAGTGATGCGTCCTCCGGCACGGCGAGCTGCCGCACGGCGCCGGTGGCCAGATCGATCCGCCACAGGCCGGAGGTATAGTCAGCGACGATGACCGCCGCACCATCAGGCGTTTCGACCAATCCCTGCGGCGAGCCCAGTTGCCCTTCCGGCACAAGGATGTCGAACGGCCCATTCATGTCCTTCAGGCGCAGCACCTCGCCGTGCTGGCTGTCACTGACATAGAGATCGGTCCGCCCGAGACTGAGATCGCCAAACGACCGGTCCGGGCGCGTGTCGCGCCATCGCGCCGTGACCACACCATCGGCCAGGTCGATGCGAACAACCTCTGCCGTCTGCGGACCCGCGGCCGTTCCGGAAATGGCGCCCGGCGACATTGCCAGCCACGCCTGGCCATTTCGCAATCCCAGTCCGTAGCCGCCAAGCCCATCCGGCAGGTCGTGCACTACGCGCAAGCTGTCACCGTCCAATGTCGCCAGGCCGCCATCATGAACCGAACTAAGATAGATCCGGCCTGTCGGATCGAGCGCAATGCCTTCGACGAGCCTTGGGCCTGCAATCTGAGCCACGGTCTCGAAACTGCCCGCCGGCGCACCATTAGCAGCCAATTGGTTGCGGTCATTATCGTCCAGCAGGACGGCCAGATCGGGATAGCGCGTTGCATCGAACCACAGGCCACGGCGCAGATAGTCCTTGAGCCAGGGCTTTGCTGCATCTGGCTTGCCGGCAGCGACCTCGATCTGCGCCCCCAGAAGCAGGACGGTCGGCGCCGATGGCAGCATGGCGCGCGCAGCGCCCGCTTCCGTTTCCGCCGTGGCAAAATCACCGGCATTGACGGCCTTGACCGCGGCGGCCCGGTGCTGGCGAAATTCGCCAACGCGGAAATCCTGCGCCGCAGCCCCTGAACCGATCAGGGCCAGGGCCAAAATCCAATTGTGTCGCATGCCTGCGTCCTCCCGACCGGGAGGGTGGCACGACGCTGCGACGGTCACCAGTTACAAAACGTTCAGGCGTCCACGGCGATCCAGATGGTCAGCCCGCCCTCACCTGTCATACCGTTGAATTCAGGACCGTATTTTTCGAAGATCGGATCCGGCAGCACCTTCAGGCCCGACTCAGGTAGCCATTTTTCCCAGATCTTGCCCCAGGTCGATCGCAGTTCCGAGAGGTGGCCGCTATGCGTGAACACAGCATAGGTCTGGGGCGGGATATGCAGCCTGGTAAACTCTGGAGGCAGGTTGGCATCGGGATCGACCTCGACCGCGCACAGATAATCCATGCCGCCTTCATGGCGGTTGTAACAGACACCATAGGTCGTGTAGGGCTCCCCGATACGGCCTTCTATAGTGCCGAGATAGGGTACGAATTTCTGCCACAGGGCGGGAATATTGACCGAGGTGGCAGGTGTATAGGACTCGCTGAGCCCGGCAACGACCAGGGCATCGTTGTTGCGCAGTTCGTAGGGTTTATCCGTATCGACAGTTGGGTTCATGGCATTGGCCTCCTGAAAATCGGTGGTGGAGTCGGGCTCCGGCCGTCGCGGTACATCCTTCAGCCACACAATCATGGCAGCAGCAGCCGCGCCGGACCAGGTCAGGGCGACGACACGCCCATCCTTCAGCACCAGGGCGGCCGAGGTGGCGCCGCCCAGCGGCCGGATATCGTGGATATGGTCAATCTCGTCGCGACGCACAACCCGGCGCTGCCACAGATACCGGCTGTCCAGGCGATCGGGATAAACGCTCAGCCGGTTGGTCATGATCCAGGCGACCAGGGCGCCGACGATCACCGCCGGAAAGGCCAGCCGCACATTGGACCAGCCGGTGGCGCCGATCATGGCCGAGTAGACAAGCCGGGCGATGAAGCTGATATCGACCACCAGGGCGATACCGGCCAGGACGATCAGGGTCCATGGCCGGTAGGTCACAGGATAGACCTCTGGTGTTTCGGACTGATCGCTCAAGAGCCTCTCCGGACGATTGCTGACCGCCTTGAACAGCCGCCTTACTTCCAGCCCGCATTATAGGCGCTCGTCAAGAGCGAGCACATGTCCTGCGGCGCGACGGTGGCCGAGTTCTCGACGATGGCGGCGTCGACATTGTCCGGGAAGTGCATCATGCAGGCCCGTGTCCCGGCGCCGCCACCCATCCCGACATCGCCGTTCCGCGACAGGGACAGGCCCTTATCCGTATTGCCACCGTCCAGGCCAAAGCGATTGTCGATCATCTGCTGGCGAACGTCTTTTGAGACCAGGGTTTCGGTGTTGAAGAAATAGACGAAGAACTTGGCCAGCTCGTGCGACGACAGATAGAGCCCGCCGCTGCCGCAATATTTCGACTGATCTACCGCGACCACGCCGGGCGTGCCGCCGCCGGGCTTGTAGTAGAGGGTCGCCTTGGTGCCTTCGTCGTAGCATTTGACATTGCTGATCGAGATGGGATCGAAAACGTGGCTTTGCATGTAGCTGATATAGAGGGCGGAATTGTAGTCGCCCATGGTCTTGTAGATGCCGAGATCGCCCTCCTTGGCCAGCTTGATATCGCCGGTCTTGGCCCACAAGCCGGCCATGAGGACGCGCAGCAGGGCGTAGTTGAGATTCTTGTAGGCGCGCGGCCGCTTGCCTTCGGCAGGCCGCTGAGTCGTTCCTCCGGCGATAACCCCGCGTACGGCTTCGTAGCCGAGATAGCTGTTGCCGTTGAAGTTTTCGACATCGAAGCCCGACCTGTGGGTCAACAGGTCGGCAAAGGTCAGATCGTTGACATACGGCCCCATGGTCCAGCCCACGGGAAGATAAGGTGAAATCTGCGAATTCACCGTTACGCCCTTGCTTTTGTTGCGTTCGATCAGCTGCATGATCGCGACGGCGGTAAAGGTTTTCGACACGCTGGCGATGTTGTTGCGCTGGTTGGGGTCGAAGGCGATCGACCCGTCGCCGGGCGCCCGGGCCCAGCCACCGCCCTTTTCCTTCACCACCTGGCCGTTGCGGGCGATGGTGTAGGCATAGCCGGTGACGATCGGATCCATGGTGGTTTTAATTACCGCCGCCATCTTGTCGGCATTGAACACCGTGCCGGGTTTGGGCGCCAACTCCGCGCCGGCCGGGGCGACGGAACCGGCCGTGCACAGGCACGCCACGGCGAGGGCCAGGGTGATACGCGAAAGGGTGTTACGCAAAACTGGGATACGCGGTTTCATGGGACGTCTCCAGATTAAGGGCGGGGCTCCAGGCTGAGGGCGCGGGATTTCTAGCAAAGAAAAGCCTCGCGCTCTTGGACTATGGGGACATTATTGATTCTTTATGCCGCGCCTTCCCCAATGCCTCCTGCACAGGCGGGACAGGGTGCGACCATGACACAAACGGGCTTTTCGTATGGGTTTCCTGACAATGGCCGCAAAGCCACGGGCGCGGTCAGATTGTTGCAGGTCAAGGCGGATATCGAGACACATCTGGCGCGGCACGATCTCGGCGCGCTTTGGTTGTCGAAGCGCCAGGGCATAACGCAGCGCCATCTGCGCCGTCTTTTCGAGGGTGAAGGCTGGACCCTGTCGCACTATGTGACTCAAAGACGGCTCGAATGGGCGCATCGGCTGCTGAGCGACCGCAGCAATGCGGGGACGAGCATCACGGCTGTCGCCTTCGACACGGGGTTTCGCGACCTGTCCTACTTTAATCGCTGTTTTCAGAAGCACTTCGGGGTGCGACCGCGCGACATTCGCGACCGGGGCCTGTCTTCGCGACTCGGAGATGCGTAATGACCGCGCAACTCGTTATTAGTTTCCGGATTAGTTTCCGGTTTTCGGATCACAAGTCGGAGCGGCGCCACAATAGCCGCGCGGCGACACGCCAAATCGGCGCCTGAAGCTCTTGCTGAAGTAGGTCAGGTCGCTGAAGCCGAGATCGTAGGCCAATTCCGTAATATTGGTCGCGCCGTCCATCAGCCGGGTCGCGGCCAGTTTGAGGCGCTGCCTGACGATATATTCCGTCGCCGTCATGCCGGACCGGGCAAACACCATTTGCATCGAACGGCTGGAGACCCCCATGGCCTTGGCCACCGTCGAGGCGCGCAATGAAGGGTCGCTGATATGGGCGTCGATATAGGCTCGGATGGATTTCGACCGGTCGCCAGACTTGTCGCCGTCGCCGTCGGAAACGCCATCGGAATTGGAGCCGGCCTTGAAGACGCCAGCCATCATATCCATAATGATGCCGGCTATTGCTTCTTCGAAGTCCGCACCGGCGTCTTCATTTTCCCACACCGAACGCAGGAAGGCCGTCAATATCCTGTTGGCGCCAAGATGCGCATCCATGGCCCGTCCAATAAAGCGTCCGGGGTCGTCCATTCGCGCCATCAGTTGCTCGGCCGGAAAACGCAGAACCATCATCTGATTGAAGCCGGCGAATTCGAGCGAATAGGGCTGAGATGCGTCGCAAAGGGTGAACGCCCCGGGCTGCAAAACCGCTTCATGGCGACCCTGGCGGCTGACTCCGCTCCCGCGCTCCTGCAAATGGATCTTGAACAAAGCGCCGTTGGCACCAGACAACGGACGCAGACGGCGCACCTGCGCCGCTCCGGATTCGATGCGGGCAAATTCGATATTGCCGATCCTGCGCATCGCCACCGCGCCTTCGAACCCAGGCCTGGCATCGACGACAATGTCATCGAATGCTTCGGCAACGACCTGATTCCAGAAGGCCAGACGGCCTGCGGGCGCAACGCCGGATGTCGAAACCCGGCTCTCGGCGCTGGCGATCATACTCTCTCCTAACGTCACTCCCGCGGGTTCGCTTGCCGCGAACCTCGTCAATTAAGTTATAAGCTATACCTGAATTGGCGTCAGCGCAAGAGAGCCGAAAAAGGCCATGCCCTGGGTCTGGCGGCGCGCGGATCGGCCATCATAACAATCGGTTTGATGGCGTCGCCATATTCGGCGTCGCGGACCGCCTCATTGATACGATCCATGGGATAGTAGGTGATCAGCCTGTCGAACGGAAACTTGCCGGCCAGATGCAGCTCGATCAGTTTCGGGATGAAAATGTGCGGGTCGGCGTCGCCTTCGACTATGCCGCGAACCGAGCGGCCGGCACTCATCAGGGCGACGGCATCAAGCCCCAATTGATCGCCCATTTTCGACGCGCCGACCAGGCCTGCCGTGCCGCGCGGCGCCAGGACGTCGACCGCCTGGCGCATGACCCCGAGGTTGGCCGTCGTATCGATGGAGAAGTCGACGCCTGTGCCGGTCAACGCCATAATGCGTTCGACAACGTTCTCCTTCAATGGATTCAGCGTTTCGCCCGCGCCGAGTTCCCGGGCAAGCGACAGGCGCTGCTCGTTCAGGTCGACGGCAATGACCTGGCCGGCGCCAACGGCCACCGCCGCCATGATCGCCGACAAACCGACCGCGCCCGAGCCGAACACGGCGAGCGTTTTGCCCGGCGTGACCTTCAAGGCGTTTATCACCGCCCCGGCACCGGTCAAAACACCGCACCCGAGCGGTCCCAAACGCTCGATCGGGACTTTGCGGCTCACCTTCACGGCGTTGCGTTCGTGACACAGGGCGTAGGTGGCGAAGGATGACTGACCGAATATATTGCCATGGATGACATGGCCGTCCTGCGACAGACCGCTCGAGCCATCCTCGCGCACACCGACGAAATTGCGCGGAAAGAATTCGTGGCAATAGGCCGGTGCATGGTCGTGGCAGGAAGGACAGCGGCCGCATGAATTGAAGCTCATCACCACGCGGTCCCCGCGCTTAAGACCTTTGACCCCCGCCCCGACCTTTTCGACATAGCCTGAGCCTTCGTGGCCGAGTACGACCGGTTGCGGTGTCGGTAAATGCTGGTCGCGCATGACCATGTCGGTGTGGCAGACTCCGCAGGCCACGACGCGGACCAGAATTTCGCCGGCGCGCGGATCCTCTATCTGGCAGGTCTCCAGTGTGAACGGGCCCGACTTGGCGCGTACAACAGCCGCTTTGATCTCCATTTTGACGCTATGCCCCCAAAGGCTTGCGGCCGTTTCACAAGCCGCGGTTACAGATAATAACTAAAATGGATAGGGCGTGGCTTGCGCCTTGGCCGTCATCCATTTCCACGTGGTGAATTCGTCCCAGTTCGCCGGCCCGGATATGCGGCTGCCATTGCCGGACGCGCGGCGCCCGCCAAACGGAGCGCCCGGTTCCGCCAGCACCGTCTGGTCGTTGATATGCAGATGCCCGACATTCAGGCGCTCACCCAGGGTCATAGCCCGCCCATAGCTGCCGATGACCGCCCCGACCAGGCCGGCCTCGCCCAGATGGGCCAGCTTGACCGCCTCGTCCTCGGTTTCGAACGTGGTGATAGCGGCCACCGGCCCGAAGGTTTCGTTGTCGAAGATCGGCATGCCGGGCCAAACCCCGGTCAACACGGTCGGCTTGTAGAACAGCCCTTCAAAGGTGCCGCCCGCCGCCAGTTTGGCGCCGGCCGCGACCGAACCCTGGACCAGGCTGTGAACCCGGTTGCGCTGGCTTTCGGAAATCAACGGACCCAGTGCGACCTGGCGCGACATCGGATCGCCGACCGGCAGATGCGTCGCCTTGGTCACCAGGCGCTCGATAAGGGCCTCGGCGATCGATTTTTGCACCAGGATGCGCCCCGTTGTCATGCAAATCTGCCCCTGGTGCAGCCACGCACCCCAGGCGGCGTTCGAGGCCGCCGCGTCCAGGTCGGCGTCATCGAGAATGATCAGCGCGTTCTTGCCACCGAGTTCCAGGCTGACCTTTTTCAGATGCCCCCCTGCCAGGGCGCCGATACGCCGTCCGACCGCCGTCGAACCCGTGAAGGTGATCATATGGATATTCGGATCGGTGCACATGGCTTCACCGGCTTCGACGCCGCCCGGCAGAACGTGCAGTAAACCCTCGGGCAATCCCGCCTCCTCGAACACGCGGGCGATCAGAAGTCCGCCGGTGATGGGTGTGCGCGGATCCGGCTTAAGGATGACGGCATTGCCGGTCGCTAGGGCGGGGGCGACGGCGCGAATGGACAAGACCAGCGGGAAGTTGAACGGGGAGATCACCGCCACGACGCCATGGGGCACCCGCATGGCCAGGCTCAACCGGCCCGGCGTACTCGGCAGGGCGATCCCCTGCCCTTCGCTGGCCATGGCGGCGGCATGTTCGACGAAGCCCGCACCGTGTTCGAGCTCAATCTGACTCTTGGCCTCGATCGATCCCGATTCCCGAATCATCCAGTCGAGCGTTTCCTTGCCCTGGCCGGCCAGGATACGCGCCGCCTTGTACAGGATAGCCGCGCGTTCTGTCGCCGGGCGGGCCGCCCAGACCACTTGCGCCTCCGCGGCGATTGCGGCCGCTTCGGCGACGTCCGCGGCATTGGCGAGGCCTACGCGGGTCAGGACCCGGCCGGTGGCAGGTTCCTCGACCCGCAGGGTGCCCCCCTTGGCCGTTCGCCAACCCTTGGAAAAAATGCGGTCGTTCCACACGGTTTCGGAAAGCAACGGTTGGTCGAACATGGATATATCTCCAGTGGGAACAAAGAAAAAAACGCGGCGCCAGAAATGCGATGGGAGGCTCCAGCGCCGCGCAGTCACCCCATACCGCTACGAGCGGAAACGCAGGGTGACGAAGTATTCGCGCGGGCGGCTATAGGTTCCGGCGGTCAGGCCGATGGCGGCATTGGCATTGCCGGTGACGAGATAGCGTTGGTCGGTGGCATTGGAGACGCCCGCCGCGATTTCCCAGTTGGCGTTGGCAGGTTGCCAGGTCACGGTCGGGTTCCACAGGCTGACGCTCTTTTGCATCAGCATGGGCGTGTTGATCGTGTCTTTCGCCATACCGCTCTTGAAGCTGTAGTCCACCCGGTACTTCAGCCAGCCGGCGCTGCCGATTTCCTGACGGTAGGCGATACCAAGATTGGCCGTCCAGTCCGGAGTATTGACCAGCTTGTCCTTCAGGTTCAACAGGACCGTTCCGGTGGAAGGCGCCGTGATCGATGTGTAGTGCGCATCGATATAGCCGACCGAGGCATCGACGGTCAGCCCGCTTGTCGGCCTGGCGGTCGCTTCGATTTCTACGCCGCGAATTTTCGCTGAACCGCCGTTGAAGAAGGTCGGCGACACGCCCTGGGTGACTGTGACTTGCATATTCTGGTAGTCGGTGTCGAAGGCCGCGACATTCAGGCGCAGATGGCGATCGAACAGTTCCGACTTGATCCCCAACTCGTAGGTATCGGCCAGCTCCGGTGTGAAGCCGGGCGCGATATTGTCCATCGTCGGTGCGGTCAGGCGCGTCGTCCAACCACCCGACTTGAACCCCTGGGCATAGGACACATAGGCCATGACCCGTGGCGTGAACCTGTAATTGACGCCCAGGCGCGACGACACATTGTTGAACTGAACTGAATGCGGCCCCTTCGGATAGATCAGCGTCAGGTCGTTTTGGTCGGGATAGAAGACTTGTGGATAGCCGGCCTTGAGCGCGAACATATTGAGGTCTTGCTGGCGTCCGTCGAACCACTTGTCTTCCTGGGTGTAGCGCACGCCCACCGTGACCGACAGTTTGTCGGTGATGTCGAAATTATTATGGGTGAAGACGGCAATGGACTCATTGCGGAAATCGTTCGGGCCGTAAACCTGGATCAGGCCTTCGAGGAAGGGCACCGTATCGAGCAGGCTGCCGCTTTCGTGGAAATAATAGGCGCCGACCAGGGATCTCAGGCGCCCGCCGAAAGCGGTGAGGTTCAATTGCAGTTCTTCCGAAACCTGCTTTTGCTTCATCGTAAAGGAGGTGTCGCCGACGACGAACGGTGCGCCTCCGAGATCGGTGCCGAAACGCCCGACAAGGCTGCGATACCCGCTGATCGAACGCAATTTGAGCGTGTCCGACAAGGTCCAGTCCGCTGTCAGCGCCGCCCCACCGGTGTCGATGTCCGAATAGTTGCTGCCCTTGGCGTAGGTCGTATCGATATCGCCCGTCACAAAGCGATTGTCATAAGGCAAACGGTTGGCGCCAACCAGGTTCGAGCCTGTGGTGGCGATGTTCTGACACATCGGAATGGGCGCGCCCATCAGGCATTCGTTATAGATTGTGGCGATGGTCTGTTGCGGACCGGGCGCAGAATAGTTGACCTGGACATCGAGCAGCGATTCCGGCGCCGCTTCTTCCCGGGCGCGGGTGCCGTCGACCGACAGGTTCAGCCGGAAAGAGTCGGACACGATCCATAACAGCTTGGCGCGCAGGGTCTGGGCATTTTCATTGCCCTGACGGTCGTCGCCGCCTGGCGCCTCCGAGGTGTAGAATCTGCCGAGATCCGTGTCATAGGCCGAGGCACCCGGAAACGCGATGCGTTTCTGGTAACCGTCCCGGGTCTTCGACGAAAATGACACCGACGACAGGAGCTTGTTGTCGATCAGAGGTATATCGACCGTGACGCGCGCGTCGAGACGGCTGAAGGCGCCGGCTGTGACTTCGGACTTGAAGTCGAAACTGTTTTTCGGATCCGCAGTGACGACGCTGACGGCGCCGCCGATCGTATTGCGGCCGAAAAGCGTGCCTTGCGGCCCTTTGAGGATTTCGACGTGGTCGATATCGAGCAGGTCCTGGGCGGCGCCGACCGTGCGGGCGAAATAGACGCCATCGACATAGAGTCCGACGCCGGGCTCCATATTAAACGCGAAATCGTTCTGGCCGATGCCGCGAACATAGGCGCTGACGATCTGCGACGAACCGGCGAAGGGCGACGCGTTGTCGATATGGATATTGGGCGACAGGTCGGAAATCTGGGTGACATTGGTCAGGCCGCGGTCCTGCAACGCCATTGCGCTAAGGGCGGTGATGGCAATCGGCACCGACTGGACGTTTTCCTTGCGCTTCTGCGCGGTGACGACGACCTCGATGACCTGGTCGTCCGAACTGGATTGCATCGCGTTTTGGCCAGAAGCTTGGGTAGTGTCTTGGGCATGCGCAAGATAGGGCGAAGCGGCCAGCGCCGCCAGAATGGTCGAGGTGAGAAGAAGCCGGCGCTTCCATGACAAATGGACGAGCATTGTGTTTTTCCCTGTGCTTATTAGTTATGAGTTATATTTATTCTCCGACCACGCAGTCGTCTTGGGCAAATGCGAAAATGACTTGGTCAAAAACGAAATTCGGGAATGGAATTTACCAGGGCAGCGATGGTGGCGCCGCGCGCGCACGGGTTGCCCCGGGGCTCATGATTGAGCCCCGGGGCAACGAAACGTGTATGCGTGATTGTCACAATGGCCGCCGGCCACACCCCTTGGGGTTACGCCAACCGGGCCTTGATAAAGTCGCCGGCCTCGTCGATTGACGCCATACCCTCATCGAGCATAGGTGCGAACAACTGCCAGGAATGGCACATGCCGTCCCAGATCTTGAGCTCGGCGGGCACCCCGGCCTTTTTCAGGCGCTCGACGACGGTGACGGAATCGTCCCGTAGGATCTCGCGGCTGCCGACGTGGACCAGGGCGGGCGGCAGGCCGCTGAAGTCGGCATAAAATGGCGTCACGGCCGCTGATTTGCGGTCGCCGTCGCCGATATAGCAGGCATTGAATATCGCCATCAGTTGCGGGGTGAGCAGCGGGGCATCCGTCACCGAGCGATGCGATTGGCCTTCCCCCGCCAGGTCGAGCGCCGGCGACATCAGTACAAGCGCCTCGGGCAGGCGATCTCCGGCCGCTTTCGCCCGGACAGCTGTCGCAAGGGCCAGGTTGCCGCCGGCGGAATCCCCGGCCAAGGCGACCTTCACCGGCGCGCCGGCCTTGTTCAACGCCCACTGATAGGCGACATAGGCGTCGTCATGGGCGACAGGCGCCGGATATTCCGGCGCCAGCCGATAGTCCGGCGCCAGGACGGGACAACCGGCTGCCCTGGCCAGGTGCGTCGCGATCACCCGGTGCGAACGGCTGGAGCCAAAGACGAAGCCGCCACCGTGATAATAGATAATCAGTTTCGTTTCATCGCCGCCGAAAGGATGAATCAGGTCGCCACCCACGGGTCCGCATGGCACGCGCTCGATATGGCAATGGCCGGCGACGGGCGTTTGGGCATTGCTGGCTTCGAACCAGGCGCGCAATTGGTCGGGCGTCGCGCCCTCCGGCGGTGGGTTTTCCGCGGCAATGCGCAGAATGAAGTCGAGTTGTTGCCTGGACATGGGTTCCGCCTACTCCGCCGCCGCCATGCGCACGATGGGTTTTATGGTCTTGCCGCTTTCCGAGTCGTGGATGGCGTCATTGATCTCGTCGAGCCCGTAGAAGGTCACCAGGCGGTCGAAGGGGAAACGCCCCTGCTTATACAGATCGATCAGCATGGGAATGAAGATGTCCGGATCGGACTCGCCCTCGACAATGCCCTGCAGCCGGCGCCCGCCGCTCATGAAGTGGGTCTCGTTGAGGCTGATATCCCAGTCGGGCGGCGAAGCGCCCAATATGCCACAAGCGCCCATGGGGGCGAGACTCAACACCGCTGAGCGGATGACGGTGGGCAGCCCGGTCGTGTCGAGCGCGAAATTGACACCGTAGCCGGTGATCTTCATCACCTCTTCGACGGCATCGGACTTGCCGGGATTCTGGCCGGGATTAATGACATGCGTCGCCCCAAGATCTCTCGCCAGGGCCAGCCGGTCGTCGTTCATATCGACAGCGATGATGGTCGCCGCGCCCACGACCCTTGCTGCCATTACCGCCGAAAGCCCCACCGACCCGGTGCCGAACACGACGAACGACTTGCCTGCGCCGACCTTCAAGGCGTTCATCACGGCGCCTGCGCCGGTCTGGATACCGCAGGCCAATGGGCCCAGCAGGTCCAGCGGCACGTCGTCCGGCACCTTGACGACATTGATCTCATGGCAGATGGCGAAGGTGGCAAAGGACGACTGGCCGAAGAAATTGCCGTGGACGGTCTCGCCATTTTTCGACAAGGCGCTGGTGCCATCGCTGCGCATCGCAAAGAAATTGCGTGGGAAAAATTCGTGGCAGTAGCTGACGTGATGGTCCTGGCAACTGGGGCAACGGCCGCAGGCATTGAAGGTCATGACAACGGGATCGCCGACCTTCACCTTGGTGATGGTGCGGCCAACTGCGGCGACGACACCCGCCCCTTCATGACCCAGCACAACCGGCAAGGGCGTCGGCAACTTGCCATCGCGGACGACCAGATCGGTATGGCACACGCCGGTCGCCGTGACCTTGACCAGGATCTCGTTGTCCCTCGGTGCCTCGAGCGTCAGGGTTTCAAGGGATAGAGGTCCGCCCTGAACGCGAGCGACAGCGGCCGTGATCTGCATGAAAAGGCTCCCTGACCGCGATCGTCTGCACGTCGCGTTTCAGGTCATGTTTTATCCTGTGGCAGCAGAATCATCTTGGCCAAATGCGAAAATCATTTGGTCAAATACGAAATCTATTCAAACATTTCGCAGTCCGGAAAGGTTGGATGGCGGTGCAACCCCGTGGAGGTCGGTCCGCTCAAGAAATTCGCTCGAAGTCCATGATCCAGTTGGTCGCCCAGGTCTGCCCGTCGTCCTCGGACGTGGCCTGTTCCCAGCGCGCAGTCTCATGTGTGATGTCGGACCATGTGTAGCGTGTTCGCGTCGTATGTCCGTCGACAGTGCTTTCGGAATAAAAACGTCCGACGCCATTTTCAAAGCGGCCGATGACGGGCGGATCCATGGGCGAATGCGGTTGTCGCGAGTCGATCCACCAGATCGCCCAGGTGCCGGTCTGTGGGTCATACGCTCGCACGGCCACGCCATAGGTCACGCCGGCGGGCCGATTGAAGGTGTGTTCTTCGATATTCACACTGCCGTCGACGGCGAGTCGGTCGCTGCAAACGCCATCGAATGCAATCCACTGGCCGTTTCGGAGGATGCGATGGTGGACGCGCCACCGCCCGACCTCGAAGTCGAAATCATGCGAAGCCGTTTGCGCAACCGGCGGAGCGGGCGGCGACTCCGCCTTTGTCGAGGTCGTAGTGACTCCGACGAGAAGCGCCGAAAGCGCGAGCGGTGTGAGAGCAAACTTCATTTAACGTCCTTATCTGCAACAGCGAAGGCGAGCGCGAACACAGTCGCCAAATCGACGCCGAGAGCTGATGGCGAGGCAAGGTTTCACCTTCGGCCTGCTCATCTGGCCGTTATGGCATGGGATACCTGTCAAGGTACGTCAGGAATGTGCCGACCCGCACCAGATGCGGGGCGCGGCGAAACCTGTTTGATCACCACTAATTGTGCAATTGATAACCTGTCATGTAATCCGTTGCTGCCATTTTATAGCCAACGACGGTCGTGCATCGTTCATTCCAGCTCCCCGCGGGCGCAAGGGGCTAAGCGCCATAGCCGAGATATCAAGGCGATTGAGAATGGACACGCCCTAATAGTGCGCAAATCTTTTACACTTACTCTTGTCGCTTCGGCGGACAGGTATCACAAAGAAAAAAACGGGAGCTGTGCGATGTCTCGATTCTTTAACGACAGTCCGATTGAAACCGCGAACGACGATCAATACGGCATTTTGCCATTTGCCCGAGCAATCGCTAAAAGCATCCAAGATATATCGGCCCCCATCGGGACAACAATAGCGATCAACGGTGCATGGGGGGCTGGGAAAAGCAGCGCGATTAATCTTATTCGCAATGAACTGGATGCGCAGAGCGGTTCAAAGCTATCTATCCTGGATTTCAAATGCTGGTGGTACCGGGGCGAAGAAGCGCTGACGCTGGCGTTTTTTCAGGAACTCAACAGCACGCTAAAAGTGACCCTCGGCGAGAAGTTCAAAAATTTGATCCCGGCGCTGGGTAAGCACATGCTGCAGGCAGGTCCGGTATTGGGAGCCGCGGTATCCTTCGCACCCGGAGGAGGCCTGTTAGGGCCACTTGTCAGCGGAGGCGCTGATTTTACTAAGCGGTTTTTCCCTGAGGAAGATCCTTTAGAAAAGACCTTTGCGAAATTATCGAAAGTATTGCAGGAGCAGCAGCAGCGTTTTCTGGTCATAATTGATGATATAGACCGACTCTCAGCCGACGAAGCACTTGCCATCTTTCGATTGGTAAAGTCGGCAGGACGTTTGCCGAATGTGATGTACCTACTCGTTTTCGACCGTGAACTGGCGGATGCCGCCGTTCAGCAGCGTTATCCGTCTGAAGGCCCGCATTTCCTAGAGAAGATAATACAGGCCAGCTTTGAACTGCCATCACCCATACAGACTGATCTAAACAATGCGTTATTGGCGGGGGTAGAGCGCATTTGCGGGCCGGTTGCCGATATCGAAATCGTACGCTTTATGAATGTCTTTTATGATGCTGTAGCGCCGTTCCTTCTGACGCCGAGGCACGTTACGAGGCTGATAAATGCTATGACCGTGACTTGGGCGGCTGTGAACAATGAGATCGACAAGGCCGATTTTGTGGCGCTGGAAACTCTACGGCTATATGAGCCGAAGCTTTACAATGCGATCAAATTGAGCAAAGAAATCGTCACAGGATCGACAGGTTTCAATCGCCAGGATTATCGAAACGAAGCGAGGTTTAACCGCTTTATTGAGCAACTTGATCCAACACATAGAGACACGGCCAGGGTTGTTCTCCTACGCTTGTTCCCAGCCTTAGAGGAAGTCATTTATGACGGCGGGTTCACCCGGCAGTGGGATGCAGCGCGACGCGTTTGTGTCGGTAAGCATTTTGACACTTATTTCAGGCTGTCACTGAGCGAAGAAGCTATTCCGACAAAGGAATTGCAGGAAATTATTGATAAGGCGGACGACATCGAATTTGTCAAAGGGGCATTTCGTGGGGCGAGCCATCGCTTACGTAAAAGCGGAAAAACTATGGTGCCTGTGCTTCTTGATGAACTCACTTCGCACGCCAGGCAGATTGAAAAGGACAAAGTCACGCCTTTTCTGGCTGGAGTGTTCGCCATCGTTGATGAAATAAGTCACGATCAAGATTCAGAGAAAGGATTCTCGTTCGGAAATACGCCGCTTAGGGTTCACTGGCTCATGAGGCGACTGACGGAAGATCGTTTTTCCATTGAAGAGCGCACTACCCTTTATCAAGCTGCTCTCGGGCGTGCATCACTTGATTGGTTAGTGGACTTCGTTGATTCAGCCGTTTGTGATTACGTTAAGCGTGATGGCGAACCGGCTAACAATCCCCACGAAAAATGTCTGGTTTCGCCTGATGCTATCGCGGATTTAAAGCAACGGGCTTTGGCAAGGTTGCGGGAAGCAGCGACCGGCGGCGCTCTTATCCAAAGCAACAACCTGTTTTCAAACATCTACCGCTGGCGCGAGTTTAGCGATGACAACGGCACAGAAATGAAAGCATGGCTTTCAGAGGCCATGAAAGAGGATGCTGCGCTTATTGCCATAGCGAAGGCGTTAACAAGCGAATCTTGGTCTCAGGGTATGGGTGGATTTAGCGGCGGCCTAAATGATCGGGTAGCGAAAAGGAACATTCGCGCG
Organism: Asticcacaulis sp. P2_C5; assembly: GCF_056404555.1. Classification (NCBI taxonomy): domain Bacteria; kingdom Pseudomonadati; phylum Pseudomonadota; class Alphaproteobacteria; order Caulobacterales; family Caulobacteraceae; genus Asticcacaulis; species Asticcacaulis sp. P2_C5. Next base: position 105,950 of record NZ_JBFUDU010000009.1, read on the forward strand.
ACACTACCAGGCGACACCGAACTTTTTGACCAAGCCTTATTCAAAGCTGGATTAGAGAGGATCGTGCGAGAAAAACAGCACTCTGAGGAAGATGTCCATGCTGTTCAAGTGTTTCTCGATGCACTCGAAAGCCGTAGCAGAGACCATGATTAGCGCAAATGCCACTCTTGTTACCGTTCAATTGATCTCAGCTAACTGTCGGTTTTGATTTTGGACGTAATGAGCGAGAGTTTTAACCTCGTCCTTAACTTCTTGGAGAGACCCGTGTCCATTTTCGACATCGTCAAGCAATCCGTCAATGTAACTTAGGATTCTGGCGTTGCTTTCCCCCCAAAGAACGATCTCAGACCGTAAAACCTCTAATGCCTTCTCAGTATGCTGAATTTCGGAGCTATGCTTTCGTTCAAAAGCGTCCGGCTTCATTCGTTGGGCCAACGTTTTACGCATGGGTATCCTCCGTAAGTTCCGAAAGTTTATGCCTGAGTCGCGTTCTCTCTGCCACAACGGACCGAATAAGATGCACTGGCCATCGCCGCCCTTTATGTCAGACAAAGCAGCGCCTGCTGAATGGCGGGCGGAAATCGTTACTGATTCGTTCCCGCAGCAGACGGTGCCGCTACATATGGCTGGTGCATCAGCCAGTTGTAGATAGCGATACGCACTAGGCAACTGAGGTCGCGAAGGCGGGTTTGTTCGTCGGCGCCACGAACGGACATCGAAAACGTATTGAGATCGTCTTCAAGGACAATGCTGCCGTGAGCCAGGAGCGAGCGTACGCGGTAGAATTCGGATCGGGTGCGTGCGTCGCTTGGATGCGGCGGGACGTATTCGTCTAAAAACTCACGGAAACGAGCGGTCGGTCCCTTGCCGGTTCGTTGATTACAGGTTCCGCAGCGCTCATCCATGCCAGGCGGCATCAGCGCCTCTATCGCGCATACAAAGGCGTTGTAACTAGCTGATCGTGATCGCTTCCAACTGTCCCGCGCGTTCTGATACCAGAATGCGGCCCGCTCATATTTTTCCCAAGCCAGTTCGGGCAACATGCTGAGTTGATGGAGAGCAATTTCCAAAGAATCCGAAATATGATGCACGTCGCCAACGGTGATATAGTTTCCTGTGTAGAAGTCCTGGAATGGCCGCGCAGGCATTGGTTCTAACCCGTCGAGGGGCGTGAAGTCATTGGACATGCCTGAGAAGCCTTCATACCAGTAACCCGCTTGTCGATATTGGCTGGGGCCGACGCCGTGCTCGGTGGAACCGTACACCCAATTTTTATGGCCGCTGGCGCTCTGAAAATGGAAGCCAAGAGCCATAAGCGGTGTGAGGGCAAGTTCCAGCTTGCGCAGCCGTTTTGAACCGCGCTTCATGGTTACAAGCATTTGCAGGGGGCCGGAAATCTTGGCTTCAAAGATGAACGGATGCTCGGCAATAAACTGATCGGGTTTCGGGGCCTCGGAAGGCACGGGGACAATCTGAAAATCATCACCCCACCGGAAATAGCCAGTGGTTGGGAAGGCAGAAAATCCGATTATTCGTGCCACAAGCGTTGGCCCCGGTGCGAGGAGTTCGTCGGCAATAAGTTGGCGGATGGCGTCTAAATCACCATCACGCAAATCGGGTCCCCTCGTAAGGCCCGTCAACGCACCCCTCTTGGAGAAAATGAGTTGTAGCGCGCAGGCGTCGTGGTCGCGCCCAAAGGTCACTTGTCTGTCCGATGGGTAGGACGCGTGGCCGTAGAACCGCAACAGCAAATCGCTCAGTTCGGATAGATCGACCTGCGTTGCGCCGAGGGATTCTAGGAGATTCATCGCACTCTCAAATGGCTGAGTAAAACAGGAAACTGATCACAGCGACCAGTCCAAGTATATGCATTGAATCGCCTTTCCGGTATCGGAATTGCGAATGGAATTACGGTGACAGTTTGTTGGACTTCCGTACTTATTCCCCGCTATTGGCACCTCCCACCGTATCATTCCCTTGACCTCTTTGCCACTTTCAGCCAAGAACCGCGGCTTGGACCTGCGGATGTGGCGGAACTGGTAGACGCACTGGGTTTAGGTTCCAGCGCCGCAAGGCGTGGAGGTTCGAGTCCTCTCATCCGCACCATCTTTTCAGAGCCAGGAATAAATAAAATTGCCGGGCGCCGGCGGGCTTACCGAATCGTCACGCGCACCCCATAAGATACGCATTGGCGCTTAATGCGCCCGCGCCGCAGTTTTCCTGATACAGTGGGCTGCAGTCCGTCTTTGAAACGGTCACCGATGACGTTCAAGGCGCCCTTTACATTGGTGGAGTTGTCATGAGTTTCCGTCTCTACGAAAGTGCCTGGGTCCAGGTCGAGGGCATAGACCAGCCGCTTCAGGCCCATAAGGATCCGCAGAACCTAGCCGCCTTTAACGTCGGAGAGCATCGTTACGACATCGACGCCCGCCCCCTCCCCGGCCATGGTGACGTGCCGAAGATTCTGTCGATTCTCAGTTTGGAAGCGGTGCGTAAGGCCGGTCTTCGCAGTGATTACGGGCCGGTATTTAATGATCCGCCGGAGTCCAAGCGGCGTTGAGCATTGGAGGCCGTCGACCGAACCGTTGCCTATGTAGCGGAGTTGCCCCCCTCCGTCGCCGACAAGCGGCGACACCTCCCCCGTAACGCTTCGCTACGGTGGAGGACTGGCTAGTTGAAACTGTCCAGACAGGATGCGCAGACGATAAGCCCCCCACCGTCACGGCTTACGCGCCGAAGAGGCGCGAGCGCCGCGCCACGCCACGGGGCGCCCCGCTCCCCCGCGTGGCGGTGGAGTATAAGAAAAACAAAGACCTATACCACTCGGTGGGTGGGGCGGGGCAACCGGCCCGCTGACTAGACAGTTGCACCTGTAGTAGAATGCCCCTCACCCGGCGCGCCGCGCCGGCCTCTCCCCGTAAAGTGACGGGAAGAGGCAATTCAATATGGCGTCGACACTCCACCGCAGCGCAGCAATGCCGCGGAGATCGCCGTTGATGGCGCGACTGTAGGGCCACAGGGCGCCAGGATAATTGCAATTGAGACCGGATATCCCGTTGTGAGGTGCGGCGCGGAGCGATTCGGGTAAATTTTCCCTTTGTGCACGGCGAATCTGAGTTAAAACGCAATTTCCCTTTGAAATTAGGCCCTGCCGGGTCTAAAGCCGGAGCCCGTGCGTTCACGCATCGTAATCGTTTTTTACAGCCATGTGAGCCTTTCCTTATCGAAACGGCTTGCAATCTTGCGCAATGCAAACAAGTTACGACGTTGAACGGTCTAAAAGTTTTATGGATAGCTCATGAAAAAGATAGAAGCCGTCATTAAACCCTTCAAGCTCGATGAAGTGAAGGAAGCCCTTCAGGAAATCGGGGTGCAAGGGATGACTGTACTGGAGGCCAAGGGCTACGGCCGCCAGAAAGGTCACTCGGAGCTTTACCGAGGCGCCGAATACGTTGTTGATTTTCTGCCGAAGATCAAGATCGAACTGGTCGTGGCCGACGACCTTGCTCCCGCCGCCCTGGAGGCCATCCAGACCGCGGCGCGCACGGGCAAGATCGGCGACGGCAAAATCTTCGTGAGCGACGTTACCGACGTCGTTCGCATCCGAACCGGAGAGTCCGGGCCGCAGGCGGTCTAGACCTCTTCAATAATTCACTGGCTTCATGGGGCGTCAAAATATGACATCTGCCGACATTCTCAAGCTCATCAAGGACAAGGACGTCAAGTATGTCGACGTTCGCTTCTCCGACGTGCGCGGCAAACTGCAACACGTGACCTTCGATATCGACCTGGTCGATACCGACTTCCTCGATGACGGCACCATGTTCGACGGTTCGTCGATCGCCGGCTGGAAGGCGATCAACGATTCGGACATGAAGCTGCGTCCCGACCTGAAGACGGCCTATATCGACCCCTTCTATCAGCAGACGACCCTGTTCCTGTTCTGCGACGTCGTGAATCCCGACACCAACGATCCCTATAACCGCGATCCGCGCTCGATCTCGAAGAAGGCCCTGTCGTACCTCAAGTCGGCCGGCGTGGGCGATATCGCCTATTTCGGTCCTGAAGCCGAATTCTTCATCTTCGACGACGTGCGCTGGTCGATCACCCCGGACAATACCGGCTACGCTTTCGACTCGACCGAATTCCCGCACAACTCGGCCAAGGTCTATCCTGAAGGCAATATGGGCCACCGCCCTGGCCCGAAGGGCGGCTACTTCCCCGTCAATCCGATCGATTCGTGCCAGGATCTGCGCGGCGAAATGCTGGCCGTCATGGGCGAAATGGGCATGGAGCCGGAAAAGCACCACCACGAAGTGGCGCCCGCCCAGCACGAACTGGGTCTGAAGTTCTCCGACCTGCTGACCATGGCCGACCGCCTGCAGCTCTACAAGTACGTCGTGCAGAACGTCGCTCATGCCTATGGCAAGACGGCCACCTTCATGGCCAAGCCCTTGTTCGGTGACAACGGTTCGGGCATGCACGTTCACCAGTCGATCTGGAAAGACGGCAAGCCCCTGTTCGCCGGCGACAAGTATGCCGGCCTGTCCGACATGTGCCTGTGGTACATCGGCGGCATCATCAAGCACGCCAAGGCGATCAACGCCTTCTCGAACTCGACGACCAACTCCTACAAGCGCCTGGTCCCGGGTTACGAAGCCCCGGTCAAGCTGGCCTATTCGTCCCGCAACCGTTCCGCCTCGATCCGTATTCCGTGGGTGTCGTCGCCGAAGGGCAAGCGCCTGGAAGCCCGCTTCCCCGATCCGATGGGCAATCCGTACCTGACCTTCACCGCCCTGCTGATGGCCGGTCTCGACGGTATCGAAAACCGTATCGATCCGGGCGCACCGGCGGACAAGGACCTGTACCACCTGCCCCCGCAAGAGCAAAAGAACATCCCGGAAGTCTGCGGCAGCCTGCGTGAAGCCCTGGAAAACCTGGACAAGGACCGCGCCTTCCTGAAAAAGGGCGGCGTCATGGACGACGACTTCATCGATTCCTACATCGACCTGAAGATGGAAGAAGTCATGAACCTCGAACTGCGTCCGCATCCGATCGAATTCGAGATGTACTACAAGTGCTAGGTTCGGCCGGAAGACCGGGCACCATGCCTTGGTCTTCCGGACGAATATAAAGTTTCCGAATCACCGGCCGGCCCTTGCGGCTTGCCACTTCGGTTCCTATCTGCTACAGGCCGCCCCATATAAGGGCGGCCTGTTTTCATATTGCAGCGCAGCGTAATCGTTTCCCAAACGATATGCGATTTTAAGTTTCCGCGGCAACTAAAATAGTTTCATTTTCAACGACATCAAAATGTGGGGTTTACGGCCTCACAGGCCACATTTTGACACATAAATGACGCAAAGCTCCCTGCGTTCCGGCTTGATGCTTTGTTAACCTCACAAACTTCTTTGCGATCCCCCGAAGTCACGGCACTGTGAGCACGTGCAATATCCACTTATCCAAGGGGGATACTTTGAAAACGTGGACCAAATTCTCCAGAGTAGCCGCTGCGGTCGCTGCTCTTCTTCTGGTGGCCCCCGCTGCCAGTGTTACTTTTGCCCAGGACGCGGCGCCCGCCTCGGCCGAAGCTGCCGTTTCCGAAGCCGCTGCGTCGGTTGAGGAAGCGGTTGCTCCTGCTGCTGTCGAAGCGCCCGCTTTGCTGGGATCCCAAAAAGAACTCGCGCTGGATACGTCCAATACGACCTATCTGATCTTCTGTACCGCCATGGTGCTGATGATGACCCTCCCGGGTCTGGCGCTGTTCTACGGCGGTATGGTGCGTCGTAAGAACATCGTTGCGACGGTGACCCAGTCCGTGGCTGTGACCTGTGTGGTCGCGGTTGTGTGGTGGGCCATTTCGTATTCGATGGCTTTCGGTGTCAACGCCTCTGCAATCGGTCCGTTCTCGGCTGAGACCGTGAACCTGTTTATGGGCGGCTTCGACAATCTGTTGCTGAAAGCGGTCACGCCGACAACGGCCTACAGTGTCACGCCGACGATCCCGGAATATACCTGGATCGCCTATCAGCTGACCTTCGCCATCATCACCCCTGCCCTGATCACCGGCGCCTTCGCCGAACGTGTGAAGTTCTCGGGCCTGCTGCTGTTCATGGTTCTGTGGTCGATCATCGTTTACGCGCCGATCTGTCACATGGTCTGGGGCGGTGGTTATCTCGCTCAAAAGGGTGTCCTCGACTTCGCCGGTGGCGCCGTCGTTCACTGCAACTCAGGTGTGGCTGGTCTCGTCGCTGCTCTGTTCCTCGGCCGCCGCAAGGGTTACGGCTCGGAAAACATGGCGCCGAACAACGTCATCTTCATCATGGTCGGCGCTTCGCTGCTGTTCGTCGGCTGGATCGGCTTCAACGCCGGTTCGGAATGGTCGGGTGACGGTATCGCTTCGGCCGCTCTGCTGAACACCATCCTCTGCACCTGCCTGGCCGGTATCTCCTGGAAGGTCGTCGAATGGATCTTCCGCGGCAAGCCTTCGCTGGTCGGCATTCTGTCGGGCATGGTCGCTGGCCTCGTCGTCATCACCCCGGCCTGCGGTTTCGTCAATCCGATGGGCGCCATGATCTGTGGTCTGCTGGCTGGTCCGGTTTGCTACATCTCGGCTACCTGGATCAAGAAGCTGCTGGGCTATGACGACTCGCTCGACGCTTTCGGCATCCACGGCGCCGGCGGTTTCCTGGGCGCTGTCCTGACCGGCTTCCTGGCTGATCCGGCTGTCAACTCGCTCGGCAGCCACGGCATGGAACAGGTCATGAAGCAACTCTTCGGCCTCGGCGTCACCATCCTGTGGTCTGCCGTCGGTACGCTCCTCATCCTGATCATCTGCAAGTTCACGACCGGCCTGCGGGTTTCGGAAGCGGACGAAGAAGCGGGTCTGGACGCGTCGCAACACGACGAAGTCATGGATCACTAAGCCTACTTAACCCAATCATAAACTGTTGCACAAAAGAGATAGGGCGCTTCTTCGGAAGCGCCCTGTTTTTGTTTGTGGATAAGCGGTCAGCTCACCGATGCGGCGAGTTAGTCACAAGGCGTGTGTACTTTTGGGCACAGTTATGGGTTAGTTGGCCACACCCCTTGGAAGACTGTCATATTTATGTAAATCTCGCTGCACTGCAAAAGATTACATAAGACGACGCAGGGGAAGCGCTTCGGATCGGGTTTGGCACACAACTCCCATCTGAGGATGAAAAAATGAAAAAGTTCCTGTTGGCCGTCGCTGCGGTGGCCGCCATTGCCGTCGCCGGTTCCGCTTCGGCCGAAGGCACCGTCAGCTACAACCTGGCTGCCACCAATGATTACGTCTTCCGCGGCATCAGCCAAACCGATGGCGACGGCGCCATTTCGGGCGGCATCGACTATTCCAACGGCATGTTCTACGCTGGCACCTGGGCGTCGAACGTCTCGTTCGGCCACACCTATGAAGTCGACCTCTATGCCGGCATCAAGCCGGTCGTCGACAAGTTCACGTTCGATGTCGGTGTCATCACCTACCAGTACGGCGTCGATGGTCTGAACTCGACCGAAGCCAAGGCCGCTGTCACCTACGCCCTGCCCAAGGGCACGATCGGCGCCGCCTTCTACGACAACCTCGACTATGGCTCGACCACCTATTACGAAGTGAACGGCTCGTATCCGATCACCGACAAGCTCAGCGTTTCGGGCGCCCTGGGTGAACAGAATCTGGGCGGCGCCAAGTACTCGACCGGCAATATCGGCCTGACCTACGCAATCTCCTCCAAGTTTTCGATCGATGGCCGATTCTCGGACACAAATATTCCGGAATGGATCACGCCTTCGAAGCCACGGATTGCTGTGACGCTTAAGGCCGCATTCTAATTTTTGGGCCCTTTTGTTCCGGCCCAGCCCGTCCCGCGTTTTGGGACGGGCTGGGCCTTTTCGCGCCTGCGATACCGCGGCGCACCAAAATGGTGTTGTTTTTATTGAATTTTATATGACAATATTTGCCGAGGCTGAAAAACCTCCGGCTCCGGACGGTTACACGGAGATCGGCTTTCACCTGTCAGGTGTGTTTTGGCCGGGCGATAGAATCGCCGTAAACCCTTGAATTAGACGTGGTAAATTTGCATCAAAGCGTTGCGAAACGACCAGTGGGGACTATACCGGGCCGGTTTTTTTGCTACATTAATCTGGGTTTTACCAACACGCCTAAACTGAACAAATGCCGGATCCGTGTTAAGCCGGCTGTAACCAAGGAACTGGGATTCTAACCATGAAAAAGACTCTTCTTGTCGCCGCTGTTGCCATCAGCGCTTTGTTTGCCGGGGCTGCTATGGCCCAAGATGATGCCGGCAGCCTGAGCTACAACATCGAACTGACCAACAACTACGTTTGGCGCGGCGTTTCGCAAAACGGTGACGGTGGCGCGCTGCAAGGCGGCGTCGACTACAAAAAGGGTATCTTCTATGCCGGCGCCTGGGGTTCGAACGTTGACTTCGGTCCGGATACGGCCAACACGGAACTCGACCTGTATATGGGCCTGACCCCTTCGGCCGGCGATTTCGCCTTCGACTTCGGCATCATCTACTACACCTATCCCGGCCAGTGCGACGCGTGCGACTTCAACGTCGGCGAACTGAAGGCCGCCGTTAGCCACCCGATGGGCAAGGGCACGATCGGCGCCGCCTTCTATCTCCCCAGCGAAACCCTGGAAGATCCGTACTACGAAGTGAACGCTGCTTATCCGATCACCGACAAGTGGTCCGTCTCGGGCGCCATGGGCAACTATGAAGCCGCTGGTTACACGACCTGGAACGCCGGTGTTGCTTACGCCATCAACGAGCACCTGTCGCTGGACGTGCGTTATTCGGAAGCCTCCAAGCTGCCGAACAACCTGTACGCCACGCTGAAGGCCGCTTTCTAAGCCACTCAGCTTCTGCTGAAAATAATCGGCCGCAGGTCCCCGGGATCTGCGGCCTTTTTCTTGTTTATACCCTTGCGAAGTTCTGTGTTTGATCTACTTGATCTGAAACGAATCACTGCATTGTAGAGTTTATGACGTCCACGACTCCCCAACCCAATCTGTTCAATCCGGGCCCAGAATCGCCAAGTGCACCGCCGGCCGAAACACCGGCGCCTAAACGTTCCGAGCCCAAACTGGTCGCATCCAATCCCGTGAAACCGCCCGAACCCGTACCGCACACGACCGATTCGAACTACAGCGCGTCCAGCATCGAGGTGCTGGAGGGTCTGGAGCCCGTCCGCCTGCGCCCCGGCATGTATATCGGCGGCACGGATGAAAAGGCGCTGCACCACCTGTTTGCCGAAGTCCTCGACAATGCGATGGATGAGGCGGTGGCCAATCACGCTAAGTCGATCTGGGTTGAGTACGACGCCGATGGTTATCTCAGCGTCCGTGACGATGGCCGGGGCATTCCGGTCGATCCGCACCCCAAGCATCCTGACAAGTCGGCCCTGGAAGTCATCATGACCGTCCTGCATACGGGCGGGAAGTTTTCGGGCAAGGCCTATGCGACATCGGGCGGCCTGCACGGTGTCGGGGCTTCGGTCGTCAATGCGCTGTCGGAGCGTATGGAGGTCACGGTGTGGCGTGACGGCTTTGAGTGGCAGCAGAACTTTGCCCGCGGCTACAGCCTGGCGTCGATCGAGCAGGTCCAGCCTTCGAAGAAGCGTGGCACCCGGATACGCTTCCTGCCCGACATCGAGATTTTCGGCCCGAATATCAATTTCAAGCCCGCCCGCCTCTATCGCATGGCCAAGGCCAAGGCCTATCTGTTCCGCGGCGTCCAGATCAACTGGAAATGCGCCCCGTCGCAGATCCACGACCAGACGCCGCCGGAAGACAAGTTCTTTTTCCCGAACGGCCTGGCCGACTATGTGGCCGAGCGTATCCAGGGCACCGAAGCCCTGTCGGAAATCTTCTCCGGCCGCGTCGAACGCAAGGATGACGCCGGCGCGGTCGAGTGGGCCGTTGTCTGGTCGGCGGCGGGCTTCGACGATCATGACAGCTTCGTCCAGTCCTACTGTAACACCATCCCGACCCCTGACGGCGGCACGCACGAGGCCGGCCTGCGCGCCGCCCTCACCCGTTCGCTGAAGGCCTATGCCGACATGACCGGCGAAAAGCGCGGCGGTTTGATTACCGCCGAAGACGTCGCCGCCAATGCCGGCATCGTCATCTCGGTTTTCATCCGCAATCCGGAATTCCAGGGCCAGACCAAGGACCGCCTGTCCTCCAGCGACGCTGCCCGCCTGGTCGAGCGCGCCCTGGCCGACCCCTTTGACCACTGGCTGACTGGATCGCCGAAGCAGGCCGAAAAGCTGCTGCTGTTCATCATCGAAAAGGCGGAAGACCGCCTCAAGCGCCGCAAGGACAAGGAAGTCGCGCGCGCTTCGGCAACCCGCAAGTTGCGTCTGCCAGGCAAGCTGGCCGACTGCGCCCGTCAGGACGCCATCGGGACCGAACTGTTCATCGTCGAAGGTGATTCGGCCGGCGGCTCCGCCAAGCAGGGCCGTAACCGCAATACCCAGGCCATATTGCCGCTGCGTGGCAAGATCCTAAACGTGGCTTCGGCAACGGGCGACAAGGCGCGCGCCAATACCGAACTGTCGGATCTGGGCCTGGCACTCGGTGTCCAGCCCGGCGCGCGGTTCAAAGAAGAGGATCTTCGTTATGAGAAGATCATCATCATGACCGACGCCGACGTCGATGGCGCCCACATTGCCAGCCTGCTGATCACCTACTTCTATCGCACCATGCCGGCCATGATTCGCAATGGCAACCTCTACATGGCCATGCCGCCTCTGTACCGGCTCAGCCATGGTAAGGAAACGCATTACGCCAAGGACGACGCCCACCGCGCCGAGATACTGGCCAAGCATTTCAAGGGCAAGAAACCGGAAATCGGCCGGTTCAAGGGCCTGGGTGAAATGATGCCGGCCCAGCTCAAGGAAACCACCATGGATCCCAAGACGCGGACCCTGGCCCGGGTCACCTTGCCGCACGATGAGGAAGACATCGAGAACCTGGTCGAGACCCTGATGGGCCGCAAGCCGGAACTGCGCTTCCGGTTTATTCAGGATCACGCCGAGTTTGCAGCAGAAGATCTCGACGTGTGATCACGTGATGGGGTCTGGGGCTTCCGGCCCCAGCTCTTATTTCTTTCTGCTTTTGGAGCCTTAAGGCCCAAAAGCAGAAAGAAAGTAGAAGTCTTGGGGCCACAGGCCCCAAACCCCGACACGTAATCCACATCTTTTTCTTTACTTGTGCGGCGCGAAGTAGCACAGGGAACGCCATGACCAAATTTTCCGATCTGGGCCTGGGCGAAGCCGTCCTCAAGGCCATAGCCGAAACCGGCTACGACACGCCCACCGCCATCCAGGAGCAGGCGATTCCCGTCGCGCTGACTGGCCTCGACATCCTGGGCATCGCCCAGACCGGCACAGGCAAGACCGCAGCCTTCACCCTGCCGATGATCGAGCGCCTGGCCGCCGGCCGCTCGCGTGCCCGCATGCCGCGCGCCATCGTCCTGGAACCCACCCGCGAACTGGCCGACCAGGTCTCCGAAGCCTTCGAGAAGTACGCCAAGTTCCATAAGCTCAACTGGGCCCTGCTGATCGGCGGCGTCTCGATGGCCGACCAGGTCGCAAAGCTGGATAAAGGTGTCGACGTCCTGATCGCCACGCCAGGCCGCCTGCTCGACCTGTTCGAACGCTCAAAGGTCATGCTCAACGGCGTCCAGATCATGGTCGTCGACGAAGCCGACCGCATGCTCGACATGGGTTTCATCCCCGATATCGAACGTATCTTCAAATTGACGCCGCCGACGCGCCAGACCCTGTTCTTTTCCGCCACCATGCCGCCGGAAATCACCCGCCTGACCGAGCAGTTCCTGCGCAATCCGTTGCGTATCGAAGTCTCGCGCCCAGCCTCCACCAGCGAAAATATCAGCCAGTTCGTCCTGCGCGTTCCGCATAAGGACGTCCGCGCCAAGCGAATCGCCCTGCGCGCCCTGCTGAACACACTCGACATCAAGAACGGCATCGTCTTCTGCAACCGCAAGACCGACGTCGACATCGTCGCCAAGTCGCTGAGCACCCACGGCTTTAATGCCGCGCCGATCCACGGCGACCTCGACCAAAGCCTGCGCATGCGCACGCTCGAATCCTTCCGCAAGGGCGATCTGACCCTTCTGGTCGCGTCCGACGTCGCCGCACGCGGCCTCGACATTCCCGCCGTCGGCCACGTCTTCAATTTCGACGCCCCCATCCACGCCGACGACTATGTCCACCGCATCGGCCGTACCGGCCGCGCCGGACGTTTGGGCGAAACCTACCTTCTGCTGTCGCCGGGTGACGAGAAAAACTACGACAAGGTCGTCAAGCTGATCAAAAAAGAGCCGGCCGTCCTCGAGCTCGACATCGACTACAGCGCGCTTAGTGATTCGCCCGCCCGTCCGCGCCGCGAATCAGCCAAGCCGCGCGGGCGTAGTGATCGTGATCACAAGCCCAAGCCGAACCATGAATCGATGGCCGACATGAAACCGGTGGAAAAACCGGCGCCACGGCCCAGAAAAGAATCGCCTCAACCCAAAAAAGAAGCGCCCACGCCTGTCCCCGCGACGGTTGAGGCGCCTGCCGAAAAACCGGTACGGAAAGACAAAAAGCTAGAAAAAACAATGAGCCGCCCCAAGGTCGACAGCCCATTCGGCGAGCATATGCCAGCCTTCATGATGCGTGGTAACGCTCCCAAGTCCGACGCTTGAAAAAATCTAACGGCGTTAACCGCCTGTCAGAACAATTACTCTAAAGTCATCCCTGTCACAGCCATAAGTGACACCCCCACAGTGGGATGCCAGAGGGATTGATGAGCAAAGATATAGAAATCAGCGTCAGAAGCCCATCCGCCTACGCCTTGGCGGGTGAAGCGCTGCGACTGATGCAGGAACACGGGGTATGGCCTACACCGCTCAACTACGAACTCTGGCTCTATGTCGCCGGTGATCCCGAAGGCGCCCTGGCTCAGGAAATCCATCGCCTGCTCAAGGCCGGTGAAACCATTACCGAAGACGTCTCCGAAAGCCTGGCCGGCAAGTTCATCGCACGCCTGAAGCTCAATGACGAAGTCCGCGACGCCGGTGTCAAGCTGACCCGCGAACTGGCCTCGATCACCGAGGTGATTGTCGAGGCCCAAAAGGCGCAGAAATCCTACGGCGAGACCCTGGAAGGCGCGCGCAAGAGCATGAGCGCCGTCGACGCCTCCGCCCTGAAGGGCCTGGTCGAAAGCCTTACCGCCGCCACGACCCGTGTGCTCAGCCAGCACAGTGTCCTGGAAGGCCGCCTGTCCGAATCATCCCGCGAAGTCACCCGCCTGCGCAAGCACCTCGATCAGGTGCGCATGGAGGCCATGACCGACGCCCTGACCAACCTGGCCAACCGTAAATCGTTCGATGAGGCGCTCGACGCCCATTGCGACAACACGGATATCAGCAAGACCCTGACCCTGGCAGTCATCGATATCGATCACTTCAAACGCTTCAACGATACCTGGGGGCACCAGACGGGCGACCAGGTGCTGCGTTACGTCGCCTCCGTCCTGGCCCGTATCGGCCGCGCGCCGCGTATGGCGGCGCGCTATGGCGGTGAGGAATTCGGCCTGCTCTTCCCCGGCGAAACCAGCCTGGCCGTCGAACGCCTGCTTAACGAAGCCCGTACCGAAATTGCCTCACGCGTCCTGAAGCGCCGCTCGACCAACGAAGACCTTGGTACGGTCACCATATCGGCCGGTATCGCCCAGCGCCTGAGCGGCGAAGACTCCTTCGACCTGCTCGACCGCGCAGACAAGGCCCTATACCTGTCAAAGAACAACGGCCGTAACCGCGTCACCGTGGCCGACTCTGACAAAGCCTCCAACGCCGCGTAACAGTCTCAGCGTGCATTCGCTTGACAAGGCCACTTGAACAATGTTCAAGTGGCCTTGTTGCATCCCCGAGGGACCATGAACAGCTTTCTTTTCGCCATTGCCTACTGGTTCCTGTCGATCACCTACGGGCTGACGGCGCTGTTCCTGACGGTTTTTCCCGGCCGCAAGCCGGTCAACTGGGTCATCCAGCGCTATACCCGACGCATGGTCCAGGCCATGCGCCTCTTCGCCGGCATAAAGCTCGAAGTCCGCGGCCGCGAGCACCTGCTGGATCAGCCGGTCATCTATGCCTGCAAGCACCACAGCTGGGGCGACGGCTATTCCATCTATTCGCAGTTCAAGGACCTGGCCTTCGTCACTGGCGACCATCTCGAGAAATTCCCGCTAATGGGCACGCTGCTGAGCAAGCTGGGCGCTATCGTCGTCAACAACTGCGGCGGCCACGAAGCACGCAAGAACCTGGCATCACGTTCCGCCGACGCCGCGAAAGACGGGCGCAGTATCCTGATCTATCCCGAAGGCCACCTCAACGCACCCGGCACCTATCGCCGCTACCGTTCGGGCGTCTGGCACATGATGAATAATTTCAACATGCCGGTCGTTCCGGTCGCCACCAATCTCGGCCTGTTGTGGCAGGAACAGCATTACAAAAAGACCCCTGGCACGGCCGTGCTCGAATTCCTCGAGCCCATCATGCCCGGCCTGCCTCGCGACGAATTCCTGACACTGCTGCGCGAGCGTGTCGAAACGCGCTCGCAACAGCTGATCGCCGAAGCCACCGGACAGCCCTTCACGCCGTCCTTGCTGGTAACGGAATAGAATATATCGCGGCCTTATGGCTTAACCGCGACTTCCAGTTCAACCTCGACCAGTTGTTCGGGATTATATAGCCGGTCGATCTGCACCCAGGTCGCCGCCGGATAGATATCGTTCTTATAAAAGGTCTTGCGGATTTCGCCCGCCGCCTTGAAGGCGTCGATATCGCGGGTATAGACGTTTTCCTTGATGACGGCCGTACTGTCGAGGCCCCGCGCCTTCAGAAGTGCATCAATCGCGGCATAGACGGCTGTGACCTGTTCGGCCATGGTCGCGCCATCGGCGGTCATGCCAGAGACATAGAGCGTGTTGCCATGCTGGACGACCTCGGCATAGCCGATCGGCTTGTTCCACGGATAAGGATATTCGCGCTTGATCTCCTGCGCCGAGCTGACACCGGCAGCCATGGCCAGTATTGCGGCAACGATAACGAACCGTCCTTTACGCATACGCCATCCTTTTCAGCAACTTATATCAATAGTCTCGTGTCTTGCTTCGGCTCAATTTCCTTCGGCCGCATCCTCGGTCACCGGCTTGATCGTGACGCTCTCGCCGCACCCACAGGCATCGGTCTCATTCGGATTCTTGAACACGAACTTCGACGCCAGCTTGGTGGTCTCGTAATCGATCTCAGTCCCGACCAGGTACAATATGGCCTTGGGTTCGATCAGCACGGTGACACCCTTGTCCATCACCACCTCATCCAGCGGCCCGATTGCCTCGGCATAGGACAGGACATATTCCTGACCGGCGCAACCACCCTGCTTGACGCCGACACGTAGGCCCACGCAGGGCTTGTCGGCACGGGCCATGATGGCCTTGACCTGATTCGCGGCGGCGTCGGTCAGGCTGACAACGGCCGGACGCGGCCGGCGGACACGCGGGGTGATGGTGGGTTGGATGTCCATGATCAAAACATATTCAACTGTAATTTGGCTTCATCGCTCATCTTCGAAGAATCCCAGGGTGGATCGAAGACCAGGTTAACATCACAGGCATTGACGCCCTTGACGCCCAACACGGCGTCGCGCACCCAACCGGGCATCTCACCCGCCACAGGGCAGCCCGGCGCCGTCAGGGTCATATCGACCACGACATCGCGGTCATCCGACACATCGACGCGGTAAATCAGCCCCAGTTCGTAGATATCGACCGGAATTTCCGGATCGAATACCGTCTTGAAGGCCGTGATCAGCTCTTCGGTCAACCGATCCAGTTCCGCCTGCTCAAGGGCTTGCGGCTGCCCGGCGCCCATCTCGTCGAGACGGAACATGTCCTGGGAATTGGCGAGGTCGTTCATCTCATTACTCATGTAAAGGTCATATTAGGCAAAAAAGCTCTGCGCCTTCTGTACCGCCTCGGCCAGGACATCGATCTCGGCTTCAGTATTATATAGGGCTATGGAAGCGCGAACGGTAGAGGTCACGCCCAGTCGCGTCATCAACGGTTCGGCGCAGTGGGTGCCGGCGCGAACAGCGACATTGTAGCGGTCAAGGATCTGCGCCACGTCGTGGGCATGGGCCTGGCCCAGCGAGAAGGTCAGGATCGAACCCTTGCCTGGCGCCTCGCCATAGATCCGCAAGCTGTTGATGCTCTTCAGTTGGTCATGCGCCCGTTGATACAGCGCGTGCTCGTGGGCCAGGACATCTTCACGATCGTATTGCGACAGCCAGTCGATGGCCGCCTTCAGCCCGATCACTTCCAGAATAGCCGGCGTCCCCGCCTCGAAGCGATGCGGTGGGTCGTTCCAGGTAATCTTGTCCTTGGTCACCCGCGCGATCATCTCGCCGCCGCCCTGCCACGGCGGCATGGCTTCCAGCAACTCGGCCTTGGCATAAAGTACGCCCAGACCTGTTGGGCCGTACAGCTTATGCGCCGAGAAGACATAAAAATCAGCGTCCAGCGCCTTTACGTCGACCGGCAGGTGAACCACGCCCTGGGCGCCGTCGACCACAACCTTGGCGCCCACCGCGTGGGCCTTGGCAACGATGTCGGCGACCGGATTGATCGTGCCCAGGACATTCGACATATGGGTGACGGCCACGATCCGGACCTTATCGGTCAGCATGGCGTCGAACGCCGCCATATCCAGACTGCCATCATCGAGGATCGGCACATAGCGCAGCACCGCGCCCCGGCGTTGCGCCAACATGTACCACGGCACGATGTTGGCGTGATGCTCCATCTCGGTGGTCAGGATTTCGTCGCCTTCAACCAGCCGATCACCCCAGCTATTGGCGACCAGATTGACCGCCTCCGTCGCCGACTTGGTAAAGACGATCTCGTTGACGCCGGCGCCGATAAACCGCGCCACAGTCTCGCGTCCGGCTTCATAGGCATCGGTCGTCTCATTGGCCAACCGATGCAGCCCGCGGTGCACATTGGCATAGGAATGACGCATGGCGGTCGACATGGCGTCGATCACCGCATTGGGCTTTTGGGCGCTGGCGCCGCTGTCGAGATAGACCAACGGTTTGCCATTGATCTCTCGCGACAGGATAGGAAAGTCGGCGCGGACCTGTTCGATGTCAAACGGCATGGAAAGACTCCGAACTTTCTTCGAGGAAATTCAACACAGTTGCGCGCAATACGTCATCTGGAATCGCATCCGCCACGGGCACGACAAAGGCATGGGTCAACAGGCCACGCGCCGTCGCCTCGTCCATCCCGCGCGTCTGGCAGAAGAATAGGGCCTCTTCATCCAGCGCGCCGATCGTATTGCCGTGCGCGCACTGCACATCATCGGCATAGATCTCGAGTTCCGGCTTGGCGCGGATATGGGCGCCGTCATTGAGAATCAGCGCCTGATGGCGCATTCGGGCGTCGGTGCCGTCAGCCCCGCGCCTGACCAGGATTCGCCCCTGGAAGACGGCGGTCGCCTGGTCGCGGACCAGGCCGCGAATGGTCTGGGTCGTGACGCCGTCAATTTCGCCGTGCTCGACGCGCGTCGTCAGGTCGAAATGCGCCTTGTCTTTCAGCAGGTAGGCGCCGTCCAAAGTGACCTGCGCGCCGTGTCCGGCATGGTTAAGATGCGTCTCGAAGCGCGAAAACCGGGCACCGGTTGAAAAAGTCGCCTGATGGACTCTGGAACCCGGTTTATTCTCAATGATGGATCGGCGCACGACAACCGCATTAACCGCTTCATTCAACACGACAATTCGCGTTAATTCACTGTTTTGTCCAACGCTTATCCACAGTTCGGTGCTGGCAGCGTAGGCGCCCTCGCCTTCATAGGTTTCGAAGATGGTAAGGCTTTGATTATCTGAAACCTTTAGCTCGCCGCGCCCCTGATGACCGACAGTTACCGCCTCCGCACCCGCCGACATATGTTGCAGCCACAGCTTGCCGTTTGCACGGGAAATAGCATTATCCAGACCGCTATAATCGCCATTTTCGACACGAAATACGGTGAATCCCTCAGCCGAAAAACGCGATGGTAAATCAATATTGACTATAGCCTGTTTCTGGGGAATTTCCCGCAAGGCACGGCTCAGGTCACTGTATTTCCAATCCTCGACCCGGCGCGTCGGATAGGACGAAGAATCGAACAGATCGAGCGGTTGAAATGCGTTCACGCCGCTTCTCCGACATAGGCGTCATAGCCATTGGCTTCCAGTTCCAGCGCCAGCTCCGGTCCGCCTGAACGGACGATCCGGCCGGCGACCAGGACGTGGACGGCATCGGGTTTGATATGATCGAGTAGGCGCTGATAGTGCGTAATGACCAGCATGCCACGATCGGGCGCGCGCAAGGCATTGACGCCGTCCGATACCACCTTCAGGGCATCGATATCGAGGCCGGAATCGGTTTCGTCGAGAATCAGGAACTTCGGTTCCAGCATGGCCATCTGCAGGACCTCCATGCGCTTCTTCTCACCGCCGGAAAAACCGACGTTCAAAGGGCGTTTCAGCATGTCCATATCGATGCGTAGACGCTTGGCGATCTCGCGTACCTTTTTCAGGAACTCCGGCGCCGTCACCTCGGCTTCGCTACGTAGTTTTTTCTGCGAATTCAATGCCGTGCGTAAAAATGTTAAGGCCGGAACGCCGGGAATTTCGAGCGGGTACTGGAATGACAAATATAATCCGGCGGCAGCGCGTTCATGGACGGCCTTGTCCAGCAGATCCTCACCGTTGAAGGTCGCGGTCCCGCCGCTCACCGTATAGTTCGGCCGCCCGGCCAGGGCATAGCCCAGGGTCGACTTGCCGGCGCCGTTGGGCCCCATGACGGCATGGACTTCACCCGCGGGCACGCTCAGCGATAAGCCTTTCAGGATGGTCTTTTTGTCGACGGAAACGGTCAAATTTTCTATATTAAGCATTGTCTTTATTCAATTGTTCCAAGATTGCACAGGCAAAAGCCGCAGGTTTTCCAGTCAGGACCGGCGCTTCCCATGCATGGTCAGCGTCCAGTGCAGCCAGTGTGACAAGTTTCCGGACCAACAAGCTTTCCTCTTTCGCCGGCATACCGTGCTCAAGATAGGCCACACTGGAATTACGGATTTCAGGGTCGTTGGCCCAAGCTCCATAAGCCGCCTGAAATGCCAGATCTTTCACGTATTGCGCTTGCTCAGGGTCCAGTGTCATCCGACACTGCCTTCAAGGCTGATCGCCACCAGCTTTTGCGCCTCGACGGCAAACTCCATTGGCAGTTCCTGCAACACGTCACGGACAAAGCCATTGACCAGCAGCGCCACGGCCTCTTCTTGCGATAACCCGCGCTGCATGGCGTAGAAGAGTTGGTCTTCCGATAGCCGCGTCGTCGTGGCTTCGTGCTCGAACTGCGCCTGGGCAGTATCGCTTTCGACATAGGGCACGGTGTGGGCGGCGCAGCTCTTGCCGATCAGCAGGCTGTCGCATTGGGTGAAATTCCGCGCGCCACTCGCCTTGGCATGGGCCGAGACCAGGCCGCGATAGGTGTTGGACGACCGCCCCGCCGACACGCCCTTGGAAATGATACGCGACCGCGTGTTCTTGCCCAGGTGGATCATCTTGGTGCCGGTATCGGCCTGTTGGGCGCCATTGGTCACGGCGATCGAATAGAATTCACCGACGCTGCCGTCGCCGCGCAGGATGCACGACGGATATTTCCAGGTTACAGCCGATCCGGTCTCGACCTGGGTCCACGACACCTTCGAGCGCGCGCCGCGGCAGTCGGCGCGTTTGGTAACGAAGTTGTAGATCCCGCCCTTGCCCTCGGCATCGCCCGGATACCAGTTCTGCACGGTCGAATATTTGATCTCGGCGTCGTCGAGCGCAACCAGTTCGACCACGGCGGCATGCAGTTGGTTTTCGTCGCGTTGCGGCGCCGTGCAGCCTTCAAGATAGGAGACATAGGCGCCGGCGTCGGCGATGATCAGCGTCCGCTCGAACTGGCCGGTATTTTCGGCATTGATGCGGAAATAGGTCGACAGCTCCATCGGGCAACGCACGCCCGGCGGCACATAGACGAATGAACCGTCGGAGAACACCGCCGCATTCAAGGCCGCGAAATAGTTGTCCGACACCGGCACGACCGATCCCAGATACTGACGCACCAGTTCAGGATGTTCCCGTAAGGCTTCTGAAATAGAACAAAAAATGACGCCGAATTTTTTCAACTCGTCCTTGAAGGTCGTGATCACCGAAACCGAATCGAACACCGCATCGACGGCGTATTTCGGCGCGCCGACGACGCCGGCCAGAACCTCCTGCTCGCGCAACGGGATACCCAGCTTGGCATAAGTCGCCAGGATTTCCGGGTCGATCTCGTCGAGCGACTTCGGCCCTTCCTTCTTCTTCGGCGCGGCGTAATAGTACAGGTCCTGGTAATCGACGCGCTTGTAATGGACCTTGGCCCAGTCGGGCTCTTCCATGCTCAGCCAACGTTCAAAAGCCGCCAGACGCAGTTCCAGCATCCATTCCGGCTCGTTCTTCTTGGCCGAGATGAAGCGCACGATGTCGGCATTCAACCCCTTGGGGGCGAAGTCCATCTCGATATCGGTGACAAAGCCGTGCTCATAGGTTTCGAGCTTGGCGACCGTGTCGATGGTTTCCTTGACCGCGGCCATTACGCCATTTCCTTCGCGTGACGCTTCAAATACACTTCATAACCTTTTGACCAAACGTCATAAAAACGCTGCCAATAGTCGGGTGTTGTGGTCCACCCGGCCGACACCCGCAATACCTTTTCGGCCAGTTCGGGCCGTCCCATCGCAGTGACGATCCGGCTGGCCTTGACCTTGCCCGACGAACAGGCCGAACCGGAGCTGACGCAGATACCCGCCAAGTCCATGTGAATCAACTGCAGGGACGACGTCCAGTGCGGCTGGGCCAGGCACAGGACACCCGGCACGCGCGGCGCTTCCGCACCGATTATCTCAACGCCCAGGGCCTTCAACCCCAACTCGACCTCAGCCTGGGCCCGTAACACCGTCGCGTCCGCCGGCTGACAGGCCGTAACCGCAGCTGCAAAGGCCGCGATCCCCGGACAGTTCTCCGTACCGGCGCGCAAACCCAGTTCCTGGCCGCCGCCGATTGTCCGCGCCTTCAAGACTCGATCGCGATCATAGATGAGGGCGCCGACGCCCTGCCCGCCACCGATCTTGTGTGCGCTCAGACTCATCGAATCAGCGCCCAGTGCGGCAAAATCTATCTCTATCTTGCCCAGCGCCTGAACCGCGTCGACGTGCAGCCAGCCACCGTGCGCACGGACAACTTCCGCCGCACGCGCCACGTCGTTGATCACGCCGGTTTCGTTATTGGCCAGCATGACGCAAACAAAGGCTCGCCCGTCCTGTGCCAGCAAGCCTTCCAGCGCGGCGATATCGATCTGGCCCAGGCGCGTCAGCGGCGCGATCGTCGCGCCCAGGACAGCACCGTAAAGGCTGTCGTGTTCGCCTGCGGACATCACCACACGGTCGAAACCAACCGCCTGATGCAGCGCCAGGGCATTGGCCTCGGTTCCGCCCGACGTAAAGACCAGGCCGCCACCAATCCCGCCAACTGCGCCCAATATCGCCGCTCGCGCGTCTTCCAGCGCCACCTTGGCCTTGCGTCCGACGCTGTGGACCGACGACGCATTGCCGCCCAGCTCCGACGCACGCAGAAACGCATCGCGCGCCTGGGGGCGCAATGGCGAGGTCGCAGCGTGGTCGAGATAAAGCGTCAAGCCTGCGCCTCCACCAGGACATGCCGTCCCGAATCAGCGCGCACATCCGGCGCCGTGATCTGCACCTTCTTGCGCGTCCGCTTGCGGATCACGTCTTCCAACGACACCTGGCTGAGATAGTCATGAATAGCACTACCCAAATCTTCCCACAGATTATGCGTCAGGCAGCGCTGGCCACCTGGCATGCAGCCAATTTCGCGCGCGGCCTCATCCTTGCCCAGGCGCTTGTTAGCGCCCAGCTTGTTCGACGTCAGTTCACAACGCGTCGCCTTGATCGGCTCATCGACCGCCAGCACGATTTCGGAAACAAACAACCGGTCCGCTCCGCGCGCCAGTGAATAACCGCCGCCCGGCCCGCGCGCGCTCTTGACCAGACCAGCCTTGCGCAGGCGCGCGAACAGCTGTTCGAGATAGCTCAGCGATATCTGCTGGCGTTCGGAAATCTCCGACAGCGAGATCGGCCGGTTGCCCGACGCGCCGGAAGACGTCGCCACCTGACCGTTCAAGGCCAGATCGGTCATGGCCATAACCGCGTAACGTCCCTTGGTGGATAAGCGCATGGAAAGCACCTTGCGGAATTGTTGCAAAAACCTGCGCAAAGACAATTCTTTGTGCTAATAGGCGCGATCGGTCGCACCTGAGGCTGGATTGAAGTTTAGTAATTCCTACTAAAACAGTCAAGAATTATGGTGTGCACTGCGGAATTTTTTGATTCATAAGGTGAATGAATGCCTGAAGTCATCCTGGCGGGCGCCGCTGGTCGTATCGAAGCCCGCTACAGCGCCGGCAAAACCGAAAACGCGCCCATCGCCTTGATTCTGCATCCGCACCCCAAGGCCGGCGGTCATATGGACCATCCGGTCACGGTGCAACTGTTCCACCTGTTCATGACGCGCGGCTTCTCGGTCCTGCGTTTCAATTTCCGCGGCGTCCGCAAGTCCCAGGGCGAATTCGATTCCGGGATCGGCGAACTGGCCGATGCCGCCACCGCGCTCGACTGGCTGCAGGCCAAGAATCCGACCGCCTCGCAGTTCTGGGTCGCCGGCTACGACTTCGGCGCCTATATCGGCATGCAGTTGCTGATGCGCCGTCCCGAAACCGACGGCTTTATCTCGGTTTCACCGCCGACCAATGCCTATGATTTCAGCTTCCTGGCCCCCTGCCCTGCGTCCGGTATGTTCCTGCACGGCGGCAATGACAGCATCGTGCCGACGGCCGAGGTCGATCGCGTCGTTGCCAAGCTGCGCACGCAAAAGGGCATCACCATCGACCACGAAGTCGTACCCGACGCCAACCATTTCTGGGTCGACCACCTAGACGACGTCAAGACGCACGTCGGCACCTATCTCGACCGCCGCCTGTCGGCCACAGCGGGCTAGCCGCCCACTGCCAAGTTTTGACAGTTGGTGCGATAGTCTCGTCTCACACTCATCCTGCGAGGCGCCACATGAAAAAGACCTATCACGGCAGTTGCCACTGCAAAACCGTCACGTTCCAGGCCGAAATCGACCTCAGCCAGGGCACGGGTAAATGCAACTGCTCCATCTGTTGGAAGCAGCGCAGTTGGGCCATCGGCCTGGCCTCGCCGGCGGATTTCAAGCTGCTTTCGGGAGAAGATAATCTCGGTGGCTACCAGTTCGGGACGAAAAGTGGCTATCACTGCTTCTGCAAGACCTGCGGTGTCGCGACTCACGGCCACGGCCATGTGCCCGAAATCGGCGGCGACTATGTCTCGGTCAAGATCGCGGCGCTCGACGACATCAGCGAAGCCGAACTGGTCGAGGCGCCGGTCAAATATTTCAATGGCCGCGACAATGACTGGTGGCACGAACCCAGTGAGACCCGTTACCTTTAAACCGGTAGCGAAACCAGGAACTGCTCGACCTTGCCGTCCTTCGTCAGATAGACATTGACACTGACCAGCTTACCGCCTTGCGTGCGCACGCGGTAGCTCCGCTGCTCCATGCCGCCACGAAGATTGCTGCCGACCAGCTTGAAGGTCACAGGCTTGCCCAGTGCACCGAGGTTCGCCTGAAAATCGTCCAGGGCTGTCTGTGTCAGGTAGGCGTTGAAGTTCGCGGTAAAGCCCGCGCGATCGACCTTGCCAGCCTGCAGGCCTTCGAACAGGTTCAACACCAGGGCGTCCGGTCCTTGCAAAGGCAGGTACATGAACGAAATCCGGTCGCCAATGTCCGTATGTGCCGAGCCCGACATGGTATTGGTCAAGACCACGATGGCCAGGTTGTCATCGGGATAGATGCGATTGTCCGACAGGAAGCCCGCACCCTCGCCGCCGTGCTGGTAGAGGGTATGGCCGTTGTCCTTGCGCACGAACAATCCCATGGCATAGCCGCTGTCCTTGCCGTTGTTCAGCTTGATCGTCTGCACCTGCGTGTCATAGCTGGAAGGCTTCAGCAGCGACCGCTTCAGGATGCTGGCGTCCCACTTGGCGACATCTTCCGCTGTAAGCGCCAGGGGCCATGCCGCATAGGTCCAGCCACGTCCGGCCAGCGGCGCCGGCCGATTGGGTCCCAGCCCCTGACGCTGGTAGCCCGTCGCGTCGGGCGCCGTCAGATTGCCGTCGGTAATATCGAAGGCGTCGTTGATGCCAACCGGCTTCAAAATCCGTTCCTGCAAAAACTGGAACAACGGCTGTCCCGACGCCTTCTCCACGATCTGCCCGGCCACGACATAGCCGGTGTTCGAATATTGCCAGTCGTCGCCCGGCTGGTAATCCAACGGCGCCTTGGCATAGGTGTCCATGACGGCTTGCGGAGTCGTGGGCAGGGTCACCATCGTCATGACGTAGTCCTGCGGCCAGTAGTCGGAATAGCCAGATGTGTGGCTCAACAACTGCCGCACCGTGATCTTGTCGGCCGAGGTCAGGTCGGGGAACCACTTGGCCACCGTGTCGTCCAGCGACAGCTTGCCGTCCTCCTGCAACAACAGAACGGCCGCGGCGGTAAATTCCTTGGATACGGAGGCGATTTGGTAACGCGTCGCCGGCGTGGCTGCCACTTCGGGCGACACTACGGCGTCACCAAAGGCGCGGGCGTAGATGACCTTGCCATCCTTGACCACGGCGACCGAAGCCGACGGTGTCTGGCTGGCCGACATCGCCGCCTGGATGGCCGTATCGATATCACCGGCGCTCTGGGCCCAGCCGAACCCCGGTGCCGTCATCAAGGCAAGCGCCGCCGCAAAACCGAAAATAACCCTACCCGCCATCTGCCAACCTCACGAAAATACTGGTTGCCTATGGAACTATCATGCGGGCCCGCCTTCGCCAACGTCCGGACGGATTACAAATCTTTCAGGTTCGGCTCTTAAGAACAGCGCACCCGCACGCCGGTCTTGCCGTCATTGATGGTCAGGGTCTTGCCGTCGTCGCTCAGCACCATGTGCAGAGTGTCCTTCCATTCTTCGCCTTCGCCCGAGCTGTCGGCATCGACCGTTATATCGGTGGTCGATGTCACCGTGACCTTGGTCGCGTAGGCCGTGCTTTCCCAGAAATCGAGCGCCTTGGCTGTCACGGTCAGCTTCATCACGCTGGTGTCCTTGCAAGCCTCCGGGGTGGCGTCCCAGGTACCGACAAAGGCCGCCGGAATCTCCGTTTGAACCACAGGGTTAGCGGACGCTGGCGCGGGCGGCGGCGTAACCGAAGAGGCAACCTCCGCGCTTGATGACGGCTCAACCTTATCGGTCTTGGGCGAACAGGCCGCCAAGGCCAGAATCGACAATAAAACCAGACGCTTCATGTCAACTCCTCAAGCGACGGATTGCGCATGTCCGCGCGGCGAACTGATCACGCCGCCGGTCATCGGCTCCGGCACCGCCGTCGTGCCCGGGAAGGAGATCGGCAGTCCGCGCAAGGTCCGGGCCGCCATATAGGCAAAAGCTTCGGCCTCAAGCGCGCCGCCGCGCCAGCCAAGCGTCTCCGCCGGAATGACCTGCGCCGGCGCCAGGGCCGCGGCGATCTGGCTGACCAGATGCCGATTATGCCTCCCGCCGCCGGCCAGAACAACCGTTTTCGGCCGTGCCCCGACCGCCTCGATGCCCGCCAGAAGGCTGCGCAGGGTAAAGGCGCTCAAAGTTGCCATGCCGTCCGCCAGATCCAGGCCTTGCACCCGCTCGAGCGTAAAATCATACCGATCCAGCGACTTGGGCGCGGATGCCGCGAAATAGGGATGGCCCATATAGGCCGCCACGACGTCCTCATCGACCCGGCCGGACGCTGCGATCTGGCCCTCATGGTCGTAATCGCCACGATCGTGCCGGCGCATCCACTGATCCATCAGGCCATTGGCCGGGCCGGTGTCCAGCGCCATCAGTTTCGTATCTTCGTCGATCAGGGTAATATTGGCGACGCCGCCCAGGTTGACCACCACGACCGGCAATTCCAGCCCGGCCTTCTGCACAAGAGCACGGTGATAGACGGGGGCCAAGGGCGCGCCCTCGCCCCCCGCCGCCACATCTGCCTGGCGGAAATCGCTGACCACGGTCACGCCGGTCGCATCGGCAAAGGCCTGACCATCGAACAACTGCACTGTCCGTCCCCTAAGTCCATGTTGGGGCCGTTCATGCAGGACCGTCTGGCCATGGACGCCCATCAGGTCAATATCCTTGAATATCAAACCGTTAGACTGCAAAAATTGATCTGCTGACTGAAGATGATAGTCGACCAGTACACGGCGCGCCTCAGTAAAGATCGCTGGCTCGGCAGCACCGCGCGGCCATGCCAAAGCCGCCTTGACGGCCTGCTCCAGGACAGAGCGAACCTGCGCTGGCATAGGCGTTTCAGACCAGGGCCCCAGGTCCAGTTGCGCTTCGCCGTCGGTATCGATAATCGCCTGGTCGATCCCGTCCAGCGACGTACCGGTCATAAATCCCAAAACCTTCATATCTCTGTCCTCCGCGTCCCGGCCATTAAATCAGACTCCCGACGTTTGCGCCATAAGCGTTGACGTTACCCGATCCGTCCCGACCCTAAAGACCGGTCCGGCGCCAACGGCCGCGAAGCCGAGCTTGTCGTAAAACCGCCGCGCCCGCAGGTTAATATCAGCAACGCTCAACCAAAGGCGCCCCTGAGCGACCGCAACGGCGCGCGCATACAGGGCTTGCCCCAACCCGGTGCCATAGCCGTCCGGCAGGATATAGAGGCGCTTCAGCTCTGATGAGAGCTCGGCCAACGCCGTCGGCGCCTTATGATGCGACACCATGACATAGCCCGCTGGCGCGCCGCCCAGCCATGCCATTTCGCAATGAATCAACGGATCGCTCAGCAAGGCGCGCATCTTCGCCGACGTATAGACGGCCGCGCAATAGGCCGCGATATTTTCAGGGCTGTGCAGATCGCCATAGGCCAGTCGAAAGGTCTCGACCGACAGCGCGGCCAGGTCTTCCGCCGCTTCCACCGAAATTCTCCTGAGCTCCATCGCGCTTTCTTTACAACGAATTTCTTGACGGCGGGCCATGGTTCGGGCCACAGACGACCGCGACGCGCATCTGCCCCCAGACAACGCCCAAGATAACGACCATAGCCATGACCGAGTCCAGCTTCAAATCCGATTTCCTGAACACGCTGCAACAGCGTGGCTTTATCCACCAGTGCACCGACGCCGAAGCGCTCGACGCCCTGGCCAATTCGGGGATGATCACGGCCTATATCGGTTTCGATGCCACGGCGTCGTCATTGCACGCTGGTTCGCTGGTTCAGATCATGATGCTGCGCTGGTTGCAGAAGACAGGTCATAAGCCGATCGTCCTGATGGGCGGCGGCACGACCAAGGTCGGCGATCCCTCGGGCAAGGATACCCAGCGGCAGTTGCTCGACGACGCCAAGATTGCCGAAAACCTGAACGGCATCAAACAGGTATTCACCAAATTTCTCACCTTCGGTGACACCGGTAACGACGCCATCATGGTCAATAATGACGATTGGCTTTCGGGCTACGGCTATATCGAATTCCTGCGCCTGTTCGGCACCCACTTCACCATCAACCGCATGATGACCTTCGATTCGGTCAAGCTGCGGCTGGAACGCGAACAGCCCCTGACCTTCCTCGAATTCAACTACATGCTGATGCAGGCTGTCGATTTCCGCGAATTGAACCTGCGCCAGAACTGCATCCTGCAGATGGGCGGCTCGGACCAGTGGGGCAATATCATCAACGGCGTCGAACTGACCCGCCGTATGGGTGAAGGCCGTGACGGCACGACGGCATTCGGCTTGACCACGCCGCTTCTGACAACATCGTCGGGCGCCAAGATGGGCAAGACGGCATCGGGCGCTGTATGGCTAAATGCCGACCTGCTCAGCCCCTACGACTACTGGCAATACTGGCGCAACGCGGAAGACAAGGACGTCGGCCGCTTCCTGCGCCTGTTCACCGAACTGCCGCTCGACGAAATCGCCCGCCTGGAAGCGCTGGGTGGAGCCGAAATCAACGACGCCAAGAAGGTCCTGGCCGATGAAGCCACCCGCCTGCTGCACGGCCACGATGCCGCCGCGACCGCCCGTGACACCGCCCAGAAGGCCTTTGAACAGGGCGTCATGTCGGCCGACATGCCCACCGTCGAGGTCGAACGGCAGTTGATCGACGATGGCATCATGCTGGCGGCTCTGGCGACGAAGATCGGCCTGACGGCGTCGAACGGCGAAGCCCGCCGCCTGGCCCAGGGCGGCGGCTTGCGGGTCAACGATGTCGCCATTACGGACGGCAACCAGTTGGTCACCGCCGCCGACCTGACGGCCGATGGCGTCATCAAGGTCTCGCAGGGCAAGAAGAAAATCCTGTTGGTCAAGCCGGTCTGATGGCAACGCCTCGGTAGGCCACCTTGACAGAATGTGTAAATTGTGTAATTTACACATTCAAGGAGTATACCATGACTCAGTCAGCCACCGTCGCCGCGACGACTTTCGCACGTAACTTCGCTCGCTATCAGGATGAGGCTATCCGCGCTAAGATCATTGTCGTTACCAGCCATGACCGTGTGATTGGGGGCTATCTCTCTGCCGAAGAGCTTGCGCATTACGAAAGACTCAAGGCTCGCGAACGTCAAGTTCTCAAGGTTGGCGAACTGAGTGACGACGTCCTCGCCGATATTCAGGCGGCCGAATACGGCGTCGCCCCCCTGTGACGTTTCCTGCCCCGAAGCCGGGCCTCGTTATTCGTTACGGCTTTTTGTGGAGCCACGAACAAGATAGTGGCGCCGACGAGGCAGCAAAAGATCGACCTTGCGCTATAGTGGTCGCGACGTCTCGACAGGCAAACGGCGATATTACCGTCATTGTGGCGCCGATTACGCACGCGCCACCTGACAATTCGGCAGATTCGATCGAGATGCCGACGGCAACCTGCCGAGCCCTTGGTCTCGACAGGGACCGCCACTGGCTCAGGCTGGAGGAACTCAACAGCTTCATCTGGCCGGGCTATGACCTTAGGCAAATACCGGGGACTGCCAAATACGACTATGGCATGCTGCCGCAACCACTGTATGAAGCGTTGCGCCAGGGCATTGTGGCACGGCAAGCCAGAAAATCTGTTCGCATTCAACGCCGAGATTAAACCGTCTAACGCATCTATGCCAGCATTGTTACGCCCTAATTCTTCAGCCTGGCCTCATTCTCTTCGCGGATCTGCGCCAGCCTGTCCTTGACCGACGGCAGGTTCAGCGCTTCGATCGGAGGCTTGCCCTGATCGCGTTCCCAAACCTTGATAAATCCCGGCATGATCAAAGACAGGGGATCGACCGCGACGACCGGCGCCTTGTAGCCGCCCTTCAGGCCATATTTCAGCCCCAGCAGCCCCAGGCCGTTCGACCCCAGGTCACCGAACATCGCGTTGACGCGGTAGGCCGGAATCAAGGTGCCGCTGAAATCTACAGTCTTGGCGTCGAAATCGGTTGTTCCCCGCACGCTAATCCCCAGCGCGCCGCCCTTCGCCCAGCCGTCATTGATAAAAAGTCGGTGGTCGCGATAGCGGACGGGGAACTCGAAATCGCTGAAGGCGATCCCTTCGCCTGTTAGCGTGTCCGCGGCGCCTTCCAGCGACGCCACGGTTAGCAGTTGCGCCAGGACGGGGATCTGCTTGACGCGAATATGCTCGCCCTTCAGTGACGCGTCGACCTGGCCGTCCATATAGGCGCCTTCGATCACCGCCTCGCCGCCCCACAGATTACGCTGGCCCGAAGCCGTGCGCACGACACTGCCCAGATCGTTCGTAGTGAGACTGAACAGGCTGTATCCGCCCTGCGATTTGAAGGTCACAGCCAGGGGCTTGGCGTCGGCCGTCATGGCCGAACCCTGGCCGTCGATACCATTACGGCCGTCCCAATTCACATCGAGCGCCAGACGCGTAAAGGCGCCGTCAGCCGACAAGCGCAATTGCTCGAGATCAACAACCAGGTGCACAGGTCGCGCATTTGCCGTACGCGTCGCCCCCGCCTTGGTTACGTCCGGGGTCGCGGCCCTGTCGCCCGCAGCAGGTTTGGCCGCTGGTACGTCATCGGAACCCTTCAACCACGGCCGCAGGTCCAGTTGCTTGCCGGAAATCGCCACCACATCGCTATCCCCGTCCTTGATGGCGTAATATTTGTATGACACATCCATGAAGTCTCTCAGATAAATATCTGAAAAATCGGCAAATTCTAGCGCGCTATCAGCGTCAAAAGCCGCCCGCCCGTCAATCCGGATGCGGTCCCCGGTGCCATAGATCCGCGACAGGTTTACCCCCGCCCGGTCCGCGCCGTCTGGTGCCGGATTGTCCAGCGACACCGCGAACTGCGCCACCTCGCCGACCGGTTTATGCCAATCTGTTGCCTTGACACCCAGCGCCGCCTGGCCGGCATCGATATTGACCACGCCGGCGGGATGGCCTGGCGCGTCATAAAGGCTGAACGCAAACGCCACATCGCCGGCAATCTCGACCGGATCATGGTTGTAGCCCAGAGCCGCCAGAACCTGATCGGTTACATGACCGTGGATACGCAAGCCATAGGGGTCATCAGCGTTCGCCGCAACCGATTCCCGGGAAGGCATATCAAAATCAACAACTTGACCCAATAAACTCACCTTGCCGAGCAGGTGCCCGGAAGCCTGCTGCCACAGGGCGGTGACCTCCGTCGGACCGACGGGTTTGAAAAAGGCCACGGGCAGGCCCAGAGTCACCCAGTCCTCCGGGCGCACGGTCATCTTCATACGGCGCAGCAACTCATCACTGCCGGCAACCTCGGACCAACCCAGTACGGCATTGAGATCGTCGAGCTTGACCAGAGCCTCCTTGGACTCGCTGTCCAGGGCGACATTGACCGTCAGGTGACGCGGTTGGTTGAACACCGGCAATCCGCCAAAGCCCAGTTCGCTGGCTTCATCGGGCGTGATAATAGACTTGTAGACCATACGAGGCCGCTGGCCCTGGATATAGGCCAGATCCCCCGACAGCGACTCGGCATCCACCTCGCCGGCCCATATTTCCCCCGACCGCAGCAGGGATATCCGCGTCGGCAATTCGCGTTTCAAGCGCTCGAAGATCGGCAGGCCCTGGGCCTCCATGCCCAGCCCCAGCGTCACGCCCTCGATAACTACCTGGGTCGGGCGTCCCTGATCGACGGCCGGGTCACCCGACCATGTGACATTGCCGCGGAAGATATCGGAATCGACCGTCCCCTCACCCTTGCCGTCGGCCATGGTGAACTGGCCGGTGATCGCCACCGGCACGCGCGGAGAACCGCCGAACTGCGCGGCGTTGAAACTGCCTTTGAAATCGACCAGTTGGGTCTTCGGCATAAACTGCGTACGGTAGCTTACATCGCCTGTGTAGGGCCCGAGCCGTGCCGGCCCCGTGACAACCAGACGATCGGCCAGCAGATCACCGGTGATGGTCAGGCTGCCTTCGCTCAGATCCCAGCCTAGCGCCGCCTGCTTCAGTCCCGCCTGCACGATCTGGCCCTTGAAGGTAACGCCGAAGGTGCTGTTGTTGATGGGCTTGAAAGTTGGAAACGTAATATCGACATGGACCTGGGCGTCGCCGGCCAGGCGATCGGCGTTCAAGCCGTGCGTCCCCAGTTCCCCGCCCGTCAATGGATCCACAGCCTCGATGACAGCAACTGCGGTGCTCGTGCTTTCCAGCCAGATATGGGTCGATGTACTGTGGTCCTGGAAACTGGGCACCATCAGCGCCCCCTTTGTCAGCACGACATCGTCCAACTGCCCGCCGGTCACGTCCATGGCGAAGCTGTTGCCCTTCAGGATACCGTGGCCTGCCAGGTTGCCGGCGTCATGCATGCGTTTTTCGATCCCAAGGCTCATATGGCTGAAATCGAAATCGAGGCGCAGGTCTTCGTCCTTCATCTGGAAAGGCTCGAAATGCCCGACCGGCGCCTTCATGACGAAATCGGCATTGGCGAAATCGCCACCCTTGATCCGCCTGATCAGGTCGCCGCGCAGGATGGGTGACAGGTCTTCGGGCCAGAAGGCGAAGACCTCATCCTTTGAAAAGCGGCCGCGGATATGCGCCGTCAGGTCCGTCCCCAGCTGGCCCTTTTCGTCGCTGAATACGGCGCCCTGGCTATCGAAAGGTGCGCCATTGAGCAGTCCGGTGCCGGTCTCGATGTCGAGCCGGCGCTGCTGGGGCGTATAGGCGCCCTTGAAATGGGCATTGGTCAGGGTCTGTCGCGCGAAATCGTCGGCCAGACGTCCGGTAAGCCGCGGTCCTGAAAAGTCGAAAGCGATGCGCAGGTCGCGTTTTTTCGCCCGGTCCTGCGGCGTAATGGTCACCTTGCCCGACAGGTCGGTATCGAGCAGGTTGGAGCGTAGTTGAAAGGTTTCGAACTGTGCCGTGTGATCGGCCGAACGATAGGTCGCCTTTATCCGCGCACCGTCAAAATCCTGCTGCGTGCCCCCGAAGGTGACATGACCGGCGCCGGCGTCTATATCCAGCCAGGCGCCCTGGAACCCCTTGTCGATGCTGTAATCTATCCGCGCCAGGCCATCGACCGGCGCATCGATCACGGCGATTTTTCGCGTGATGCCAACGGACGGAAAAATGTCGGCCGGCACAAGACCATGCAGATTGGCCGAAATCGCCGCCTGCTTCAAACCGACAACGCCATTGGCCTGTACCTTCAAGCTGGCGACATTCGAACCTGCCTGTGAGGAAGACCCTGCAATCGTCAGATCTATATGACTTTCCAGCTTGTTGTGCAGCTTGGAAAAATCGATTGTGGCGACACGGGCCGTCCAGTCGAGCGCACCGCCCTCCTGGATCAGGCGCAATTCCCCGTCTTTCAGGCTGATCTGGCGCGTGAAGCTGACCGGCTGTCCCAGCTTCTCGCGCCCTGTCAGGTCGTAGAGAAAGCGATCGAGGCCCTCCTCGCCCTTGCCTGGGGTGCCGTGCGCTTCGAAGCCCAGGTCATAACGCCCTTCCTTCGATACTGAAGCGACCATATAGAAGTCCTGCGCCGTCAAGCGTGCCGGCGCGAAATGCATCAGGACGAGACTGTCGGCCGCCAGGGCGGTTTCCATACGGCCAGCGCTCGCGATGATACGGTTCCTGCTGTCGCGGATCATCAGCTCCTCAAAGCGAAAGCCGACCGCGCGCGCGTCACCGAACCAGACAAGGTCGAGATGGCGGATACTGGCATGAGTCCCGGGCAAGGTACTTTCCAGGCGGGACACGATGATCGGCTTGATGCCGTCGATCCGTATAGGCCCGGCCGCCAACCGCCAGGACAGGACAGCCACCATCAGCAGCAGCCAGCCGAAGACAAACAGCCGCAGGCGCTTTCGGATTATGTCGAACAGCTTCTTTACACGGTCTGGCAGCAAGTCTGTGTCCGGGGAGGTTTTGTTTCGTCTGGACGCGCCGTCCCGAAGCAGGCCAAAGACAACATGGCCAAAGACAAACTGGAACGGGCGCGACTCTTCTAGTAAACCAAATGTCTCTTTAGACACTTAAGCGAGGCTATGTCATGGCGAAATCGTCTCAACCGGAAACTTCTTTCACCCCCTATCCGGTACCTGATTTCGAACTGCCGTCCAGCGATGGCACAGTGGTGAGCGCGGCCAGCCTGCGCGGACACTGGACTGTGCTGTTTTTCTACCCCACCGACAACACCCCGACCTGTACTCAGGAGGCCTGCGATTTCTCCGCCGCCCTGCCGGAATTCACCCGAATGGGCGTCACGCTGTTAGGCGTTTCGAAGGACAGCTTGAAATCGCACGATAAATTCATTGTGAAATATGGTTTGAAGATGCCCCTTCTTTCAGACGAGTCGACGCAGGTCATCGACGCCTTTGGATCGTGGATTGAAAAGACTCTGTATGGCCGTGCCTATATCGGGACAGATCGTTCGACTTTTGTCGTCGATCCTCTGGTCATGGTCCGCCATGTCTGGCGTGCGATACGCGTGAAGAACCACGTCGCCGATGTACTGGCCGTGGTCAAATCTTTACAGGTTTGAGCTACAGACGTTGCGTCCGGGGCGCACACCACTATCTAGGTGTGCCGGCTTCCCCCCACGGGCGAAACGGCATCAATCTTGAAGGTCACGGCGGTAAGACATTCATAATGGGACATGAACCGTGACATCATATCAGAACCCTATGTTTTATCTCGTCCTTTTGAATCTCCTGGCGTCAGTCTGCCTGTTGACACGATATAAAACTTGCGCTGTCCGAATCACAAAGGCATAATTAATAAACGGTTTAGGTGTGGCGGTGATGCGTAAGAACAGCTCTGAAAGCTTGGGCGACTGGATGGAGTCAATCCTTCCGGAACGCCAATTTTACATACGCACGGGCGGCGAAACCAAGGGCTATGTCCTGACCTCGGGCAAGCAGTTCCTGTTCATATTCCTGGCCTCGGCTTTGATGACATGGCTGGCCATTGCGACCGGCATCACGATTTTTTTCGCCGCGGCGCACGGTGCCGGCTCCGAAAACCAGATGCGTATGCTTAAGGCGCAGTCGGAACGCTGGATTGCCGATCGTCAGGCCCGGCTCGACATGGCAACCCAACAAGCGACCGCCAATTCCGGTTCACTCGACGAACTGGCCAAGGCCGTTGAAAACCGCCATGCCGGCCTGGTCAGCCTTCTGAAGGATTTCAAAGGCGTACCCGGCGCCGCCCTGGCCCTCAGCCCGGCCCCGATCGATGACAGCCTGCCCCCCATGGAACGCATCTATTCGGTCCGCGCCGAACAGGAACGCATGGTCAGCCAGGCCGAAACCTTCGCCAAGACCCGCGCCGAACGCCTCCGCCTGGCCTTCCGCATCGCCGGCCTCAATCCCGCGGCCTTCGCTGGCACCGGCCAGGGTGGACCGCTCGCCGGTAATGACGCCAAGACCCTGGCGGCTGTGCTGAATGTCGATGAAGACTTCGCTCGCCGCATCTCCAACGCCGCCAATGACCTGTCGGACATGCGTGGCCTCCAGGACAGCTCGATACATATGCCGTTCGGCCGCCCGACCGTCGGCACCCGCGAAACCTCTGGCTACGGTGTTCGCCTCGATCCATTTAATCATGCGCCGCGTTTTCACAGCGGCCAGGATTTTGCCGGCGCCTATCTGACCCCCATCTATTCCACCGCCCCGGGAATCGTTTCCTATGTCGGCGTCCGCACTGGCTACGGCAATTGCGTTGAAATCGACCACGGTAACGGCTTCAAGACGCGTTACGCTCACCTGGCCTCCTTCGCCGTCCATGTCGGGCAGCGCGTCGCGGTCGACCAGCGTATCGCTTCCATGGGCTCCACAGGACGTTCGACCGGTGTCCATCTTCACTACGAAGTCTGGCAGAGCGGTCGTGCTCAAAACCCCGCACGCTTTTTGAAGGCAGGAGATTATGTTCAACAAAACTAGCAAACCCGCTCAACCCGCGCCGTCGCGCCCCGTGACCCCGCCGCCCATCGAAACGCCGCAGGTCAATCTGGCCCGCGCCCGGCCGGCCAGTGCGCCCTCCGGCAAAATGTCCAGCTTCGGTTCCGGCCTGGTCATCGATGGCAATATCACCGGTTCGGGTGATCTGCTTCTCGAAGGCACAGTTCGCGGCGACGTCAAGGTCGCGCACCTGACCGTCGGTGAATCCGGCAGCATCGAAGGCAAGGTCGAGGCTGAAACCATCGAGGTCCGCGGTCGCATCGTCGGCGCCATCAGTGGCAAGCAGGTCAAGCTTCAGGCCACGGCCTATGTCGAAGGCGACATCACCCATGAAGCCCTTGCGATCGACGTCGGGGCCTATTTCCAGGGCCGCTGCCTGCAATCGCGCCGCGCGGGCGACGTGCCGGCCAGCACCTCGCCTTCCGTCAGCGCGCCTGCCGCGACGACCGACTACGGCACGCCCAGCCTGGGCACCTATGACATGAGCGCCCTGGGCGACCTCAAGTAATCACGTTGCGAACATAGTCTGCGAAAGCCGGAAGAGACTTGCTCTCCTCCGGCTTTTTTCATAAATACCAACCTGCACAGATGCTGACAGATTAGGTGCAGGTTGGTATTAGTTTTTTCAGCTCAAACGCCGCGTGGCTCGCCGCATAAAGCGGCGGCGGGCAGTCGCCCTTGCCAAGCACGACGAGTATCGTCATCGTGCTTGGAAATCTGACGAACTCGCTCATAAAATCGCCCTAAACCCGCCTTAACCTGCCTTTTTCACGGCGATCACCTCATGTCGGTTCCCAAGCCCAAGACGCGACCGCCGCTTACCCTGGCGGCCTTTTGGTTCATTTTCCGCGAAACCATACGCGAATGGAACGATGACAAGGTGCCGCGCCTGGGCGCCGCCCTGGCCTTCTACAGCATGTTGTCGATCGGCCCGCTGTTGCTGATCGTTATCGCCATGGCCGGCCTGGCCTTTGGTCGCGATGCTGTAAGCCACTACATTTTCGCTGAAATTCGCGGCCTCATAGGCGACGCAGGCGCCGCCGCCATCCAAACCATCCTCGCCAATTCCAGCAACCCAAAGGCCAACTATGTCGCCACCCTGATCGGCCTGGTGACCCTGATCGTCTCGGCAACCAGCTTTTTCGCCCAGCTTCAGGACGCGTTGAATGTGATCTGGAATGTGGAAGAACGCGAAAGCGGCCATTGGACGTGGTTTATCAAGAAGCGTCTGCTGTCGTTCGTGATTATCCTGGGGGTCGGTTTCTTGCTGCTCATGGCCCTCGTCATTTCGGCGGCCCTTTCGGCGATCAGCACCTTTTTCGGCGGCCTGATCCCGATCACCTTCGTCCTTCATCTCATCAATGAACTGATTTCATTCACCGTCATAACCTTGCTTTTCGCCATGATTTACAAGGTCTTGCCGGACGTTCATATCAAATGGAGTGATGTGTGGATCGGCGCCGCCATCACCGCCCTGCTCTTCACCTTCGGCAAGCTTTTGATCGGCCTCTATTTAGGCCAGAGCGCCTTCAGCTCGACCTACGGCGCCGCCGGATCGCTGATCGTCGTCCTGGTCTGGATCTACTATTCCACGCAGATATTCTTCCTGGGCGCTGAATTCACTCAGGTTTACACGCGATACATGGGATCGCAGATTATCCTGAAAAAGGGCCGCCGCAAGGCGCCAATCAACGCCGGATCGGCCACCGACATGGCCAAGGCCGCTGAGGTCGTCAATATGGCCAAGACTGCCGACGGCGCCCAGGTTGGGAAACCCGAACTTTAAGCGTCCGCTGCGTCACGCGTGACGCCGACGCGCTGCGCCAGCGATGCGCCCATGAACTCATCCAGATCACCGTCCAGCACACCCTGGCTGTCCGAAGTCTCGACATTGGTGCGCAGGTCCTTGACCATCTGATATGGCTGCAGGACGTACGAGCGTATCTGGTGGCCCCAGCCGATATCGGTCTTCTGGTCTTCCAGCGCCTGTTGCGCGGCTTCACGTTTCTGCAGTTCCTGCTCGTACAGACGCGCTCGCAGCATCTTCCACGCTTCGTCACGGTTGGCGTGCTGCGACCGGCCGGCCTGGCAGGCGACGGCGATACCGGTCGGGATGTGCGTCAGGCGCACAGCGGAGTCGGTCTTGTTGATGTGCTGTCCGCCGGCGCCCGAAGCGCGATAGGTATCGGTGCGCACGTCGGCCGGATTGATGTCGATGACGATGGTGTCGTCGACGACGGGGAAAACCCAGACAGAGGCAAACGACGTGTGCCGGCGAGCGTTGGAATCGAACGGCGAAATACGGACCAGGCGGTGAACCCCAGCCTCGGTTTTCAGCCAGCCATAGGCGTTTTCGCCCTTGATCAACAGCGTTGCGGACTTGATGCCCGCCTGTTCGCCGGGCGTTTCTTCCTCGATCTCGACAGTCATGCCGTGGGCCGTGGCCCAGCGCGTATACATGCGCAGCAGGATACCGGCCCAGTCGCAGGATTCGGTGCCGCCGGCCCCGGAATTGATCTCGACATAGGCGTCATTGCCATCAGCTTCACCGGACAGCAGGGCTTCCAGTTCGGCGCGGCCGGCCTGGGCTTTCAGGCCCTTCAGCATGGCGCGCGACTCCTCGATCAGGGTCTCATCGCCTTCCATATCGCCCAGTTCGGCGAATTCGATGGCGTCTTTCAGGACCTTTTCGAGCGAACGGACGGCCTCGACGGACGCCGCCAGCTTGGAGCGTTCACGCGTCACGGCCTGGGCCTGTTCCGGCTTGTCCCACAGCGTCGGATCTTCGACGCGGGCGTTCAGTTCATCGAGACGGCGAAGTGCGACATCCCAGTCAAAGACGCCTCCTGAGCAGACCTATGGACTGCTCGATCTCGGACGCAGAGGTCTCGATATCCAAACGCATGGTGATATTCCAAATCTAAAAGAGGTGCGGGTTTATCTCTAGCCGCGCCGCCACGCAACCCTTCTTTCTTGCACCGTCGAGCTAAGCCGCCCGGATGAGCCGAAAAGTGTTAGCTCGCGAGAAACGAAGCGGAGCGTACTTCGGTACGTGGGCATCGTATCCCCAGCATTGTGAAAACAATGCGAAGGCGCATTGATGGGGGATGACACTTTGCAGGCCATCCCGGTGGCTTCGCCTAGTAGAGGGCGGTGGCGTCTTCCAAAGTCTTCTTCTTGGGTTGAGGTGCTTGCTCGACGGGGGATGTGACCGGCGCGCTTTCATCGATATCCGTGTCTTGCCACGTATCGAGATAGGGCTTGGGGCCGTCCTCCTGCGGTGCCGTCGCGTCATATTTGGGCTCGGTGCCCGGACGGAAGGCTTCCTCAATGCCGCGAACCG
This sequence comes from Asticcacaulis sp. P2_C5, assembly GCF_056404555.1. Taxonomy (NCBI): domain Bacteria; kingdom Pseudomonadati; phylum Pseudomonadota; class Alphaproteobacteria; order Caulobacterales; family Caulobacteraceae; genus Asticcacaulis; species Asticcacaulis sp. P2_C5. The sequence goes on from NZ_JBFUDU010000009.1 coordinate 145,052, forward strand.
ACACAAAGACCGCATCGCGTGGCTTGGGGAACGGCTTTTTGGGCTTGCCGGCATTGGCGGACTTCATGAAGTCCATCCAGATCGGCAATGCCGCGACAGCGCCGGTTTCGTGTTCGCCAAGGCTGTGGTTATCGTCGAAGCCAACGAATACACCCACCACCATGTCGGCGGTAAAGCCGACGAACCAGGCCGAGCGGTAGTCATTGGTCGTACCCGTCTTGCCGCCCATCGGAATATCGAGCGAACTGGCGGCGCGCGCGGTCCCGCGCTGGACGACGCCCTGCAGGAAGCTGTTGATCTGGTAGGATGCAATCGGATCCAGAACCGGCTGGCCAGCCGGCAGCAGGCGTGGGCTTTCCGTGCCGTTGAACGGATCGTTACAGGTAACGCAGGCGCGATCATCGGCCTTGTAAACCACCTTGCCGTCGCGATCGAGCACCTGGTCGATCAGGTGCGGCCGAACCTTGCGCCCGCCGTTGACGAAGATCGAATAGGCGCCGGTCAGGCGGAACGGCGTCACTTCCCCTGCCCCCAGAACCATCGACATTTCCGCCGGCATGGAGTCAGTCACACCGAAATCGACGATCTTCTGCGTAATCGGCTTTATCCCGACCTTTTGCGCCAGGCGCACGGTCATCAGGTTACGCGACAGTTCGATACCGCGGCGCAAGGGTTGCGGCCCCAAGAAATCGTGCTCGTAATTTTCCGGCGACCACATCTTGCCGTCGCCGCCCATCATGGAGATCGGCGCATCGTCGACAATCGACGCCGGCGTGAAGTCACGTTCCAGCGCTACAGCATAGACGAATGGCTTGATCGACGAACCGGGCTGGCGCTCGGCCTGGGTGGCGCGGTTGAACTTGGACACCGAATATGAATAGCCGCCGACCATGGCGAGTGTGCGACCGGTATAGGGGTCCATGGCGACCAGGGCGCCGTTGACATTCGGCACCTGACGCAAGCGATAGCCGCCACCTTCGACCAGTTCGACGAAGATCAGATCGCCGACCTTCAGCCCGCGGCCGCCATTGGCCCAAGCGACATCCGATCCGACGAGATTACCCTTGGCGCCCTTGATCGTCTCGATCGCGACCGCGCCCTTGCCCGCCGTTGTGATAATAGCCTGAATCCAGTTCGGACGTTCGGACGGCGGATCGTGATCCTCCGCCAAGGTCTGCCAGTTCGAGGTCGGGCTGGCGTGTTCCCAGCCGCCGCGCCAGCCATGGCGCCGGTCATAGAGTTCAAGACCGTCCATCAGGGCCTGGCGGGCCATGGTCTGCAAACGCGGGTCCAGGGTCGTCTTGATATAGTAGCCCTTGGTATAAATGGCGTTGGCATCGTCGGGGAAGAGCAGCTTGGCGCGCAGTTCAACCTCGCCGACGAAGTAGTCTGCGTCGTGATACAGGGCGCGTTGCGGTTTGGACTGGATGACCAGGTCTTCCTTCATCGCCGCCGCGGCTTCGTCCTTGGTCACCCAACCGGCCTTGGCCATTTCGCCCAGCACCCAGTTGCGCCGCGCTATGGCCGCGTCCTTGTGGGTCGACGGGCGATAGTTTTCCGGCCCCTTGGGCAGGGCGCCCAGAAACGCCATCTCGGCCAGGGTCAATTGATCGACCGATTTGCCGAAATAGTTGAACGCAGCCGCACCGATCCCATAGGAACGGTAGCCGAGATAGATGTCATTGAGATACAGCTCAAGGATCTGTTGTTTGGATAGCGACGCCTCCAGGCGCCGTGCCATGATCACTTCCTTGAGCTTGCGCCCGATCGTCCGTTCGTTGTTCAGCAACAGATTCTTGGCCACCTGCTGGGTGATGGTGGAACCACCTTCAAACCGTCGGCCGGTGACAAAGTTATAGACGTTCTTGATCATCGCGCGGCTGACGCCCGCGACGTCGACGCCGGAATGCTGGAAGAAGCTGCGGTCTTCGGCGGCCAGGAAGGCCTGGGCCAGACGCGGAGGAATGCGGTCATAGGGGACGTTGATACGGCGTTCCTGGCCGTATTCACCGATCAATGTGCCGTCCCAGGCGAAGACGCGCGCCGAATTGACCGGCCGGAAATCCGCCAGTTCAGACCCGTCGGGCATGTCACGAAACAACCAGGCCGCATAGATGGCCACAGCGAAGCCCGCAATGGCGACGACCGTCATCAGGGCGACGCCCGCCATTTGGAACCAACGCTCAGACGACTTAAGCAAACAACCTCCGGACTCGACCGATCTCCCGCTTCAGTTCGGACGCGGGCATATCCCCACACGTTTACCAAACCCCGGGGAATAGGCAAAGCTATTCGCAGAAATTTCGTCCGTTATCACCAAATAGCAAAAGGACCTTGCCATATCCGGCAAGGTCCCATGCAAATCAATGTGTTACGACTGTATCCTACGGCAGGCCGGCAAAGGAGGCATAGCGCACCTCGTTGGTGAAATACTGATCGATGGCCCGGGCGACCTGTCCCATCATGATCTCGCGGTGACGCGAATCGTTCAGCATGGCCTCATCGCTGTCATTGTTGACGAACCCCATCTCCAGCAGAACGGCCGGAACGTCGGGCGCCAGCAGGACGAACAGACCGGCCTGGCGCAGATTGGTCTTCAACAACGGCGTCGAAGCGCTGATGTGATCCATGACCAGCTGGGCGAAGGTAGCGGAACGGTTCTTGGTGGCGCGCTGCGTCAGGTCGATCAGGATACGGTTGACGATTGCGTCCGCCGGTGGATCGGCCAGGGACCAGTCGCCCTTGACCAGAGCCTTTTTCGCGGCGCGTTCCGTGCCCGAATCCGACAGGGTATAGATGGAAGCGCCGCTGGTTGTCCCGCTGCCGCCGGCGTCGGAATGCAGCGAGATGAACAGGTCGGCATCAGCGGTGCGGGCGATACGGACGCGCGCCGGCAGGTCGACGAAGGTGTCGGTGTCGCGGGTCATGATGACCTTGTAGCGGCCGGTTTTTTCGAGGGCGTCTCGCAGGGCGCGGGCCGCGGCCAGATTGACGTCCTTTTCATAGCTGCTTTCGCCCAGCGCACCGGGGTCCTTGCCGCCATGTCCGGCATCGATGATGATGATCTTCTTGCCATGGCTATCGTCGGAGGCCAGTTGGGTGCGCCCGGACGCGACCGGCGTGGCGATGACGGGCACCGGCGCCGGCTTGTCGACGGAGGTGTCGGCATTACCCGGCACCACGTCTACGACGTAGCGGTAGACGCTGATGCCATCGGCGGGCGGCAGCAGGAAGCGACGATAGATCTTGCCCTTCCCCTTGAAATTGATTTTCAGGCGGACGCTGCCGGCAATGTTCTCGACCTTCCAGTCGGCGACCAGACCCTGGCCCTGACCCGACAGGTTCGACGCCAGATTGACGTCCGGCAGAGCAATGACCTGCTGGGCAACGTCGCTGTCGCGCGTTACAACCTTGCCATCGACGGCGCGATTGAGTTCGATGACGATACGGGTCTGGGTGGCGTCTCCACCTAATCTGACCCTGACCACATCGCCCTTGACAGCGCGACTTGCGGTTGTCGCGGCCATGGCCGGAGAGACCGCTACGCCCAATACTGAGCTGGCAGCTGCGCCCAGACCGACAGCGGCAATTACGCGCCACAACCGGACCGCGCCGACGAAGGCATTATACCGTCGGAACATTCACTACTCCACACACCACATGTTCTATGTCTTTATCGCAAGACCTTTTGTGTGGATCACTATGGCAGACACGCATGGACATACGATTAAGGGGTACGGTTTCCCCCTTTTTAATCTATGTGGTTTCCAACAGGTTAAGAAAATATTGTCGTCCCGGTAAAAAAGCACAACCGACCAGGCGCCCGTCACGGTTGCGGGTCTGGCACGGGCCCACAATTAAAAACACTTGACGCGAAACACAATTTGGCGACATGTGACAAATTGGTATCGCCTCTTTTCGAGTCCGCGTGGCCGGAGCCTTTCAGATCAAGCTGATCGTTTAAATGCCCCGGCTTTTTACCTTGTCGCACTTCTATCCGAAAAGTGGCGTCCACTTTATCGGGAAGTGCTTGGGCGCAGGACTCGCTCAAATGCGAACCTTGTGACGACGGGGTCGAGTTCTTATCTCGTCTTCAGGTTACCGGTTTCTGACCGGCCGTGAAGACGCACGTTTCACCCGGGCCCGGGACCACGCCAAGACCAGCCGCGTACATTGTTGTGTGCGCAAACCGAGTAGACACCGAATCCCATGGGCCGCGCCTTGAGCCTCCGCACAGGAAATTCAGACATCGATGGCGTCCGTTACGCCGCGACGGTCGCGCGCCCTCATCCCACCTATCAGCGCCACACCTCTGTCGCCGGGCACCGCCCGAAGCGGCCACCTGTGTTCGAGCGCTCCGGAGACAGCCTTAATGCCCAAGACAATGTTAATCGACGCGACCCACACGGAAGAGACCCGTGTCGTCGTGCTCAACAATTCACGAGTTGAAGAATTTGATTTCGAAAGCCACGCCAGGAAACAGCTTCGCGGCAATATATATCTCGCCAAGGTTACGCGCGTAGAGCCCAGCCTGCAGGCTGCCTTCGTCGAATACGGCGGCAACCGCCACGGCTTCCTCGCTTTCAACGAAATCCATCCCGACTACTATCAGATCCCGATCGCCGATCGCGAAAAGCTGATGGCTGAACTGGCCGCCCAAGCCCAGGCCAATAACCACGGCAGCAGCCACGCTGATGACGAAGACGATGACGACCATGAGGACGACGGCGACGACCTGCCCGACGAAGAGCGCCGCCTGCGTCAGCACCTGATCCGCCGCTACAAGATCCAGGAAGTCATCAAGCGCCGCCAGATCCTGCTCGTCCAGGTCGTCAAGGAAGAGCGTGGAAACAAGGGCGCGGCGCTCACCACCTACATGTCGCTGGCCGGCCGCTATTGCGTCCTGATGCCCAATACAGCGCGCGGTGGCGGCATTTCGCGCAAGATCACCAATGCGCCCGACCGCAAGCGCCTGAAGGCCATGGCGCAGTCGCTCGATGTGCCGCACGGCATGGGCCTGATCATCCGCACGGCCGGCGCCAAGCGCACCAAGCAGGAAATCAAGCGCGACTACGACTACCTGTTGCGCGTCTGGGAAAATATTCGCGAAACCACCCTGCGCTCCAATGCGCCGGCGCTGATCTATGAAGAAGAAGACCTGGTCAAGCGCGCCATCCGCGACCTGTTCGACAAGGACTTCGACGGCGTCTTGGTCGAAGGCGATGAAGGCTACAAGTCCGCCAAGGACTTCATGCGCATGATCATGCCGTCCCAGGCCAAGAAGATCCAGCTTTACAAGGCCAATGCGCCTCTGTTCGCCCGCTATGGCGTCGAAGACCTGATCTCCAAAATCTATTCTCCGGTCGTGCCGCTGAAATCGGGCGGCTATCTGGTTATCAACCAGACCGAGGCCCTGGTCGCCATCGACGTCAACTCCGGCAAGTCGACCAAGGAACGCAATATCGAGGCGACCGCCCTCAAGACCAATATGGAAGCGGCGGAAGAAGCTGCCCGCCAAATGAGACTGCGCGACCTGGCCGGCCTGGTGGTTATCGACTTCATCGACATGGATGAGGCCAAGAACAATCGCTCGGTCGAAAAGAAGCTGAAAGACTCCCTGGCCGAAGACCGCGCCCGCATCCAGATGGGTAAGATTTCGGGCTTCGGCCTGATGGAAATCAGCCGCCAACGCCGTCGTACCGGCTTCCTGGAAGGCACGACGGTTTCCTGCCCGCACTGCGAAGGCACCGGCCGTATCAGGTCTATCGACTCTGCCGCACTTTCGGCCATGCGCCTGATCGACATGGAAGCCATGCAGAACGGCGCAGGCGCCATCACGGTCAAGCTGCCGATGGTCGTCGCCCTCTATATCCTCAACGAAAAACAGGTCCACCTCGCCAAGCTGCGCATGGAATGGGGCCTGAAGGTCAATGTCGAGATCGACAACGATATGGGCCATACCGAAGTCCAGATCGTTCGCACCGTCCACGCCGATGAAGTCGACTTCATCCCGCCCGTGCGTCCGGAACCGATTGCCTTCGATCCGACGCCAGAGGAAATCGCCGAGGACGAAGCGGCCGGTGAAGAGGACGAAGACGTTGTTACCGAACGCGAAGACGGCGACGAGGAAGACGCTGGCGAAAAGACCGAAAGCCGTGGCGGCGATCGCGAAAGCCGCGACGACCGTAATGGCCGCAACAAGCGCCGCCGCCGCCGCCGTGGCGGCAAGGAAGGCGGCCGTGATGGTCAGCGCTTCGAAGGCGACGACCGAGCCGCCGCAGCAGCGCCGGTTGAGGTCGCCGAAGGTGAAGACGACGCTCAGGGCGACGACGAAGAGGGTGATGACGGCGACGCACGTGGTGGTGGCAAGAACCGCCGCCGCCGTGGCCGTCGCGGTGGTCGCCGCGCCGGCTTCGAGAACCGTCCGCGTGAAGCCTATAGCTGGGTCCGCGCCCGCACACCGTCGCTGGAAGCACCCTATGTGTGGATCGATCCGTTCGATGAACAGCAAAAGCGTTTCGAACACGGTGACCGCAACCGCGACGTCGCCTTGACCGCCGCGGCGACAGCCCCGATCGCAGCCCTGCCCGACTCCGTGGTTTCGGCCTTGGGTGCGGAAAGCACGGCGCCGACATCGCTGGTGCCCGAAGACCTGCGCAACCAGCCGGCGCCCAAGCGTCAACGGCCGCCGCGCCGCCGCAAGGGCGGTGTCGACGAGGCCGATCCGGTCACGCCGGACCATTCGGAATCGCTGACGACCGCGCCCATGCCGACCTCGACCGACGTCGACAGTGGTGTGGCGCCTGACCTGGAACCGGAATCGGCGCCTTCCATCAGCCTTATTGCTGAAGCTGAAGCCGAGCCCGAAGTCGTAGCACCGGTCAAGAAGACCCGTTCGCGCAAGAAGGCTGCTCCGGTAGCGGATGCGCAGGAAACGGCGCTTGAGCCCCTGACGCCGGTTGCGGAAGAGTCCGCGCCTGCTGCGGAGCCGGCTCCAGAAACCGCCCCAGAGCCCACCAAGGTTCTGGAGACGGTAGCGGCTGCGCCGGCCGAGCCCGATCCCAACGAAATCAGCGCTCCACCCGAAAAGCCCAAGCGCGGCTGGTGGCGTCGTTAAGCCCACAAGCCTCCCGGTGGTCACGCCGGGAGGCTTTTTTTGCGACGGGTCTTCAAACCGCATAAACGACAGTTTCAGTTGCGCGCCTTAGATTCGTCACGCTTGCTTCCTATCTAAGTATCTGATCCTTCAGTATCCGATCACTCAGGGCCCATACGGATGCACATCCAGCTACCTCGCTTTTCCCTGTCCGGCATGATGCGCGCCGTGGCGCCCGTAGTCGCGACACTCAGCTTGCTGTCGGCGGCCTCGGTTGCCCAGGCGCAAGACTCGCAAAGCGTTATCCGCGACACTGAAGTCGAAATGTTCCTGAAGAAGAACACCAAGCCGGTCCTGACAGCGGCCGGCCTCGATCCGGACAAGGTTCAGTTCCTGCTGATCGCCAGCGATGATCTCAATGCCTTTGCAACCTTTCGGTTGCGGATTGGTCTCAACACCGGCCTGATCATGGAGGCCGATACGCCGAACCAGCTTTTCGGCGTCATAGCCCACGAAAGCGGCCACCTTTCCGGCGGCCACATGATGCGGACCGACGAAATCGAGCGCGCTGCCCGCGTGCCGATGGCGGTCTCGCTGGGCCTCGGCATCATCGCGGCCCTGGCCGGAGCCGGCGACGCGGGCGCCGGGCTTATGGCGTCATCGACGACCTTCGGTCAGATGGGCGCCCTGCGCTACATGCAGACCGAGGAAGCCGCCGCCGACGCCGCCGGCATCAAGGCCATGGAAAAGGCTGGCATGTCGGGCAAGGGCCTGGTCGATTTTTTCTATAAATTCCGTAACTCCGAGGTTTTTTCTAATGCGGAACGTTATGAATTCTTCCGCACCCACCCCCTGTCGCGTGAACGGATTCAATCCCTGCAAGGCATGGCCGCCCGTCAGCCGCACTACGCCGTCGTCGATACGCCCGAGGTCGTCGGCGAATTCGAGGTCATCAAGGCCAAGCTGGCGGGGTTCCTCAATGATCCGATCAAGACGTTCAACCAATATCCGGCCAGCGACACCTCGTTTCCAGCGCGTTATGCCCGCGTCATCGCCACCTACAAGATGGGCAGTTGGGACGCAGCCCTGGCCCAGCTCGACGGTCTGCTGACCGAACAGCCCGACAACCCCTATCTGTGGGAGTTGAAAGGCCAGATCTATTTCGAAACCGGCCGGCCCGGTCTCGCCAAGCCCGCGCACGAAAAATCGGTCGCCCTGATGCCCGACGCGCCGCTGCTGCAACTGAACCTGGGCCAGACCTTGATCGCTATGGGCGACGCGGACAGCCTGCATGCGGCCATCGTCCACCTCAACGAGTCGATCAAGTACGAGGAAGACAACAGCTTCGCCTGGATGCAACTGGCCCAGGCCTACGACTCCCTGAAGGAGCCCGGCAATGCCAGGCTTGCCACGGCGGAAGCGCAGTTCTATGACGGTGACTATCAAAGCGCGCGCACCTCGGCGGTCTGGTCGCAGAAATATCTCGATGCGGCCTCGCCGGAATATCGCCGCGCCCGCGATATCGTCATGGCGACGTCGTCGGAAATGGGGATCGACCCCGTCGAAGGCGAAACCAAGCGCCGCCGTCACTAACCCGTTATCCTAACCGAAAGTCCCCACGTGTCCGAACCTGAAACGCCCTCGCCGGAATCCGCCCGCGGCAATATTTTCGGTGAGATCTTCTCCCAGGCCAATATCACGACAGGCCTGGCGGTGTTTGCCGTTGTGCTGGCCGCTGCGCCCTATGTCGTGCCGCAGGTTCAAGCCTGGCAGGTGCGTAATGGCCTGATGGCTCAGCCGGCCATGTTGCAGGCGGCCAGCGCCAAGCTGCAGGCCCAGCAGGAACAGGCCGAACTGGCCAAGACCCGGGAGGCGCTGATCTCACGTCAAGACTCGTTGTTCAACGACAAGTCCGACCCGATCCTCGGAAATCCCAACGGGAAAATCAAGGTTGTCGAATTCCTCGACTACAATTGCGGTTATTGCCGCGCGGCAACACCGCAGATCAAGGCCTTTCTCGGCGAAAATCCTGATGTCGCCATCATCGTCAAGGAATATCCGGTCATCAGCAACAACTCCCGCCCGCTGGCGGCCTATGCCCTGGCAGCCGCGGCAGACGGAAAATACGAAGCCGTCCACTACGCCTTGATGACGTCTCATATCGCCAGCGAAGAGGAACTGACAAAGGTGCTGACGGGCCTTGGGCTCGATCCGCAAGCGCTGAAGGCCAAGGCGGCGTCAAAAGAGGTTCAGCAGCATATCGACCGTGTCCTGACCCTGGGCGAAGATATCAATGTGACTGGGACACCGACCTTCGTTATCGGCGGTACGCCGATCAATGGCGCCCGCATGGACGATCTCAAGGCCGCCGTGGAACAGGCGCGCAAGGGCGCTTAGTTTGGTCCGACGGCCGAGCGCAGAACGGCCAGCCTTTCGAGCGCCCTGCCGTTGACGGCCGCGTCGGCGGAGGACTCGACGGCCTCATAGGTTTCGACAGCACGGGCGATATCACCCATCTGCTCATACAATTCGGCAAGATTATAAGCGAGGTCAGGCGTGGGCGTCAGAGTCCACGCCGTTCGCGCGTCCGCTACGGCTTCGTCCCATCGTCGCAGCCTCGCCAGACAGCGCGACCTCGCCAACAGGGCGGCCGCATCGTCGGGGTGCCGTCTTACATGGGCGGCATAGCATCGCGCCGCCTCTTCGTATTCGCCCAGTTCCACCAAGCCGTTGGCCGCCACACGCGCAATGTCGGCGGGATCGTCCTCTACGACCAGAGCGGCCAGTCCCATAATATAGACTCGGCCGTCGAACTGCTTCAGCGCCCAGCGAATGCGCAGATCCTCAGCTGCGATAACGACATTGCCGGGCGCGGCCTGGCACGCCTTGACGATGCTGGCCAGGGCGGCATCGAGACGTCCTTCGTTGCGGTGCAGGCGCGCCAGTTCGTAGGCAAAACCCGGATTGCCCGGATTGATCGCCTGTGCTGCCTCCAACTCCGCGACGGTCAGGCGGTTATCGACCGACAGATTGTAGCCTTCCTCAAGCCGCCCAAATATGTCGAGGGTCGACAGCCGGAACGGCGCCTCGATCAGCCCTTCGTCCCTGAACAACTCCGCCGAGGCCAGGGGATCGCCGACAGAACGATGCGCCGCCAGGCGCCGCGCCCGCCCAAGCCCCGTCTGAAACAGGTCGCCTTCGGCCACCAGGTACAGAAATCGTACATCGGCCTGTGGAAAACGCGCGACAACAACGTCTTCCAGCTGCAGGGCCTCGGCCTCGCTGAGGTCGCTGCGGACCAGGGTCACGGGACCGGTCGCCAGATAGTCACGAAACCGCTGCGCCAAATGGCGGAACTTGGCCCTAAACGGATCGTAGGCGCGCAGGAAATCGCTGTCGACGCGGCCGTCCCTGAAGGGAAACTGATGATGAAACCGCGTTCCTGTCGGCCGGTCCATCACATAGCCCGGCAGGGAATGACCGCAATAGACCAGGTCCTGCGGCGCGAATACGTCAAAATCGCGATCGATGATCCGTATCACGCCCGGGATCGGCACCGACAGCCAGTCGAAGACATGCGCGGTATTGTCGCCCGAATGCATGCGAAGCTGGAAGGCAATGTCGCAACGCCTGCCAAGGCTGATAAGGCGTCTGCGCTCCGTCTGGTTCATGTCCGGTCGTGGCCTCCCGCCTTGCCCGCCTAAGCTAGATAAGTCCGGCCAGCGGTGACGACGGATTGGCGTACAGCTTGCGCTGCATGCGCCCGGCCAGATACGCGTCTCGCCCAGCCATGACGGCGTATTTCATGGCGCGCGCCATGCGGATCGGGTCCCTGGCTTCGGCAATGGCAGTGTTCATAAGCACCGCGTCGCAACCCAGTTCCATGGCGACCGCAGCATCCGAGGCCGTCCCGACGCCGGCATCGACCAGGACGGGCACCTTGGCGTTCTCGATGATGATCCGCAGCGTCACCGGGTTTTGCACGCCCAGGCCCGAACCGATGGGCGCTGCCAGTGGCATGATGGCGACCGCACCGGCTTCTTCCAGCTTGCGGGCATAGACCGGATCGTCCGAGCAATAGACCATGACCTGGAAGCCCTCCTTGACCAGAAGCTTCAACGACCGAAGCGTTTCTTCCATGTCGGGATAGAGGGTCTTTGGGTCGGACAGGACTTCCAGCTTGACCAGGTCCCAGCCGCCGGCCTCACGTGCCAGGCGCAAGGTCCGCACGGCGTCTTCACCCGTGTAGCAGCCGGCGGTATTGGGCAGATAGGTGAAGCGGTCCGGCCTGACGAAATCCATCAGCATGGGTTGCTTCGGATCGCTGATATTGACCCGGCGCACGGCGACCGTGACGATCTCAGCGCCCGAGGCTTCGGCGGCGGCGGCATTCTGGGCGTAGTCCTTGTACTTGCCGGTGCCGACGATCAGTCGCGACGTGAAGGTGCGCCCCGCGACCGTCCAAGTTTCCGACGTTGCTTCAGCGTTTGTTACAGCCGTGTCCGCCATGTTGTCTTCCTTAAATCATTTCATAATAACAAGCGAGCGAAGGGCCGTCCTGCAGGCGGCGAGCCCGAGCCTTGATTTGACGATATTGTCCGCAAAAAATGTATTGGCGCCTGCGCCAAACTTTTTTGCGAGTTTCAAGAACCGCCTCCAACAAAATGTACAATTTCCAGCCGGTCGCCGTCGCACAAATCCGTCGCCAGGTACAGCGAACGCGGCACGATTTCGAGATTGCGTTCGACCGCGACCTTGCGCCCGTCCAGTCCGATTTCCTCGATCAGGGCGGTCAGGGTGCCCGCGTTAACCTCTCGCACCTCGCCGTTCAACAGAATTTTCACCATTTTTAAGCCATTTTTGTGCAAATGCGGCAGATCAGGGCGGCTTATGCTTGTTCCGCACCTTGCGACGCGATACAAGACGCGCTTCGTAAAACACCGTCCGCAGGATTCATGTCCAAAGCCATATATGTCCTCAACGGCCCCAACCTCAACCTCCTTGGGGTACGTGAGCCGGAAATTTATGGATACGACACCCTGGCCGACATCGAATCGCGCTGCCGTGCCCTTCTGGCCGATACCGCGATTTCCCTTGTCTTCCGTCAGAGCAATCATGAAGGCGAGTTGATCGACTGGATTCATGAAGCACGCGAGCAGGCTTGCGCCCTCGTCATCAATCCAGCCGGATACGGCCACACCTCGGTGGCGCTACTCGACGCCTTGAAGGCCCTGGCCATTCCGGTGATCGAATGCCACCTTTCCAACCCCCAGACCCGCGAACCCTTCCGCCATCACTCTTATGTGTCGCTGGTGGCAAAAGGGATTATTGCAGGATTTGGTCCCGTTGGCTATGAACTGGCCCTCCAGGCCGTTCTCGCCATGCTCAAGCCCTGAGTCCCAGACAAAACAGGGCTCCCATCAAGGTATCTCAATGACGACCGCAAAACCTCCCGTTGACCCGATCGACCCCAAGCTGGTCCGCAAGCTCGCCGACATCCTGAAGGAAACCGAGCTGACGGAGATCGAAGTCGAACAGGGCGATCTCAAGATTCGCGTTGCGCGCCAATTGACCGCAGCGCCGGTGATGAACTACGCCGTCGCCCCGGCCGCGGGGCCTGCGCCGGCTGCCCCGGCGCCGACCGCGGCAGCCTTGCCTGCCCCCCCAGCGGCTGAAGCCGTACCGGTGCTCAAGGACGCCATCAAGTCGCCCATGGTCGGCACGGTCTATTTGTCGGCCCAGCCCGGCGCCCCCGTCTTCATAAAGGTCGGCGACAAGATCAAGGCGGGTCAGACCCTGCTGATCATCGAAGCCATGAAGACCATGAATCCGATTCCGTCGCCGCGCGAAGGCGTGGTAGCGCAGATCCTCGTCAACGACGCCCAGCCGGTCGAATTCGGCGCGCCGCTCGTCGTGTTCGAGTAAGCCTCGATGGTCAAGACATTCGACAAGATCCTGATCGCCAATCGCGGCGAGATCGCCCTGCGTGTCATCCGCGCTGCCAAGGAAATGGGAATCGCCACCGTGGCTGTCCATTCCGAAGCTGACCGCAACGCCATGCACGTCCATCTGGCTGATGAGTCGGTCTGTATCGGGCCGCCTCAGGCGTCCAAGTCCTATCTCAACATCCCGTCGATCATCGCCGCCGCCGAAATCACCGGCGCCCAGGCCATCCATCCGGGTTACGGCTTCTTGTCGGAAAACGCCAAGTTCGCCGATATCGTCAGCGCCCACGGCCTGACCTTTATCGGCCCCAAGGCGGAGCATATCCGCATGATGGGCGACAAGATCACGGCCAAGCAGGCGGCCCGCGATTCCGGCATACCGGTTGTCCCGGGCTCGGACGGCGGCGTGGCAACCGTCGAGGAGGCCATGGAGGCAGCCGAAGCCATCGGCTTCCCCCTGATCATCAAGGCCGCGGCCGGCGGTGGCGGACGCGGCATGAAGGTCGCCAAGGACCGCGAGTCGCTTGCCGAGGCCGTCATGTCGGCCCAGTCCGAAGCGGCAGCCGCTTTCGGCGATGGCTCCGTCTATATGGAGCGCTATCTCCAGCGCCCGCGCCACATCGAAATCCAGGTTATCGCCGACAGCCATGGCAATGTTTGCCACCTCGGTGAACGCGACTGCTCGCTGCAGCGCCGCCACCAGAAGGTGCTGGAAGAAGCGCCCTCACCCGTGATCGACCGCGCTGCCCGCGACAAGATCGGCATGGTCGTCGTCAACGCCATCAAAGCCATCGGCTATCTCGGCGTCGGCACGATCGAATTCCTCTACGAAGACGGCGAATTCTTCTTCATCGAAATGAACACCCGTCTCCAGGTCGAGCACCCGGTCACCGAATATGTCACCGACATCGACCTGGTCCGCGAACAGATCCGCATTGCGGAAGGTTACCCGCTGTCCTTCACCCAGGACGATATCGACCTGAAGGGCCACGCCATTGAGGTCCGGATCAACGCGGAAAACGCCCGCACCTTTGTACCGTCGCCGGGCACGGTGACCGATTTCCATGCCCCCGGCGGCCTGGGAGTGCGCATGGATTCGGCCATCTATAACGGCTATGCCATCCCGCCCTATTACGACAGCCTGGTCGGCAAGCTGATCGTCCATGGCCGCGACCGTCCCGAAGCCCTGGCCCGCCTCAAGCGCGCCCTCCAGGAAACGGTGGTCTCTGGCATCGACACGACTATCCCGCTGTTCCTCGATCTGCTGAACGAGAAGGACATCCAGACGGGCGACTACAATATCCACTGGCTGGAAAACTGGATCAAGGCCCAGGCAGGGGCTTAGCCCCTGCACCCGTAACGCGACGGCGACGCCGCAAGGTCGAAGGGATTGCCTGAAACGCTATAAGCCCCGGACTCACCCGAGTCCGGGGCTTATCCGTAAAACCAGCCTCATTTTCGCCCCTGACCTCAGGCCAAATTACGCCTAAGGGAAACGTCACATGAAAATCCGCGTCTTAGCCATGACCTTTGCCACGCTCAGCGCCCCCGTGGTAGCCCAAACGACGCCTGGGGCGGCGCTCGTCGAACCGGAAAAACTCAGCGCGGACTCGGGCTGTGAGGCGGACGACACCTACCTCTCCTCAGTCCCTGATGGCTTCATTTCCGACGTTGCGTCCTTACCCGAACCCTGCCCCCTCCCAGGCGTCCTCGTAGTGGCTTACGGAAATGCGCCACCGGGTTCAGGCTATTTGCACACCTACCGAAAAATTGTCGTTCGTGATATCTTCTCGACTGAAAAAGTCCTCTACACCACCTGGCTTGGCGGCGATCAGCCCATGCCGCCCATAGGTTCATCCTGCGATTTGACGTGGCATTGGGGCTTCGCGAGCGACTGGGATAATCGGGCCGCCAACATCCCTGCGCAGGCCAAACGTATAATGGATAATTTCATTTGCAAATCCCTATAACCATTTGAAGAAATACAAAAAATAATACTTGCAAATTAATAGCGATAATTACGTTGCATTATGCAAATTGTTACACCGACTCGCCGGTCGAAGAACGGTGACAACCGCACGAACCTCATTGCATTCTGACGGGCGCCCGCTATTGAATGCGCCACTCGCCGGATTCCCCTTGCCTTGCCGCACTTCACCCTCGACGACCTGATCCATTGTTACCGCTCCGGCATCTTCCCCATGTCGGACGCGCGCGACGACGAATACCTGTTTCTGGTCGATCCTCCTGTACGCGGCGTCCTACCCCTAGACGGTTTTCACATCCCCGCCCGTCTGGCGCGCACGGTGCGCCGGGATGACTACACCGTGCGCATCGACACAGCCTTTACCCAGGTTATCGAACTGTGCGCCGAAGAGGCCGTCAACCGCACCTCGACCTGGATCAGCCATTCCATCCAGGACCTGTACCAGGCCTTGTTCGCCCGCGGCCTGGCGCACAGTGTCGAGGTATGGCGCGACGGCGCCTTGGTCGGCGGCCTGTACGGTGTCGCCATCGGTGGCGCCTTCTTTGGCGAAAGCATGGTGTCGCGTGCTACCAACGCCAGCAAGATTGCCCTGGTTCATCTGGTGGCGCGCCTGAAGGCCGGCGGCTTTCGACTGCTCGATTGCCAGTTCCAGACCGACCACCTGCGTCAGTTCGGTGTCATCGAAACGCCCAAGGCGGATTATTTGTTGCAACTGCAGGCCGCGGTCGATCTGAAAGCGGATTTCTACGACCTGCCGTCCGCCACGTCCGGGCGCGAGATCATGCGCCTGTTAACGGCTTAGCTGGCCGTACCGCTCATCGGCTTGCGGCATCCGATGACCCAGGCATCGTAGACCGGATGCTGCATCGGGTTCACGCTGGGTGTCGAGGCAAAGGTCCAGCCGTGAAAGACTTCCTTGGACTTGCTGCCCAGCGCCATATTGGTCGCCGCTACAGGCGATGTCCGGACCTGCATATAGGCGATAACATCGGACTGAGGTTCGTCATCCGCCGTCGTTTCGCAAGCCTTCACCAGATAGATCAGGCCCTTGTATCGCACCGGTTGACCGATCGGTGCTTCGAAACGCACGCTTTCCGCCGTCACCTTGTCGAGCGCTTCGATAATAGCCGCGCCATAACGCGGGCGCTTCTTCTGGACATAGGCCGTCGCGCTGGCCGCCGAAGACGCCGCGGCGCCGGACGGGGCAGCCGGTTTTGGCACGGGATCCGCCTTGGCGACAACGCTGGATGGCGGCACATAGGGATGCAGTTCAGGTGCCGGCGCAGGCTGCGCCGGCGTCACGGGCTGCGGCGCAGTGCCTGCGGTCGTGGCGGCCGGCTTGGCCTTCTTCTTGTCCGGAACATAGGGTTTGTATTCGACGCCATCGACATAATAGGGCTGCGGATCGTAATCGGCACTGTCGACATAACGCGGCACATCCTTGCCGCCGCCCCTGTCGCGTGACGGCGGCACCTGGGCCGACGCGGACACAACCGCGCACAGCATGGCCGCACCCAGAACCGCCCACGATACTTTCAGATGTATGCGCCGTGCCATCACCAACCCTTACGGTTTGCTCGTCCTACGGTTTCCACGCTTCATAGTCGCCGGTCGTCTTCTGACGCTCGACGTCGGAGTTCATCGAACCTGCCGGGAACCTGGCATAGGGCGTGCCGCTGAGATTCGGCAGGTGCGACTTTTCCCACGCCTTGCGCGGCAGCGGTGTCACGGAAGGCGGTTCATCATAGGTGTAGTGCATCCAGCCATGCCAGTCGGGTGGGATTTTCGAGGCGTCGGCATAGCCCTTGTAGATCACCCAACGGCGCTTGCGGCCAGGGTCATAGCTATTCTTCGCCGTCCGGTCCTCATAGTACTTGTTGCCGAACTCGTCTGCCGCGATGAAACGGCCACGTTTGCCGATGGTAAACAAGGTACCCAGCGTCGCACCGTTCCACCAAAGGATCCCAGGGCTGAGCCAGTTAAAAAAGGCTTTGAACACGAACATCTTCCTCGAGGCAAAAGGCACGCCCCCGCTGAGGGATGGCCAGCGCCAACTATAGTGACCCTTTGCGGTGCGGTAAAGCCACGCCGGCAAAAATCTCAGGGCGACCCATAACCGCAGGCACATCAACATATTGTGGATGGTTGTCGTATTTTCTACCACATTTATTGATGTCTCGTGCCTTGCGCGATAAGCTGGCGCGAGAATTCGCCGACTTTGGACTCAAGCAATGGCCTTTTTGTCTCCTGCCCTGCGCCACCTGATCACGCCCAGCGATCTCGAATCGCGCGTTGTCGAACGGTGCGGCACCTTTATCGAGGTCATTTGCCCGCGCGACATGCCATCGGCTCAGGTGGAAGCCTGGCTCGACTGGGCTGATTCGCTCAATAGCGATTTGCCCTCCGGCACCTGGATGCGTCAGGGCGACGCCGATAGCGACGCCTTTGGTGGCGCGACTGCCGACTACGCCCACCGCTTATCGCAGTGGGGCCTGCGTCTTGGCCATCTCGCCAGCCCGGCGGAAGCCGCCGATTTTGCCGAAGCGCTGGAAGCCACCCTGTTGTCCGGTCTGGCCGCGCCACAAACATTCCAACCGCACGGCCACCGCATCCACCCCACGGCCGGTGACATCCTGCCCCAGGTAACGGACGAGCCCCTGCTCTATCTCGACGACCACGCCGGACGTCAAACCCTGGGCCGTCTGCTGGTCGACGCCCGCGCTGCACGCCTGCGCGATATGGCCCAGACCCGTTTGGCTTCGGCGCTCGAAGACATTGGCGACGCCATTGCACGCAGCGAGGGTCAGCACGCAGCCAGCTTGAAACATAACCCGGCCCTGGCGCGCGCAGCGGCCCGCGCTCGCACGCTCGGTGCCAGCGATGCGCTGATCGCGCGTCAGATCCAGTTGAGCCAGACCTCGACGCCGTCCAGTTGGACAGCCACGCCGGTTCCCGCGTCACCCGTCCGCCTGCGCGCCGTCATCGCCCAGCGCGAGGTTATCGGCGCCGGCGATCCATCCGCTGTGTTGCTGGCCGAGGCCATGCTCGAAGCGCCGGGCCTGAACATGGTGTTCGAGCCCTTTGATGCCGAGGCTGTCGAGGCGCAAAATCTGGCACCGCGTGCCGCCATCAACATTGCGCGTTTCTTTGCTGAAGATGGTACCCTGCATATCGAGGCGCTGATCGATACGGTCACCCTGTGGGCCAGCGCGCTCGATATCGAAGCCTCCGTCGGCTATTCATCCAGTCATGGCGACGCCCTGCGTCGCACCACGGAGCGCCCGATTGGTTTGACCCTGGCCGGATTGGCCGACGCCATGATGGGTCTGGGCCTGTCATTATCGGACAGCACGGCGGGTGACTATGCCGGCCACCTGTTTGCCTTGCTCGAGGCCGCGGCTGTTCACGCCTCGGCCATTCTGGCGCAGAAACTGTCGGCCCACGACGGCTTCAAGGCCGATAAGGCCCAGGCTGTCGACCGCCTCAGCGGCAAACTCTATGGCATCACGGCCCTGAAAGGGCCCACCTCCTTAAGGGAATATGGTGAACTGAAGGGGCGCAGCCTGGAACTGATCCAGTCGGCCCTGAAGCTGGCCAAGACGACGGGTCTGCGCAATATCCAGTCGACCGCACTGTTTGCCGACGACGACCTGGCCCTCCGCCTCGGCACAGGCCTGGGGGATCAGGCGATACGCGATGTCCGCGCCTGGATTGAAAGTGATGACGGCATCTTCGTCGCGACATTGAAAGCGCCGGTTATCAAGGGGTTACGTGCCCTTTCGGCGGATTGGGATGAGGTGCGAGGGCACCTGCTCGGTCATCGCAGTCTTTACGACGCCCCGCATATCAATGCCACCACTTTGAAATCCAAGGGTTTGAGCGATTTCGAAATCAACCGTCTGCAGGAAGCCCTGATAACGGCGGGCAGCCTGGCCGAGGTCTTTTCAACCCGCTACCTGGACGCCGACTATATCCGCGACATCTGGGGCGTCGACGAAAGCGATCTGTCAGCTCCCTCGCTTAACCTGCTGGATGTCATGGGCTTTACGCCCGCCGAACAGTCTGTTGCCGAGGCCCATATCTTCGGTCATCGCGATCTCGACTCGCTGAAAGCCTTGAACGAAACCGCCTGGCGCCTTCTCGCGCCGCCGGGCCTGAAGGCGCAACTGGCCCTGCGCCAGAAGGTCGAAGCTTTTGTCGACTCGCCCTCGACGGCGCCGCTGATCGTCGCCTGGGATCAGACGCCGACCGAGGTGATGAAACTGTTCGCCATGGTGGCCAATCTCGACCTGCGTTCGGTCACAGTCACGCGCGCTGACGCCCCGCCCGATTACGCGCTCGATATTCCCGTGGTCGATGAAATACCCAAACGCATCGTGGCAGAGCCCGCGCCGAAAGAAACCGCAACGCGTGTGGTCGAAAAGATCATCGAACGCGATCGGGCGCGTGAGAAACTGCCGGATCGCCGCAAGGGCTATATCCAGAAAGCCGGGGTCGGCGGTCACAAGGTCTATATCCATACCGGCGAATACGAAGACGGTTCCCTGGGTGAGATATTTATCGACATGCACAAGGAAGGCGCTGCCTTCCGCTCGTTGATGAACAATTTCGCCATCGCCATCTCGATCGGACTGCAATATGGCGTGCCGCTCGATGAGTTTGTCGACGCCTTTGTCTTTACCCGCTTCGAGCCGGCCGGTCCGGTGACCGGCAATGATCGCGTGCGGTCCGCGACATCGATTCTCGACTATATCTTCCGCGAACTGGCCATTTCCTATCTCGACCGCAACGACCTGAGCAATGCTGATCCGGAAGCGCTGAACGCCGATGGCCTGGGAACGGGCGACCGTCCGCGCGCGCCGGAAGATGCCCCGAACGATGCGGTTCCGGCGTCTCAGCTCATCTCCAAGGGCTTCACGCGCGGCACGGCGACGGACAATCTGGTTGTGGTGCCATTTGCCCGCAAACGCGAGGTCGTTAACGCATCCGTTGCACAAAATGATGTAGAGGATAGCTAAGGCCGCGCGGGAAAATTGCGCCGTCCGCCGTGGCCCGGGCCTTGCTGGGCAACGGTGACAATCAGCGAAGGTGTTCCCTTATGAAACGTATTACCCTGACTCTGCTGGCGATTGCCGCGTTGTCCGCCGGCTCCGTCTCGGCGCAGAACGCCTCCCAGGTCGGTGCGGCGCAAAACGGCGCCAGCTGCCCTAAATGCAATCTGTTCCAGGCGGACTTCAACAACCGTGAACTGAAGAACAAGAACTTCGCCGGAGCGCGTTTGCGCCAGTCGGACCTGGGTCTTGGTATCTTCAACGGCACGAATTTTTCGGGCGCCGATATGCGCGACATCAATGCCTCGGCGGCGCTGTTCGGCCGGGTGAGCTTCGCTGGCGCCAATCTGACCAATGCCAATTTCGTCGGCGCCTATCTGGAGCACGCCAATTTCCGCGGCGCGGTTTTGACGGGCGTGAACTTTTCGGGTGCGGAAATGTCGTCGGCTGTGGGCCTGACGCAGCGCCAGTTGGATGAAACCTGCGGCGACGAAGCGACGGAACTGCCGGCGGGTCTGCGGATACCGGTGTGCACGCTGCACTGATGGTTTTGGGGTCTGGGGCCTGCGGCCCCAGCTCTTCTCTACTTTCCAAGAAAAAAGGTCCCGCCCAAAAGGCGAGACCTTTTTTCTTGGAGAAGGAAAGGCCTTGGGGTCGAAGACCCCAAACCCCAAACCGGTCAGTTCACCTTGATCGGCAAACTCGTCCGGATATGCAATTCTTTCAACTGCTTATCCAGCGCATCCGACGGCGCGCTCATCATCACGTCCTGGCCTTGCTGGTTCAGCGGGAAGGCAATCACCTCCCGAATGGCTACCTGACCAGCCAGTAGCATCACAATCCGGTCGATCCCCGGCGCCAGGCCGCCGTGCGGCGGCGCGCCATACTTGAACGCATTCAGCATACCGCCGAACTGGCTCTCGACCACGTCCTGGCCATAGCCGGCAAGCTCGAACGCCTTCAGCATGATCTCCTGCTTGTGGTTCCGGATCGCTCCTGAACACAGCTCATAGCCGTTACACACGATATCATACTGATAGGCCAGGATCTCGCGCGGATCCTTGTTGAGCAAGGCATCCATCTCACCCTGCGGCATAGAGAACGGATTGTGCGAAAAGTCGATCTTCTTCTCTTCGTCGTTCCACTCGAACATCGGGAAATCGACAATCCAGCAGAAACGGAACTGATCTTCATCGACCAGGCCCAGATCGGTCCCGACCTTGGTCCGCGCCAAGCCGGCAAACTTGACGAACTCGTCGACCTTGCCGGCGGCAAAGAAGACCGCATCGCCATTGCCCAGGCCCAGTTGCGCCCGCAGCGCTTCCGTGCGCTCCTCACCAATATTCTTGGCGATCGGGCCGGCCGCTTCCAGACCTTCCGAGGCGCCTTCCGGCGTGCGCCAGAAGATATAGCCCAGACCCTTTTGACCTTCGCCCTGCGCCCACGAATTCATCTTGTCGCAAAAGGCGCGCGAGCCGCCGGTCTTGGCCGGAATAGCCCATACCGCCGTCCCCTCGGCCTCCAGGATGGAGGCAAAGACCTTGAAGCCCGAGCCGGCGAAATGGACCGACACGTCCTGCATCTCGATCGGGTTGCGCAGGTCCGGCTTGTCCGAACCGTATTTCTGGATCGACTCCTTGTATGGAATGCGCTGGAACGGATAGCTCGACACGCGCTTGCCTTCGCCGAACTCGGTGAACAGCCCGTGCATCACCGGCTCTATCGCCGCGAACACGTCTTCCTGCGTCACAAAGCTCATCTCGACGTCGAGCTGGTAGAATTCGAGCGAACGATCGGCGCGCAGATCCTCGTCGCGGAAACACGGCGCGATCTGGAAATAACGGTCGAAACCCGACACCATCAGCAACTGCTTGAACTGCTGCGGCGCCTGCGGCAGGGCATAGAACTTGCCCGGATGCATACGCGACGGCACGAGAAAGTCACGCGCGCCCTCCGGCGACGACGCCGTCAGGATCGGTGTTTGATATTCCAGAAAGCCCTGAGCAACCATTCGGTTGCGGATAGACTGGATCACCTGCGACCGCAGGACGATGTTCTTGTGGAGCGTTTCACGGCGCAGGTCGAGGAAGCGGTTCTTCAACCGGATTTCCTCAGGATAGTCCGGCTCGCCAAATACCGGCAACGGCAATTCCGCCGCCTCGCTCAGCACCTCGACCTCGCCGACCTGGACCTCGACCTCACCCGTCGCCAGGTTCGGATTGATCGTCTCCGCGTCACGGACCACAACCTTGCCGTCGACGCAGATCACGCTTTCGGCGCGCAGACGCTCAACCTTGGCAAAACCGGGCGACGCCGGGTCGAACACCAGTTGCGTCATGCCATAGTGGTCGCGCAGGTCGATGAACAGCAGGCCGCCAAAGTCGCGCTTGCGGTGGAGCCATCCGGACAGGCGAACCTGGCTTCCGGCGTCGGTCTGGCGCAGGGCGCCACAGGTATGGGAGCGGTAAATATGCATGGCAAACAAGCCCGTATCAGCGTCAAATTCAGGGCGCGAAGGGCACATGACACGCCTGTATTGTCAAGCGTTTTTGCCCAGACCATACACGAATCCATCCACCGGCAATTGGTGCCCGACATTGTATTTCACCGCCGCAGTTCCTAAACTCACACCATGTCGCGCCAAATTCCCCTCGACCTTGAAACTCCGGACCGCTTCAGCCACGACTCGCTGGTCGTGAACCCCGAACTGCAGGCCGTGCTCGACATCCTGACGCACCCGCAGGCCTGGATCAGTCCCCACGTGATTCTGTTCGGCGCCACTGGTACGGGCAAGACTCACCTCGCCCATATCTTCGCTGACGCGACCGGCGCACGCTTTCTGACGGCCACCGATGAACTCGACCTCGCCGATCTGAATGGCAGTTACGTCGTCGACGACGCCGATCAGGCTGATGAAGAAGCCCTCTTCCACCTCAGCAACCACGTCCAGAAAGCGGGACAATATCTTGTTCTGACAACGAAAACCCAGCCGATTACCTGGCAGACGGCAGTGCCCGACCTGACCTCGCGCCTGCGCGCCATGCGCCTGCTGTTGCTTCCCGAACCCGACGATGCCCTGCTCACCGGCGTCCTGCGTAAGCTGTTCGCCCAACGCGCCATAAGCCCCACCGACGATACGCTCGATTATCTCGCCCGCCGCATCGAGCGCTCTGTCCCGGCAGCACAAAAAATTGTCACAGAACTGGAATATTACGCCAACGGTCGCGCGTTCAATAAAGCGCTGATCCGCGATTTCCTGGAACAGACTGAAACCTTGTTTGACGATCCCGATGCGTCCTGACGCGCAATAGGGGTATGAAAATAAATCTTTAGTCGTAGGATCATGACTTAAAAAGAACCGAGAAACGAGAAGTGAGTCGCACCTGATGACCGATGACGGCCTGATGACCGATGACGGAGTGCCCGCCGTGCCTGTATCCGACAGCCCGATGATCACAGTCGCGGCTGCGCCGGTACTGGCGGCGGTACCCGTTCGCGAAGTCGCACCGGCCGTCGAATTCGATCACGATAAGCCCCTGGGCGGCGCCCTCTATATCAATCGCGAATTGTCCTGGCTGGCCTTCAACCAGCGTGTCATCGAAGAAGCCGAAAATCCTCGCCATCCCCTGCTGGAACGCCTGCGCTTCCTGTCGATCTCGGCCAATAACCTCGACGAATTCTATATGGTTCGCGTCGCCGGCCTGCAGGGTCAGGTGCGCGAAGCCGTTCGGGTTCTGTCCGAAGACGGCCATACGCCCGCCGAACAACTCGCTTCGGTCAACCTTTTGGCCAGCCAATTGATGGTCAAGCAGCAGGCCGTATGGTTGCAACTGCGCGCCGAACTTCAGGCCAACGGACTGATCCTGTGCGGCGGCAAGGAGTTGAACCGCGCCGACCGTACCTGGCTGGAAAAGCAATTTGAAAGCCAGCTTTTTCCCATCCTGACTCCTCTGGCCATCGACCCGGCCCATCCCTTCCCGTTCATTCCGAACCTCGGCTTCTCGATTGTCCTCAAGCTGCTGCGCCGCAAGGACAACAAGACCATGTACGCCCTGGTGCCGGTACCGACCGGGGTCAAGCGCTTCTGGCAGATCGATACGCCGCCGGCGCGCAAACCCGGCGACGCGCCTGCCGGCCCCGTAGCGCGCAAGTTTGCCAGCCTGGAGACCTTTGTCTCGGTTTGCCTGCCCCAGCTCTTCCCCGGCTTCGACCTGGTATCCCAGGGCCTGTTCCGCATCCTGCGCGATTCCGACATTGAACTCGAGGAAGAGGCCGAAGACCTGGTTCGCGAGTTCGAGGCCCTGATCAAGCAGCGCCGCCTGGGCAGCGTGGTCCGTGTCGAGGTCGACTCGACCATGCCCGACGACCTGCGCGCCTTCCTGATCGAGCAACTTCACGCCAAAAGCGAAGACGTCGTCCTGATCAACGGCATCCTCGGCATGGCCGAACTGTCGCAACTGATCCCGAGGGACCGAAACGAGCTGAAGTTCAAGCCGTTCGAACCGCGCTTTCCGGAACGCGTGCGCGACAATGGCGGCGACATGTTCACCGCCATCCGCGAAAAGGACATCCTGGTCCACCACCCGTTCGAATCCTTTGACGCCGTGGTCCAGTTCCTGCGTCAGGCAGCCCGTGATCCGAACGTCATAGCCATCAAACAGACCCTGTACCGGACATCGAAAGACTCCCCGATTGTCGCCGCCCTGATCGAAGCCGCCGAGCAGGGCAAGAACGTCACCGCCCTGGTAGAAATCAAGGCGCGGTTCGATGAAGAGGCCAATCTGCGCTGGGCGCGCGCCATGGAACGCGCCGGCGTCCACGTTGTCTACGGTTTCGTCGAATACAAGACCCACGCCAAGCTGTCGGTCGTCGTTCGCCGCGAAGGCGAAGCCCTGCGCACCTATTGCCACTTCGGAACCGGCAACTACCACCCGATTACGGCCAAGGTCTATACCGACCTCTCCCTGTTCACGACCAATCCGGAGCTTGGCCGCGACGCCATGCGCGTCTTCAACTTCATCACCGGCTATGCCCGTCCCGACGTGATGGAGAAACTCTACTTCTCACCTGTTACGTTAAAACCAGGCCTGATCCATTTGATAGATCAGGAAATTTCCAACGCGCGCGCCGGCAAGCCGGCGCAGATCTGGGCCAAGCTCAATGCCCTGGTCGACCCGGTCATCATCAAGAAGCTGTACATCGCCAGCCAGGCCGGCGTGCAGATCGACCTGGTCATCCGTGGTATCTGCTGCCTGCGCCCAGGCGTGCCCGGCGTCTCAGACAATATTCGGGTCAAGTCGATCGTCGGTCGCTTTCTCGAACACAGTCGCATCGTCTGTTTCGCTAACGGCAAGCCCATGCCATCGGATCAGGCACGCGTCTTCATCTCTTCAGCCGACTGGATGAATCGCAATCTTGACCGTCGCGTCGAGACCCTGATCCCGATTGAGAACCCGACGGTCCATCGTCAGGTACTTGACCAGATCATGGTGGCCAATCTGAACGACGAAGCCCAGACCTGGCAACTGAACCGTGACGGCGTCTATACCCGTCTCGACGTCAGCCAACTCGACGCGCCCTTCTCAGTCCATGATTATTTCATGACCTACCCGTCGCTGTCCGGCCGCGGTCGAGGCGTCAAGGACATGCCACAGGCTTTCGACCACATCGGCGCTCGTAAATAGGCGAACTTTCCTATTGCGCCCTCGCTTCGAAACCGCCATACGCGAGCCATGAGTACCGCGCGCGGGAGACCGTATCTTGGCGAATTACAACACGGCCGTCATCGATATCGGGTCCAACTCCGTCCGTCTTGTCACCTACCGCATCGAGGGCCGGTCAATCTGGCCGGTCTATAACGAAAAGGTGCTTGCCGGCCTTGGTCGCGACCTCGGCCGAACCGGTCGCCTCAATGCCGACGGCTGTCGTGAAACCCTGATTGCCCTGCGCCGGTTTCGCGCGATTATCGACTCCTATCAACTCAAGCATATTCACACCGTCGCCACTGCCGCGATTCGCGAAGCGGAGGATGGTGCGGCCTTTGCCGAGACCATCCACGACCAGACCGGGTTTTACGTTCGCGTTCTTACCGGAGGCGAAGAGGCCCATTTTTCCGCTCTGGGCGTGCTGTGTGGGCATGCTGACGCTACCGGTGTCGTCGGTGACCTTGGCGGCTCCAGCCTCGAACTGATCGACCTGAACGGCGAGGACGCCTTCAAGGGCATCACATTGCCACTCGGCCCCTTTGCGCTCGGCGCGCCGGCCCCGATCCTGCTCGAACATACGCGCAAGCGCATTGTTGATATCTTGATGCCCTACCGCGAGCGCTTTCACCTGAAGACCTTTCATGCTGTCGGCGGCGCCTGGCGCAACCTGGCCGTCATCTGGATGCAGAAAGCCAATTATCCGCTTCAAATCGTTCAGCAATTCGAACTACCCGCCCGCGAGGCGCTCAACATCGCCCGCCTGATCGCCAGCCAGTCCACAGGCTCGCTGGAAAAGATCCGCGGCGTCACAAAGCGGCGTATGGAAAACCTGTCCTATGCCGCCCTGGTCCTGCAATGCCTGATCGAGACCTTCGAATTCGACACCATCTGCTTCTCGGCCAATGGCCTGCGCGAGGGTCTGCTGTTCGACAGTCTCGACACTGAACTGAAGACGCGCGACCCGCTGCTCGAAGGCTGCGGCGCCCTGGGGGCACGTTTGGGCATCTCAACCGACATCGGCCCGGCTTTGTCACAGTGGGTGCGCGACTTTTACCAGACGACGGACAATGTCCTGATCGAACGGCCCGATCCACGCCTGATCCGGGCGGCGGCGAAACTGGCCGATATCGGCGCCACACTTCACCCGGATCACCGAGCCGACCTCGTATGTGATCAGGTCCTGCGTGCCCCTATCCCCGGCCAGAGCCACGCCGAGCGCGTTTTCCTGGCCTGCGCCCTGTTTACCCGCTATGCCGGCGAAGCCTATCTGAAGGAACCCATCCTCATCGACCGTATCCTGGGACAGGATGGACTGAACCAGGCGACGCAACTGGGCCTGGCCCTTCGGCTGGGCTGCGATCTGTCGGCCAAGTCGGCCATTCTGTTGAACAACGCCCATCTGTTTCAGCAGGAGCGCAATCTCGTTCTCGAAGCCAAGTCCGGCTGGGAAGACCTTTTGCTGGGCGAGCAGACGCGCAAACGCGCCAAGGCTCTGGCCAGCGCCCTACGCCTCAATCTCAAAATGGGCAGCTATTAGGTTTCAAGCCTACCTGAACAGCGTCAGCAAAAAAGTCTGTGACTGATTGGCGATCGACAGCGACTGTATGGCCAACTGCATCTTGAGCTGCAAACTCTGCAGTTTGACGCTTTCCTCCGCCATGTCGGCGTCGACCAGCTTACCGACGCCAGCCTCCATCGAATCCTGCAGCTTGCCGATAAACTCGCTGTGCCGATCCAGCGCCTTGGACGACGTCCCAAGCTTGGCCAGTGCAGCCGATACATTATTGATCGAACTGTCCAGCGTCGTCAGCAGGTTGGCCGCCGAGGTGGCGCTGGCAAACGCCGCCGACGCACCCAGCGTCACGATTGAGCCGCCCAATGACAGGTTCTGCGCCGCCACCGTCATGCGGCTGGTCCCCTGCGCATTGGCAAGCGCTGCAATATTCGCCCGCGATCCATTGAGTAGGTTGATACCGTTAAAATTGGCGTTGCTCAGTGTCTTGGTGATCTGATCACGGATCGACGTAAAATCGGAATTCAAGGCCTGACGCGCTGTGGTATCCAGCGATGTGTCGGACGCCTCAAGCGCCTTTTCCTTCAGTTCCGACAGCAGGTCGGCGATCGACTCGCCGGCCGACATGGCGATATCGACGGCTGACGACGACCGAGACAAGGAATCCTTGACGGCATCCAGCGACTTGACCTGAGACCGCTGGCTTTGCGCGATTGCCCACGCCGCCGGATCGTCAATGGCACTGCCGACCTTCAAACCGGTCGAGATGCGATTTTGCGTGACGCGTAGCTGCGACTGGATCTTGTTCAGGTTCTGCAGGGCGATCATCGCCCCGGCATTGGTGTTGACCGAATTCATATCCTGATCCTCCGCCCCATGGTTCTTGACATTCTGTCGAACGGGGCAGTGTCGCCGACGGCCAATATGCCGCAAAAAACCTAACACCCCTTAAAGATTTACCTTTAACGGACCAACCTTGACGCCCTGTACGAAGGATGTAACGGTGCCTCCGAAAGCGTTTACAGCATGGTGGTAACGACGTGCGCACGGGGCCGGGCACCAAGGCGATCATCTGTGCCTGTTTCGGTCTGGCCGCCACTGTAACTCGCGCCCAAACCCCGCCATCCGACAAGCCGGCCACGGCTGCCTCCGACGACACGACCTCGGTCGTCGTGACCGGCAAGCGCAAGGACGTCGTCGACAAGATCGACCGCCGCACCTATGACATTCGCAAGGATCCCCAGGCCAAAACCGGCGTCATCGTCGATATCCTCAAAAAACTGCCATCGGTCACAATCAGTCCCGACGGCCAGATCGCCTTACGCGGCGATCCCGGTGTGACGGTCATGGTCGACGGCAAGGTGCCCGCCAACGGTAATGCCGCTATTCGCACCCTGCCCTCCGCCGATGTCGACCGGGTCGAAATCATGACCAATCCGTCGGCCCAATACGATCCGCAGGGCACAGCCGGCATCATCAACATCTTCACCAACAAGCGGACCAGGCTTGGCCTGTCCGGCAATTTGAACGGCGAAATAACGACCTTCGGCAACCCGTCCGGCGCCGCCTCCCTGGCCTTCACCCGCGGCCGTTGGACCTTCGGCGGTGGCGCCAACACCTGGCGCGTCTCGACACCGTTTCATGGCGGCGCCATGCAACAGAGCCTGAATCCTGCGACCGGCACCTTTGATGTCCTGGCGTCCGACAGCCGTGGCCGCTTCAACGGCACGGGTCACGGCGCCGATATCCGGCTGGGTTACAAGCTGTCCGACAAGGCCACCCTGACGTTTCTGGCAAATAACGGCAGCAGCCGCGACCGAAACACCAGCCTGACCACCTACCAGACGTCCAACGGAGATTTCTCGGAATCGCCGGTTTTCACCAGCACCAATGATTACGACAGCATCGACGCCAACTACGTCTATGCCAGCGATGTGAACGCCGAGCACCTGACACTCGACGCCAACCGCAACAGCTACCGCTTCGGCACCGCAACCATCGCGACGGACATTTTCACCGGCGGCGCCATGTCCGTTTACGGCTTCACGCGCACCAATAGCGGCAGCAGCATTGCTGCAAGCGTCGATTACGAACGCACCTTCGATCAGCGCATCCTGACCACAGGCGCGTCCTGGACGCGTGCGACGGCCGATCAGATGCGAACCTACGACAATATCCGCGGCTTGCACGGCCCTCAGTCTTTTGACAGCACGCACGATTTTACAGGAACACGCGCATTGGCCGCGGCTTACGCAACCCTCCAGGTGCCCTTAGGAAAGTGGACCTTGCTGCCGGGCCTGCGTCTTGAAGCCGAAGACCTCGACCTGACGGGAAGTCAGAGGGTGGAAAATACCGATCTTTACCCTACCCTTCATCTCAGCCGCAACCTCGGCGCCAAAACCAAGGCAAAGCTGAGCTACAGCAAACGGGTGCAAAGACCGTCGCCGGACATGTACGATCCGACAATCCAGTACAACTCGCCTCTAACAGCCAGCATCGGCAATCCGTACCTGCGACCAGTAACGACCGATGCTTTCGAGATGAGCTATGACTATGCCAGCGGCGAATTCAGTGCCGACACGACGGTCTATTACCGGGTCAATCGCGACCAATGGGAGCCGTTCATACGCGATATCGGCGACAGCGTCCTGCTCACGACCGTGGTCAATACCGGCCACAGCGCTTCGGGTGGAGCGGAATTCAGTGTTCGCGGGCCTATTGGCGGCCACTGGAAATACGCCTTCGACGGCAATCTGTTCTATAACCAAATGCGGTATTTAGAAGGCGTGGCGCCGGGTCGGCGCTCGAACTTCGTCCTGACGGGCAACAGTTCCCTGGAATATAACGCCACCAAACGCGGCGATCTGGACGGCGATCAATATCAGGTCACCCTGGACTGGCGCAGCAAGACCTTGCAGTTGCAAGGCTATAGCCCAGGCAACTACCGGGTTGCCGCCACCTGGCGACATGCGCTGAACGACCGCCTGTCGGTGGTGGCCAGTGCGGACGATATCTTCAATAGCGCAGTCTGGATCCAGGTCGTCGACACGCCGACGCTGAAGACGCGTTCCATACCCTACCCACGTAACCAGTCCCTCAAGATCGCCTTGGCTTACAAAATTGGCAGCTAATAGGATGCCCATTGCAACCACTCATCACCTGATTGCGCGCCCGCTAACAGCCGTGTAGGAATGTGAACAGACGGCCGTGGTTTGCCGATGCAGGGGGATTGTTTATGAATAGGACCGTGGGCGCGTTCCTGATTTCGGCGTTTATGCTCGCCGTTTGCGCAACCACATCGGCCATCTGCGCAACCAAGCCAGCCGTGGCGTTCCCACCTAACCCATTGCCGGCAGCCGACCGTATGGCCATGCGTCTCGACGCGGTGCAGGTCGAGTGGGCCAGCGGCCCGTCAAACAGCAATCTCTCCGGCGTACCGGACGATGAAAAAGACGATTTGAGGCAGGCCATCGAGACCTGCGTACAAAACGCCTTTTCGAAATCACCCAACGGATCGGACGCCGTTACGTTCAGGGTCGTCGTCAAGCTTTATAGCGGCATTGCTAATGGCCGCATCATGTACAACGGGGTCGCAACATCATTCTTCGCCGACGTGCACGTCGTCCGAAGTTCGGATCAGACAGAGTTGGCCATCTACAAAGACGTATATGGCGAGTTCGTCGACACAAGCAGTTTTATGGGCGTTGCAGCCGCCAGGCGCCAGCAACACCGACTCCATAGTGCCCTTGCGGTTCAGTTCGCCAAGACATTGCACACTCTGTTTGAACGCGACTAGTCCAGTTCCACGACCTCGACCTTGGTGCCGTTCAGCACCAGCGCCAATTCGCCACGTTTCAGCCGCAGCGCGTCTTCGCCGAACACCTTGCGCCGCCAGCCATGCAGCGCCGCCACATCGGCATTGTCGTCCAGCGCGATCTTTTCCAGATCGGCCACGGTCGCCAGCAGCTTCGGTGCTACGCCCTCTTCTTCACAGCGGATACGCAGCAACACCTTCAGCAGTTCGACAACCGACTGCGGCACCTGGACCGGGGCAGCCATCTTCTCGACCTTGGGCGCGAAGGCCTCCGGGTTCTTCAGCACATTACGGATGATCTCGCTCAGATCCTGGCCGAATTTCGAGGCGCCGAACCCCTTCGATGTCGAACGCAGCTGATCGAAGGCCGCCGGATCGGTCGGCAATTGCGTGGCGATCTCGTCAATGCCTTCGTCCTTCAGTATACGTCCGCGCGGCATGTCGCGTTCCTGCGCCATCCGTTCGCGCCACGCCGCGGTCTGGGCAAACACCGCCATATATTTGGCCGAGGTCTTGCGCGGTCGCAGCCGCTTCCACGCGTCTTCCGGATTGGTCGAGTACAGGGCCGGATCCGTCAGGTTTTCCATCTCGGCCGACACCCATTCCAGGCGCCCTTCGCGCGCCAGGCGGTCGCGCAGCTTCGGATATAACTTGGCGAGATGGGTCACATCGCCCAGCGCATAGCTCAGCTGTTGCTCCGACAACGGACGACGCGCCCAGTCGGTAAAGCGCGACCCCTTGTCGATATCGATCTTCAGTTTCTGGCGGACCAGCGAATCATAGGCCACCTGATCGCCGAAACCGGCCGCCATGGCGGCGACCTGGGTGTCGAATACGGGCTTGGGCAGCACACCCAGATTGTAGAAGATTTCGACGTCCTGACGGCAGGCATGAAAGACCTTCAGGATCTTCTCATTGCCCATGACATCGAGAAAAGGCTGCAAATCCAGTCCCTTGGCCATCGGATCGATTATCGCGGCAACGTCGGCGCTGGCCGCCTGGATCAGGCACAGCTTCGGCCAGTACGTCGTCTCGCGCATGAATTCCGTGTCGACGGTGACGAAGGGCGCGTCTTTTATGGCTTCACAAAAGGCGATGAGGTCTTTGGTATTTGTAATTGGAGTCATTTATTGTCTATAGCAAACCGCGACGGGCCTCAAAACCCAAAACGCAGGATTTTTCATCTATGTCGGAATTGAAGAACGGCCTCACCTATGCGGCCTCCGGCGTCGACATCGACGCGGGCGAGGCCCTGGTCGACGCGATCAAGCCCCTGGCCAAGTCCACACGCCGTCCCGGAGCCGAAGCCAGCCTCGGCGGCTTCGGCGCTCTGTTCGATCTGAAGGCCGCCGGCTATGACGATCCGCTGATCGTCACCACAACCGACGGCGTCGGCACCAAGCTGAAGATTGCCATCGAAACCCACCGCCACGACACGGTCGGCATCGACCTGGTGGCCATGTGCGTCAATGACCTGCTGGCCCAGGGCGCCGAGCCCCTGATGTTTCTCGACTACTACGCTACCTCGAAGCTGGAAGTCGACGTCGCCCGCCGGGTCGTTGCCGGCATTGCCGAAGGCTGCAAGCGCGCCGGCTGCGCCCTGGTCGGTGGCGAAACCGCTGAAATGCCCGGCATGTACGGTGATTCCGACTACGACCTGGCCGGCTTCAGCGTCGGCGCCGTCAACCGCGATCAGGTCCTGCCCAAACTGGACGACCAGCGCGAAGGCGATGTCATTATCGGCCTGGCGTCGTCGGGTCCGCATTCCAACGGCTATTCGCTGATCCGCAAGGTCGTCGAGGTCGCCGGCCTTACCTGGTCGTCGCCCGCGCCCTTTGCCAAGGATCTGTCCCTGGCCCAGGCCCTGCTGGAGCCCACGCGGATCTATATCAAGACTGTCCTGCCGCTGATGAAGGCCGGCCTGATCAAGGGTGGCGCCCATATCACCGGCGGCGGCCTGATCGAAAACCCGGACCGCGCCGTGGCCGACGGCCTGACCGCCCAGTTCGACTTCGACGGCTGGGACTTCCCACCGGTGTTCAAGTGGTTGATGGAAACAGGCGGCATCGACAAGCACGAAATGCTGCGGACATTCAACTGCGGCGTCGGTTTCGTCCTCTATGTCAGCCCAAAAAATGCCGACGCCGTATTAGCGGCCCTGCTCAATGCCGGCGAAGACGCCTTTATCTGTGGCCAATTGGCGCAAAAAGCCGCCTGAACCATGCCGCCCAAGACCAGAACCGCCATCCTGATTTCCGGCCGCGGGTCCAATATGATGGCCCTGGTCGAAGCCGCCAAAGCGTCTGACTTTCCGGCCGACATCGTCCTGGTCTTGGCCAATGATCCGGACGCCAAAGGCCTGGATTGGGCCAGGTCGCAAGGCATCCCGGCGGTTGCCATAGATCACAAGCCCTACGGCAAGGACCGCGAAAGCCACGAACGCGCCGTCGATGAGGTTTTACGCCAGCACGGCGTCGAATTTATCTGCCTGGCCGGCTATATGCGCGTCCTGACACCCTGGTTGGTCGAGACATGGTCCGGCAAGATGATCAATATCCACCCGGCCCTGTTGCCCGAGTTCAAAGGCCTGCACACCCACGAGCGCGCTCTCGCAGCGGGGGTGGCCGAACATGGGGCCAGCGTCCATTGGGTGACGTCCGGGGTCGATGAGGGTGGTGTTATTGCCCAGGCGCGCGTGCCGGTCCTGCCCGACGATACGGCCGATTTGCTCGCCGCCCGCGTCCTGGCCGAGGAACACAGCCTGTACCCGCGGGCCTTGCGCCAAATTCTAACCAATATGTAACTGCTTAAGTTCGGCTATTCATGCGATAGTGAGCCATGTTTCGTCCACTGCTTATCCTTGTCGCAATGGTTTTGGTCGTTCTGGTTCGGGCGCCGGCGGCCCAGGCCGATGAAGGCATGTGGACCTTCGACAACTTTCCCCTGGCAAAGGTCAACAAGGCCTATGGCTTGCGGCTCAATCAAGCCTGGATCGACCATATCCGCGACACCTCGGTCCGCCTCAGTTCCGGCTGTTCGGCCGGTGTCGTGTCGGCGGATGGGTTGATTTTCACCAACCAGCACTGCGTCATGGAGTGCGCCCAGGAGCTGTCATCGGCGTCGCAAGACCATGTGGCCGAAGGGTTTCTGGCGAAAAACCGCGAAGACGAACTGACCTGTCAGGGCTTGTCCGCCGAAATCCTGACCGGCATTTCGGACGTAACACACGACATACGCGCCGCCACCCAGGGCCTGACGGGAGACGGATTTGTCCAGGTTCTGAACGGCCGGATCAGCGAGATCGAAATGGCCGCCTGCGGCGCCGACCGCAAACGGCATTGCCAGGTCATCAGCCTGTATCAGGGTGGCCAGTACAAGCTGTACCAGTATCGCAAATATTCCGATGTACGCCTTGTTTTCGTTCCGGAATTTCAAGCAGCGTTTTTCGGCGGCGACCCAGACAATTTCAACTTCCCGCGCTACGCCCTCGACGTTGCGTTTCTGCGCCTTTACGACGACGGACGCGTCGTTTCGACACCGCAACATCTGATATGGAACGACAAGGCGCCCCGGGAAAACGATCCGGTCTTCATTTCCGGCAATCCGGGTAAGACGGAACGGCTGTTGACAGCGGCGCAGCTCGAATCCCAGCGCGATCTGTATCTGCCGATGACCCAGGTGACGCGGGCCGAACTACGCGGGCGATTGATCGGCTTTGCCGCGCAGAGCCCCGAAAATAAACGCATTTCCACCGATCCGCTGTTCGATGTCGAAAACGCGTTCAAGGCCGCCTCGGGGCAGGAACTGACTCTGCGCGATCCGGCAATGTTCGCCACCAAACGCGCCGAGGAAAAACGGCTGAAAGGCGCCTTGAAAGGCCGGTTTGGCAGGGACATCGGCAATCCGTGGAACGATCTGGACAAGGTTCAAAGCGATTACAAACGTCTGTTGATCCCCTATTTCACGTTCGAGCAGAGCCTGAACCAGTCGAGCCTGTTCATGTATGCGCGCTTCCTGGTGCGCGGCGCTGCGGAGCGCACAAAGCCTTCCGCCGAACGGCTATCCGAATATACCGACT
The DNA here is from genome assembly GCF_056404555.1 of Asticcacaulis sp. P2_C5. Taxonomy (NCBI): domain Bacteria; kingdom Pseudomonadati; phylum Pseudomonadota; class Alphaproteobacteria; order Caulobacterales; family Caulobacteraceae; genus Asticcacaulis; species Asticcacaulis sp. P2_C5. The sequence continues at coordinate 180,241 of NZ_JBFUDU010000009.1, forward strand.
CTCGCCTGCCATGGATCGAAAACGATCTGTTTACGGCGACGCCGATCGATAAGCCCCTGGAAGAGCTTTATCTCGCGTTCCGCCTGTCTAAGGCGCGCGAATATCTGACAGCCGATGCCACCCAGACGAAACTCCTGCTAGGCCGCGCATCGCCCGAAACCCTGGCCAGGGGCCTGGTGGCTGGAACCCGGCTCGACGACGTGACCGAACGGCAAAGGCTGTGGGACGGCGGCATGTCGGCAATCCTGGCGTCGGACGACCCGATGATTCAATATGCGCTGCGGATCGATCCCGAGGCGCGCCGGATACGCCAGCTCTATGAAGACAGGATCGTCGGACCGACACGTATTGCCGGCGACAAGATCGCGCGTGTGCGCTTCAAGGTCTACGGCACGCGCACCTATCCCGACGCGACATGGTCGCCGCGCCTGTCCTATGGCCGGGTCAAGGGTTGGAACGAGAACGGCACACTGGTCACGCCCTTTACCGACTATGCCGGGCTATATACACGCGCGACCGGCCAGGCGCCGTATCAATTGCCGCAGAGCTTCCTGGCGGCGCGCAGCCGGATCGACGGCTCGGTGGTGCTCGACTACACGACGTCCAATGACATTTCCGGCGGCAGCTCCGGATCGCCGGCGATCAATGCCGATGGCGAGATTGTCGGGACGGTGTTCGACGGCAATATCCACTGCCTTGGCGGCTACTATTTTTACGATGGCGCCCTGAATCGAACCATCATGGTCTCGACGGCGGCGGTCAGCGAAGCGCTGGCGAAGGTGTATGACGCCGGCGCTCTGCTGGCCGAGCTTAGGGCAGGCAATTAGTTGCCTATTCCCACTCAATCGTGCCAGGCGGCTTCGATGTCACATCATAGACGACGCGATTGACGCCGCGCACTTCGTTGACGATGCGCGTGGCGCAACGCCCCAGCACCGGCCACGGGAATTCGAAAAAGTCCGCCGTCATGCCGTCGCTCGATGTCACAGCGCGAAGGGCCAGAACGTCCTCATAGGTCCGTGCATCGCCCATCACGCCGACTGTCTTGACCGGCAACAGCACCGCAAAGGCCTGCCAGATCTGGTCGTAGAGCCCCGCCTTGCGGATTTCATCGAGATAGATGGCGTCGGCGTCCTGCAAGGTCTTGACCTTGTCAGGCGTGACCTCACCCGGAATGCGGATGGCCAGGCCAGGTCCGGGGAACGGATGGCGGCCGACGAATTGCTCGGACAGGCCCAGTTCGCGGCCCAGCGCCCGCACCTCGTCCTTGAACAGTTCGCGTAGGGGTTCGACCAGTTTCAGCTTCATATAGTCGGGCAGACCGCCGACATTGTGGTGCGACTTGATGACTGCCGACGGGCCGCCCGACGGCGAAACGCTCTCGACCACGTCGGGATACAGTGTGCCCTGGGCCAGGAATTCGGCACCATCTATCTTGGCGGCCTCGGCGTCGAAGACGTCGATAAACAGCTTGCCGATTGTCTTGCGCTTGGTTTCCGGATCAGCCACCCCTGCCAGGGCGCCCAGGAACATGTCCTGCGCCTGGACGTGGATCAGCGGAATATTGTAGTGATCGCGGAACAGCTCGACGACCTGCTTGCCTTCTTCCTTGCGCAACAGGCCGGTGTCGACAAAGACGCAGGTCAGTTGTTCGCCGATCGCCTCGTGGATCAGCACGGCCGCGACTGACGAGTCGACCCCGCCCGACAGGCCGCAGATGACCTTGCCAGTGCCGACCTGCTTGCGAATCTTCGCCACCTGCTCGTCGCGGAACGAGGCCATCGACCAGTCGCCGGTAAAACCCGCGATCTCGAACAGGAAGTTGCGGATCATATCGGTGCCGCGCTTGGTGTGCACGACTTCCGGATGGAACTGGACGGCGTAGAACTTGCGCTTCTCATCGGCGATGGCGGCATAGGGTGCGCCTTCCGACACGGCGATGACCTCGAAGCCTTCGGGGATGGCGGTGACGCGGTCGCCATGGCTCATCCACACAGTTTCGCGATCGTGCAGGCCCTTGAAGATCGGCGACGGCTTGATGATGTCGATCTCGGCGCGGCCAAATTCGCGATCATGGCCGCTCTCAACCTTGCCGCCCAGCAGGTCGCACATTAGTTGTTCGCCGTAGCAGATGCCGAAGACGGGCATGTTCATCTCGAACAGCTTGGCGTCGATACTGGGACCCTGGTCGACCACGCTATGCGGCGAGCCCGACAGGATGACTGCCTTGGGGCGCAGGGAGTCGATCTTGTCGGCCGCCTTGGTGAAGGGATGAATTTCGCAGTAGACACCGCATTCGCGGACGCGGCGGGCGATCAGTTGCGTGACCTGCGAGCCGAAGTCGATGATCAATAGCGCTTCGTGATGGGACATTAAACAGGCTTTCCTTTACGGCGCGGCCTTTGAGGCCGGTCAGGAAGGGAATCCACAGATTACACAGATTACACAGATTATTTTCGACCGCGTAACTTCGGATTACCGTCTTCGACAGTGGAATCTTGGATCACGAAAAGCACGAAAAGCAGAAAAGCACGAATAGCTGTTGAGATATCGCGCCCGAAGGGCATTCAATCATTATGCCGCCCCATCAAATGAAGGCGCTTCGCGCGAGGATAGCCACCTCTCCCATTCGTGCTTTTCTGCTTTTCGTGCTTTTCGTGATCCCAATTCCACCGGCCTATCCGGGCTGGCGCGCAAGGCACTGAAAAAAAATCTGTGTAATCTGTGTAATCTGTGGATCACCTCATACTTAAAACGAACGTTGATAGGCGGCGATGAAGAAGCCGTCGGTGGCTGTGGAATGGGGTGTCAGGCTCAGGCGATGACCGGTGCGGGCCAGATCAGCCAACTGCTGACTGTGATCCAGCACATGGCCCGAGGCCGCGATCAACTCATGGATCGGCAGGGCATCGAAACCGGGGTGTTGCGCTTCGAAATCGTCGGCCGACCTGGCGTTTTCGTCGTCGAGCACCGAACAGGTGACATAGACCAGGCGCCCGCCCGGCTTTACGCACAGTGCGGCGCGCGCCAATATCTGGACCTGCAGATCATGGAGCCGTGCAACCTCGGCCTCATCCAGGCGATGCGCCTCTTCCGGATGGCGCCGCCATGTGCCCGATCCTGAACACGGTGCATCGACCAGGACCAGGTCGGCGCCCTTCAGCAATTCCAGTTGCGCCTCGTCCTGCGGATCGAAGAAATGGACAAAATGGGCCGAAGCGCCGGCGCGTTGCAGGCGCGGCTCGATCGCCCTAAGGCGCTTTTCGACCACGTCGCAGGCGAAGATATCTCCCTTGCCGTCCATCATCTGAGCCAGGGCCAGGGTCTTGCCGCCGCCGCCGGCACAGAAATCGACGACCTTCGGCGCCCCAGGCAGCAGACCGGCGCCCGCCAGGAAAGCCGCCAGTTGCGAGCCCTCGTCCTGAATTTCAATCAGCCCACTCTGATAGGCTTCGAGCTTGACCAGGTTAGGAGGCGGCTCAGACGGCAGGCGAATGCCGAACTTGGAAAACGGCGTTGGTTCCGGCGCCAAACCCTCCTCGGTCAGCATCCCCAGCATGGCCTCGCGGGTCGTCTTGCCGCCGTTGACGCGCAGATCGATCGGTGCCCGCGGCATCATCAGGTCGGTCGCTTCGGCTGCCCAGGCGTCGCCAAATTGCTGTTGAAACCGGCCGACGACGAATTCCGGCAACCCGGTGGTGACCCAGGCCGGCGCCTCGCCTTCACCTGCCGCCAACAGTGCCAGTTCTTCGCTACTGAGTGGTTTGGGCCCATAACCCGCACCGCTGAACAGGGCGAATATATCGTTCATCCCCAGTCCGTCGATCAGCGACAGTGACGCCAAGACCAGCGCCCGGCCCTGTCCTGGCGACTTTTCACCCAATTGCATTGCCCACAACAGCCGCGAGCGGGCGCGCAGGCAGCGATAGACGCGGTCGGCAATGGCGCGGCGGTCCTTGGATCCGGCATAGCGGTGCGCCTGCCCCCACTGCTTCAGCACCACTTCCGCCGTTGCACGCGTCCCGGCCAGTTGGTCCAGGATTTCGGCGGCGGCTTGCAATCGGGCGGCGGGTGTCAAAGAGCGGTCCTTAGAATACGAGGCGGAAAAGGCACATCAGAATGCCCAGCAACGAAAAGCCCCAGGCGATGGAGCGCGGTCCCGGCACGCCCCATAGATAGAGGGGTACGTAGGCGATTCGGCCGACCAGATAGACGTGGGCGCCCAATACCGAAACCAGATCGCTCTTAGCGGCGAAGTTCAGCGACACGGCGATAACCGCAAAGAAGACATAGGTTTCCATGAAGTTGGCGAAGGCTCGGTTGAGCCGTGCGGCGATGGGCGGCAATTCGAACGGCGTGTCGCGCGGCCCGGAGTTCCACTTAGAATAGCCGGGCGTGGTGTAGGCGACGACTGGGGCTGCCAGCAGGGTGACCAGACCCAGCACGGCGGCTATGACCGCAACCCACAGTTCCTGAGTCATTCGCGCCTCCTATTGCCTGTAGTTCGGCGCCTCGCGCGTGATCATCACATCATGGACATGGCTTTCACGCAGGCCGGCGCCGGTGATGCGCACGAAACGGGCGCGCTTCTGGAATTCTTCGATCGTCGGCGCGCCGACATAGCCCATGGCGGCGCGCAGACCGCCGACCAGTTGGTGGACGACCGGACCGATCGGTCCTTTATAGGGCACCTGGCCTTCGATACCTTCCGGCACCAGCTTCATGCTGTCGCGCACCTCCTTCTGGAAGTAACGGTCGGCCGAGCCCGAGGTCATGGCGCCCAGCGAGCCCATGCCGCGATACGACTTATAGGACCGGCCCTGGTACAAAATGACCTCACCCGGTGCTTCCTCGGTACCGGCGAACATCGAACCCAGCATTGCGCAGGCGGCCCCGGCGGCGATCGCCTTGGCCAGGTCACCGGAGAACTTGATACCGCCATCAGCAATGACCGGGACGCCGGTGCCCTCCGCGGCGCGGACGCTGTCGAGAATGGCGGTCAACTGCGGCACGCCGACACCCGCGACGATACGCGTGGTGCAGATGCTGCCCGGACCGATACCAACCTTGACGGCATCAGCGCCGGCGTCGATCAAAGCCCTGGTGCCTTCATAGGTAGCGACATTGCCGGCGACGATCTGGACACCGTTGGTTTCCTTGCGCAACCGAACAACAGCCTGGGACACCAGCGACGAGTGGCCGTGGGCCGTGTCGATCACCACCACATCGGCGCCGGCCTCAACCAGCGCCATGGAGCGCTCGAAGCCGGCATCGCCGACAGTGGACGCGCCTCCGACCAGCAGGCGGCCGGACGAATCCTTGGCGGCGTTGGGGTGGGACTGGGACTTTTCCATATCCTTGACGGTGATCAGACCGACGCAGCGATAGGCGTCGTCGACGACGATGATACGTTCGATGCGATGACGCGCCATCAATTCTCGCGCCCGGTTCTGATCGACGCCATCGGTGACGGTGATCAGATTTTCGGTGGTCATCAATTCGCCGGCGGTCTTGCTGCCTTCGCCTTCGAAGCGGATATCGCGGTTGGTCAGTATCCCGACAAGCCTGTTGGTCTCGCGCTCAACGACCGGAAAGCCCGAGATCGAGCGGCGTGCGATGATGTCGCGAACCTCGGCCAGCTTGGTGTCGGGATAGATGGTGATCGGGTTGATGACCATGCCGGATTCGAACCGCTTGACGGCGCGAATTTCATCGGCCTGCTGTTCGTTGGTCATATTGCGATGGACGATGCCCATACCGCCGGCCTGGGCCATGGCGACAGCCAGACGGGCTTCGGTAACCGTGTCCATGGCTGACGAGACCAGGGGAATATTGAGGCTGAGTTCACGGGTGAACTTGGTCTTCGTTTCGACCTGAGTGGGCATGACCTCGGAAGGACCCGGCTCCAGCAAAACGTCGTCGAAGGTAAGGCCTTCGCGTATATCCATAACGGACTCTCCATTTTGCGGCTTGTGCATAGGGGAATCGCGGTGGCAGGTAAAGGGCTTGTCGGGAAAATATTGTTTCCGTTTACGCCGGGCCGTCACGCGACTAAGCTGGGCTGGCGTGAGGGACACGACATGATCGGACTTATTCGGCTGATAATGAGCCTTCTAGGTGCAGCGGCAACGCCGGCGCTGATCGCCGGCGTTTTAGCCTACCAATTCATGGCTAGACCGGCAGGCGATGTAGCGCCCCATATCGCGCAGTCGATACTGAGCGTCATGTTTATGCATGCCCTGACGGTCGCTGCAACACTTGGCTTGCCGATGTTCTACGGCCTGTATCGCGTGGGCTGGCTGAATACGCTGACCGTGCCGCTAACGTCCACGCTCGCCGGCTTTATCGCCCTCTTCTTCTGTGCTCTGATGTCTGACATGTTCGGCGGCAGCGTCGGGCTTGCCTCAATGCCGATCACGCTCGGCTATGCTCTGCTCGCACCGTTGAGCGGGCTGACGGCATGGCTGGTGTGGAAAACTTTCCCAATGCCGGACCGCATAACCGAGGCCAGCCATGCATGATCCGAAACACCTGCAGACCATCGTCGAAGCCGCCGCGCCGCCCGATATGGATATCACCTTTCGCGCCATGTTCGGCGGCATACTGGCCTATGTAGACGGGAAGCCGCTGGCGTCGCTGTCAGACGTCGGACTGGCATTCAAAGTGTTCAAGGACGACCATCAGGACCTGATCGGCACAGTCGGCGCCAAGGCCTTGCAATATGACGCCAGCCAACCGATCAGCAAAACCTATGTCGTCGTGCCGGAACCGATGCTGAAGGACAAGGACGCGCTGCGGTCGTGGATCAAGCGCGCCGCTGACGGCGTGGCAAGCCAGCCCGTCAAGGCGAAAAAGAAAAAGGCCTGAGCTACTCGGGCACCTTCTCCGCCTTGGTGATGTTCTTGTACATCGACAGAATCGGCACGCGGAAACCGTAATAGTCGATCTTGAACTTGCCCTTGGCGGCCAGCTTGCCCTGGATATCCGACGAGTTGAATTTAAAATAGGCCGGGCTGTCGACGTTCTTGTACGTGCCGTCGGTAGTGAAGATCAGATAGACGTCCCTGACCTTGCCGTGATCCTTCATCAGCTTGTGATCGACATCGGTGACCGTGACGACGGCGGAACCATGCGTCCAGTAGGGCACGGTCCAGGTCGCGACCAAGCCGACGACAATGATGCCCAGTATCAGGAAAATCAGTTTCTTCACGGTCTGCGCCCTCTGGTTAAGGCGTGACCCTATCCTTTGAAGCCCGTCGCGACAATATAGATTTCGGTCGAACCGGCGCGGCTCGACTTCGGCTTCATGTGCTTGACCGACTCAAACGCCAGTTTCAGCTTCAGCAACAACTGCTCGGTCTCACCGCCCTGGAAGGCCTTGGCGACAAAGGTCCCGCCCTGCTTGAGGTTCTCAAGCGCAAAGTCCCCAGCCAGTTCCAGAAGGCCCATGATTTTCAGGTGGTCCGTCTGTTTGTGCCCGACTGTATTGTGCGCCAGGTCGGACAGGACGACGTCGGGCTTGCCGCCCATCATCTCCATCAGCCTGGGGCCGATCTCCGGATCGGTGAAATCGGCCTGGATGATCTCGGCGCCCGGCACGGGATCGACCGGCAAAAGATCGACACCTACCACGTGAGCCGCACCGCGCTGCTTGGCGACCTGGACCCAGCCGCCGGGCGCACAGCCCAGGTCGATGATCCGCGCACCGCGTTTCAGCAGGTGGAAGCGCTCGTCGATCTCGATCAGCTTGAAAGCGGCGCGCGACCGCCAGCCCTCGGCCTTGGCCTTCTGGACATAGGGGTCGTTGAGCTGGCGCTCCAGCCACTTGGCAGAGGACTGGGTGCGCTGCTTGGCGGTCTTGACGGCGGTATGGCCTTTGCCGCGTCCGGACAATTGGCCGCCTTCGGGCGGCTTGACCATCCGGCGACGTTCTGGTTCTTCTGGGGTATCGTTCATGGCGGCTCTATAACAGGTAGCGTCTGTTCTAAGAAAGAAAAAGGTTTGGAACCGCCAATTCGATATACTGCCGCAATAATCAAAGGAATCGCCATGCGCCCTGCTCTTCTCATTCTATCGCTTCTGCTGCTCGCCGCCTGCAAACCCCCGGAAAAGCCGGCGGATGTCGCAACATCCGCTGAGGCCGCGTCCGCCGAGGCCGCCGTCTCGGTCGATGAGTCGTCCGCCTCCTAGCCTGCGCCGGTGAGACCAAATCGGCCGACAGCGCGGACTGAAATCGGAATTTGCAATCGATCGTCTCAACGCCTATGTGGGGGCCAATATATTTTAAAAGGAGCCTCCCCATGGCCGAAGACCTCGAAAACACCTTGATTCTGACCCTCGACGCCGGCCCGGTGACGATCCGTCTGCGCCCTGACCTGGCGCCCAACCATGTCGCCCGCATCAAGGAACTGGCGCGCGAAGGCTTTTACGACGGCATCGTCTTCCACCGCGTCATCCCGGGCTTCATGGCCCAGGGCGGCGACCCGCAGGGCCAGGGCTTTGGCGGTTCCGGCAAGAAGCTAAAGGCCGAATTCAACGCCGAACCGCATGTGCGCGGCGTCTGCTCGATGGCCCGCTCGCAAAATCCGGACTCGGCCGACAGCCAGTTCTTCATCTGCCTCGACGACGCCAAGTTCCTCGACAAGCAATATACCGTCTGGGGCGAAGTCATCGAAGGCATGGAAAATGTCGACGCCCTGCCCAAGGGCGAGCCGCCACGCAATCCCGGCAAGATCGTCTCGATGAAGGTCGCCGCCGACGTCGCCGCTTAATGTGCTGTTAAGGCCCGCACCTTAGGGTGCGGGCCTTAAGTATTGTAGCGTAAAGTAGTAGTGTACCATGTCCAGGCGTTCGCGTTTCAGCCTCACGGTCGATGTTTCCAACCACATCCTGATGATCCGGCTTCACAGCCTGCGCGATGAACATACGACGCCGGACCTGATCGACCACCTGAAGGGTATCGCCGATCCCTGGACCTATGATGCGATATTCGACTTTCGCCGCTACGAAGCCGAACTGTCGCGCGATTATCTGGCCTTCCTGACCCATAAATGGCTGGTCATATCCGAAGGCCGCGATCGCGGTCGCCGCATAGCCCTGGTCAGCGCCTGTCCCGTCATGACGCTCCAGCTACAGGAATTGCGCCGTGCCATGCCTGATCGGGGCATTGCCATATTCGAATCGTTCGATGAAGGCCTCGACTGGCTCAAGGTCGCGGAACCGGCGACCGCTTGATTTATCCAAGCTGCAATGACGCAGATGCATTGCAGCTTGGCAAGGGCGACCGCCCGCCCGAGCTTATGCGAGGAGCCATGCGGCGCTTGAGCTGAAAAAAAGCGAATACCAACCTGCACCTTATCTCTCGGCATCTTGACCAGTTGGTATTCGTCCATTGCAACAAAGCCTTAAGGTGATTGTGGCAGGGTCGGATAAAAACCGCCCAAAATTGCCGGGAAAACGCCTTATGAGCCGCTCACGCATCAGCCTGACCATCGACGACGTTTTTCATATCATCATTGTTCGTTATTTCGGGCTGATCGAGGGCGACGAAATCACTGAAAGCATGATGGACCATCTGGCCCGCGTCGAGGAGGCGTGGAGCTACGACAGCATCATCGATATGCGCCGCTACGAGGGTACGGTCCTGATTACCGAGATTGAGGAGTTGAGCCAGCGCTGGGCCCTCTTCGCGCAGGGCCGCGACGGCGGGTGTTTCACGGCCGTCATCAGCTCCGATCCGCTGGTCAAGGCCCGAATGCCCCTGACCCAGGCCATGTTCTCGACACGCAACCTGGCCAATTTCGATAATTTCGACCAGGGCCTCGATTGGATCAAGACGCAGCGTGGCTATCTCAACAAGGCTCTGGCCCGATAGGGTTTTTGGCAGTTTAGTCTTGACCTGACCGCCGTTTCGGGGCTTTGACCGCCCCATGCTGGTATCCGACTTCGATTTCGACCTTCCCGACGACCGTATCGCCCTGCGACCGGCGCAGCCGCGCGAGTCAGCGAAACTGCTGCGCATCCGCGGTGACAACCTGATCGACAGCACCATAGGCCAGTTACCGCAATATCTGCGTCCCGGCGACCTGCTGGTCGTCAATGACACCAAGGTGCTGCCCACGCAGTTGCACGGCGTGCGCCGGCGCGACGGCGCAGATGTCGCGGTCGACGCCACCCTGATCAAGGCCAGCGGATCGTCACAATGGCAGGGCTTTCTCAAACCCGGCCGCAAGGTGCGCGTCGGCGATGCATTGCTGTTCCGAAGTGAAAACTCCACTGCTGAATTGCAAGCGACTGTCGCTGGCAAGGCCGAAGATGGACTTTATACGCTCGACTTTCATCACGCCCCTCAGGACTTGGTCGAACGCCTTCACCTCGTTGGCGCCATGCCGTTGCCGCCCTATATCCGCAGCAAGCGCCATGAGGACGATCAGGACCGGACCGATTATCAGACCGTTTTTGCAGATGAAGAAGGCTCAGTCGCCGCGCCCACGGCTGGCCTCCATTTTACTTCCGAATTATTAGAACAATTGCAAAAGAGCGGCGTGGGGATCGAGCGCATCACCCTGCATGTCGGCGCCGGCACCTTCCTGCCGGTCAAGGTCGAGGATACGGCCGATCACGTCATGCATGCAGAATTCGGCGTTATTTCTGAGGCTTCCGCCGACAGGATCAACGCCGTCCGCGCGTCCGGCGGCCGCATCATCAGCGTCGGCACCACCAGTCTGCGCCTGCTGGAAAGCGCTTGTGATCTGCAAGGTATAATCCATCCGTATGCCGCTGAGACCGCCATCTTCATCACACCCGGCGTTGTGGTCCGCTCGTGCGATCTGCTGATGACCAACTTCCACCTGCCGAAATCGACCCTGTATATGCTGGTCTGCGCCCTGGGCGGCACGGCCACAATGAAGGCTGCCTACCGCCAGGCCATCGACACCGGCTACCGCTTCTTTTCCTATGGCGACGCCTGCCTGATCGATAACACTTCCAAATAATACGAATAGTAGTGCGCCGATATAGTTATACGTTATTTCGGTCTTAAGTCCCATTCTGTCGCGCACCAACCGTAAAAGCAGTCCATCAATTCCATGACACGGTCTTCGGTTGCTTCGTCATCCGCCGCGCGCAGTGAAGCGCGCAGCATCTCCAGACTGTCGATAAGCTCTTGCCACGAAGCCCCCTGCGCCAAAAGTTCCCTGGCCTTGTCGTGGGCTACACTCACGGCATCGGGTTGCCGGAAAATTTCGCTGAACGTCTTGAGATGGTCCACCTGGCGTTCCCGACCTGCTTCGCCGCGCCTACTCGCCAGCCAAGCAAAAGCACGTCCAAGCTCGGCATCTATCACACACGTCCCGCAAACTAAAGTCGGCTTTCTTTGACTTGGGGACCTGTCTTGGTTATGAGCCGGACCATGTCCACCTTTCCTTTTACGATCCACGCCCATCAAGGCCAGGCCCGCACCGGCGTCCTGAAGACGCCGCGCGGTGACATCCCGACCCCCATCTTCATGCCGGTCGGTACGGCGGCGACGGTCAAGGCCCTGACGCTCGACATGGTTCGCCAGGCCAAGGCGAAGATCATCCTGGGCAATACCTACCACCTGATGCTGCGCCCGGGTCCGGAGCGCGTCCATCGCCTGGGCGGCCTGCACAAATTCATGGGGTGGGATGGTCCCATCCTGACCGACAGCGGCGGCTTCCAGGTGATGAGCCTGTCGAACATATCCAAGGTCAAGGAAGACGCGGTCACCTTTGCCTCGCACATCGACGGCAGCAAGCACGTCCTGTCGCCCGAACGCTCGATAGAAATCCAGGCCGACCTGCTGGGCTCCGACATCGTCATGCAACTCGACGAATGCGTCTCATGGCCGGCCGACGAGAAGCGTGCCCAGGAAGCGCTTCAGCTCTCGGCGCGCTGGGGGCTGCGCTCCAAACAGGCCTTTGGGACGCGCGACAGCCAGGCCCTGTTCGGCATACAGCAGGGCTCGACTTTTAAGGCCCTGCGCCGGGAATCGACGGACCGTTTGCTCGATATTGGCTTCGACGGCTATGCTATCGGTGGCCTGGCGGTTGGCGAAGGCCACCAGGCGATGTGCGATACGCTCGACTACGCAGCGCCCCTGCTGCCGTGGGATCGCCCGCGCTACCTCATGGGAGTCGGCAAGCCGATCGATCTGCTGGAAGGCGTGGCGCGCGGTGTCGACATGTTCGACTGCGTCCTGCCAACCCGTTCGGGCCGTCATGGCCAGGTCTGGACCTGGGACGGGCCGATCAATATGAAAAACGCCCGCTTTGCCGAGGACGACACGCCGCTGGACCCGACGTCCGATTGCCCGGCCAGCCGCGACTATTCCAGGGCCTACCTGCATCATCTGGTCCGCGCCGAAGAAATCCTCGGTCAGATCCTGTTGTCGTGGCACAATATCGCCTTCTTCCAGGCCCTGATGATCCGCATGCGGGAAGCCATTGCCGGCGGTACGTTCGACGCCCTGCGCGCCGACTTGCGGAACCGCTGGATGAAGGATTGACCCCCTGGTTTACGCTGCGGAAATGCAAATTCGCCACACTGACGCGGGTTTGTAACCGAACCGTCGCAATATTGTTGCAAATGCGAACAAGCCGATTAACCCTAGCCCGATCCGCGACTCCGCAAAGGAGCGTAACAATCCGGGGCTGGAAACGGCAAGGAACGGCATAGATCTTTTTTCAGAGGATTCTCATGCCTAAGCTCTCTCGCAATACCTGCCGCTCGCTGGCCCTGATGGGCGGCGTTTCCACACTTATCCTCGGTTTTGCCGCGCCGGCGGTCTATGCCGCGGACACCACGACGACCGACGAGGTGACCGAAGTCATCATCACCGCCACGCGGCGCAGTGAAACGGCCCGCGACGTGCCGGTCGCCGTCACCTCCATCTCCGGAGAAAAGCTCGGCGTGCTCAATTCGTCTGGCCAGGATATTCGCCTCCTGTCCGGCCGCACCCCCTCCCTTCTGGTCGAATCGTCGTTCGGCCGGACCTATCCGCGCTTCTATATCCGCGGTCTCGGCAATACCGATTTCGACGTCAACGCTGCCCAGCCGGTGTCCGTGGTCTATGACGACGTCGCCATGGAAAGCCCGATGCTGAAGGCCTTCCCGGTCTTCGACCTCGCCGACGTCGAAGTCCTGCGCGGTCCCCAGGGCACTTTGTTCGGCCGCAACACACCCGCCGGTGTGGTGAAGCTTGACTCGGCCAAGCCGTCCGACGTCTTTGGCGGCTTCGGCAGTGCGTCCTACGGCACCTACGGCACGGCCAATATCGAAGCTGCCGTCACCGGACCGCTGGCCGAAGGCCTGAGTTTCCGCATATCAGGCCAGATTCAGCACCGCGACGGCTGGGTGGAAAATACCCACACCGGCGAAATGCTCGAAGGCTATAACGACAGGGCCGCGCGCTTCCAGCTGGCCTACAAGACCGGCAATTTCGATGCCCTGCTCAATGTCCACGGCCGCGATCTCGACGGCACGCCGCGCGTCTTCCGCGCCGGCCTGTTCAAACAAGGCAGCAACGACTTCGCCGACGGCTTCGACATTGAAAAGGTCGCGCTGGATGGCGTCCTCAGCCAGAGCCTGTCATCCGCCGGCATCGGCCTGCACCTGAACTACCATTTTGACGGCCTGGGCACCCTGCGTTCGATCAGTGGCTACGAAATGGCCAAGGTCGAAAGCTCGGGCGATATCGATGGTGGCGACAACTACACCTTCCCGCCGCTGGGGCTCAACAACGCCCTGTTCCCCACCAGCACCGGCGGCACCTCCAAGCCGCAGGAACTGAGCCAGGAACTGCGCTTCGAATTCGATCCGATGGGCGCGTTCCGCGGCCAGATCGGCGCCTACTTCTTCGAGCAGCAACTGGTCTATCACGAACTGAACTATAACGGCGCCGGCACGGTCAATGCCGACCTGCTGCACGACAACCACAATGTCAACTACGGCCTGTTCACCTCGGGCGAATTCAAGGCGAGCGACGCCCTGACCCTGCGCGCCGGCCTGCGTTTCTCGGCCGACGGCAAGAAGGACAGTATCTCCGGCACGCCCGTCGCGACCGGCGTCACCCTGCCCGTCACGACGAAGGTGCGCGGTGACAATGTGTCGGGCGACCTCAGCGCGACCTACGCCTTGTCGCCCACCGCCAACATCTATGCCCGCGTCGCCACCGGCTATCTTGGCGGCGCTATCCAGGACCGTGTCAACTTCGTCTTCGACAAGACGGTGCCGACGGTTGCCAAGGCACAGACCACGACCTCAGCCGAAGTCGGCTACAAGGCCGCCTATCTGGACCACAAGCTGAATATCGACCTCGACGTCTATGATTTCACGACGAAGGACATGCAACTGACCGCCGTCGGCGGATCGAACAACTCCGCCCACCTGATCAATGCCGACAAGGCGATCGGCTACGGCGTTGAATTCGACCTGAAGGCCAAGCCCATGGACAATCTGATCCTGACGGCCGGCGCCAGCTACAATTACACCGAAATCCAGGACCCGACTCTGGGCGTCGGCCCGTGCGGCTCCGGCGTCTGTACGGTCACCGATCCGGTATCGGGCGGCCTGGCGCTGATCGACGGCAATCCGCTGCCGCAGGCGCCGAAATACGTCGCCAACTTCACGGCGCGCTACGCCTGGCCTTTGGGCAATGGCGACCAGATCTTCGCCTATACCGACTGGTTCTACCGTTCCGAGGTCAACTACTTCCTGTATGAAGCCAAGGAATTCGAAGGCAAGCCTGAATTTATCGGTGGTCTGCGCGTGGGCTATCTGACGGATGACGGCACGGAATTCGCCGCCTTCGTCCGCAATATCACCAACGAGATCCGCGCCGAAAGCGCGATCGACTTCAACAACCTGACCGGCATGGTCAACGACCCGCGCACCTTCGGCGTGGCGATTCGCAAATCCTTCTGATTGGCCGGAGTGCAATATAAAGGCGGCAGGCTCACAAGCCTGCCGCCTTTTTCTTATCTGTGCTTGCGACTGGTCCGCGGCTTGGTGACTGGCTTTCGCGTCGTCGGAGGCGCCACCGCGGGTTTCTGCGGCTGGACATAGGTCTCGACATAGATCCGCGGCTTGAACCACGACGGTGCCGCCGGCGGGGCGCAATTCTTGTTCATGCCCACCCCCTTCAGGTAGGCGCGGCGCACCTTGCCCGCCTGGATGGCGTTGTCCATAGCCTTCTGATGACGCTCGGCGCCCGACACCACGCGAACAAGACCACGGAAAGGGATTATGCTGCGCGTCGCACCACGCACGGCGCCGACGGCCTGATTGTTGGCAAACTCCTTGCCCTTCTGTGAGTTGGTGCGCGTATCAGCGGGCGGCGGCGGCTCGTCGAAATCCCGGCCCAGCAGGGCATCAAGCTTGGAAACCTCGGCAGCAATGGCTTCGCAGTGATCGAGACCGGTCAGATCATAGGGCTTGACGACGGCGCTCTGCAATATTTCGGGAATGTCCTGGTGCCTGAGATTGAAATCTTCAAGCGGCGCCGTGAAGGCGTCACCCCAGTCATTGTCCTTCTCGGTGCTGGAACGCATCTGCTCAGGCGACTTGGCGTCACGCCCGCGACTGTCAGCGTTGGGCGCGGACGTATTGATAGGATACTGCGGAGAAGAGGCACAACCGGCCATCGTCATGGCGCCCAGTACGACGCCGAGAAAAATCGCGCCGGCTCTGCGTCGTCCGGCCTTGTCTTGCGTCAAGCTCGTCCCCCTTGTCACCCGAACTCCTAAGCTCATACACCCGCCTCCGCCCGACCGCTTTTTATAACGGTTTCTGGACATAAAAAAACAATACACAAAAAACGGTTCTCGCGCTTGCACAACGCGAAAGTCCCCTCTATGTAGTCTGCCACGTTTTGATCCACCCTTTTTGGTTCCGGGTCAAGCCGTTACGTCTTCATGAGCCCGTAGCTCAGCCGGCTAGAGCATCTGACTTTTAATCAGAGGGTCCTGGGTTCGAGTCCCAGCGGGCTCACCAAGTCTTACCATCGTAGACTTGCGTGACACAATCATGGCGACGAACTATCCCCCGTTTCAAAAAACATGACGGCTTGTAACGCGAGCCCCGTCGCGGGGCGAAGCCAACCGCAATGCGGCGCTTGAGCGTGCTAACGCTGCGCTTCTTGAGCACAGTGCGGAGTCCTCGTGGCCGCCCGTGCGGCGGTTTGAGCTCAAAAAAAGCTAATTAGCATCGACGCGCTTCCGTCGATGCTAATTAGCCATGCGCATCTTGGGCAGGTAGCGGCCGTTTTCGAAACGGTCAAACAACAGATTGGTTTGCGGATGACTGAGCGGCTGCCCTGTATCGTCGGCACACAGGTTACCTTCCGACGCATAGGCGACATAATGGCTTTCGCCATTGACCGCCAGCAAGTGATAGAAGGGTTGATCCTTTTGCGGCCGTACGCATTCCGGAATGGCCTGCCACCACTCCTCGGTATTGGAGAATTCAGGATCGACGTCGAATATGACGCCGCGGAAATCAAACAGGTTGTGTCGCACAACTTGTCCGATACCGAATTTTGCGCGCTGTTCAGACATTTCCAACCTGCTGGTCTCCCGGCCTATCACCTATAGTGCACCCGCTTGCCCGCCAATTTCATGCCCCTTCCCCATTCGGTTGTCACCTTTTATGCATTTTCATGAACGGAGATGGTGCCTCATGGCGACCTTAGGGCAAGTTGCCCGATATCCCGCTGAATCTCATAAAGTTTCAAAAACCGGTTGGCTTTGTAACCGCCTCGTCATAAGGTCTCCCTGAAGGGACGCCGCAATGGCATCCATCCATATCAGCGGGGTATGAGCCATGAGCGGGGCTCCCTCACATACGCGGCGCTATCCCGCCGCGATCGGAGCGCGTGGCGAATCTGGCCGTGATTCGGGTCGCGAGTCTGGCCGTGAATCTGGCACCTACGCGGCGCTCGATCTTGGCACGAACAATTGCCGACTGATGATCGCCTCCCTGCACAATTCACAATTCAAGATTGTCGAAGCCTTTTCACGTATCGTACGGCTCGGCGAAGGCCTGTCGCATTCGGGTCGCCTGCACGACCATGCCATGGAGCGCGCCCTGAAGGCGCTCAAGGTCTGCGCCGAAAAGATCGACAAACGCGGGGTCGCCCGCATCCGCGCCGTCGCCACCCAGGCGTGCCGCATCGCCCGCAATGGTCGCGACTTCATTGCCCGGGTCGAACGTGAGACCGGACTTCGCCTGACCATCATCTCACCCGAGGAAGAAGCCCACCTGTCGGTCATGGGCTGTGCCTCGCTTCTCGACGGACGCGAGGTCAACCCGATCGCCCGCGCCGCCCTGGTCATGGACGTGGGCGGTGGCTCCACCGAACTGAGTTGGGTCGAACTGGACCATCACGACGCACCGCGTCCTCCCCTCCTGCCCCTGCCCAGCGACGCAGCACTCCTCAATGCCCAGATGGATGCCCAGCAGCGCGCCCTGCGCATGGCGGCTCGCATGCCGCGCCCCCGTCACTGGATTTCCCTGCCTGTCGGCGTGGTCAATCTGGCGGAACGCTTCCCGGAGCCGAAAACCGGCGATCCGCAGGCCTGGTTCGAATCCATGGTCGATGAGGTCGCCACACGCATCCGCGATTTTACCGCAGCTGAATCGTTCCGACAGCATTTCGAGTCCGGGGAAGCCTATATTGTCGGCACGTCCGGCGCCATTACGTCCCTGGCCGGCATGCATCTTGGGCTGGAACGTTACGACCGGTCCCGGGTCGATGGTCTGTGGATGGAACACAATCAGTGTCGCGCCGTCATCGAACGCCTGCTGGCCCTGGGCCGTACCGGACGTGAGGCCGAACCCTGTATCGGCCGCGATCGCGCCGACCTGGTTCTGGCCGGCGCGGCCATTCTCGAGGCCGTGCAGCGGCAATGGCCATGCGCCCGCTTGCGGGTCGCCGATCGTGGCCTGCGCGAGGGCCTGTTGCTGTCGATGGCGCGCAAGAAGACACGTCGCCGGCGTCGTGGTCGTGGCCGGCCTGCCGTTGCGGCGGATTGAGGATGGCCAGAAAAAGAAAGGGCGGCCCCTCAGGCCCGCCCCTTTAATTCGTTCTGATGGCTTGATCTATTTCGCCGGTGTCGCCGCCGCAACGGCAGGCGCCGGAGCCGCCAGGTCCTTGGCCGGCAGGTTGACGTCGCAGGCCGAGAAATCAGCGCCCTTGTCCTTGCGTGTGGCATCGAGCACACCCTGGAACTGGGTCGAAGAGGTATCCATAATTTCGATTTGCGGCCGTTCGGCTTCCGGGATATCGGCGAGGACGCGAACCGTCAGCATCTTGTCCGGATTGACCGGCGGCTCACCGATCTTCAGCTTGCGAACCACGTCCAGACCCCAGACAATGGTGCCCACAGCCGTGTAGCGCTTTTCCAGGAAGGAGTTGGCGCCACGCATCAGAAAGAACTGGCTGTTCGCCGAATCCGGTGACGAGTCACGCGCCATACCCAGTGTACCCTGGCAGAACAGGCCCCAGGCACTGGCCTTGCCGTCCGTCGAAATGGTCATCAACTCGTTGACCTGCGACTGCACCGGCATAGCGCCGAGAAAGCCCACCGTGTAGCCCGCGGGCCTGGCAGCAACCACCATCGGGAAGCTGGCATCGTGACGCATGCTGAACTCGCCCTTGACGTCCGGTAATTCCGAACCGCCCATGCCCGTGCCCTTGGGGTCGCCGGTCTGCGCCATGAAGTCTTCGAGCACGCGGTGGAAGATCAGCCCGTCGTAGAAATGCTGGCGCGTCAGGGTCAGCATGCGCTCAACCGAGGCCGGCGCCATCTGCGGATACATCTCGACGACAACGCGGCCCTTGGTGGTATCGATCACCAGGGTGTTGTTGGGATCTGGCGCGCGATAGCCGGGGTCGAGGCTGGCGGCTCCGGCAATACCGGCAAACGCCATAAAGGCTGCCGCCCCCGTCATGAGCGCCTTTTTCAAAACTGACATATTCGATCCCACTGCAATCGTGCTTGTTTTAGCTTCTTACCTTGGCAAGCAGGCGCTTTTCAACACTTTCCGCCACGAAGGGACGGATACTGCCTCCCAATTGGGCTATTTCTTTGACCAAACGCGACGCAATCGCCTGATGGCGCGGATCCGCCATCAGGAAAACCGTCTCGATATCACGGTTCATCTGCTGGTTCATGGCTGTCATCTGGAATTCGTATTCGAAGTCGGCGACAGCGCGCAGGCCGCGAATAATGACACCGGCCCCAACCTCCTGGGCAAAATGCATCAGCAGGCTGGAAAAGGGCCGGACCTCGACCCGGTCGCCCAGATGCTGCGTCTGTTCGGCCAGCATCTCGACCCGCTCCTCCAGACTGAACATCGGGTCCTTGCCGATGTTGCGTGCAACGCCGATCACCAGCTTGTCGACCAGCTTCACAGCCCGACCTATAATGTCACTGTGGCCGTTGGTAATGGGGTCGAACGTCCCCGGATAGAGTCCAATACGCATCTTGCCCCTCTGAGAGCAGGCGGACATAAGAACGCCCGTTATTGAAAACGCTTTCCGACATCTAGCCTTAAACTCGCGCTGGAAAAAGCCCCATTCGCACGCGAACCTGGGGCTCTTTCGCAGACGGCATCAGGTTTCGTTGCTCAGGGACGGAGTCTCATCGGCACCCGCCTCGTCCTCGCCGCTGTCCGGCAGCCGCTCGACCGAGACGACGCGTTCACCTTCCGCTGTGCGGAAGATGGTCACGCCCTGGGTGTTGCGACCGGCGATCCGGACCTTGGAGACATTGGTACGGATCAGTTGCCCCCCCTGGGTGACCAGCAGAATACCGTCCGTTGCCTCGATCGGGAAGGACGCCGCCAGGCGACCACCACGCTTGCTCATATCCATGGCGACGATGCCCTGCCCGCCCCGGCCGGTCCTGCGATATTCGTAGGACGAACTGCGCTTGCCGAAACCGATGTCGGAAATGGTCAGGATATATTCCTCCGCCGCCGCCAGTTCGGCGATGCGCTCAGGCGACAGAGTGGCTTCTTCGGCGCCCTCTTCTGCTTCCTCTTCGGGCGCGGCCGCCGCGGCTTCATCCGTCTCATCGATCGCGCCCGCATTGCGTTGCTGGGCCGAATATTTGAGATAGGCCGCACGTTCCGCCGGCGTCGCCGCCACACGTTTCAGGATGGCCATGGAAATGACCGTATCGTCGCCGTTCAGCCTCACCCCGCGCACGCCTGTCGAGTCACGGCCCTTGAAGACCCGCACTTCGTCGACCGCGAAGCGGATCGACCGGCCCGCCGCGGTCGACAGCAGCACGTCCTGGTCTTCATTGCAGATGGCGACGCCGACAATCGCGTCACCGTCTTCGAGCTTCATGGCGATCTTGCCGGCGCGATTGACATTGACGAAGTCGCTCAGCTTGTTGCGCCGGATGTCACCCGACCGCGTGGCGAAGATAATGTCCTGGGTATCCCAGGTCGCTTCATCCTCAGGCAGGGCCAGGATATTGCTGACATTTTCGCCCGGTTCGATGGGCAGCAGATTGACGAAGGCCTTGCCCTTCGATTGCGGCGTGCCCAACGGCAGGCGCCACACCTTCAGCTTGTAAGCCTTGCCGTTCGAGGAGAAAAACAACATCGGCTGATGGGTTGAGGCCGAATAGACGCCGATCGTGGCGTCCTCGTCCTTCATGGTCATGCCCGACCGGCCCTTGCCACCGCGGTGCTGCTCGCGATAGGCGGCCAGCGGTGTGCGCTTGACGTAACCCGAATGGGTGACAGTGACGACCATATCCTCACGCGAGATAAGGTCTTCGTCCTCAATGTCGCCTTCGCCCTCGGCAATCGCCGTGCGGCGCGGCACGGCGAACTCGGCACGGACCTGGACCAATTCCTCGCGGACGATCGCCAGGATGCGTTCGCGCGACCCCAATATTTCCAGAAAACCGGCAATGGCATCCGCCAGGGCGCGGGCTTCGTCGCCGATTTCCTCGCGGCCAAGCCCCGTCAGGCGCGACAGGGTCAGGGCCAGAATAGCGCGCGCCTGTTCATCGGTCAGGCGGACTTCGCCATCTGCCAGCACGATGGACCGCGGGTCGGCGATCAGGTCAATCAACGGCTTCATATCGCCGGCCGGCCATGCCTTGCCACAAAGACGTTCGCGCGCCTGTGCCGGATCGACCGACGTGCGGATGATGTGGATCACCTCGTCGATATTGGCAACGGCAATGGTCAAACCTACGAGGACGTGACCCCGGTCACGCGCCTTGTTAAGTTCAAAGCGAATGCGACGGACAACGACGTCCTCGCGGAATTCCAGGAAGATGTCGAGCAGCTTGCGCAGCCCCATCTGCTGCGGCCGGCCATGGTCCAGTGCCAGCATATTGACGCCGAAACTGGTCTGCAGGGCACTGAAGCGATAGAGCTGGTTGAGCACCACATCGCCCGAGGCGTCGCGCTTCAGCTCGACCACCATGCGCATGCCCTGGCGATCGCTTTCGTCACGGATATCGGCAATGCCTTCGATGCGCTTGTCGCGCACCATTTCAGCGATATGCTCGATCAGCGCCGACTTGTTGACCTGATAGGGCAGTTCGGTGACAATAATGGCTTCGCGATCCTTGCGGATCGTCTCGATACTGGCCTTGCCGCGCGTCACGACCGAGCCGCGACCTGTCATCAAGGCCTGACGTGCGCCGGACCGGCCCAGGATTTCGCCACCCGTCGGGTAGTCGGGCCCCGGTACGATGTCGAGCAACTCTTCCAGAGAAACGGAAGGATTGTCGAGCAAGGCCAGGCAGGCATCGACGACTTCGCCCAGATTGTGCGGCGGGATATTGGTCGCCATGCCGACGGCGATACCGCCAGCGCCATTGACCAGAAGATTCGGAATGCGTGCCGGCAGAACCGTCGGCTCTTCTTCCTTGCCGTCATAGTTGGGTTGAAAGTCGACCGTGTCGTTTTCGATATCGGCCAGCAAGGCCGTCGCCGCGGTCGACATGCGGCATTCCGTATACCGCATGGAGGCCGGCATATCGCCGTCGACCGAGCCGAAATTGCCCTGACCGTCGATCAGCATAAGGCCCATCGAAAACGGCTGCGCCATGCGAACCAGCGCCATATAGACCGACAGGTCGCCGTGCGGGTGGAAGCGACCCAGGACGTCACCGACCACGCGGGCGCATTTCGAATAGGACTTGTTCGGCGTCATGCCGAGTTGGTGCATCGAATAGAGGATACGGCGGTGGACGGGCTTCAGCCCGTCGCGCGCGTCGGGCAAGGCGCGCGACACGATAACGCTCATGGCATAATCGAGGTACGAGCGTTTAAGCTCGTCCTCGATCGAAATATGGCTGATTCCCTGTTGCGGCGGCACACCGCCGCCACGCGGGCTTTCCGCCTCTGGTAGCTGATCGCCGTTGGTTATGTCGTTCATGCCATCAATATCTTACTGTGAAAACGGTACCGGTCTGCCTAGGTAGAGCCTAGAACGGGATTTCGTCATCCAGATCGAAGCTCTGCGCCGGACCGGACGCCGCTGCCTTGGGACCCGAAGAGGCCGGCGGACCGCCATAGGCGTCCTCATATTCGTTGTAGCCGCCCGAACCACTGCTTTCGCCACGGCCACCGCCATCGCCACGGCCGCCCAGCAGGGTCAGTTCGCCGCGGAACTTCTGCAGCACGATTTCCGTCGAGTACTTTTCAACGCCCTGTTGATCGGTCCATTTGCGCGTCTGCAGGCTGCCTTCCAGATAGACGGTCGAGCCCTTGCGCAGATATTGCTCGGCGATCTTGGCCAGGTTGTCGTTGAAAATAACGACGCGATGCCACTCGGTCTTTTCCTTGCGTTCACCTGTCGCCTTGTCGCGCCACTGTTCGGACGTAGCGACCGTCAGATTGGCGACCCGGTCGCCGGAATTGAGGGTACGGATTTCCGGATCCTTGCCGAGATTACCGATAAGGATGACCTTGTTGACACTACCTGCCATGGGATTTGCCTTCTTCTTATGTGCCGCACGTGAATTCCCGGCGCGATTTCTGCGGGCGGGGCGGCAACGACTCGTTCGCCCGACATTAGAGACTTTATGCGGCCGCGCCAAGCTTTACGGCGCCGCTTCGGCCAAAGGTTAACGATTTTCTGTTGATAAGTTCGCATTTTGTTCCGTAACCTTTCGGCACGCTGCGACGTAGGCTATTATGACATGGAACGGAGCAACTCATGCGTCGCCTGATCCCCCTCCTTGGACT
Organism: Asticcacaulis sp. P2_C5; assembly: GCF_056404555.1. Taxonomy (NCBI): domain Bacteria; kingdom Pseudomonadati; phylum Pseudomonadota; class Alphaproteobacteria; order Caulobacterales; family Caulobacteraceae; genus Asticcacaulis; species Asticcacaulis sp. P2_C5. The sequence goes on from NZ_JBFUDU010000009.1 coordinate 203,485, forward strand.
GTTACTCATGTCGACATCCTGTGACGCCGGCCCCAAATCCGCGCCGGCCGTTATCGAACTGTTCCAAAGCCAGGGTTGCTCGTCCTGCCCGCCGGCCAATGCCGTTCTCAACGCCCTGGCTGACCGCGATGACCTGATCACGCTCAGCTTCTCGGTCAACTACTGGGACTATCTCGGCTGGAAGGACCGTTTTGCCCGGCCCGAATATACGGCGCGCCAGCATGACTACGCTGCCGGACTGCACAATCCCAATGTCTATACGCCGCAGATGGTGATCAATGGACGCGGCGCCATTGTCGGCACATCCCGGGCGCAGCTCGACAAGGCCCTGACCCAGTTCGCCCGCAGCGGCGCCGAACCGGATATCACCACGGACGGCGACCACGTCACCATTGCTACTCAAACCGGCGGCAAGGCGTCGGTATGGCTGGCGCGTTACGATCCCAGGAGCCTGGACGTTCCAATAAGCGCGGGCGAGAATGCCGGCCGCACCCTGCCCCACCGCCATATCGTCAAGCAATTGACGCAACTGGGCGAATGGAACGGTGTGTCCGCCAGCTACAGCCTTCCGACGCCACCGGAGCAGGGGCTGAAAACTGTTATCCTGCTGCAGAATGGCCGGGGCGGCCCGATCATCGCAGCGCGTGCGCTGTAGGCGTCTACTGCATTACTTTTTGGGGGGAACGTCCGCCGGATCCTGGGTCACGATAATGCCCTTATCGGTCTTTTGCGGCAGGTTGTCGGGGATTTCGACCGTACGCGGCGCCTTATCCTCGGGTTCTTCGCTGACGATCGAACCGGGTTGGACCAGCTTGCCGTTTGCCTTGACCAGGAACGGGAAGCGTGGGCTTTCATACTTCAGCGACATGCGTACTTCGGTATTGGTCGCCCACAGGAAGTTGCCATTATAGGCGCCTTCGGTCACTTCGCCTGCCGTGCCGGTACGCAGCATGTCCATGCGCGCATTGTAGACATAAACAGCGCAGTGTTCGAGGTCGGGCTGCTTGTGAGCAATGGAGTTGAACGTGATCGTGCCGTCGGCCGGATGGCCGATGAAGTAGCATTCACCTTCGACGTTGGGCGCCTTGACCGGCTTTTCGCAACCCGTCAACGCTACCAGGGCCACACCGGCAAATCCAAAGGCCAGAAACGCTTTCGCTATCATATCGGTCACCTTACTTTATTGTCGGCACGGAGCAGCCCTGCCCCTGTTCGACCAAGGTCCGGAACGTGCTGTTATCGTCCGAAATTTCCACGCGCCGCGGCACCAGGCGCAGGGTCTTGCCACCCCAGCGACCATAGGAGGCATTGCCCGGATTGACGCAGCGCCCATCATACAGCAGCTTGACGCACTGGCCCAGGGTCAGATTATCCGACAGGCGGTTCCAGGTGTTGGAATTGTAGCGCAGGCAGGTATCGGTCGGCCCGGCAGCGACCTGGGTATCCGGCACGACCTCGGCGGTCGGCTCCGGCGTCTGGACAGGTTTGACAGGCGTTCCCGGCACCGTCGGGCCCGCCGAGGCCGGCGCCACGGGTACGGGCGCCAGGGACCCGGTCGGGGCCGCCGCCACATTGCCGTTGTCGTCGAGCCCGACGTCCAGCGCGCCGGTGGCGACGCCGTTCTTCTTGGCGCACTCAGCCAGGGTGAGTTCGCCGGCATCGGCGCCATTGACGTAACAGCGCAGGGGCTTCTTGGAATCCATCGACGCGGTCGCATCTGCGATATCGATCGTAATGCCGGTCTGGCCGTCATTCATCTTGGGATCGGCCTTATGGCCCTTGTTCAGCGCAAAAGCGGCAAAGACCGCCAGTCCGATCATCACAGCCGCGCCAATAGCAATAAATTGCCAGCCCTTGTTGCCCTTAACTGCCATCTACTCCCCCTTCGGCGCATGCACCAAAAGCGCTTTCCAATGCGGGTGCGCGAAGCGTGCGATACGCGCCCCAAACCTGGCACGACCGGAACGGAGCTGGGATAACAGCTTGAACGGACAGGCGCTTGCCGGCTTTCAACTTGCAGGCGGCACGCGAAACCGAGTTTCGCGCGCTGCCCGAAGTTTCACTAAAGGCCCTGTTATCCGCCGCCTGTCAAGCGATTCAAGGCAGCCTGGTAGTTGGCAATCTGGTTGGTCAGGTAGGCCGGCGCCGTCCCGGACGTATTGCCCTTCTTCTTGGCGTCCGTTTCCTGCGGATCACCGTATTTCAGGTAGTTATAGGCTTTCTGGACGTTCTTGATGACCGTCTTCAGCGAATCCAGTGCGTCCTTGATATTGGCATCGGTCGCCAGATTCAGCGAGCCGTCGAAGTCCAGCCCCAGGCCCTTCTGGGATTTCAGGTAGTTGGACTTGGAGGCGTCCATAGTCTTGTTGGCATCGGCCGAGACGACCCCGGCGTGCAGCCCCAGGCCTTCCAGCGCGTTCTTGCCCGACGGGCCGGCGACAAACTCCATCCTGCTGTTCGAATTGGCCGGCTTGATGTCGAGCACGCTCATCGGCTTGCCGACGACCTTGGTGACCTCGACCTTGAGGCGATAGCCCGACGCACGGACGATCTTCTTGGCCAGGCTTTCCATCGTCTCATTGGCATCGATGGTGATGGCCTTTTTGGTGCCCGAGGAATCCATCATATAGAACTGGTCGCCCGTTCGCACACTGGTCGAAGCCGTGATACGCGACGTCGCCTCGGGCTTGCCATTGGCGCCGATCGCCAGGTCCTTCTGCTCGATCGTACCCTGCGGCAGGCCCATCAGGTCGAGAACACTGGAGCCGCCCTTGGACACCGCGATGGCATTGGGCGACACAACGCCGTCCTGGCCGCTGTACCGCGTCTGATATTCCACCTCGCCGTTGTCGATATTCAGCCGCGCCAGATAGGCGTCTTTCGTGCCCTTCTTGGTGCTGCTGGTCGTCGTACCGTCGATATCGCCCGACGTACTGCCCGATATCCACGCCTTGCCGTCGGAGAACTGCACCTTGGCGTCCTTTTCGACGCCGGCGCCGCCGTAATAGGCGACCTTGTCATCCGAAGTGTCGCCGAGGTCCGAATTGACCGACAGGGCGAACGCGTCATAGCCGCCGGAATAGTTTTTGGTCGTGTTGCTGGTCGCCTCCATCAGCTTGTCCGAGCCGGACGAGCCGCCGACATAGACCTTGCCATTATAGACCGACAGGCCGCTGATCGAACCGCCGCCGATGCCACCGAGATTGCGCGACGCCGACTGCGTCGCCGTGTAGACGGTCGAGGTCGCGGTGTGGCTGACACCATGGGAATCAACCGTCGTCTTGGTTTCGTCATGCGAGCCCAGCGTATAGCTGCGCAGGACGGCATTACCGTCTTCGATGCCGGCGGAATACAGTGTATTGCCATCGACGACGATTTGCGATGTCTGGTCGCTGTTGACCGTGCCGGTCTGGACCGTAAATTGCGGGCTGCCTGTGCTGGAAAAGCCCATGACGTAGCCATCATAATTGCCGCTGGCCCCGCCCGTAGCGCCAGCCATCAGCGACTTGGACTTGCCACCGACATAGACCGAACCGTCGTCACCAAAGGCAACCGACGTCGCTTCATCCTCGGCCGTCGCACCTCGGCGTTGGGTCCATTCCTCAATACCCTGGGCGTCGAAAACGGTGACAAAGCTGTCGCTGATCGACGGATTGACGCCGTTGACACTGGATGTGGTCGTGCTGGTCAGGGTGACCGCGGAGGTCCCGCTGCCGATGACCTTGGTGGTCGTATTGGAGATATTGAGCGCGCCGGTCACCGATCCCGCAATGGCGATCCGGCCGTCAGCCGATACCGACATGGCGTAGCCAGACGCCGTTTCGGCCGAACCCAGGGTGCGCGTAAACACCACCTTGCCGGCCGAGTCGTACTTGATCAGGGCGACGTCCTGCGTACCCTTGATATCCTGATTGTTGATGCCGCCTTCGACGTCGGCCAGCACAAAAACCGATCCGTCCGGCCCTGACACGGTCTGACGCACGGTCTTGATCTCATCGGGCAGGTCGGTCTGCGCCTCTTCCCCGGCCGTCCAGAACTTGTCGCCAACCTTGGAAATCGGGTCTGATACGACACCGTTCGGGTCCGACTGGAACTTGATCAGTTGCGTCCCGACATTGGCGCCGGTTTCCGTCACCGTCTTGCCACTGGCGTCCTTGGTCGTCTTGCCGGCGTCGTCCTTGACGACGGTCTTCTTCTCGGGATCGCCCGTCGTCTGGACAACATAGACCGAGTCGGCCTTGACCGGGGCGCTCATGGTCAGCGCCTCGGTCGTCACACCCTGGATCTTCAGCCCGAAGCTGTCGGCGCCCTTGGACAGTGTGATCGTCTTGCCGTTGACAACCTGGGTCTCCGGCACGGCGGCCGTGCGGTTGACCACGAACTTGGTCTGCAGTCCCTGCTCTTTCAGCTTGGAATTGATGAAGGAGACGACATTGGACATGGACCGAGTCTGCGTGCCCATATCAGCCAGGTCGATATCGACCGAGAACGGCGTCGCGGTGCCGATCTTTTTGACCGACATGCTGAACTTGACGTCGCCCTCGAACGCCTTGACCGATGTCGTCGCAGATCCCTTGTGGATGGCGGGCCCGGTATAGACCGTGTTGGTGCGCGCGGTGCCGACCGTATTCTTCAATTCCTGGGTCAGCGTGCCTTCACTGAGGGCAACGTGATCGTATTTGGTGTCCTGGATATAGGACTGGACCTCTTCCATGCCGGACGAAAAGCGACGGCGAATCGCCGCCATGGTCAGGTCGGAATTCTTGCTGTCCTGCGCCTTGGTCGCCAAACCTTCGAGCGCAGCCAGCCCCTGGTACAGGGTGAACAGCTTGCCATAGTCGGGCGACGCGCCAACGACATTGGTCGTGGCCGCATTGGGATTGATGAAACGGTGCCCGGCCATGACGTTCTTGACCAGGGGACTATCGGCTTTTTCGCTTTGCCCAATGCTCCATGGCGTGCGCGGCGCAACGGACGAACCCGTGGGCGATGCCGTGGTTGAGGTGGCTGAGGACAAGGCAGAATTCGTCGCAGCCGCGGTCGTACCGTTTTTGGAGTTGTAATAACTCGTCAGCAATGATGCGTCGAACGTGATCACGGTAGGAATTTCTTGCCGGGTAAGGGTTTGCTCAGGCTGTCAGTATGTCCGAACAATCCTTAAGAAGCGTAAACTTTTGTCGGTTAACGGGTCGTGATTGCGCGATCGCATGATACCCGTCGCCAAAAAGAAAGGGCGAGCCAGCGCCCGCCCCGTCTTTTCGAATTTCGCAAAGGCTTTTGGCTTAGCCGTCGGCTTACCCCTTGAACAGCGACAGGATCTGCTGAGGCGCCTGGTTGGCGATCGACAGCGATTGCGTGCCTAGTTGTTGCTGCACCTGCAAGGCCTGCAGCCGTGAGCTTTCCTTGGCCATGTCGGCATCGACCAGGTGACCAATACCGCCGGTGATCGCGTCGTCCAGCTTGGCGACGAAGCTCAGATGGCCTTCAATCTGCTTGGCCTGCGAGCCCAGGGCCCCCAGGTTGGAGTTGAGGTTGAGGATCGACGCATCGAGCGCCGTCAGGACGCTGGTCGCCGATGAGGCCGAAAGCAAGGTCGAAGCCGAGTCGAGCGTTAAGATCGACCCGCCAAATGACAGGTCGCGTACCGACAGTGTGATGTGTGAGTCGGCGTCTGAATTGGCAATGAACTGGATGTCCGTGGCGACAGAACCGTTGAGGATGTTGCTGCCGTTGAAGGTGGCGTTTTCGACAATGTGGCTGATCTGGCCGATAATGGACTTGTAATCGCCGTTCAGTGCCTGGCGCGACGCCGTATCGATCGACGTATCCATCGACCCGACCACTTTTTCGCGCAGTTGGTTGAGCAGGTCCGAGATCGACTCGCCGGCGGCCATCGACACATCGGCGATCGAGTTGGCGCGGTTGAGGCTGTCACGGACCGCGTTCAAGCCTGACAGGTCGGCCCGTTGTCCCTGAGCGATCGAATAGACCGCCGAGTTATCCTTGGCAGTGGAGACAGCTCGTCCGGTACTGATCTTCTGCTGGACATCCTCCATCTGCTTATTGGTTGCATTCAAATTCTGCAACGCAATCATGGCAGATGAATTGGTGTGTACGCTGACGGACATGGCTTGCTAACCTCCGAGGGATTTGCCGACTCAGCAAATTCTTAACGGTTATGGTAAGCAAAGTGTTAACGCACGCAAACGACTTTTGCCGCGCATCACAGGATGCACGGTGGATAAATGCCGATTTAGACCTTAAGTGAACGGTCTAAATATCTGTTTTAATAACCGAACCGGCTTGATAGCTCGCCGATTTTCTCATCTCGAGAAGTTCTTTTCTCGGCAGTTGACGAACCACTTCTCCGGTGTACCGATCGATCGCCTTGTAGACCCAGTCGCCCGTATCGGGATCCTTGTCGACAGTCAGGCGCAGGCTGTACTCTGGGGGTGGCCCCTTGTCCTGGCCTTTTTTCGCCAGGTCGCTGCCGTGATTCTGCTCCTTGGGCGCCGAAGCTTCGCTGCCGGCAGCCACTTCTTTAGGTACATCCGGGGTCGGCTTTATCTGCGTAACGTCGGGTACCTGCGGAAAACTCAAAACATTGTTGATCATCTCCGTCTCACGCCCGGCCAGCTGGCCTGAGGGCGCCCTCCTTGACTAAATGAGAGAGAAAGGGGCGGTCGTTCCCGGCCGCCCCTCCTTCCGATTAACGGAACAAGCTCAGGACCGAGCCGGTCGACTGGTTGGCGATGGACAGGGCCTGCACGCCGAGCTGTTGCTTCGTTTGCAACGCCTGGAGTTTGGCACTTTCCTTAGCCAGGTCAGCATCGACCAGGTTACCGATACCGGCAGTCAGCGAATCCTGGAGCTTGCCGACGAAGGCGGCATGATTTTCCAGGGCTTTCGAGGACGTACCGAGCTTGGCCAGCGCGGCCGAGACGTTGCTGATCGAATCGTCCAGCGTCGTCAGCAGGTTGGATGCCGACGTGGCGGACGAGAAGCTGGCGTCCGTAGCCAGCGAAACGATGGCACCACCCAGCGACAGGTCTTGACCTGCTACCGTTATGGTCGACGAACCGTCCGCATTGGCCAGGGCCGCGATGTTGGCGTTCGTGCCGTCAACGAGGTTGATCCCGTTGAAGGTCGCGTTGCTCAGCGTCTTGGTGATCTGGTCACGGATGGATTCGAAGTCGTTCTTCAGCGCGTCGCGGCTCGTGGTGTCAAGCGACGTATCGGAGGCCGCCAGGGCCTTTTCTTTCAGTTGGGTAAGCATGTCGGAGACGGATTCACCGGCCGACATGGAAACGTCAACGACCGAAGATCCACGCGACAGCGAGTCCTTCACCGCGTCGAGCGATGAGACCGTGGAACGTTGGCTTTGGGCGATGGCGTAAGCAGCACCGTCATCCTTGGCGTTGGCAACTTTCAGGCCGGTAGAGATGCGGCTTTGAGTGCTTGCCAGTTCGCTGTTGGTGCGGTTCAGGTTTTGCAGGGCGACTTGAGCGCCCACGTTGGTATTGACGCTGTTCAGCGACATGGTTCTAGTCCTTCATCTAGAAAGGCCGGTGACATTTTGTCGACCGGCGGCATTTTGCCTGAGTACCATGATGCAATTTCAGGGCCACAAAACCCGTCTGAGAAAAAATATATAAGTATTTGATTTATTTTAAATTAAGTCGATATTTACGACGTTTTTACCCGGCAATTTCTGCCTGGTTTTGGTGCCCGGTAGGCAATATTTTCCGTGTAGGCAAATTTTGCCGGACACAACCAGCGAAACTTCGTCAAATCTACCTCAAACTGATGTCCGAAGCGCTAATTTCTGCAGCAGACTGTGGCGTGCAATCTCGTGCTTTTATTGCCTGTGTCTTTGGTGGGTTGGTTTGGAACCGCCAAACACAACTAAGCCGGCGCCTTACCAGCGCCGGCCAGACAAAGAAATGCCGGAGCAGGTAAACCCTGCCCCGGCGTTAATGGACCTACTTGAACAGGCTGAGCGCCGTTTGTGGCGCCTGATTGGCAATTGAGAGTGCCTGAACCCCAAGTTGCTGCTTCGTCTGCAGAGCCTGAAGTTTGGCGCTTTCCTTGGCCATGTCGGCGTCGACAAGGTTGCCGATGCCAGCCTCCAGCGAATCCTGAAGTTTACCAATAAAGGACATGTGAGCCGAAACCGACTTGGAATTCGTTCCCAGCTTGGCCAGAGCCGCCGACACATTGCTGATCGAATCATCGATCGTGGTCAGCAGGCTGTTGGCAGACGTCGCCGACGCAAAGCTGGCGTCGGTGGCGAGGCTGATGATCGATCCGCCCAGGCTCAGATTCTGGGACGAGACCGTCAGCTGGGACGTACCGTCAGCATTGGCCAGGGCCTGAAGCCCCGTGATGCTGGCGTCCACCAGGTTGACGCCGTTGAAGACCGCGTTGCTGATCGTCTTGGTGATCTGGTCACGCAAGGCGGCGAAGTCGGTATTCAAAGCCGTACGGCTGGTGGTATCCAAAGAGGTGTCGGATGCGGCTAGCGCTTTCTCCTTCATTTGCGTCAACATGTCCGAGATGCTTTCACCCGCTGACATGGCCACGTCCACGGCGGACGAAGCCCGGTTCAGCGAATCCTTCACCGCGTTCAGCGAAGCGACGGTCGAGCGTTGACTCTGCGCAATCGCGTAGGTCGCGCCGTCGTCCTTGGCTGTTGCCACCTTCAAGCCTGTGCTGATCCGTGTTTGTACGGCCGCCATTTGCGAGTTGGTGCTGTTGAGGTTTTGAAGCGCCACCATGGCGCCCATATTGGTGTTTACCGAGAGAGACATCGGTCATCCTTTCCATTCTGGTCGGGTTGAGACGGACATTTTGCCGTATGGCCATTTTGGCCTGCCCTCTTGAATGCAACGGCGATGCCACTGGCAATTATGCTTAATATTAATTTAAGTTATTGAAGTTGAACATTTTATTTAACTTGCAAGCGCGCTGTTTCGCAGCCGGTCTTAACCATGTTCGATTCGTAGCCGGGCAGATTTTGCCCGGCCCGGCAATTCTCGCCGCCTTACCTTACCCTGCGCCACACCGAGATCGGCACGCTGCCATCCGGCCGCGTCGCCACGCGATAGCTCAGCTCATCGCCGTTCAGCTCATAGGAACGCGCCTGACGCGTCGCATTCTGGTTGGGATAGGATGAAGCCGCAATGTCCAGCGTCAGGAGGTGGGCCGCGGGATCGACCGTGAGCGTCCCGAAGTGGTTGCTGGCCCCCAGGACAGCTGCCAGATACTCTTCCGGCGTTCCCTTAAGCTTGTCACCAGAGGCAAACCTTGGCCGGGCAGAATCGTAGATCTGCAACGAATAATGGCCGTCCGCGTCGATCATCAGCAAGCCGCACGGCGCCTCGCCATAGTCATGGACGCGTGTGCCATCGGGCAGCAGCCGGTCAGCGGCCACCAGGGTCCAGGTCCCAGCCAGCAAATTTTCAGCGTGGACGGCCGGCGCCGTCGCCATCCAGACGGTCAAAACCGCTAATTTCAGCCACTTGGTCATGATTTTTCTCCTTGCACGCCCAAGCCTACTGTTGACGAATACTGAAATCAAATTGATACTTTTGGCTCATTTGTTGAGTTTTTGAAAACTATGGTACGGCGCAATCTCGATCTCGATCTCGATGTCCTGCGTACACTGGTCATGGCCCATGACCTGGGTGGCCATGGCCACGCCGGTGCGCGCCTGGGGCGCACGTCGTCTGCCGTCAGCCTGCAACTGAAGCGGCTGAGCGACGATATAGGCCAGCCGTTGTTCCGCAAGCACGGACGACGTCGTGTCCTGACAGAGGCCGGCGAAACCGTTCTGTTCTATGCCCGACGGATGCTGGCCCTGAATGACGAACTGCTCGACACCCTTCAGGGCGCGGCGATCGATGGCAGGGTTCGCCTGGGTATGGCGCAGGACTTTGCCGCCGATCTGTTGCCCTCGCTGCTGAAACAGTTTTCCGCTCTGTATCCGCGTGTCGTGATCGAGGTCCGTATCGAAGGCAATGCCGCATTGGCCCAGGCGATTACCGCCGAGGAACTCGACCTGGCCCTCACCGTGGGCCAGGGCGACAAACCTTACGCCCAGACCGTTGGCGCGTTGGAACTCGCCTGGATTGCCGCTGATGACGCACGTTTTGCGCCCGACGCGCCCCTGCCGCTGGTCATGCTGGGCCCGCAATGCGCCTTTCGCAAGCTGGCCATCGAACATCTCGACCGCGCCGGTCGCGCCTGGCGTATGGCGGCTGTCAGCCCCAGCCTTGATGGCCTGTGGGCGGCGGTGCGCGGTGGCCTCGGGGTTACTTTGCGCAGCGCCGCCAATCTGCCTCAGGGCCTGACAACCTGCGATCGCCGCCTCGGCCTGCCGCCACTGGGTACTTTTCCTGTGGTGCTGCATAGTCGGACAGACGATGAAGCTGCTCTACGTCTCGAGGACCTGCTGCGACAGGCCCTCCCGCCAAAAAAAGGCGCAAAAAACCCGGCGATCGCGCGCCGGGCTCTTAAAAATTCTTCGCAAAGTCAGTAGGTCGTACGCGTATTCAGCGTGACCGGTGGACTGGCCGGCTCTTCCTGGCTGGGCGCCAGACCCTGCATGATAATGCGATTGATATCGATCAGCGGCCCGATCTCTTCCTGGTTACGCATGACAAGCGATGTGTGCTTGTTGACCCAGATCGACAGCGAAATAATATTGGCGCGCACCATGTCGGGCAGTCCGTTTCCGTCGACCGAACAATCCGCGCCCAACACAGACCACATGCGGCGATTCCAGTCGAGTGCGTCCATGCGCTCGCGAATCATCGACTTGTCCATGCGTTCCGCGTCAATAAGGGCACGCGTTACCTGGCCGAACAGGCGGTATTCGGTCTGGCGCGGATTCTCTGCGCGAGCGGCTGTAGTCTGGTACGCCTTAAGGGACATCTAAGCTTCTTTCTCTTCAGGAGGAGCCGTGGGCTCGACCCAATCGTTCGTCTTCATAGTCGATGAGTCGGCGACAACCCATCAGAGCCTTGTAGTATTCCTTGGTCATCAAACTGCGCGAAACGGACACGCAGTCCTGAAGCACCTGGGGATTGGCGATGACGTTCATGAACTCGGTCATCCGCTTGAGGAACTCGTCGTAATATTTGTCCGCCCCGGCTTCGTCGAGATACATCATCATCACCGGGAAATAGACGTGACGCGCCGGAGAATTGACTTCCTCCTGCTGCATGATGTCTTTTTCACGCAGTACGGAGGCCTTGTTCTGCAGGACAAGCGAACAACGGCGATCGCCGTTCTGCACGACGGCCCCATTCAGAACGAATCTCTCCCCAGGCTTAAGCGACAGTTTTAAAGGCATTTTCTTTCTCTTCGGTCTGCCGGAGCGACCCGCAAACCTTATCCTTAAGGCTTATAGATCACACCGAGTTAACATGAGGTTGCTCAGCTATTTTTTGCCGTCACAGAATCACTTGCCTTAATCTTTGTCCCGAATCTTTAAGGCCTGTTAAACGAATCTGACGCTAACCATGACACGAAACGTGTGTGCGGAGGAGTCATGTCCAACTATCTGAGAAACCCGGCCAAAAAGGCGCCTGTTCCCGGCGTCGTTGCGTGGTTTCCACCGCCCCAAAATTCGCCGGATTTGCCCCCAGAACTTCCTGAGCTAAAGCGTGGCTTTCCGGACGATGGCACTCTGCCCTTCCAGCCCGTCGAACTCGACAACCCGGCCTCCCAGATCCTGGGCGATTCGGGCTCGTCGGAGGCGCTCAAACGCCTGATAGAACACACCGATCAGATCAAGCAGATCGATACCCTGGTGCTTCTCAAGGAAGCCCTGATGTTGTTCAAGAAGGGACGCTGGGGCGAAGGCGGAGACTGCGCGCTGAAAGCGCTGCACGTCGACGAGAAGAGCGGCGAAGCCTGGCACATCCTGGCCATCGCTCGCGAAAAGTGCGGCGACCTGAAAACCGCCATCACCGCCTATGAAACCGCCCTGCGGCTGCAGCCCAATAATCCGGTGATCGCCAACGACCTTGGGCGGCTGTCGTATCGCCTGGGTATGCTCGACCTGTCGGAAAAATTCTTCCGTTTCTTCCTCGACAAATGTCCCGGCCACGGCGAGGCGCTCAACAACCTGGCCTCGGTGCTGCGCGAAAAGAACGACCTCGATGGCGCCATCGAGATGCTGCAGGAAGCCATCGCGCTCAACCCGGCAGACCCGCAACTGTGGAACGCCATCGGCACGGTCGTCAATGCACGCGGCGAATCCGAAACCGCGGCGATCTTTTACGCCGAGGCCATGAAGTTCGATCCCGACCACGTCCATGCCCTGTATAATTACGGCAATGCCATCGCGGTCATGGGCAATATCGAAGAGGGCATCACCTACCTCAAGCGCGCCCTGCCCCTCTTTTCCGACCCGATGAACGTCTATACCTGCAAGCTCAGCCTGGCCTTCTGTTACATGGCGATCGGCGACCTGGAAAACGGCTGGAAGTGGTACGAAGGCCGCAGCAAGGACAACACGCTGGAACAGATCCAGTATCTGGTCACCAAGCCGCGCTGGAAGTCGGGAATGGAAGTCGCCGGCAAGCATATCTTCGTCTCGGCCGAACAGGGCCTGGGCGACGAAATCATGTTCGCCACCATCCTTCCCGACCTTTTGCGTGAAATCGGCCCTGAAGGTTCGCTATCGATCGGTGTCGAACATCGTCTTGTGCCCCTGTTCCAGAAGGCCTTCCCGGATTGCCTAGTGGTCAAGCACCACACCACCAAGCATAACAGCCTGCCGGTCCGGCTCTTCCCCGACATCACCGACTGGTCGGGCTATGACTACTATGCCCTGATGGGTGATTTCCTAGGCCGCTATCGCTCGACCGCAGACTCCTTTCCTGCCGCCAACGCGTTTTTCAAGCCCGATCCGGAGCGCATCGCCTACTGGAAGGCGATCCTCAACGGCTTGAACGACAAGCCCAAGGTCGGCGTCCTGTGGAAGTCGCTCATCTCCCACTCGCGGCGCAACCGCTACTACTCGCCGTTTGAGCAGTGGAAGGACGTCCTGTCGATCCGCGATATCCAGTTCGTCAACCTGCAATATGGCGACACGACTGCCGAAATGGCCGAGGCCGCCGAGATGGGCCTCAACATCTGGACTCCGCCCGGTATCGACCTGAAGAACGATCTCGACGACCTGAGCGCGCTCTGCGTCGCTATGGACTGCATTCTGGGTCCTGCCAACGCCACGAGCAATATCGCCGGCGCCGCCGGGGCCACGGTGTGGATGGTGACGCAGAACCATTCATGGAACTGCCTCGGCACGGATCACTTCCCGTGGTACCCGACTACGCGTGTCTTCTTCTCGCCCTCAATGACCGAGTGGGGTCCGGTCATGACGCAGATGCGCAACGCTCTGATCGACGAGTATGTCGTAGGCAGAAAGTAAGCAGGGGCTCAGCCCCTGCACCCGTTACGCGACGGCGTCAGCCAGGCCCTGCCAGACGCTCTGGTCCCAGTAGACGCGTGCCTGGCCTGATGGCGAAGGTAGCACCCAAAGACGCGTCGCGCCGATGACCTCGGGCTGGAAGCCCAAATTCACGCTTCCCGTCGGCCGCCCCAGAAACGCAGCCGCGCCGGTCTTGCTGGTAAAGGCCAAAACGGCGGGCTGAAACCTCTCCATTTTGTCGCGCAAAGCCGCGACATCAAACGCTCCGTCCGGCAGTTCCGCGTCATTGCCGAAATGCGCCTTGCACAGATCCGTCAGTCCAATGCCGTAGCCTGGCAGGCGTGCATAGTCTCGCGCCGCCACCAGTTCTGGCGTCAGCCCGACTGCAAACAGCGTCCGCCAGAAGAAATTGCCTGGATGGGCATAATAGGCCCGGGCCTGGGCCGAAACCCGACCCAAGGCCGTGCCGCAAAAGACGACCTTCAGCCCCGACGTCAGGATATCGGGAACGCAGTGATCCTCCGGCAGGGGGCCGAATTTGTCGAGAGTCGCCATATAATCGATGTAGCGCCGCGCCGCCAAAACACAAGGCGCGGCGTGCCGGTAACGCGCCAAGAGACTGAACAGACCCGACTTTTGCCTGCCTATATAGGCAATAGACAGCCTGGTACCGCCTGAGCCACTGTCCGCGCACCCCACTATGCGCGACAGGAAACGACCATGACGACCTATACAGGCACAACTGGCGACAACGTCTGGACCAATATTCACGCCGGCGACACGGTCGATGGCCTGGCCGGAGACGACACGGTCTCGGTAGACCTGTCGGCCGAAACCCGCGCCATCACCTATAACGCTGTCACCGCCGCCACCGCGACCGGCATGATCCCGGTGAGCGCCACGCGTATCCGCAATGTCGAGCATATTGCCGAGCTGAAGACCGGTTCCGGCGCCGATACCCTGACCATCTCTCTCGCCCAGGGCGCCTTCACCTGGTATGCCGGCACAGGCGTCGACAAGCTGGTGCTCGACTACAGCGCCAACACGTCGGGTTTCAGCGTCTACAGCAGCAGCGGCGGCTACTATATTACCGCTACCGGCTCACAGGTCGTCGACGTCGAAACCCTCGTCATCACCGGCGGGTCCGGGGCCGACGACTTCTCCGGCATCGGCGCCAAGGCCGTGATCGACGGCGGCGCCGGCATGGACAGCCTGGCCCTCGACCTCGGCACGGCCACGGCCAATATCGCTTTCAACGCCGTCACGGCCGCGACCGCGGCCGGCATGACCCTGGCCGACGGCACCTCGATCAAGAATATCGAGCACATAACCAGTCTCGCCACCGGTTCAGGCAATGACACCTTCACCACCTCCCTTCTGCAGGGCGGTTTCGACTGGGCCTCGGGCAGCGGCAACGACCGCCTCGTCTTTGACGGCACGACAGACAATGGTGGGTTCGCGGCCTATCTGTCGGGCAGCGACTACTATATCTCGGCCAATGGATCCTACGCCCACGACATCAGCAGCGGCGCCATCAGCGGTGGTCATGGCAATGACGACCTGTCGGGCACCTCCGGCGACGACATCCTGAAGGGCGGCAGCGGCAACGACACACTGAACGGCCTACAGGGCATCAACGCTATCGACGGTGGGGCCGGCACCGACATGGTCAGTATCGACCTGGCGAGTTCGACGGCCGACGTCGTCTACGATGCCCTGGCCGCGGCGACCGCCACCGGCGTCACCCTGGTCGATGGCTCGACCTTCAAAAACGTCGAAAAGCTGTCGGAGCTCGACACGGGTTCCGGCAACGACACCCTCACCCTCGCCGTCGCGCAAGGGGCCTTCACCTGGCATGCCGGCGACGGCACCGATCGCCTGAATATCGATTATACCGGATCGACCAGTGCGCTCAGCGCCTATGTCACCGGCGACAGCTATTACATGTCGATCAACGGTTCCGCGGCCTACAATGTCGAAAGCGTCAGCGTCACAGGCGGTTCGGGCAATGACGACATTTCGGGCACTGACAGCAACGACATCCTGAAAGGCGGCGCCGGCAATGACGTCCTGAATGGCCTGAAGGGCGTCAGCACCATCGATGGCGGCACAGGCGTCGATTCCGTCTCGCTCGACCTGTCGGACGCCACGGCGGCTGTCATCTACAACGCGCTGTCAGCCGCCACTGCTACGGGCATCACCCTGGCCGACGGCAGCACGGTCAAGAACGTCGAAAAGCTGGTCGACCTCAGCACCGGCAGTGGCGACGACCAACTGACGGTGACGGCAACCCAAGGCACCTTCAACTGGTATGCCGCCGGCGGCAATGACCGCCTGACCGCCAACTACAGCACGCTCACCACGGGCTTCTCGGCTTACGTCACGGGCGACAGCTACTACCTGTCCGGTACGTCTTCCACGGCCTACACTATTGAAAGCGTCAATATCACCGGTGGCCTGGGTGACGACGACATCAGCGGGACGTCCAGCGACGATACCCTGGCCGGCGGCAGCGGCGATGATATCCTGAATGGCCTGACCGGTGTCAGCCAGCTTGATGGTGGCGTGGGTGACGATACCGTGTCTCTGGACCTGACGGCCGCGACGGTGGTCATTCTTTACAACGCCGCCACAGCAGCGACCACATCCGGCGTTATCCTCGCCGACGGCAGCCGCATCCGGAATGCCGAGCATATTGGCGAACTCGACACCGGTAGCGGCGACGACATGCTCACCGTCTCCCTCGCGCAAGCCGGGTTCACCTGGTTCGCCCATGGCGGCAACGACCGCCTGGTCGCCGACTACAGTGCCGACACAGTGGGCTTCTCGGCCTATGTCAGCGGCAACAGCTATTACCTGTCGAATACCTCGGGCACAGCCTATGACATTGAGAACGTCAACATCACCGGCGGCTCCGGCGCTGACGACATCGGCGGCACGGATGGCAACGACACCCTGACCGGCGGTGGCGGCGACGATACCCTCGACGGCGGCGCGGGCGTCGACACGGCCAGCTATGCGAGCGCAGCCGCGGCCGTCTCGGTCAGCCTGCTGCTACAGGGCGCTCCGCAAAATACAGTCGGCGCCGGATTCGACCGCCTGACGACCTTCGAAAACCTGCTGGGCTCGGCTTTCGCCGACACGCTGACCGGCAATAGCAGCAACAACCAGCTCGACGGCGGGGCCGGCGCAGATACCCTGAAGGGCGGCCTGGGCGATGACTCCTACATTGTCGACAATGCCGGCGACGTCGCCACCGAAGTGGCGGGCCAGGGTACCGATACGGTCTATGCCAGCGTCAATTTCAACGGCAGCGGCCAGGACATCGAGAACATTACCCTGACGGGCCTGTCCAATGTTTCGGCCATCGGCAATACACTTGCCAACACGCTGATCGGCAATACGAAGAACAACATTCTCAATGGCCTGACCGGCGCCGACACCATGTCTGGCGGTCTTGGCAACGACACCTATGTCGTCGACAATATCGGCGACAGTGTCCTCGAAAAGGGAGAAGGCGGCGGCCTCGATGCCGTCCAGGCCAACATCACCTATACCCTGGCCCAGAACGTCGAAAGCCTGATCCTGATCGGCAACAAGGCGATCAACGGCACCGGCAACGCCCTGGACAACTACCTGACCGGTAATATCGGCGCCAACCTGCTTGATGGCGGCGAAGGTTCTGACCGTCTGATCGGCGGCGGCGGTAATGACACCTATATCGTCGACAGCTACGGTGATGTCGTTACCGAAGGCGCGGACGCGGGCCAGGACGTCGTCTGGTCCTCCCAGACCCACATCCTGGCCGCTAACGTCGAAGACCTCGTCTTGACCGGTATCGCCGCCATCAATGGCACAGGTAACGACCTCGACAACATGCTGACGGGTAATGGAGCCATCAATCGCCTGGACGGCGGGATCGGCACCGATACCCTGGTCGGCGGCGGCGGCGACGACGTCTATACGATCGACCACTATTCCGACGTGATTATCGAAACCGCCGGCGGTGGCGACGACATCGTCATTGCCCTGTACGATTACCGGCTGCCGAACGAAGTCGAGAACATGATCCTCACCGGTGACACGCCGACGACGGGCTACGGTAACGACCTGGCCAACCAGTTGACCGGCAATGCCAACAACAACTATCTGGAGGGCCTGGGCGGCGCCGACATCCTGCGCGGCAATGACGGAAACGACGTGTTGGTCGGTGGCGCCGGGACCGACAAGCTGTACGGCGGCATCGGCGCGGATTCTTTCGAGTTCCTCGCCGCGGGAACGGCCAACGGCATCGACCGTGTTCAAGATTTCGTCAGCGGCACCGATTTCCTGGCCTTCAATGCCAGCGACTATGGCTTTGCCGTCGGCGCCACCCCGACGGCGGCACAGTTCACCTATGGCACAGCGGCGACAGGCCCAGGCGCCCAGTTCTATTTCAACCTCACCACCCATACCCTGTATTTCGACGCCAGTGGCGCCGGCGGCGCGGCAGGCATTGCCATTGCTATTTTTGACAATGCTGCCGTACCCGTCGCCGCTGACTTCCACTTTTTGTGAAATGACGTGACAGTGGGGTGAACGTCCTGCCGCCACGGTAATTTGCCACCCCAATAAGCGCCCGTTGAAAAATAACTGAATCGGTTCGCCTGGCGACTTTCAAGCGAGTTTGCGGTCGACGCCGATGTCATGAAGCAGTTATTTTCCAACAAACCCTAAGCGGAAATTCCCCTCTTGGCATATGATCCCGATACGCGTTATCTAGGCAGAATGACGCACATTCTGCTGATTGACGATCATCCCCTGTTCTGTGGCGGCTTTACGTCGACCTGCGCTATTCTGCGTCCGCATTTTCGCGTGTCGCTCGCCCAGACAGGCGGCGACGCCCTGTCGCGCTTCCGCGAACTGTCACCCGTCAATTGCATCCTGATCGACATCCTCCTGCCCGACGCCAGCGGTTTCGACATGATCCAGGCCCTGGCCCGGCTTGATCCGCTGACGCCGCGTGTCATGATTTCAGGTCGCGACGATCGCGCCGCCCACCTGCGGGCACGCTACCTTGGCGCGTCGGGCTTTATCTCAAAGGCCGACAGCCCCGAACGCATCATGTCGCAGATCGATCTCGTCCTTCAGGGCGGCATGGCCTTCGACGACGATTCCGTCGACGCCGAACCAGTGGGTGCCGATGGCCTGACGCCGCGCCAGCGCGAGGTCCTCGAACTTCTGGCCGAAGGCTGCGTCAATAAGGAGATCGAAACCCGCCTCGGTCTCGCCGAACGTACCGTTCGCGCCCATTTGACCGAAATCTTCAAGGCCCTGGGTGTCGCCAACCGCGCACGCGCCGTCATGGAAGCCCGCCGGCTCGGCCTGGTCAGCTAATGACCGCCGCTGTGCGCGCTTCGGACTCCGACGCCTTAGCCGCTAAATCTTTGGCTAACGACCCCAAGGTTTCCGCGGAATGCATCCTGACCCTGTACAAACAGGTCCCCAACTCGTTTGCCGCCGCCATCGTCGTCACGGTCTTCATGGTCTTCACGGCCTGGCCCTACACCAGACCGGCCGTTGTCTTCACCTGGCTCGGTATCCAGACCCTGAGCCAGGTCGGCCGTTTTGCCCTCCTCCTGCTGTACCGCCGCGCCCGTCCACAGGGCGAAGCGCTCAAGGCGTGGGCCGGCTATTACACGCTTTACATGCTGGCAGCGGGCGCCATCTGGGCCGGCACCCTGTTCGCCTTCGTCGTGCCCTCCCAGCCCCTGACCATCGCCCTCACCCTGTGCGGCCTTTACGGTATATCGGCCGGCAGCGTCCCCGGCAACGCCTATAACCTGCCGGGCTGCTACGCCTTTATCGGGGTGATCTTCGCCGCCGTCCTGGTTCGCACGGTCATGATCGGCGACTTCGGCCACATCGTGCTCGGCCTCGCCTCGGCCCTGTTCGCCGTCATCATGCTGATGTTTGCCCGCGTCCAGAACGGCGTCCTGCGCGAAGGCTTCGCCATCCGCTTCGAGAACGTCAAGATCCTGGCCGAGATGAAGGAAGCCCGCGAACGCGCCGAACAGGCGCGCCGCCAGGCCGAAACCGCCAATCTCGCCAAATCGCAGTTCCTCGCCGCCGCCAGCCACGACCTGCGCCAACCCCTGTACGCGCTCAGCCTGTTTTCCGGTTCGCTGAAAGCCCTGGCCCTGACAGACGAAGCGGCCCATGTCGTCCGTCATATCCAGGACAATATCGCGGCCATGGAAACCCTGTTCAACGGCCTGCTCGACCTGTCGCGGCTGGAAGCCGGCGCGGTCAAGGCCGAAATATCGCCTTTCGCCCTTCAGCCCGTCTTCGACCGCCTGCAGCACTATTTTGCGCCAACCGCCCGCGACAAGGGATTGGATTTGCGCCTGCGCTCCTCATCAGCCTGGGTCCGGGGCGACGAGGTTCTGGTCGAACAGATACTGATGAACCTGATCGCCAATGCCCTGCGCTATACCAGTTCCGGCACGGTTCTGATCGCCGCCCGCCGACGCGGACTTTCGATCCGTATCGAGGTTCGCGACAGCGGTGAAGGCATTGCCGCCCCCGATCGCCAACGTATTTTCGACGAGTTTGTCCAGATCGGCAATGCCGAACGCGACCGTCGCAAAGGCCTGGGACTGGGTCTCGCCATCTGCGCCCGCACCGCCGCGCTCCTGGGCACGCGTATCGAACTCAGTTCGACGCCGGGCAAGGGTTCGATTTTCGCGTTCGAACTCCAGGCCGAAGTGCCCGACATCACCGCCAAGCCCGATCTGCCATCGCTACCTGAGCATACCTCCGGAGCGGCCCGTCCGCACCTGCTGATCATAGACGACGATGCGGCCGTTCGCGAAGCCTTGGGACTGCTGCTCGCCGGATGGAATGTCGACCTCACCCTGTGCGATACACTCGACGCCGCTCGCCAGGCCCTGGACACGCAACCCCCGTACCACCTGATCCTCAGCGACTACCGCCTGCGCGAAGGCCATGCCGGCCTGGATTTTCTGATCGAGCTGAAATCACGTCCCGATTGCCCCAGCCTGGCCCTGATTACCGGCGATGTTGACCCCGCCCTGATGCGCCGCGCCTCGGAAGCCGACATCTTCCTGATCCACAAGCCGGTGGACCCGGCCCGCCTGCGCGCCCTGGTCAATCACCTGACGCGATCGATCTAGCCCTGGCGCGGCCGCCGGACTTTAAAGGCCGCCCCCCACAGCTTTCCCTTGCTTTCCAAAACGCCTTCCTCGACCAGTGTCCGTAGACGTGAAAACAGGAGGATATCGCCCGCCTGCCTGACGCCTGCCGGCCGAAAGCAATCGTACATTATCGCCACCAATACCTCACCGACAACACGACGGGCGTCTATCCAGTCTGCGCCGACCTGCCGCAGCAAATCCGAATCGAAATAGTCCAGATCTGCAGAAACGAGCCCGTCCGGCCTTATCGCCCGCAACGGCGCATTTTCGTCTCGCAGACGTTCCCACAGACCCCTCCAGGCATCCATTTTATCCGGCTCGGCAGGCCGCGCCTTCGACCAGAAATCAGCCTCTATAAACTGGTCCGTCCGCATAATGGCCGTATAAGGCACGGGTTCCCATTCGCCCTGGTGAATATGGTGCGGCATCACGGCGTCCGTCAGATCGACCAGTTCAAACGGCGCATCGCCGTTTCTGTGCAGCCATTCCAGAAAGCCGCAATATTCCTGCGTCGACCATTGCGACAGCCAGACAATCCGCCGTCTTGAGCTGTCCAGCGCCGTCCGCCAAAACGCCTCGATCTTACGGATATCGTCTTCGTCCGTTTCGTAGCCAAGTACGTCTCCAAGAAATTCCAGGCGCGCGGCATGATCCATCGGTGAGATCGGCCCCAGCGAAAGATCATCAGGCAAGCCGATTACCTCATCCGGCCTCCCAGACGCTCTCAACGCCTCAACGAGGGTCCCACGGCCCGACAGGGTGAAGGTCACATGCAGCGGTAGCGACGGTTGCACGCTCAATCTCCCAAGACTGTATTGATATTGGCAAATGCCGCATCGTCGGTCACAGGAATCCGATGGACACGTCGCAGAGCCAGGAACCGCATGACGGCCAATCCTCCCTTGGCGCTCGCCGAATTTAGAGCCGCCAGGAGCTCGGGGAGGATTGAGACCTGCCACGACGCGCACAACGGGTAGTCGCGTGCACCGGAAAAGTGGACCACATCTGCGTCATCCGGCGCTGCCTGCAACTGGGCTACCATGTCCTCGGGCAGATAGGGCATATCACACGGTGCCGTAATTACCTTTGTAAAACCTCTGTTAAATGCCCAGTTTACAGCCGTTACAACCCCACTCAGTGGCCCAAGCCCGGGCAGAAGCTCATCAAACACCAACGGCACCCCCAAACCGGCCAGCGCCTTAGCGATGTTCGTTCCCGGCAACCCAGCATTGATTATGATTTCGTCGGCCTGAGGCCTCAGGCGGTCCAATGTGGCGCCAATGAGCGTCCCACCGCCAAATGGCGCAAACGGCTTGTTGCCGCCCATCCGCCGGCCCTCGCCGCCGGCCAGGACAACGACCGCCGTCACGACGCCTGAACCCGGCGGATGCGCACCGGTGTCGACTTGAAAGCGGGGGTGCGGCTACGCGGATCGACCTCGCATCCGGTCAGTCGGTTGGCTTCCGGGAAATAGGCCAGCATCGCCCCCGGCGCCAGATCGAACACCCGGACAGTCACAGCCTCCATCACGCCGTGATCGGATTCGACCGTCGCCACATCGCCATCTGCCAGGCCATGCTGCGCCATATCTGCCGCGTTCATCATGACGCTCCACCGGTCAATGCCGCCGCGATAGCTGTCAGTGCGCTCATAGACGATGGTGTTGAACTGTCCCTCAGAGCGCACGGTGCTCAGCATCAAGGATGCACTGACCTCCGGCATGGACCGCACCACGAACCGCGCCTTGCCATCGATCGTCTTGAACGCCGGACTGTGCATCACCCGGCCTTTCACGTGGAACTCGCGTTTGGCCACATCGATGTCGGCCAGTTCCTCCATGCCCGGCACGATGCCGGCAATCGCCTGCCTTACCGTCTTGTGCTGGCGGAAGGCGTCATAATCGACCGGCGAGTCCGGAATCAATCGTTGCGCCAGGCTGCACAGGATGTCGACCTCCGGCCGCACGTCCTTCAAACGCCGGATACCGCCGTCCGACAGCCGAACATAGTTGAACATCGATTCCTGCGTCGTCGGCTGCCACTCCTCGTCGCGCGCCGTCACCGGCAGGACCAGGGCTTCCGAGTAATCGTGGCCGTGAATATGGCCGGCATTCAGCGTCGTCGTCAGGAATAGTTTGAACCCGATGCGGTCCATAGCGTCGCCCGACCAGGCGCTGTTGGGATTGGCTTCGTACAGGTTCCCCCCCATGATCAGCGCCGCGTCGACCTCACCGCGATGCGCCGCCTGCATCCCGGCCATGGTGTCGAAACCGGCGCCCTTCGGCAGGGTGATGCCAAAGGCCAGCTCCATCCGCTCAAGCACCTCGGCGGCCAGGACGGGCTTGACGCCCATGGTCCCGATCCCTTGCACGTTGGAGTGGCCGCGCAAGGGCAAAAGACCCGCGCCCACCCGACCGATCTGGCCGCGCAACAGTGCCAGATTGGCGATATATTCAACATTGTCGACGCCGTTGAGATGATGCGTGATCCCCATGCCCCAGGCCAGGACGGCGTCCTTCGCCCCGGCATAAAGCCCCGCCACGCGTTCGATATCCGCCCGGCCCAGTCCGCTGGCCGTTTCGATCGCTTCCCATGACGTGGCCTCGATATCGGCCCGGAAGGCCGCGAATCCGCTGGTATAGCGCTCGATAAACGTCGCTTCCTCACGCCCAAGGCCCAGGATCGCCTTGGCGAGGCCCTTCAGCACCGCTATGTCGCCACCGATCCGCGGCTGCAGATAATCCGAGGCGATCCAGTCGCCGCCCGTCACCATCGACCGCAAATTCTTCGGCAGGGCGAATCTGACCAGCCCAGGCTCCCTGGCTGGATTGATCACAACCACCTGACCGCCGCGATCGCGCACGCCTTTCAGCTTGTGAATCAATCGTGGATGATTGGAGGCAGGATTTGCCCCAATCAGCAGGATGAAGTCGCAATGCTCCAGGTCCTCGACCTCGACCGTCGCCGTGCCGGTGCCGATCGACGACCCCAGTCCGACGCCCGTCGCCTGATGGCAGTAGTAGGAGCAATTGTTGACATTGTTGGTGCCGTAGTGCCGCGCCAGCAATTGCAGGACAAAGCCCGCCTCGTTGGACGACCGGCCCGAGGCGTAGAAGAAGGTCCGGTCCGGCGTGGTGGCGGCAAAACGCGCCGCCGCCAGGTCCAGCGCCGCATCCCAGTCGATGGCCTCGAAACGATCACTACCTGCCGGCTTGTAGATCGGAAAGGCCAGCCGCCCGAGATGCTCCAGTTCGTGGCCATCCAGCTCGCGCAGTTCGGCCAGGCTGTGGGTCAGGACTTCGAGGGGGATGCCGGGCTGGATATCGGTCGACTGAGCCTGGATCGACTTGTTGCACACCGAAGGGAACTCGCCCTGTTCATTGGTCATGCCGCCTTTCTGGCCGCCCATGCCCAAGGCGCAGGCCTTGCAGGTATTTTTCGAGGTCAGGGCCTTGGCGGTGTTGTCCAGCCCGATGCGCGTGGCGGTCTGCAGGGCATACAGCACCTTTTTTGCCCCTCCGCCCACGATCGGTTTGTTCATCGAGTCCTCCTGCGTGCCAAGCCTAACCGAATTCTTGCCTGCCACACAGCCCTGACCGCAAAAGAAAAACGCCTCTGCCTCTTGCCACGGCGGTGAATATCCGTAACGTGCCGGCAAAATATAATAAGGCTGTCCAGCCACAGGATAGCTACTGCGGGCCGATACCCTGATCACCAAAATGGGAGACCCGTTCGCATGCGCGCATTCTCAGCCGCCACCACTGCCCTAATCTGGGCGCTTACTCTTCACGCCGCCAATGCCGAAACCGTCTCTGTCGACGCCCGAGCCACCACAGCGCCACTGTCCGGCGGGCTCAATATGGGCGAGGCCAGGACGCCGGACGGCCATACCCTTACCGTAAACAACCAGTACCTGATGAAGGACGGCCAGCCCTGGCTGCCGGTCATGGGCGAGTTCCACTACACTCGAGTCCCGCGCGCCGACTGGGAAGACCAATTGCTGAAGATGAAGGCGGCCGGCGTTGATATTGTCTCGACCTATATCATCTGGCAGCACCACGAAGAGCATCGTGGCCAATATGACTGGAGTGGCAACCACGACCTGCGCGCCTTTGTCGAGTTGGCGGCCAAGCACGGCCTCTATGTCTTCGTCCGCCCGGGCCCGTGGGCCCATGCCGAGGTGCGCTATGGCGGTATTCCGGATTGGGTGGTCGACAGCGTGCCGACCCGCCGCAACGACCCGACCTATCTCGCCTATGTCGATAGCTTCTACCAGCAGGTTGGCCAGCAGCTTCGCGGCCTGATGTGGAAGGACGGCGGTCCCGTTGTCGGCGTCCAGATCGAGAACGAATATAATCGCACCGGTCCGCAACAGGGCCGCGAGCACATTGCCGCCCTGAAAGCCATGCTGATCAAGGACGGCTTCGACCTGCCCCTATACACGGTCACCGGCTGGGACCACACAGTCTTTCCGCGCGGCGAAGTCCTGCCCGTCTTCGGCACCTATGTCGATGAGCCGTGGGATGCTTCGACGCAAAAGCTGCCGCCCAAGGCCAGCTACATGTTCCAGTTCGGCATCCGCAATGAAAAAGGCCTGGGCGCCCAGGCCGGCACATCGACGGAAGACGACGGCGAACGTGACCTCGGCATCACGCCCTTCCTGGGGGCGGAATATGGCGCCGGGGTCCCGGTCATGTACCGCCGACGTCCCATTCTTGACCCAGATGATATCTCGTCCATGGTGACGGCCAAGCTCGGTTCCGGTGTCAATCTGATGGGCTACTACATGTTCCAGGGCGGCCAGAACCCGACGGGCGCGCCCTCACGCGAAGAAACAACGGCGATTGGCGGCTATAACGACCTGCCCAAGCTCGGCTACGACTTCCAAGCGCCGTTGGGCCAATACGGCGAAGCGCACCCCGTGCTCGCCAGGCTGCGGCCGATCCATGTCTTTCTGAACGCTTTCGGCGATCGTCTGGCGCCTATGGCGACCCACGCCCCCGCAGGCTACAATCAGGACTCGGGCGACCTCAAAACCCTGCGCTGGTCGGTGCGCAGCGACGGCACGCACGGCTTTGTCTTCGTCAACAACCACGTTCGCCAATATGCCATGGCGACCCACAGGGCCGTGCAGTTTAAGATCTCCCTTGCCAGCGGCGACCTGACCTTTCCGTCGCAGGGCGTCGATATCGCCGACGGCGCCTATTTCATCTGGCCGATCAATTTCGACCTGTCGGGCGTCACACTGACCTATGCCACGGCGCAGCCGCTGACCAAAATCAAGGACGCCAAGGGTGACCTCTACGTCTTCTCGGCGTCGGACAATATACCCGTTGAACTCGCCTTCAACGCCGCCGATATCGCCTCCGTCCATGGCGCCAAATCGTCGGTCGCCAACGGACGGCTGATCGTCACGGGCGTAAAACCCACCACGAATGGCCTGATCGAGGTCCGCACGAGATCCGGCAAGACCGCCCGTATTCTGATCCTGACCCAGACCCAGGCCACCCAGATCAGCATCCTGCCGATCTCGGGCGCACCTCACCTGGTCCTGACAGATGCCGAAGCCTTCGAAGCGCCAGCCGGCGGCGTGGCCCTGCGCCAGATGGGGGATGCGCATTTCCACGCCGCCATCTACCCGGCCCTGCCCGCGACATCCGGGAAGCGCGCCAAGACCGACGGCCTGTTCCAGGTCTTTGACATTACCCTGCCCGCCAAGACCCTGACCGCTCAACTAACCCAGGTCCGCCCGGCCCAAAAAGTCCCGCCGCTGAAGATGACGGGGCCTGAAAAGACGGCGGTTCAGCCGCAGCCGGAAACCTTCGGCGCTTCTGCCGCCTGGCAGATCACATTACCCGCCGATGTCCTGGCGGGTGTCGATGATGTCTATATGCGGGTCGACTATCAGGGCGATGTGGCGCGTCTGCTGTCGGGCTCCGAGATGCTCGACGACGCTTACTTCAACGGTCCGGCGTGGAATATCGGCTTGAAACGCTATGCGGCCAGGCTCGACAAGCCGCTGACCCTGACGGTCCTGCCTCTGCGCGAGGATGCGCAGATCTATCTCGACGAAGCGTGGCGGCCGAGAACCTTCACCGATGGCCAGATCGCCGAGGTCAGGAGCGTTACCCTGATACCAGAATACCGCATCACTATCGGCCAGTAGAAGCGAGACGCTCGATGACCGGTCAGAAATCGAGCGTCACACTGGCCGCCGAGCGCTTCGCCGCGCCATGGTAGACGGCTTCTATATTGTTGCCGTCGGGATCGAGGACAAAGGCGGCGAAATAGCCCGGGTGATAGGGACGCTCGCCCGGCCCGCCATTGTCCTTGCCGCCATTGTCCAGCGCTGCCTTGTAAAAACTTTCGACCGTCTCGCGGTCGGCGGCCTGGAAGGCCAGGTGATGCCGGCCGGTCAACTTGCCCTGCGCGGCCTTGCTGCCGGGTGTCGAGACGAACAGTTCATCGGCCCAGAAAAAGTCCGGACCTTCCCCGCCAATCGGAATACCCAGCACATCGAATATCGCCTGGTAAAAGCGCCGGGTCGCGCCCAGATCCTCGACCACGAGCTGAATGTGGTCGATCAGTCGTCCTCGGTGCAGTTGTTGTGCAGCCATGGTGGAATCCTTTCCTGTTTCCCCAGCCGGAGCAGATAGTGACACCTCGCTGCAAATCAGTATTGGCTTTTTTCAGGTTACAGAGTGACGGCGCATGACTCCGCACCCTTGCAGGTCGCGCCAAGACGGTGTCGCCCTCGCTATTTAGCGACCCTTGTCTAAAAATTCGATCAGAAAACCCATCCCTTGACACACTAAAGGCGTGCGCTCGCACGACAGGTTGCCGCGCTTGAGCGTCGGCTTTAAGGCTGTCACCGCACTTTTAGCAGACCTCGCGAATTTAGCTTTTCTATCAGCCAAACCCGACGCGCCATGACGTCCGCGCAATAATCAGCGTCTTCACCAGAAAATCTTTCAGCATAACTTGCATTTACACTATCACCAACTTTCTGCATTCTGGGATTGATTTTATCTAACTCCAGGTCAACTTTCAGCATATTGCCAAAAGAAATTGCTACCTCGCGTGGCGTATGAGAAAAAATAGTTTCATATGACAAATAGTATGGCGTCCAGCCATTTTGATCGAACAGAGTCTGCAGGCCGCGTTCCTCGCTGCAGAACATTTCTATGTATCGCTTGATTTCACTGGCGTCATATGGAACATCTGGATAGGCCACGTCCCCCTCATCGCTTGACTTGTGAAAAACGCCACGCCCTACGGCAAGGAAAAGCGACACCGCCTGCTCGACTATGTTTTCGCGAAACAGAAATATCGAAGGCGACTTGAAATTAAAATAATCTTCAAGGCGTACCTCTTGCGAAAAGTAATTGTAAAACCAAAGAGTAATCTCGTGGCCGAATACACCACCAGGACTAAACTCTGAACGCATTCTCAGGAAATAATCACGGAAATTATTTGCACCGAAATAATGGGCCTGATCTTTGACAAAACCAGGATTCAGCCACTCCCTGGGGTCACCCAATTTCACGGACTTGAGCAGTTCCGTCAGATAGGTTGAACCCGACCTGGCTGTGAAAAAGATGGTATATTCTTTCTCAGGAGAAACCGGGACGCTGGTCGGATCGCGACGTGTCGGGTTATCTCGTAATACATTGCCTATGTTGCCTAAGATATTTTCAAGATCAGCAGCTAAAGCCATCTTAATTCCTCCACACAAGCTTGATATCTAATAGTGCCTAACTGCTCCCCGACTTGAGACTCTATACGGCGATATGACCATCTGGCAGATGCTTCTGTCCAGAGCCTACTACAATAATTTTCCGACATTCATGTCAAAAGTGCATTTGAGCATTGTCCCGGCGAATGGTTTCACCGTGCAAGCGCTACCGCCTTCGATACTTCCTGAATCGCGTTTCTCGGCCCAGGCGGGAGGCTAGCCGCCGACGCGTTTAAACAAGTCGGACCTGCCGACAGGCGCTGGTCTTCTCACTTTCTCAACTATGCCTAAGCCAGGTTAGCCGTCTTCATTTTGACGTGCGCTATTTCCGGCATTGCCGTGCCAAGCGGGGCTGAAAACACGCCTGACTGGCCTGGTTCCGGCAAAAAACCACCACGTGTGTAAAGGTCGCGGCATGGCAAATTAGAGTCCGTCTCGGAGATGGTGCCGGTAATTGGCATTGACGAATCTTCAGAGCGCATGCTGTCCACCAGTTGCCGCAGCACAGCCGTCTCGACGTCCATCCCCAACACCCTGCAACTCATGACGAACTGAACGATTTCGTGTCTTGTCAAAAGGACAACACCTACCAGACCATAGTCTGCAAACCGGTCCTTCACTTTGAACGCTCTAATCTGTCCACCGGCAGCAATAAAGGCATTTAATTCCGTGTTTTGCCAGCGCTTGCCGTTGGTGTTGAACTGGTTGGTCTTATTGACCAGTTCGACCACGCGGGAATATTCGTTTTGATTTTCGTTTTCGACGGCAATCAGTTCGACCTCTGTTCCCAGCCCCATCAGAAAAGCTTCTCTGCCCTGACCCTGAGCCTCGTTATCGCGTTCGATCTGAGCCTTGATCATCCCCTCCCGGCGGACGGACTCATCTGTCAACCGTGCGACCTGGGTCTCAGCCGACCACAACAGGATACGGCGTGTCATAAAAGGATTGGAACCGATAACACGCAAACCCGGATGCGCTTCCGCACACGCGGCCCGCTCAACCGGATTGTCATCCACAAAGACCGCGCTCTTGGCCGTCAGGTTCAATTGCTTAAGGATGATAGCGATATTCTCGGCTTTCGGCGACCAGTTGATTTGGGTGGCGACAAAGTCTTCCATAGCCAGAAAAGGCGGATTGACAGCGTTTGACCAACGCTCTCGCACCAGCGCTTCATCGTTTTTCGAGCAGATCGCGACCAAGATTCCTCGCGCGCGCAAATGGTGAATTGCTTCCCAAATGCCAAGCGGCCAGCCATCCGAATACGGCCATGCGCCACCAGGAACGTAGTGATCCCCGATCTGACCACGCCATAATGTATTATCTAGATCAAAAATTACGACCTTGACCTGATCAATCTGGTTGACAGTCCTGTAGGTGGACTCGATCTGCCCAAATATGGCGTCGAAATAGTCCGTATTCGTCACGGGAAGGATTTCTGCCAGGGACGGTACAGGTTCAATGCGGCCCGGTTCAGGCGCCGTCCAACCCGGGCGGTTTTCATGGCCCGGCCAGTCCGGGAAAATAGTTGATCCATGGGCAAAAAAGTAGATTGTATCGTCAAGGAACCCGCCCTTTCCGATGGTCGCGGCAATCGCGTTCGCGTCTGCAACATAGGCGTTTTTGAAACGCTGTAATATCTCCGACAGTTTGCGGTTAAGGAGTTCGACGACATGCGACAAATCCTTCAACGTGTACTGATCACCGAGACTGGGCGCAGCCCGGCCCTGCGGAACGACAAAATTGGACACCAGTGTCAAAAGACCGCTTTCGCGATTGTAGGTCAGGGCCTTGTCTACCATCATTTCAAGCAGGCTGCACGCACGCTCGAACACTTCGGAGGCAAAGTCTCCTTTGCTGAAACGTGCCATGTCCACGACGGTATCCGTCAGGATCGAGCGGAGGGGTATCTGGACATATTGCAGGCTGTAGTCAGCGAAAGCCCTGGGCGGCTTTTCCGGAAATTGGCCGAGGTTATTGTACAGGATAAAATCATATTCGATATCAGGACGATGGATTTTCCAGTACCGGAGATAGTGCTCCGTCAGGCATGAACCAATAAACAGGATTCGATTGAAATTCGTTTTTGATACGGCCAATTCCTTCGGAAACATGAAGTCGCTGAAAGTCGTCATCGTCAATTCCATTTCGCCAAGCTGCATACCGACCAGCCACGTTTGTAACGCACTAATTGGATCATTGGAAAAGGGCAAGCCCGCTTGATCAAAGCAATCGGCAAATCACCACACCCTGAGATAATCTTCACAACCAACCGCACTTTTTTTCATTGTTATCGATCCTAACATGGCTGGATAAAACCCATCTGTGGGATACATGTTATTCTGCCTTTCGTGTCATCGGAGTCGAACAGCGAATCACGTTAGGATCGCGACATGCTTCGTCCCGCGCCCCAGCCCGCACCGTCCTTGCGCCAGCAGGCCCTCGCTTGCGAGGCCGCCCGCGACTTGCCAGGCGCGCTTGAGGCCTGGCAGCAGGCCCTGACGGCGGAGCCGGACTCGCTGGACATCGCCCGCCATCTCGCCGACCTCGCCTTCCGCCTCAATATGTGGGACATGGCCGAGAAACTGCTGGCCCACCTGATCAACCGCGGCATCCGCGATATGGCGACCCTGACCGCCTTCGCCGCCACCTTGCGCGAACAGTCGCTGTTTGACGACGCCATTGACCTGCTCAAGACCCTGCTGGCCCAAAATCCACAAGAAACCGCGCTGTGGGAAGGCCTGGGCGCCGTCATGGCGGCCAAGGGCGATGTCGCCAATGCCGTCATCTTCTTCGACGAAGCCCTGCGGCTTGACCCGGGCAACCTCCACGCCCTGTTCAACCGCGCCTGCGCCCTGATGGACCGTGGCGATATGCGGTCCGGCCTGCGCGATTCCCTGGTCTGCGCCGACGCATTCCGCGATCCCGACAATCGCCGCAGCGCCGAGATGGCCTGCGCCCACGCGTCCCTGGCCCTGGGCGATCTGAAAGCCGGCTGGCGTTGGTTCCAGGCGCGCCATAAGGCCGGCTCCAATGCCGAGGTCCATTATGACCTGAACCTGCCGCGTCTCGACCCTGGCGAAAACCTGGCCGCCAAGCGCCTACTTGTGTCGGCGGAACAGGGTCTGGGCGACGAAATCCTGTTTGCTTCCCTTCTGCCCGATATTGCGGCAGCGATCGGCGACTATGGCTGGCTCGGTATTGTGGTCGAGCCACGCCTTGTCCCACTGTTTGCCCGCAGCTTCCCCCAGGCCCGCGTCATGGCGCATCGCACCCGCACGCTCGACGGCCGAATCGTCCGCGATGTGCCGGGCCTCGATCCGGCGGCCTTCGATTCCTATGTCCTGATCGGCGACCTCCTGTCGCGTTTCCGTCCCGACACCGCAGCCTTTTCGCCCGCCCGCGCCTTCCTGACGCCACCTTCCCCCCCGCTTGAAGTCCAGGCCTGGCTGGGTAGCCTGGCCCCTGGGCCCAGGGTCGGCATCCTGTGGAAGAGCCTGAAGTCCAACGCTGCCCGCGACCGTTATTTCGCGCCGTTCAGCCAATGGATGGAGGTTATGGCCGTGCCCGGCATCACCTTCGTCAACCTGCAATATGGCGATGTCGGCACGGAACAGGCCATGATGGCCGCCGCCGGCTTAACCCTGCATACAGCGCCCGGCCTTGACCTGAAGGATGATCTCGACGGCCTGGCCGGCCTGTGCGCCGGGCTCGATGTCGTGCTGGGCCCATCCAACGCCACGACCAATATCGCGGCCGCCTGTGGCGTACCCACCTGGCTGCTCGGCCTCGATCACGCCTGGCTGAAGCTGGGTCAGGACGACTATCCCTGGTACCCCAACGTTCGCTACATCTGCGCCCCCGCTGCCGGCCACTGGCAGCCGGCCATGGATCTGGTTCGCGATCAACTGTCCGAGCTAACCCAAGCCTTCGCGCTAACAAAGTCTTAAGCGCCCCGGGGCAAGATCAGGCGAGAGGTGTTTCATGCCCTATGATGTCGACCCCCTGCCCTTCCGCCTCGGCGAGATTGATTTTACCGCGCCGGCTTTCGAAACCTGGCTGGCCAATACCGTTGTGCACAAACAGGCCCAGAACTGGCTGACCCGTCCGACCATCCTGATCGGCGCCAGCGCTGTCCTGGCCCGGGATTTTGTTGCCCATACAATCGCTGCCGGCCATGTGATTGCCCTGCTCGACAATGCCCGCGCCGGCCAGACTCAGGACGGCATTGCCATTATCGGCGACGCGGACCTGGGCCCCTTGCTTGATGGCCTTCCCGACGCCGTCGGCGTCCTGTGCTGCGGCTCGGAAAACGCCATTCGCCACTTCCGCGCGGTATGGGGTCAGCGTCCGCAACCCCTGCTTTCCTATTTCGAGATCATTCCGCTGTGGCCGCAAGGCGCCTCGGCTGGCTTTCGCCTCGCCAACCTGCCGGGCTTTTCGACGCTCGACAGCGTGCGCGCCGCCCATCAGTCAGCCCGCCGCGTCCTGAGAGACATCACGTCGTTGCAGACCCTGGACGCGATCATGCTGTATCGCCTGACCTGGGACCTGAACGTCCTGACACTTGTCGCCCGACCGGAAAAGGCCATCTACTTCGAGCCCGACGTCATGCCCTTGCACGACCATGAGGTCCTGATCGACGGCGGCGCCTTCGATGGCGATACGGTCCGAGACTTTGTTGGCAAGACCGATGGTCATTACGACCACATCCACGCCTTCGAACTCGACCCGGCCAATGCTGAAGCCTTCCGCACCAAGACCGCTGGCCTTCGCGACGTCACCCTGCATAGCCTGGGTCTGTGGGACCGTCCGGCGCAGATGGGGATCGAGCATCGCAGCGATAACGGCAGTCGCGTCAGCGCAACCGCCGAGGTCCAGGTACCGCTCGACGCGCTCGACAATCTCGACGTCGGCGTGCCTACCCTGATCAAGCTCGATGTCGAAGGCGCTGAGATCGAGGCCCTGACCGGTGCCCGCCGGATCATTCAATCACACCGGCCGAAGCTCGCCGTCTGCGCGTACCACAAGCCCGACGATCTCGTGACGATTATCGATAAGATCCGCGAATTGCGCGACGACTATAGCTTCACCCTGCGCCACTACTCACCGATCCTGTACGATTCCGTCCTCTTTTGTACGTAAAACCAGCCTGATTCAGGCCTTGTACGGTTCCATACTGGCGTCGAGGAAGGGATTATTCGCTTCGCGGATCTGTGCCGCCGCATCGTCATACAGGAACGGCAGGAAGGCATAACGTCGCCCGCGCGTCACCTGAGACACCGCGTGCAGCAATGCACAGCCGAAGACCACGGCCCCGCCGACCGGCGGTTTGAAACTGCGCGGCCCGTATTCCGGAAAGCTCAGCTCGCCACCTTCGAAGTCATTGTTCAGATTGATCGTTATTGCAAAACGCCTGTGCGCCGTGCCCTTGGTGACATTGTCGCGGTGCGGCCGGAAATGCCCACCGTCTTCTTCGGTATAGCAACCGACAATATAGCGTTCCATGCGCGTAGCGTTGAAATTGTGGACCTTTTGAATCTCGGGATTGATCCGCCGCAACACCCTGGCCTGAATTTGCTTCTTCAGCGCCTCGTCCTCGATGGTCACGTCGCGCCGGCGCTTGAAACTGTGGTCGTGCACAGCCTTGGTCACGCCCTCGATCTCGCGCATGACGCCGCTTTCCTCGCCTTCGCCAGCCTCATACAGCCCGATAAGCCTCTGGCAAAACTCCGGTTCGAAGACATTCGGCAGATACAGGACGGGTGCCATCAATTCGACCCCGGCAAAGCGTTCCGGCGGAGGCAGGGCGTCGATCAAGGCAAAAATGCCCGGCAGGTTCGATCCATCCGCCGCGAATGGAAAAACCTTTAGTATCCGCAAGGTCGGATCGAGCAGCAGCCAGAAGCGGCGATAGTTCATCGCGGCGCCTTCCAACGGCAAGGCGCCATAAAGCCGCGACACCGCCCCGTCGAAATCCCAGAAATGCCTCTGGCCGGGCATATGTTCGACCAGCCGGTTATTTTCCCGGTCCTGCGGATCGGCGCTGACGCCGAAGAAGCAGATCTTGACGTCGTCGAACAGGGCACGATGCGCCATGATGGCCGTCATGGCGTTCTGTACCGGTTCATCGCCCGCCGTGCCGAAAAAGCCCATCAGGACATAACGCCCACCAACCGACGAGAAGGCGTATTTTGGATGGCTGGTATTGACCTGATGAAACCATGGCGCCGGATCCCCCGGCAGCAGGTTACGGTAGGCAAGTTGGGTGGGTGCGGTGGCGAGTTGTGCTTCGGTCATGGCGGTAAAATAACCGCCTTTTTCAAAGCCTTCAATGCGCCATATAGAGATTCAGCTGCGTTGTGTGCAACAGGGCCCGGGTCGTTCCGCCGAAGGCAAATTCGCGCAGGCGCGAACGGCCGAAGGCGCCGGCGACCATATAGTCGGCGCCGTGCCGCGCATTGGCATCGAGCAGAAGCGGCAATATGTCACCCTTGGGCAGAGGATCGATCGCGGCCGCAATGCCGTGAGCCCCGTAATAGTCAGCGAGGCGCTGCAGGTCGGCGGGATTATCACCGATGGGTGCGCCGATAATGACGACGCGTGACGCCTTTTTCAGCAGAGGTGTCGCCCGGCGTGCGGCGCGCGACGACGGCTCCTTGCCGTCCCAGGCCACCAGCGCCGTACCCTTCAAATCAAACGCCTTGCGTGCGATAAAGACGCCGGCACGCTCTTCCATCAGGACCTGCTGGAACGCCTCTGACAATAAGCCTTGTCCCTTGGCGCTGTTTTCACCGAAAACGACCAGGTCAGACAGGCGTGTCTCCATGGCCAGATCCTGCCAGACCGGCGAATTCAACACTGTGAACGCTTTTCCCGGACATGTCAGGGCTTCGAAATGTGCCCGCGCCACGGCTTCGGATTCCTCGGCCGCCACCTTCAGGCTGTCGATGGTCGACATCTGGACCGTCCCCATAAAGCCCTCGCCCAGCCAGGGCGCCAGTTCAGCCGGATCGGGCGGTGCGAACAGGACATTCAACCGTGCCCCGAAGCCGGCCGCGATCTGCGCCGCCAGTTGCAGGGCCAGGACTTCGGTCGCCGCGCCGCTGACCGGCACGCTGATACGCGACCAGGCGCCCTGCGCAGAAGCTGAAACGGTCATGATAATCTCCGTTTTTTGTGCATAGTTACAGAATCAGGTCGCGCCGCGGCGGCCAATAGCCGCATTATACACCCAGTCCGATAAATTCCCGATGCGACATTAAAATCCATGCCCGCCAAGCCTTTCCGTTCTCCCCGAAAATCCCTGCGTGATACGGCGCCGCGCGCCTGGCAACGCATGCTGTCCGGCCGGCGCCTTGACCTGCTTGATCCGGCGGCGATCGATATCGAGATCGACGATATTGCGCTGGGGCTGTCGCGGGTGGCGCGGTGGAACGGCCAGACTCTCGGCGATCACGGCTTTTCCGTTGCCCAGCACAGCCTGATCGTCGAAGATATCTGCGCCCATATCGATCCGAAGATCAGCGTACCCCATCGCCTGATGGCCCTGTTGCACGACGCTCCGGAATACGTCATCGGCGACATGATCTCACCGTTCAAGGCTGCCCTTGGCCTGGACTACAAACGTTTCGAGGCCCATCTAGAACAGGCCATTCATGTCCGCTTCGGCCTGCCGGCCCTCATGCCGCCCGCCGTCAAGAAGCTGATCAAGTTGGCCGACCATGCCTGCGCCTATTTCGAAGCAACGCAACTGGCAGGGTTCAGCGATACGGAGGCGCGGCAATATTTCGGTGAACCGCCCGAGGGATACAACCTGACCATCGATCCCCTGCCGGCCAAGGCAGCCTCGGAGGCCTTTGTGGCGCGTTTCCACACCTTGCTGATCCAGGCCCGGGGATAGACTATGGGCCTGGCCATCGAATTGTCGGCGGTTGTGGTGACGGTCAAGGACAATGAGGCCCTGGTCCTGTGCCTTAACCTGCCACGCGGTGAGAATGGCCCGGCACACGCCCTGCCCTCGGGTCCGTTCGCGCCGCAAAGCCACCGCACCTTCGATCTCGCCCTGCGCGCCTTCGTGCGGGAACAGTCGGGTTTCGACATTGGCTATGTCGAGCAGCTGTACAGTTTCGGCGACGAAGGCCGCGACGCCATGGCGGGCGCCAATCGCGTGATCTCGATCGGCTATCTCGCACTGACGCCGGACAGCGATTTCAAGGCGCGGATCAATGCTGCCTGGGTGCCGTTCCACCGTTTCTTTCCGTGGGAAGACTGGAGGGGGGAGGATTGGCGCGGCAAGGACTCGACAAATGCCGCCCTGGAAGCCTTGCGCCCCGCCCTGCGCGCCTGGATCGACCGTTGTGACAGCGAGTTGAGACGCAGCCGGGTGGATACGCTGTTCCCCGAAGACTTCGACAACTGGAACGAAGAGCGCGTCCTCGACCGCTACGAACTGCTCTACGAAGCCGGGATTATCGCCGAGGCTCTGCGCGCGACCGGGGGACAGGCGGCGCCGCACAGCGGCGATCCGCTGGCATCCGACCATCGCCGCATTGTCGCCACGGCCTTGTCGCGGTTGCGCGGAAAGTTGAAATACCGGCCGGTGATTTTCGAGCTGATGCCGCAGAGCTTTACCCTGCTCGAGTTGCAAAAGTCGCTGGAAGCTTTGACGGGTGTACGGCTGCATAAGCAGAACTTCCGCCGCGCCCTGGAACGGACAGGCTTTGTCGAGCCGTTGGGCATTATGCGCGAAGATACGGGTGGCCGTCCGGCCGAACTGTACAGCTATAACCGCGACCGCTTCCGCTTCAGCCCGTCCTCGGGCCTCAGCCTGCCGCGGGTGTAGTATCCGTGGCCCTTGACTGCTGTTGCGGCAAATCATTCAGGGCGGCATCAGCTCTGGCGCAATGACCTGAAAGTACAGTATTTTTCAACGCGGAAAGCGCGGAAAAGACGGACAGGCGCGGAAATGGAGCAGGCCGATACGTTCTTGCCCGAAGGGCAACAATGACGCCTGCAGCAGCTTTCGTGAATGTAAGGCGCTTCGCGCTGGAGGAACAACGCCCTAGATTTCCGCGCCTCGTCCGTCTTTTCCGCGCTTTCCGCGATGAAAATTACTGTAAAATCAGTAATTTCACGAAAATTGTAGCCGAATACGGACGAAACTACAGCCTTGCCAGGCGCGCGGCCTGAGACATCCAGTTTTCACGGGCGATACGGCGCGAAGTCGGCAGCCGATTGGCAACCCAGGCAACATGCTCCGGCGACCATCCGGCAATCTGCCAGAAATGATAGATGCCGAGATCGTTCAACTGACGCTGCTGGTCGGCCGTAATACCCGAAATCACCGTCAGATCATCGATCGGGCCCTGCGGCGCCGTCAAACGCGTTGGCTCAAGACCGGAACCCGCCTGCTGGACAGCCGCCTCAACGCTTTCCGGCGTCATGCTGGCCAGGCTGGAGACGCGGCGCACATTGCCGAAATCGTCCGACAGGGTAAAGGCATGCAACGAAGCGCCCGGCTGAGCCACCGCCTGGGCGGGGTTGAGCGGAATATAGGACGGGCGATCGGGTTCCGGCGCCTTGGCGGGCGTGACACCGACGGTGAAATGTTCCGCGGCGGCATCGAGATAGCTGACGGGCTGCGGACGCACCGGTGTTGCGGCCGGCGCAGGCGCAGCGAACTCCACGACGTCAGCCGTCGACCAGTCAACAGCTGCCCTTACCGGACGGGCCACCCGCTTCTTACCAGCCATCATCCAGCCAACAATGGCAAACAGGCCGAAGCTGGCCACCAGAAATAGAACGGATTGCAACACGAGCGAAGGCATATCAACTCACCTTACGGGCAATAAAACCGGTCGCCAGCCCCAATATGGCCGCGCCCATCAACAGAAAACGCAATTCGAATAACAGATGCAGCATGGCTTTTCCCTTACCCGGCCTTGGTTCTGAAAATGACACGGCGATTGGCCGCCCGACCTTCAGGTGTCGCGTCGTCAGCCACCGGCGCCGTTCCGCCCATACCCTGGACCACGAGGCGATCGCGGTCCAGACCACGCCTGGCCAGGCCGTCGGCCGCCGTCTGGGCGCGGGCCTCGGAGATCAGCCGGTTGGCCGCTGCATCACCGACCGTGTCGGTATACCCGGTCACCACCACCTTGACGTCCGAAGGACAGGCGGACGCCGCCGCGTAGACATCGTCGAGGATCGGCTCACTGTCGGCGGTCAGGTCATAGGTGCCGAAACGGTAGTTGAGTTTGCGGCCGCCGAGCGCAGCCGTGATGCGGTCTTCGCAGGTCCGCGCCACTTCGGTGGCCGCATCCCGCGCGGAGTCACCCGCGACGGCCGGCAGGTCGGCGCGGACCGAGGCGATGGCTGTCGCCCGCTCGCCGTTGACAATGCCAGCCGGCGCCGTGACTGGGGGCGCCGTAAGGGACGACGGATTGGACGCCGCCAGTTGCGGCGGCGTGGCCTCGCCAATCGAAACGATCTTGATCTGTGTCACCTTGCCGTCCAGATCGGCGACGACCGCCCTGGCCTTGGCCAGGTGCGTCGCCGGATCGGCCACCGTATCGCCGACACTCAGGGTTACGGTCTGGCCAGACACATCGGCGCGGACATCGTCAAACCCCTTATCCGCCAATGCCTTGGTCACACTGGCGCGCACATCGCTTTCCACACCTGGCAGAGTCCGGTACAGCCCGAACGCGCCCAGCGCGATCAGCCCACTCAGACCCACTACCCAAACGGCCCCGGTCTTCATGCGACACCCCATATCCGAATGTTCCACGTCAAGGCGTGAAACCTATTAACCAAAGGTTATCGCGTTTAAGCCGGGTCGGCAACCAGCCAAAACAACTCGCGAGGGACAAAATTCGTTCGAAGGCGCCGGGCCGACAAAAGCGCCACACCCGGCTCTCCGTGATTACCCCTGCGACGCAATCGCCGCCTGTGCCGCGGCCAAGCGCGCCACCGGGACGCGATAGGGCGAGCAGGACACATAGCCCAGTCCGACCTTGTGGCAGAAGGCGATCGAAGCCGGATCGCCGCCGTGTTCGCCGCATAGCCCGAGCTTGATGTCCCGACGCGCAGCCTTGCCCTTGGCGACGGCAATTTCGATCAGGGCGCCGACGCCGTCGGTATCAAGGCTGACGAACGGGTCCTTGTCGAAAATCCCCTTCTCGATATAGGGATTGAGGAAGCGGCCCGAGTCATCGCGGCTGATGCCGAAGGTCGTCTGGGTCAGGTCGTTGGTGCCGAACGAGAAGAATTCCGCCGTCTCGGCCAGCTTGTCGGCCAGCAGGGCAGCGCGCGGTAGTTCGATCATGGTGCCGGTCCGGTAGACCAGGGTCTTACCGCGCGCAGCAAAGACCTGCGCCGCGATGTTGTGGGTCATGGCCGACAAATTGGCCATTTCGGTCTGCGTCGCGACCAGTGGATGCATGATTTCCGGCAGCGGATTCCCGCCGGCTTCCGCCACATCGACCGCCGCATTGAACAGTGCCGTCAACTGGCTCTCATATATTTCCGGGAAGGTGATGCCGAGACGGCAGCCGCGCCAGCCCAGCATGGGGTTGGTTTCCGACAATTCCTTGGTGCGCTTGTACAGCTTGTCGGCGCCGACACCGGACATTTCGGCGACGTGCTTCACGTCCTCCTCGGTGTGGGGCAGGAATTCGTGCAGCGGCGGGTCGAGCAGGCGGATGGTCACGGGCAGGCCGTCCATGATCTTGAACAGTTCGACGAAATCGGCCTTCTGCATCGGCTCGATCTTGGCCAGGGCCTTGCGGCGTCCGGCTTCGTCGTCGGCCAGGATCATTTCGCGCACGGCCGAGATACGGTCTTCGTCGAAGAACATATGCTCGGTGCGGCACAGGCCAATACCCTTGGCGCCAAAGCCCAGGGCTGTGCGCGCGTCGGCCGGGGTCTCGGCATTGGTGCGGACTTCCAGGCGCTTGTACTCATCGGCCCAGGCCATGATCTGGTGGAAGTCTTCGGAGAATTCCGGCTCGATCATGCGCACGGCGCCTTTGATGATCTCACCCGACGAGCCATCCAGCGTTACGACATCGCCGTGGCGGTAGGTCTGGCCACGCGACACGAACTCGCCGCGTTCGGCATAGATCTGCATCTCGCCGGCGCCGGAGACGCAGGGACGCCCCATGCCACGGGCGACGACCGCCGCGTGGCTGGTCATGCCACCACGCGCCGTGACGATTGCCTTGGCGGCATACATGCCCTTGATGTCTTCTGGCGAGGTTTCGTCGCGAACCAGGATGACGTCGTCGCCACCAGCGGCAAAACGCACAGCGTCCTCCGCCGTGAAGACGATCTTGCCCGAAGCGGCGCCCGGCGATGCCGGCAAGCCCTTGGCGATGATCACCTTGTCGGCCTTGGGGTCGAGCATCGGGTGCAACAGTTGATCCAGGGTCGACGGATCGATACGCATCAGGGCTTCCTGCGGCGTAATCAGGCCTTCCCTGGCCATGTCGACGGCGATCTTCAGGGCAGCTTTCGACGTCCGCTTGGCGTTGCGGGTCTGCAGCATATACAGCTTGCCCTGCTCGACTGTGAATTCAACGTCCTGGACATCGCGGTAGTGGTTTTCCAGCGTGTCAACAGTTGACTTGAACTGCTGGAACACTTCAGGCAGGGACTCTTCCATCGACAGGGCGCGTTCCCCCATGTCTTCGCGCGACTTCTTGGTCAGGGCCTGGGGCGTGCGAATCCCGGCGACCACGTCTTCGCCCTGGGCATTGAGCAGGAATTCGCCGTACAAGCTGCTGTCGCCGTTCGACGGATTGCGCGTAAAGGCAACGCCGGTCGCCGAGGTATTGCCCATATTGCCGAAGACCATCGACTGGATATTGACGGCAGTCCCCCAGTCTTCGGGGATGTCGTGCATCTTGCGATAAAACTTGGCGCGATCGTTCATCCACGAGCCGAACACGGCCTTCACCGCGCCCCAGAGCTGATCCTTGGGG
This sequence comes from Asticcacaulis sp. P2_C5, assembly GCF_056404555.1. Classification (NCBI taxonomy): domain Bacteria; kingdom Pseudomonadati; phylum Pseudomonadota; class Alphaproteobacteria; order Caulobacterales; family Caulobacteraceae; genus Asticcacaulis; species Asticcacaulis sp. P2_C5. The sequence continues at coordinate 244,839 of NZ_JBFUDU010000009.1, forward strand.
TCCTGCGGAAAGTCGCGGCCCAGTTCGGATTTGACCATGGCCTTGTACTCGGCAATGACCTTTTCCCAGTCCTTGGCCGTGATGTCGGTGTCGACGGTAACGCCCAGGCGGTCCTTGTGGTCGTCGAGAATGTCTTCGAAGCTGTGGTGAGTCACCCCCAGCACGACATTGGAGTACATGGTGATAAAGCGGCGGTAGCAATCGAGCGCGAAGCGGCGATCACCGGTCAGGGTCGCAAGGCCATCGACGGTGGCGTCGTTGAGGCCCAGATTGAGCACCGTGTCCATCATGCCCGGCATGGAGGCGCGGGCGCCCGAGCGGACGCTGACCAGCAGTGGATTGGCGACGTCGCCAAAACCCTTGCCTGTGGTCTTTTCCAGGTTGGCCAGGGCCGTTTCGACCTCTTCTACCAGGCCGTCCGGCAGGCTGGCGTCGTTCTTGTAATAATGGACGCAGGCTTCCGTGGTGATGGTGAACCCGGCCGGTACCGGCAGGTTCAACGACGACATCTCGGCGAGATTCGCCCCCTTACCGCCCAGCAGCGCCTTCATCGACGCGTCACCATCGGCTTGTCCCGCCTTGAACGCATAGACCCAATGCTTCGACATGAACTTTCCCTTTTCATGTTTATTGTTTAATTATACCCGGAACCTTTTGGTTCCTTTGTATTTTTCATGTCACGCATTAACTGCGTCAGGCGATTTTGCTCAAATCCGCAATGTCGCGTGACAGGTCGCATACCCCTCTCAGAATGGCCAGGCGGTTGGCTTTGATCTCTTCGTCATCCGCATTGACCAGCACACCATCGAGGAATGTATCAACAGTTTGCCGCAATGCAGCAATAGTTTTCAAGGCCTCGGTGTAGTTTTCTTTCGTTATGTGGGACTTGACCGTCGGCGCCGCGATTTGCAGCGCGCTCAGCAGGGCCTGTTCCAGCGTGTCGATCCCGGCATAGGTCTGCGGTTCGGCGTGCGGCAAGTCGGTCTTGCTGGCCGCCAGGATATTGGCAGCGCGCTTGTGCAGGGTCAGCAGGTCTTCGCCGGCCGACGTGGCAATCACCGCTTCGACGGCGTCGATCCGCGCCAGCGTGTTGACGATGTCGTCCCCGCCCAGGGTCGCTTCGATCACATCGAGGCGGCGGCCTTCTTCTTTCAGCTGAACCTTTAGGCGGTCGTTGAAGAAATCGGCAATATCGCGAGCCACGCCCTGCGCGTCCGCCGCGGTAACGGCGTCACGGCCAGGGCTTTGGAACCAGGCCGCGATCAGGCCCGGCAGCGAAAGACGCAGGCCATGCTCACGGATGATGCGGAGGATGCCCAGAGCTGAACGACGCAGGGCATAAGGGTCTTTCGAGCCTGTCGGCTTTTCATTGACAGCAAAGAAGCCGATCAGAGTGTCGAGTTTATCGGCCAGGGCCACGGCGGCGCTAACCTTGCCTGCCGGAACACCATCTGACGGCCCCTGCGGCTTGTAGTGCTCGCGGATGGCATTGGCCACATCAGGGTCCAGCTTTAAGGCGTCGGCATAGTAGCCGCCCATAACCCCTTGAAGTTCTGGAAATTCCCCAACCATCTTCGATGCCAGATCGGCCTTGGCCAGACGTGCGGCTTCGGTCGTCAGGGCGACATCCGCGCCGACCAGTGGCGCGATATAGGTGGCGAGCGCCGTAATCCGCTGGACGCGTTGCGCCATGGTGCCTAGCTTGACGTGGAAGGTGGTGCCTTTGAGACGTTCCAGCCAGCGATCGAAATTGCCCGCCTTATTGTCCTCGTTCCAGAAAAAGACGCCGTCCGACAGACGCGCCGACAACACCTTGGCATTGCCGCGCTTGATCTCGATGCCATCGTCTGTCGCCTTGATATTGGCGACAATGACGAAGTGCGGCGCCATCTTGAGATTATCAGTTGCGCTAACGCTTCGCTCCTTGAGCGCAGTCGCCTTGTCGCGCACGGCAAAATATTTCTGGTGCGTCCGCATCGAGGTCTTGATGACCTCCGGCGGCAGAGCGAGGAATTGCGGGTCCATATCGCCGAGGATGGGGATAGGGAATTCATTTAGGCCCGCGACCTCTTCCAGCAGCCCTTGATCGTCCATCAGTTCGCAGCCGGCGGCCTCGCAGACGGCGCGCGCCTTGTCCAGAATGACGGCCTGGCGATCGGCATGATCCAGAATGACAGAATTTTCCGCCAAGACCTTCTGATAGCTGGCAAAATCGCTCACAGTCAGGGCTTTCCCCGAACCGAGGAAGCGATGGCCTTGCGTCGTATTGCCGGCGGTCAAACCTTCCAGTTCGAACGGGATCACGCTGCCATCGAACAGGAACAGGACGCTTTTCAGCGGCCGCACCCAACGGAAGCTGCTGACGCCCGACCGCATCGACTTCGGCCACGGAAAGGCCAGGATAACCTCACGCAGCATGTCGCCCAGCACATCGGCCGTCTTGCGGCCGGGCTTTTCGATCCGCGCCATCCACACGCCGTTTTCCAGCACCAGCTGATCCTGGGTCAAACCGACCTTGCGCAGGAAGCCGGCCATGGCCTGTTCCGGCGCACCGTCCTTTGGCCCTTTAACCTCTTCGGTCACCGCCACCTGCTCCGCCGGCAGACCTTCGACGACCAGGGCAAGCCTGCGCGGACCGACATAGCCCTTGATGCTGTCAAAGGTCAGGCCTGAGGTCGTCAGCTTGGTGCCGAACAGGCGCTCGAAATCCTTCGCCGCGCCCAATTGCATGCGGGCCGGGATTTCTTCCGAAAAAAGCTCGATCAATAGTTGCGCCATTACCGTGTCTCCTCTTGCCGCGCCCATTCGGTGGCGCAGGCCTTACAGAGATCGCGGATGCGGCCGATATAGCTCTGACGTTCGGCCACGGCGATGGCGCCGCGTGCATCCATCAGGTTGAACAGGTGCGACGCCTTCAGCACATGGTCATAGGCCGGCAGGACCAGCGGATAACCCAGCGAATTGGGCGTGTTCAGAATGCGCGTCACGTTGGTTTCCATGTCCTCGAACTGGCGCTTCAGGGTCGCCACGTCGGAGGCTTCGAAATTGAAGGCCGAGAACTGGCGTTCCTGTTCCTTGAACACCTCGCCGTATTTGACGCCGGCCTTGTTGAACTTCAGGTCGTAGACATTGTCGACATTCTGCAGATACATACACAGGCGTTCCAGCCCGTAGGTCAGTTCGCCCGACACCACATCGACCTCGATGCCGCCGACACCCTGGAAGTAGGTATATTGCGTGACTTCCATGCCGTCACACCACACTTCCCAGCCAAGGCCCCAGGCGCCGACGGTGGGGTTTTCCCAGTCGTCCTCGACAAAACGGATATCGTGCAGGTGCGTATCCAGCCCAATAGCCTTCAACGAGCCCAGATACAGGTCCTGGAGGTTGTCTGGATTGGGCTTCAGTATGACCTGATACTGGTAATAGTGCTGCAAACGGTTGGGATTTTCGCCATAGCGGCCATCGACCGGACGGCGCGACGGCTGGACGTAGGCGCATTTCCACGGCTTCTTGCCCAGGGCGCGCAGGACGGTGGCCGGGTGCAATGTACCGGCGCCGACCTCGACATCATAGGGTTGCAGGATCACGCAGCCCTGTTCGGACCAGTAGGCATGAAGGGTCAGGATAAGGTCCTGAAACGATAGAGGTTCTGTGGAAGCCATGGTCTTGTAAAAATCGCCCGCAAATTTGGCCGGAACATAGAGGGCGCGACCAGCCCTAGCAAGCCAAAAGCCCCAAAATTTCAAACAAATCCTGTCCGGTTGCCTGAGAATCTGGCTTGATAGCCATCATGACCGACGTCGACGTCAAACCAACTCTGCAAACCCGCCTGCGCCATGTGCTGGCAGCCTTTGGCCGGTCCAATTCGTGGCTCCTGCTCGGCTTCGGCTTTTCTTGCGCCCTGCCCTATCTGCTGGTCGGCGGCACGCTCAGTTTCTGGCTGCGCAGTTCCGGCGTCTCCCTGACCGTCATCGGCATGATTGGCTGGGTCAGCCTTGTCTATGGCGCAAAAGTCCTTTGGGCGCCCTGGATGGACAAGGCGCGACTGCCTTTCCTGTATGACTGGCTGGGCCAGAGACGCAGCTATATGCTGCTCAGCCAAGTGGCCATTGCGCTGGGTCTGGTCGTTATGGCTCTGCTGGGCCCGGTCCATCTAGGCCTGTTTATCGCCTCAGCGGTGTTTGTCGCCTTTGCCGCCGCGTCGCAGGAGATCGCTGTCGATGCCTGGCGTGTCGAGCAGACGGGGAATGAGGCCGACCAGGCCCTGAACCCCAGCCTCTATGCCTACGGTTTTCGCGCCGGCATACTGATTACGGACTCGCTGATCCTGGTCATTTCCAAGCGGACCGGCTGGCCTGTCGCCTACATGGCCATCGCGGGCCTGCTGGTCTTCGGCGTTGCTGCCACCTTGTTTGCCCGCCGCACGCAGATCGAAGCCCTGGTGCGCGATAACGTCAAGACCGCCAGGGAACTCATCGTCGAGCCCTTCGTCAGCTTCTTCAATGAACATAAGGGCACGGCGGGCCTGATCCTGCTGACCCTGGCCCTGTACCGCCTGCCCGACTACCTGAGCAATATCGCCCCCAGCCTGTACCAAGACACACACATAGATCCCGACGCCATCGCCGCCATGCGCGCCAGTATCGGCCTGTGGGCCTCCCTTATCGGCATTGCCCTGGGCGGCAGTTGCCTGCTGGTCTTCGGCCTGCAGCGCACCTTCTTCCTGGGTGCGACCCTGGGGCCGGTGTCCAATATCTTCTTTTCGTGGATGGCCGTGTCGCATGGCAGCCTGTCGGTCTTCGCCATAACCCTGGTCGCCGACAACCTGTCCAACGGTATCGCCGAGACCGCCTTTATCGCCTTCCTGACGCGCATGACGGGTCGCGACCACACCCTGACCCACTATGCCCTGATGTACAGCGTAGCCGCGTTGACGGGTAAGGTCCTGAAGGGATTCACCGGCATGGTGGTCGATGGCCTGAAGGGCGATCTGGGCCTGTTCAATGCCTATTCGGTCTTCTTTATCGGGACGGCCATTATCGCCGTTCCGTGCCTGATACTGTGTTGGCGGATGCGGCAAAAAGGCGTATTCTCGGCAGCGTAATTCCTATGGTATTTTTATCGGCGCGGGTTTCTTATCAGGGAAAAGCGCGCCACGCCTGGCGTCGAAAAAGTCAGTAGATACAGGGATCAGGCTATGAAGATCACCAATACCTTCATCACAGTCGCCGACGACACAAAAGCGACTCAGGGCATTGTTCCGTCGTGGTCCGCCGATGCACCGACGATCGCGCGGCTGCATTACGATCTGTTGGCCGAACACCCTTACGAATACGATCTCGACAGCTTCAATTTTGAAATATACTGCCGCAAAAACCACATCGCACCCGAACACCGTGAAGCCCACCGGGAAGCCTTTTTCGCCAAAGGCCATCCGTGTATGCGCGGATCGCCGCTGACGAAATCCTACGGCTTCGGCGCCCACTATAACGGCGCCGGCAAGATCGCCATCTATCCGATGGATTCGGTTGCCTATCACAAGCTCAGCGACGATCCTGAGGTTCGCGTCGAAATGGCCATGCGTTCACGCAGGCCGGCGGTTGCATAGGGGCTTTGAACCGCAGATTTCGCTGATTATCGCAGATTTTTTCCGAGTGTTTGCGGCTTTGCAAGCGCAGGTATCGGCATCGATCGCAACGCGATCCAGATTGAATGGCTTGGTTCTTACGGATCAGAACTGTCTATGAAAAATCTGCGATAATCAGCGAAATCTGCGGTTCACATCTTTTCCTATCGCAAGGCACACGCCCGCACCCAAGCGCGCGGCCACATAGCCTGCATCCGCCGCTCGACGTCTTCTGCCGCGCCCTTTGTAGCGCAGATAGCGAAACAGGTGGCCCCCGATCCCGACATCCGCGCCAAAAGCGTTTCCGGCTGCGCATCCAGGGTCGACAATAGGTCGGCGATAACCGGCTGGAGACGGATAGCGGCGGGCTCGAGATCATTGCGCGTCTTCTTCAGCGCCCGGACGAAATCATCAATATTGACTACTTCCGCAAAGCCATGCCGCGCCTCAATATCGTCGAACTGCGCCAGATGATCGAAACCGCTGTAAACTGCTGCGGTTGAGCATTCGACACCCGGATTGACCAGCACACACGGCAGGGCCGGCAGATCGGCCAGTGTCAGACTCTCACCATAGCCTTCGGCGAAGGCCGTTCGCGACCAAAGGCACATCACGCCGTCAGCCCCGGTATGCCCGGCCGCAGCCGCCAGGGCATCATCGGACATATCCGGCACATAGGCCTGGCGAAGCAACCGCAGGGTTGCCCCGGCATCAGCACTGCCGCCGCCCAGGCCCGACGCCACCGGTAGTGTCTTGGTCAGGTGGAATCCATGGTTGACCGCGACACCGGCCTCCGCGGCAAAACGCCGGGCCGCCTTGAGGATCAGATTATCATCGCCGGTGCTAAGCCCTTGGCCGAACGGTCCGTCAATGGTCAGGCCGCCCCCGTCGGTCAACAAAACCTCATCGCCAACGTCGGCAAACATGACCAGGCTTTGCAATGGGTGATAGCCGCGCGCGTCCGGCGCGGCGACGTGCAGATACAGATTGACCTTGGCCGGCGCCAGCATGGCGCGTCAGTTTTGCGACTGGGAAGTCTTTTGGGCTGGTTTTCTGCCCGCCTTCGCAGCCGGCTTGGCGGCCGGGTCGTTGAGCGCCGTCGTACCCGTCACAACGCCGGGTACGGTAGCGATTTTCAGCGACGCCGCATTGTCTTCCAGCTTTTGCCGCACCCTCACCTGTTCCTTGTCGCCAACCTCCAGCGTCAGAACGCGCTGCCATTCATAGGTGGCCTCGGCATTGCGCCCGACCGCCTTGTAGACGTCACCCAGGTGTTCGTTGATTTCGGCATCGGACGGCGACAACATGACCGCTTGCTCGATATAGGTGAGCGCGTCGTCATACTGCCCCAGCTTATAATAGCCCCAGCCCAGGGAATCGACGATGGCGCCCGACTTGGGATTGACCGCCATGGCCTGACGGACCAGTTCCATGCCGTCCTGGACGTGCAGTCCACGATTGATCCAGCCGTAGCCGAGGAAGTTGAGGATTTCCGGGCGCGACCCGTTCAGGTCGCGCGCCTTCGTGATCGCCACCTCGGCCTTGTCCCATTGGTCCAGGCTGTCATAGACCATGGCCTGCAGGAACCAGGCCTGCCAGGTAAAGTCGGCACTGCCGGCCCGGGCTATGCGGTCGTTGAACAAGGTCAGCGCCCCGGTGTCGTCGCCACGATCGTGGAGGATATTGGCCTTTTCGACGATCACGCCGAGATTGTCCGGGTCGCGTGTCAGGACGTCGTTGGCCAGGGCCAGGGCAGTGTCGTTGTCCTTACGGCCGCGCAGACTCCAGATGCGACGCAAACTGGCTTCGCTGGCATAGGGCGAGGTCGAGGGCACACTGGCCCAGGCGGCTTCGGCCGCGATGGGATCGCGCAGTTCCTGCTGAACCTGGCCCAGGAAGACGCGGGCCCGGTCGGGCGTGTCGTCGAGATACATGGACAACCGAAGGGTTGCCAATGCCATTTCGGAGTCGCGCTCACTGAACGAGATGGTGGCCGACAGGAACAGGGCCTGGGCCATGCTCTGGCGCAGGTCCGGCAAGGCCGGCTTGGCATAGTCCGTCGCGTCCAGCCGCTTTAGCGCCTGGACTGCGGTGGCGTCATTCGACTGGCTGACGATTTCCTGCCAGATGGCGCGCGCCTCGTCCTTGCGGCCCTGACGCTCAAGGAAGCCTGCATAGTCCGGCCCGAAGATAAAGGCAGCGGCGCCCGGCTGATACAGCGACGTGTAGATGGCCTCTGCGTCTTTCGGATTGCCATGCAGTTCCTGCACGCGGGCGCGTTCCGACTTGACGAGATAGACGAGCAGGCGATCGCTGTCATTGGCGCCCAACGCAGCGTCGCCGCTGTCGTCGACCGCCGCCTTCCACTGGCCGTTCATCGCCAGGACATAGGGCCGCAGCATGACGACCATGCGCGCCTTGGAATTGGCCTTGGCTGCCGTATCGAGGCTCTTCAGCGCGACCGGCGCCTTGTTGGCCTTGACGGCGGTAATGGTTGACAGGATAGGCGTCATAAGGCGGCTGGTGTCGGTGCCGACACCCAGTTGCGCCGACATCAAGGTCGCCTGATCGATATCGCCATTAAGAATGCCGACCAGGAAAGCCTTTTCACGCAAGGCTGCGTTCTGAGGGTCGGCCTGGCTCGCTGCCCCCATGGCGCGCGATGCCGTGGCTATATCGCCCTGGGTCATGGCGAACCGCCCGACCAGGAAGTTGGCATAGGGGCTGGCGTCCGTGCCCAGTTCACGACGCGCATCGGCCATGATGGGGCGCGCCTGAACGGAAGGAAGGAAAACAGCCATGGCCAGGACGGCGGCAAGGGCCAGGTGGGAGGGCTTCAGTAGCGAACTCGATGTCACGTTATACGCATCCATACTTGAGAAGAATAAACAGCCCTCAGATCTTATGTAAAACTTATAACGGCAAAAATCTTAACAGGAAAGTTAATAGATGCCGCGAGTGCGGTAACATTCTTATCAGCCGTGGCCGTTGCGAATTGATCTGTCGTGGCCACAGCTGATGGTATTTAGCATCAATCCATCTGGCGCGGCGCCTCAGCTTTACCTTTCGCAATGTCGACTTTCGGCGCAGCTAACCCGACCCTTAACTGTAAAAAAGCCCGCCCTCCGCCCCCGTGGAGGACGGGCTTTTCCATGCCTGCCCCCTCAGCAGGCTCCCCCCAAACGAAACCTCTCCGCGAACGCTGCATAGGTGCCGTCGTTATGCCGGTCCAGGACGGCGAAATGCACGCGTTCGAACGCATTACAGAATGGCCCTTTTAGCGCGTCTGCGAACCATCCTGACATCTGTGCGGAGTGGTTGCCGAAAACGCCGCAGCCCCAGGCGCCAAGGACGAGGCTACGATGGCCATGATGACGGGCCAGCGCCAACAACAGTTCGATGCGCATGGGCATGATGATTTCAAGCTCGTACAGGCGGTCGGGGCTGTTCCGGCTGACCGCTGACCGATTGACGGCGGGTGCGGTGACAAAAGTCGCCAACACAGGTTCGTCGAGATACTGATAGGCGTCGTCTCTGAAAACCGGCACCTTCGGCGAATATATCATGTCGTCATGGTAGGCGCAGAAGTCGTACGCTCGATTGGATTGATACATTTCCATCTTGGCGATGAGACAGGCGTAAAGCCCCGATGACTTGGCCAGGTTTTCTTCCTGCGCCTCCGCTCCGCCCAGAAAGCCGCCGCCGGGATTGCGCGCGGAGGCGAAGTTAAGGCACAGCACATCTGGTCGCTCCTCGGTAACAAGGCGGCGGACAGCGGAAAGGCTGGACTCGTTGGTCACATCGATCCGGGTTTCAACAGTCGTATCGATCACTTGCGCTTCGCGCAGAGCCCGCAACCCGGCACCTGTATAATGGATAATACCAGCGACGGCCCGGGCCAGATCGTCGGCGATGACGACCTGCTCGCCACGGCCGTTGCGATAGCGCCCATGTTCGATAACGGCCAGAGTATCCTGGGCGATAGCCGCACGGCGGTCGCGACTGTTCATGGTTTTGGCTTCGTTCGTCATTTTATGGCTCCCATGAGCCGCTATGTTCATCATGATTGCGGAATAATAGCCTTAGTGTTTCTAGTCAACTAACTTAGTTGAAAATTGACAATAAGGGTGCAAACGTGGCAAATTCATCTCACACAGTGAGCCCGCCATGCATCCGACCGATCCCGAAGAGGCCGCCTTCCTGCGTGCCTATAATATTCGCAACTATGATGTGCCCCTCACCAGCGTCGATCTGGCGATCTTCACCATTCGCCAGAACACGCTTCAGGTCCTCCTGGTCCGGCGCGGCGACTTCCCGTTCAAGGGGTGCTGGGCGCTGCCCGGCGGCTTCATCGACGTTCACCGGGATGCCGACCTGAATGCCACAGCGCTTCGCAAATTGAGAGAAAAGACAGGCGTGGAGGCCCCCTACCTGGAACAGGTCCAGGGCTTCGGCGGCAAGGATCGCGATCCGCGTGGCTGGTCGACGACTTTCGCCTATTTCGCCCTGATCGCTGCGGATTCCGTTACGCCAGTGGAGGGGGCTGGCGTTGACGAAGTGCGATGGGTCGAGGTTGACGTCGAAGGCGTCGAAGCGCCCCTCGCCTTCGATCATGGCATTATCCTGAGCACGGCGATTCATCGCCTGCGCAACAAGGTGGAATATACCTCCCTGCCTGTCCATCTTCTGCCGGAGGCGTTCACCCTGAGCGAATTGCAACAGGTGCACGAGACCATCCTCGGGAAGAGGCTCGACAAGAGCGCATTCCGGAAACGCATCCGCGATGGCGACTATCTCGAAGCCATTCCGGATGGCCTTCGTTTAGGCAGCAACCGCCCGGCGCAGCTCTATCGCCTGCGCCCGGATAGCGAGACGATCTATTTCAGCCGCACCATGTCCGGACGGACGCCGTTCGCGGTCGAGGACAACTTATAGGTGGCGCCAGTTACATATTCGGATAGTTCGGCCCTCCGCCGCCTTCCGGTGTGGTCCACACGATATTGCCGGTCGGATCCTTGATATCACACGTCTTGCAATGCACGCAGTTCTGGGCGTTGATTTGCAGCCGCGGTTTGCCGACATCCTGGCCGACGATTTCATAAACCCCGGCCGGGCAATAGCGCTGGGCCGGCTCGGCATATTTGGCCAGATTGATGTCGATCGGGATATGCGGGTCCTTCAGCACCAGGTGAACCGGCTGGTCCTCCTCGTGATTGGTCGCCGATATAAACACCGATGACAGCTTGTCGAACGACAGCACGCCGTCGGGCTTCGGATAGGCGATCGGCTTGCATTCCGCCGCCGGCTTGATCGAGTGCGCGTCCGATTTGCCATGTTTCAGGGTGCCGAGCAGGGAAAGCCCGCCCAACAGATTGGTCACCGTCATCTCGATACCGCCGACCAGAGTGCCGAGACCCGTGCCGAGACGGCTGAGGATCGGCTTCAGATTGCGGACCAGCTTCAGTTCCTTCGCGATATCCGAATGGTCATAGGCCGTCTGATAGCCGGTCAGGGTTTTGCTGGAAGTGCCCGATGCCAGGGCCTTGACGGCGGCGTCGGCCGCCAGGATGCCGCTCTTGATGGCGTTGTGGCTGCCCTTGATGCGCGGCAGGTTGACGAAGCCGGCCGAACAGCCGATCAGCGCACCGCCCGGGAAGGCCAGTTTCGGCACCGACTGGTAGCCACCTTCATTAATAGCGCGCGCTCCGTAGGCGACCCGTTCTCCGCCTTCCAGTTGCTCGGCGACGATTGGGTGGTGCTTGAAGCGTTGGAACTCGTCATAGGGCGACAGGTAGGGGTTCTGGTAGTTGAGGTGAACCACAAAACCCACGGCGACATAGTGGTCGCCGAAATGATAAATGAACGATCCGCCGCCCGTCTTGTCGTCGAGAGGCCAGCCCAGGGTGTGCTGAACCAGGCCGGGCCTGAACTTCGCGGCCGGCACCTTCCACAGTTCCTTGATGCCGAGGCCATATTTCTGAACTTCGCAGTCCGCATCCAGTTCGAACTTGCGTATAACCTGTTGCGACAAGGATCCGCGCGCCCCTTCGGCAAAGAAGGTGTATTTTGCACGCAGTTCCAGACCTGGCTGGTAGTCGGGCTTGTGATGGCCATCGCGGCCAATGCCGAATACGCCGGCCACCACGCCAGCAACCGCGCCATCGTCGTCATACAGGACTTCGGAACAGGCCATGCCAGGATAGATCTCGACGCCCAGGCCTTCCGCCTGTTCGGCCAGCCAACGGCACAGGTTACCCAGGCTGCCGATATAGCAGCCATGATTGCTCATATAGCCGGGCTTGGGCAGCCAGGTGATGTCGAGCGCGCCCTGCGGCCCCAGATAGATGAACTTGTCGTCGCTGACCGGCGTACCCAGGGGGGCGCCCCCGTCCTCAGGCTTTTGGGCTTTCCAATCGGGAAACAGCTTGCTCAAGCCGGAGGTATCGAACACGGCGCCGGACAGGATATGGGCGCCGATTTCCGAGCCTTTTTCGAGCAGGGCGACGCTGACCTCAGTGCCGGCCTTGGCGGCCTGCTGCTTCAGGCGGATGGCGGCCGAAAGCCCCGCCGGCCCGCCGCCGACGATCACTACATCATAGTCCATCGCCTCGCGTGCGGCTGGTGCGTCCATTTCCCGAATTTCTCCCTAACCTTGCGCTTCGCTGTTTGAACTTTGGCCCGCGCCCCGGTATGTGAGGAGTCTGAAGACAAAGTCCGGCATAAGGCCCCTCCCCCACATGTATCCGTCCGACAATCTGGCAAAGGAGATAGAGAGCTACCTTGGCTTTCTCATCGACCATGATCTGGAAGAGGTCTATGCGACTGCGCCTCTTAATCGGACTCTGAGCGAAAATAAATCACCAAATCCGCGTGCCGCAACGGCATCCACGCAAATTCACGTGACACCTGTGGCTTCCGCGACGCAAGCGGGACAGGTTAACCAGCTCAAACCGCAGAGCCTTGCCGGTCTTGACGTCGCAACCGTCATGCATGAAGCCAGGCAACGCGCTGCCGCAGCGCGATCGCTTGACGAACTTTACGCCGAGTTGGAAGCCTTCCATCACATGCCGATACGCCACGAAGGTGGCAAGTCGCTGGTTCGTTTTCGCGGCCAGGCCAGCCCTGACATCATGATTGTCGGCGAAGCCCCCGACTCCGAGGAGGACCTGGGCGGTGTCGCCTTTGCCGGAAAGCCCGGAATCCTGATGGACGCCGCCCTGGCAGCCGCAGGCCTGAAGGATCGCGCCTTGATGACGCCTTGCGTCTTCTGGCGCGCCGCCGGAGGCCGCCCGCTCACCCCTGAGGATGTCAGCCTGTCGGCACCGTTCCTTAGCGCCATGATCCGCCTGGCAGCGCCCAAGGCCCTGCTTTTGCTGGGGGCGGGCGCGGTTTCCGGCGCGCTCAATCTCGACCAGAATCTGCGCCAGCTGCGCGGCCGCATTGTATCTCACGGAACGGAGCCTGCTATTCCGGCCATGGCGAGCTACCCTCCCAGCTTCCTTTTACGCCAGCCCCAGGCCAAGGGATTGTTCTGGCGCGACTTGCTGCAGTTGGTGGTCAAGGCCGAACTATAAATTTCTCATAAAAATTATGTGATTCAACCGACGGGGAATGTGGCTTGCACTATCCCTGCGCATGACCCACTGTGACATTGATGACGCAAGCAATACCTTTCGGGGTTGCTCCGCCGTAAATTTTTCATTAAGTTCGATCGCTTGGCCCAGCACAGCGGGTCGCCGCAAGAAGGTGTCGTTTTGACGTCCAACCGCCAGACACTCCGCAGCCTTGTTGCCGGCGCAGCCCTGTTGCTGGCCGCGCCCGCCCTGACGCAGCACGTGAATGCGCAGGATTTCGCGGCACCTGATGCGCAGACTGCGGCCGAGGCCGCTGAACCGGCTGCTGATACCGTCGCCTTGAATGCTACGCCCATCCCCTACGCGCTTGTCGCCGGTCAGGCACCCGCCGCGCCTGTTCAAGCGGTCGCCCAGACAAGTGTGCTGGCACCGTGGGACGCGCAGCTGTATCAGGCGGCTTTCGATCTGATCGATTCTGGTGACTTTGATGCCGCCGAGGCCAAGCTGGCCCAGGTCAAGGACCGGCGGCTGATGGGCTATGCTGAATTCCACAAGCTGTTCAGCCGCAAATACAGCTCGACCTATGACGAACTGACCGGCTGGCTGGCCGCCTACGGCGATCAGCCCATGGCCATGCGCGTCTGGGGCCTGGCCAAACGCAAGAAGCCCGCCGGTGCACCCGATCCGGCCTTCCCGTCGCTGGGCGGCACGGCCGTGGCGATGACCGGTGACAGCAACGGCGCTGTCAAGCTGGTCGCCGGCGTGTCCCTGAGTGACAGCAAGCCCACCGCCAATTTCAATCCCGGCGCACCCACCGACGATTCCGACCTGACACCGAAGTCGGCCCGCTCGGCCTATAATAACGGTCAACTCGAACAGGCTGTGAAGCTGGGCAGGAAGATCGGTGATCACTGGGTGGCCGGCCTGGCCAACTGGCGCCTCGGCCGTTACGAACAGGCCCTGGCCGAATTCAAATTCGTCGCCTCCGACCCCAGCCGCAACGCGTGGAGTCAGTCGGGTGGCGCCTACTGGGCAGGCCGATGCGCCGGCAAGATGGGCCAGAAGGACGAGGCCGAGACCTGGTTCAAGGTATCTGCCAGCTTCCCCTTCACTTTTTACGGCCTGGTGGCCGAACAGCGTCTTGGGGTAACGCCTGCGGTCGTCCTGGCCAAGAAAGGCCAGACACCGACCTATTCCAACGACTCGCGCAACGCCCTCACCGCTGCGCTCGACGACGATTTCACCTGGGCCCAGGGGGATGTGAAGGCCCAGCGCCTCAATGCCCTGATCCAGATCGGCCGCGGCAGCGATGCCCAGGACGAACTTCAGGCGGCCGTGCAGACGGCGGCCAGTGGCGACGAACGCGACCAGTGGCTGGCCATGGCTGCCCGCACCCAGATCCCGGTCAGCCAGCTGAAGCCTGCCGACCGGTTGTTCGATGCGTCGCTGTACCCCATTCCCGATTTTGCCCCCAAGGGCGGCTACACGGTGCCGCGCGCGCTGGTGTTCGCCTTCGCCCGCAAGGAAAGCAAGTTCAATCCCAAGGCCCACAGCTATTCCGGCGCCTACGGCCTGTTGCAACTGATGCCGGCGACAGCAGCCCTGGTCGAGAATGATGCCAGCTTCAACAGCAAGCCGGCGCAACTGCTGACACCGGCGGTCAATCTGCGCGTCGGCCAGAACTATATCGGCCGCCTGATGGACTCCAAGATTATCGAAAGCGACCTGTTGCGCACGATCGCGGCCTATAATGCCGGACCTCGTCCGGTGAAGGACGCCATGGACTCGCTGGGGCCTGACGCGGATTCGTTGCTGTTCATGGAATCGATCCCGGTCGCCCAGACGCGGCAATATGTCGAAGAAGTCGCCGCCAACTACTGGATCTATCGCCAGATCATGGGCCAGCCAACCAAGACCCTGGCCCAGGCCGCGAGCGACGCACGCATCATCGACGCCTCGGTCGACAAGTAGCTCCCGCGCGAAGCGCTTTAATTAGTGGTACCGCCTCCCGATCAGTTGATCGTTCCGCACAGGCGTGTCAGCACACTATCGTTCGTGCTTTTCGTTTTTTCGTGTTTTTCGTGGCCCAAAATTCCACGATCGAAGACAGGCATCCGCCGTGTCGCGCTGACAGATTTCTCTCGCTTTGCCGGAGTTCGACCTCAGTTGACAATGGAATTTTGGGCCACGAAAAACACGAAAAAACGAAAAGCACGAACGCTTCAATGTTGCAGGCGGGCCATCTGAAGCCCGCGAGCTATATTGGCAAATGCGCTGCGCGCAAGACTTTGGGAATTGGTGGTCTCAAGCCGCGCGCTTGATCATCGGAGGTTTGGGCGGGACACCCAGCAGATACAGCAGGAAGCGCGCACCCTTGGTGACCAGGCCGACAGCCCAGCCCTTGGCGCGGAACCGTCCGGCATTGGTCGTCAGAGACGTCGCCATGGGCCGCAAGCGTGCCCGTCCCAGCGACATGGCAAGGGCCACGTCCTCGAACGCCGCCTGGTCCTTGTAACCACCGGCGCAGTCATACAGCGCCTTGGACAGCAACAGGCCGTGGTCGCCGCTCGGCATGGCCAGCCAGCGCGCCCGGGCGGCCAGCATTTCGGCCCACAGGCCCACCAGCAAAGATGGATCGTCGAACTTCAAATGGAAATATCCAGCCTGGGTCGCGTGGTTTTTGACGTGATCGGCAACCTGGTCCATCCAGCCGTCGCCCAGTTGCGAATCCGAATGCATGATCAGCAACCAATCGCCCTTGGCGGCCCGGCAGCCCTGCCACAACTGCAAACCACGCGCGGCATCGGTGCGGATAATCTTGCAGCCCGTCGATTCGGCGATCTCGATGGTCGAATCATCCGACCCGCCGTCGACGATAATGACTTCGCGGATCAGGCCTTCCACCACGCCCGGCACCAGCGAGGTCAGCGTGCGGACCAGGTGATCTTCGGCATTCAGGGTAGGCATGACAACGGAAATCACGTACGCGACTCTTTCAATAACGGTTCTGTCTTGACACTTTTCGACGCCCTGCCCTTTTGGCCAGGGGCTGGTTAGCGCGAAAAAACACCCACCAGTTCGACGTGGGCGGACCACAAGAACTGATCTATCGGCGTCACCCTGTCCAGCGAAAATCCCGCGTTCACAAGGATTTTAGCATCCCGGATAAAGGTGGTGGGATTGCAGCTGACACCAACCACCCGTTGCACGGCCGAATTGGCGATTTCCTGGACCTGAGCCTCGGCGCCGGCACGCGGCGGATCGAAGACGACGGCATCAAATCCCTTGAAATCAGCGGCCAGCATCGGACGGCGGAACAGGTCGCGCACCTCCGGCGTGATGGTTTTCAACCCCGGCGCCGAGGCCAGGGCGTTCTTCAGCGCCGCGATCGAGGACGCAGCGCCATCGGCGGCGTGGACGACCGCCGTTTCAGCCAGAGGGAAGGTAAAGGTGCCTGCCCCGCAAAACAGGTCGGCAACCTTTTTGGCGCCCGAAACCGCCTCAGTGACCAACTGCGCCATAGCGGCCTCAGCCTGGGGTGTGGCCTGCAGGAAAGAACCCATGGGCAGGGCAACCGTAGCCTTGCCTAAACGCACGCGCGGCTGACGCGCCATATACAGGATATCGTCGCCCATGGTGACGCGCGCGAAATCGGCTTCCCCCGCGACCATGGCGATCTGCATACGGGCGTCGGCCGAAATGCCACCGCTTTTTGAACGCTCGACACCGGAAATATCGATATCGAGCCCGGTCAGGGATACGGTGATGTGCAGGATGGGCGCCGACTTGGGGTGCTCGAACAGTGGCGCCGCCAACTGGCGCAGA
The DNA here is from genome assembly GCF_056404555.1 of Asticcacaulis sp. P2_C5. Classification (NCBI taxonomy): domain Bacteria; kingdom Pseudomonadati; phylum Pseudomonadota; class Alphaproteobacteria; order Caulobacterales; family Caulobacteraceae; genus Asticcacaulis; species Asticcacaulis sp. P2_C5. The sequence continues at coordinate 261,867 of NZ_JBFUDU010000009.1, forward strand.
TATCCGAGCGCCGCAACGATGGCCGGGTCGGATATGGTGCAGGTCTCGATCGGCACCAGGGCCCACGAACGGCGCGCCTTGAAGCCGAGTTGTATCGTCTTGCCCTGTTTACGGGCGTGCAGCCCGACTCGGCGCCGGCTGTGCGGCGGTGTGGTGAAGATGGCGCCGATTTCGGTGTCGAGCCCGCCGCGGCGCAGCTGGATCTCGACCATCTCGCGCTTCCAGGCGCTGTAAGCGGTCACGTCCCAGTGCTGGAGGGCGCAGCCGCCGCAGGCGGCGAAATGCGGACACGGTGGCGTCACCCGCTGCGGGCTCGCCTCCAGAACCGCAACCAGCTCATTGCGTTCTTTGCCGTCGCGTATTGTCACACGTTCACCGGGCAGCGAAAGTGGCACGATCAGCCCGCCGGCGGTGATGCCGTCGCCCTGAAAGCCGACCTTGTCGATATGTGCCTCGAAATCCGTCATGAGCCCGCCGTTGCAATGGGACAGGCCCCTTACAGGGGTATGAGTCGAAAGGCAACCGAACATGAACCCGGATGAACCACGGGTTCAAGCCCCGGTTCAGGTCACAGGGCGTAATTTGCAGGTCAATGGGGCGGTGATCATAGCTAAGGAGTGCCTGAAATGACCCGCAAATCGATGATGAAATCCATGCTTCTGCCCATACTGGCCGCTTCGGTCATGACCTCGGGCGTCGTGCCCGTCGCCGCCGAGGCCGCCCAGCGCCACCGCAGCCAGACGACCGTGATCGAAAAGACGCGCATTGTTAAGGCGGTCTCGATCAGGGAACATACCGTCGTCCGCCGCACGGCCGTGCGACCGTCGCGGCCTACGCGCGTCTATGACCGCCAGCCACGCGGCCGCACACGTACCGTCATCGTCCGTGAACCGGTGATCGTGCGCCAGCCCGTCATTGTGAGAGAGATCGTCTATGTGCCCGCCCCGGCGCCCGTCCGGCCGCTGTATCGTCACCGGGTCGTCGCACGCCCTGTTTATCGCAGCCCGCCGTCCTACGAGGCTCCGCTCGATTACAGTGGGTATGCCCGGTCGCGTGCCGTCAACCACTACCATCGCGACGCGGACTTCATATCCGACGCAGGAAACGTCTCGCTGATGTCGTGGCTGAACAACCTTTGGTGATTCCCCCGTCGGGCGAGGTAAGGTTGACCCGGTGCTATCGGTGGACGAAGATGCGTTAACCTTATTTCGCCCCTGACTTGCTCCAAGGCTGTTCTCATGTCCGATACCAGATCCGTCTTTCTTGCCGCCCTCGCCTGCACGGCGCTCGTCCTGCCAATGGCGGCGGGGGCTCACTGTCCTCCCACCAAGGCTCCAGCTAAAGCCAAGTCGCACAAGGTGGTCAAAAAAGTCGTCGTCAAAAAGGCTGTCGCCAAAAAGGTCGTCGCCTGCAATTGCGCCGTCGCCGTCAAGACGGCCAGGCATGCTATTGCGCACCCGGTTCGCCATGCCGGCCCTCCGGTGGCGCATTCTGCTCCGCCGCCGGTCGATCATGCGCCCTATGTCGACACCGGCGCAGGCTATGCCGACTACGGCTCCTCGCGCGTCGTCAACCTGAATGCCGAAGGCTGGGAAAGCGCCACCTATACCTCCAGCCGTATCGTGTCGCGCCGCATAGTAACCTATTACACCTCAGGTCAGGTTTCCGGGCAGGGTGTACCGCATCCGGTCGATTGCCGTGATCCGCATCATCGCCATCATTATTGATTGTCGGCGTAACTGTAGGCACAGCACTTACGGAATTTTGTGTTTTGAGCCGGCGCCGCGGCATTTATAACTTTCGCCAATCGGATGAGATAACAGGGTTAATCGCTCAGATTTCGCCCCTGTCTCCGAGGTCGACATGTCGCACGCCCGCTTTGCCAGTCTTATCCTCGCCGTGGCCCTTGCCGCCGTCACAGTGCCAGCGGCAGCCCAGGATAGCGGCACCTACCGCGACGACCATGACAGCCATGACGACGGCCCGGACAAGGTCGACACCATTCCCTATGCCGGGGCCGATCTGGCCTACGACTATGTCAGCGGCGAATACTACCGTTACGAAGGCCCGCGCCAGCAGGACCCGCGCGCGCGCGAACAGGCCGGATATCGCGACGGCACGCTGCAGACCGCTCCTAACTACGGCTACTATGCCGGCGTAACCTGGACCGGTCGTCGCTATCATCGTGGCTGCGGATGCAATGCCTGGTACGGCTATGGCCATGGCCGCAACTATGTCTATTACGACACCAGCTATGAGCCATATGCGCGCAGCAACGGCTATTACGAACGCTATGCCAGCAGCAACAGCCATCGCTGGGGCTATAGTGATCGGCGCTACTGGGGCGGATGGGGCTATTGACATGAACGAAGATGAACGGACCGGTTAAGGGCTGTTCATGCTGTAAATGTTACACTCGTGAAATCTGCGGTGCATGTGTTCAGCCGCATATCGAAGGAGAACCGCTATGAAAATTGCTCACAAACTCATCGTTTCTGCCGTGGCGGCGGCTGCCCTGACCACTATAGCCCTGCCCGCTTCCGCGGATTGCTATCGCCGAAGCCGCGGTAGTTCCGACGGCGCGGTCGCCGGTGCGATCATCGGCGGCGCGATCGGCGGCAGCGCCTCGGATACGCACCATAAGGGCGTCGGCACGGTCGCCGGCGCCATTGTCGGCGCGGCCGTCGGCTCGTCCATGGGCCGTAACAACACGTCGTGCTACGATGATCGTTACTACAGCGATACCTACTATGACGACGGCTATCGCGACCGCTATTACGACGACGGTTATCGTTATCGCCGCACCTATGTCGAACCGCGCGGCTACGTCTATGTATCGCCACGGCCCGTCTATCGCGAGCGGTACTATTATCGTGACCGCGGCTGGCACGGTCACCGCCATCATCACCACCACCACCACGACTGGTAATCGCGTGACAGCCCCGGAGCCTTCAGGTTCCGGGGTTTTCTCTTGGCGAGATCGATCCTCGCTTGATGAACGAAGATGAACGAAGTTATCAAGGTTCGTTCATCTTGGCCTCTGTATACGGGGTGTCATGACGGCGCGGTGATCTCACCCAGCCCCAAGGACCAAAGACTTTTAATCTCGAGAGGAAACCCACATGATCCGCATGACCGCAGCCCGCAAACTGTTCATTTCAGCTTTGGCCGTTACAGCCCTGATCGGCGCCAGCCTGCCCAGCATGGCTGCGGCCGAAAGCTGCCGCGCGCAAAAGAACGACAAGAAGCGCGATGGCGCCATCGCCGGCGCCGTGGTCGGCGGCGTGATCGGTGGCAGCGCTTCGGACACGCGCCATAAGGGTGTCGGCACCGTTCTGGGCGCCGTGGTTGGTGCGGCTGTGGGTTCCTCGATCGCCAAGAACAACAGCAAGTGCCGTTATGACTACGGCTATAACGACGACTACGGCAATGACGGGTATTACGACAACCGCCGCGATGACCGCTATGACCGTGGCGACCGCTATGGCCGTGACGATGACCGTTGGGACAACCGCAACGATCGCCGCCATGATCGTCATGACCGCCGCCACAACCGCAACAACTGGTAGTCGCCGCCTGCTAAGTCTTCTGAGACAACTTAAAGCCCGGAGCGCGAGATCCCCCCGCTTCGGGCTTATTTTGTTCCGAGTTGCAATTCATCGCAACTCGGCAAGGGCGCCAAAACACGCTTCTTGGCCGCCCGAGCTAATGCGAGGTGCCATCGGGGCCGGCCATCCGGCGGCGCTTGAGCTAAAGATTATGGGTTTCGGCGCCAGGACAGCAGCATAGCGCCCCAGTAGTTCCAGATACTGCCGATCAGGGTCGCGATGATCCCCGCGACAATATAGTGAATATGAAGGTGGTCCTTCATGAACAGCGACAGGGCCAGGCTGACCAAGGCGCCCAGCGAACATGCCAGGTAAAAGGTCAGCAGGCCTCCGATCAGCGCCACGCCCTTCAAACGCTTATCCCTGAAGGTGATCAGGTTGTTGATAAAAAAGTTCCATGTCATCGACAGCCAGATAGCCACACTATAGCTGACGATATCGTCGGTGCGGAACTGAAAACGATAGATCGGTATGCGCGCGCCGTTGTTGAAGAAGGTGTGGGCGAGATACAGCACGGCGATATTGACCGCGACGCCCGTCAACCCAACCCCTGCGAACAGCACAAAGCGCGCCGGCATCAATCCGTTGGTCGCTTTTTCGACCAGCAGCGCCGCCAGATCAAGCACCACGCGAATGTCCAGTTTCGACTCGCCGCCCTGGCGCTGGCGCAGTGACGCCTTGACCTCACCGAAACGCGGCTTGCGCTTGGCGGAGGCCACGACATCGACCAGGATCTTGAAACCGACGCCGGTCAGTCGTGACCGCGCCAGTTGGTAATATTCGCGCGACATGATGAAACAGCCACTCAGCGGGTCGGTCAGCGGCGCCTTCAGCACCAGACTGGTGACCGCCGTGAAGGCCCGCGAGCCCAGTTCGCGGAACAGGCTGAGGCCGGTGTCGGCCTTGCCGATATAGCGCGACGCACAGACCAGGTCCTTGTCACCCTTGAGGATCATGTCGGCAAGTTGACGAATCGCCAGCGGATCATGCTGGCCGTCGCCGTCCATGACACCGAGGTAACGGCCCTTGGCGATGTCCCAGCCCTTGATGGCCGCTGACGACAGTCCGCGCTCATTCGTCCGGACGTGCAGGCGGACATTGGGACGCAGTTTCGCCACGGCCTCGACCTCGGCGTGGGTATTATCCTGCGAATTGTCGTCGACAACGATGATTTCGTGGCTGATGCCGGCAAGCGTGTCGCTAATCTCCTCGATCACCGAACGGATGGCCGCACCTTCGTTAAGGGTACAGATGATCAGGCTAAGCTCTGGGCTAAGCGCTGGCCCTGCGTAATTCGCATCGACCGCGGCGGAGGCGGACGGGATAGGGGTATCAGTCGACAAGCAGGGCTCCCTCGGAACAGTGATGCTCCATAATGCTTTCGGTAGCGGAAAACAATGGCGGCAGCGGAAAACAATGGGCCGGCTTGTTCCGGAGGCATGACCGGGCTACAGGGACGCAAAAACGCTGTCAGGTCTCCCCCCTATGAAGATTGCCGTAGTTCTGCCGCCGGGCTTTCGTTTCTGCGCCATGGAACCCAATTCGATCGAAACCGTTGTTCGCAGCCTGTTGTCAGGGGCAGGCGACGATGTCCGCGTCTTCTGCGAACGCGGCGCCAAGGTCCGCGACACCACACGCGTGACCGAGATCGATTCCGGGCCGGGGCGTCTATTGTACTTTTCGCGCATGGTGCGAGCCCTGAAAGCCTTCTCACCGGATTATATAGAGTTCCACCAGAAGGCGGTCTCGGCGCAGCCAGTTGCCATGGCCCTGAGGGGCGTACCCAACAGCCTGTACCGCCACAACGCTGTAAAGCCAGCAAAGAACCGGTTCGACGCCTGGCGCCTGGCCTGGCAGTTCAGCCCGTTCGACGCCTTTATCTTCGTCAGCGACGCCATACGCCGGGATTTCGCCCGCCACTATCCCGCCGTGACCAAGCCGACCTATGCCTTGCCCAATCCGATCGACGCTGACCTTTGGGCAGGAGAGCCGGACGACAAGGATCGCCATATCGTTTTCAGCGGCCGGGCAGCACCGGAAAAAGGACTGGCGCCGCTATGCGAGGGCCTTGCGGAGGTGTTGGAACGACATCCCGACTGGCGGGTAACCCTGCTGCTGAACCGCTATGAGGTGCACCAGGGCTGGACGGACCAGCAGTTGGAGGTTCTGGCCCCCGTGGCGGCGCAGGTCGAGGTCGTGAAAGACCAGCCGCTGCAAGCGGTCAAGGATGCGCTTCGACGGGCCGCCATAGCCGTCGTACCGTCGATCTGGCAGGAGCCTTTCGGACTGACCGCTTTGGAGGCGCACGCCGCCGGCTGCGCCGTTGTCTCGTCGGGCACCGGCGGCCTCCGGGAGGCCAGCGGCGACCATGCTGTCTACCTTCCGGAAGTTACCGGAGACGCGATCGCGACGGCGCTGGAAGGGCTGATAAGCGATCCGGGCCGGCGCACGACACTGGCGCAGGCAGGGCAGGCTTTCGTGCGCGAAGCGCACGCACCGAAACTGCGCGCGCGGCAGCTCGACGCCATCCGGGCCCGTATTGCCGGGATTACGCCGCCGCCTTGAGCCGCTCCAGCGCCGCCGAGAGCTTGGCCTTGCCGCTTTGTGCGTCCGCCAGCCGTTCGCGATTTTCCGCGATCACCTCTTCCGGGGCCTTGGCGACAAAATCGGGATTGCCCAGCTTGCGCTGCACGCCTTCGATCGTCTTGTCGAAAGCCGCGATATCCTTCAGCAGGCGCGCCTCCTCGGCCTTGATATCGATAAATTCGGCAATCGCCAGGTTGGCAGTGGCTTCGCCGGCGACAAAGGGCACGGAACCCGCCGCTGCAACCTCACCGACCGCGACCGACGACAGGCGGCCCAGGTACAGAATGAGGTCTTCGTGAGTGGCGACGCGGGTGCGGGTAACCTCCGAAGCACCGGTCAGGACCAGGGGCGCACGCGCCGACCCCGGCACATTCATCTCCGAGCGGATCGAGCGTATTTCGGTGATCAGGTCGATCATCCAGTTGATCTCCTCATCCGCTTCGGCGTCGATGGCGGCGGGATCGGTCTTCGGCCAGGCATGAGAAATCAACATGCCCTCCCCGCCCGTCTTGTCCCACAACTCCTCAGTGATGAAAGGCATGACCGGGTGCAGCATAACCATGGCCTGCTCCAATACCCAGGCCGTCATGGCGCGAATCTCGTTGGACTCGGCTTCGTTGTCGCCATTCAGGATCGGCTTGGCCAGTTCGAGATACCAGTCGCAGAAGACGTTCCAGACGAACTTGTACAGCGCATTGGCGGCGTCATCGAAGGCACAGGCCTCCAGCGAGGACGTCACGGCGATCAGCGTTTTCTGAACCTCGCCGCGTATCCAGCGCGACAGGGTCAGCTTCGCCTTGGCCGGATCGAAGCCGGCAATACGGCTGCACTCGTTCATCTGGGTAAAGCGCGTGGCATTCCACAGCTTGGTACCAAAATTGCGATAGCCCGCGATGCGCTTTTCGTCCAGCTTGATCGAGCGGCCGGGTCCGGTCATCGCCACCATATAGAAGCGCAGGGCGTCGGCACCGAATTCGTCGATCAATTTCAGCGGGTCGACAACATTGCCCTTCGCTTTCGACATCTTGTCACCCTTTTCATCGAGGACAAGGGCATTGATGAAGACACGCCTGAACGGCGCCTTACCGGTAAAATGCAGGCCCATCATCATCATCCGGGCGACCCAGAAGAAGATGATGTCGAAGCCGGTAACCAGGGTATCGGTCGGATAGAAGCGCTTCAGGTCGGCCGTATCCTCCGGCCAGCCCATGGTCGAGAACGGCCATAGGGCCGACGAGAACCAGGTGTCGAGGACGTCCTCGTCTTGCTTCAACGGTGTCGGTTTGCCGTAGTGCTGGGACGCCGCCTTGAGCGCCTCCGCTTCGGTCATTTCCACAAAAATGAAACCGTCAGGGCCGTACCACGCCGGAATGCGATGGCCCCACCACAGCTGGCGCGAGACACACCACGGCTCGATGTTACGCATCCATTCGAAATAGGTCTTTTCCCACGACTTCGGCTCGAACACCGTGCGTCCGTCCTCGACGGCAGCGACGGCCTCCTTGGCCAGTTCGCCGGCATTGACGTACCATTGATCGGTCAGGAAAGGTTCAATGACCACGCCCGATCGGTCGCCGTGCGGCACCATATGCTTCGTCTTCTCGACGGCTTTCAGCCAGCCCTCTTCCTCGGCGCGGGCGACAATGGCCTTGCGCGCAACGAAGCGATCCTGACCGGCATAGGGCTCCGCCGTGATCCGCGCCATCCCGTCCATGACATTGATCTGTTCCAGGTCATGGCGCTTGCCGACCTGGAAGTCGTTGAAATCGTGCGCCGGCGTTATCTTGACCGCGCCCGAGCCTTTTTCCGGATCGGCATAGTCATCGCCGACGATCGGCACACGCCGGCCGGTGATCGGCAGGGTGACAAATTTGCCGATCAGGTCCTTGTAACGCGGATCTTCCGGGTGGACGGCGACGCCGGAGTCGCCCAGCATGGTCTCCGGACGCGTGGTGGCGACGACGATATAGTCGCGGCTTTCGAAGACTTCGCGGTCGTCCTCATCGATCACCGGATGCAGGTAGCTTAAGCCATCAGCCAGCTTGTAGGCGAAATGCCAGTAATGGCCGTCGACCTCCTTCTGCTCGACCTCGAGATCGGAGATCGCCGTCTGGAACTGCGGGTCCCAGTTGACCAGGCGCTTGTCGCGGTACATCAGGCCCTGCTTGTGCAGGGTGACGAAGACCTTGCGCACGGCAGCCGAGAGACCGTCGTCCAGGGTGAAACGTTCACGCGACCAGTCGCACGAGGCGCCAAGGCGGCGCAGCTGGCGCACGATGGTCCCGCCGGACTCGGCCTTCCATTCCCACACCTTGGCGACGAAGGCGTCGCGGCCCATATCACGGCGCCCGACATTGGTGCCCGAGGCCGCCAGTTGCCGTTCGACCACCATCTGGGTGGCGATGCCGGCATGGTCGGTGCCGGGCAGCCACAGGGCCGCCTTGCCGCGCATACGCTCAAAACGCGTCAGCACGTCCTGCAGGGTATTGTTGAGCGCGTGGCCGATATGCAGGCTGCCCGTGACATTGGGCGGCGGGATGACGATGGAAAAGGCTTCCGCGTTCGGATCGTCGGTCGGGGCAAACACGCCCGACTGCTCCCACATCTTGTACAGGCGAGGTTCAACGGCGGCAGGATCGAAGGTCTTTTCCAGCATGGTCTTTCGGGGGAAAAAATAAAGGCGGCGTCGCGAGACGCCGCCTCTTATCAGGTGGGATATCGAAAATCCAGCTTAGCAGCGCAACATTACTTGCGCCTAGCGGCGGGCTTGGCGTGCAATACGTTCGACTTCGATACGTACCTGCTCTTCGACGATGGACGGCAGATGCTGGTCAAGCCAGGATTGCAACAGGGGACGCAGCAGATCACGCGTGACGTCCTCCAGGGTGCGGTCGGAGTGCGGAACCAGCAGCGAGCTGGTAAGCGAGCCAAAGGACGAGGCTGCACTCGCGGCGGTGCGTTCGCTGACCAGGGATGACATGCTGGGCTCCGGAGTATAGGCGGGTCGTGGCGCCGGTGCCGGCTCTGGTTTTACCGGCTCATAAGCTTCAATGTCGCCGATCGAAATCGAACTCGGCGCATCATAGGTTTCCGTCAACTCGAGAACATCTTCCTCGGGTTCCGGCTCAATGTAGGGTTCCGGTTCCGGCTCCGGTTCGGGCTCTGGGGCCGGCGCGGCAGCCTTCGCTTCGGCCTCCGGGGCGTCATCTTCCGAGATGATGCGACGGATCGAGGCGAGGATTTCCTCCATTGTCGGTTCGTGTGCGGATTGTTCTGCCATGTTCTTTAACTGCTGCGAATCGGATTCCAACTGAAGCCGTCGTTAGGTGACACGTGTTAGCCGTCTTTGGCAACTGTCGAGACAGGATTTCAACGGTGATTTTCGTGTCAAAGACTAATTTTTCTGTGATCAAGCGAGCCCGCACAACCGCAAGCTCGCTCCGCTATCGCGTAAAAATGCAATACGAATCAGTTGCCGCCGGCGGCCAGTCCGTCAAGGACGCGCGTGACCGGTTGCAACGGCGACCAGCCCTTGGATTTCACGTGATCGAAGTTATCCTGCGGGTCGTACAGCTCGATGTCCGGCACGAAGGCCTGGGCCGTCAAGCCGCCCATCACCGACAGCAACTGGCTGGCGGCAACATATTGCGTCCGCTGGGCTTCCAGTAACTGAAGCTGCGCCGACTTCAGTTCCTGCTGCGCGTTCAGGACTTCGATATTGGTACGCAGGCCGACCTGCTGCTCGGTCTTGACGCCTTCGGCGGCAACCTGGGCAGCACGCACCTGCTCCTCGTTCGATGTCACGGCGGAACGCGCGGCGATCATCTGCGACCACGACTGCGACACCTGGGAGACGACGCCGCGACGGGTGATCTCGGTTTGGATCTTTTGGGCATTATAGTTTTCGGACGCCTGGCGAACACGCGAGCTGTTGAGGCCGGAGCTATACAATGGCACGGACAGGCGCAGGGTCGCATTGACGGGTGTATTTTCGCCCAGGCCCGACAGGTCGTCGGTCTTGGCGGAATCGCTCATCCCGGCGCTCAGGGCAACGGTGGGGCCGTAGCCGGCCCGCGCCGTCTTGACGCGCGCCTTGGCAGCATCCTCGGCATAGAAGGAGGCCAGAAGGTCCGGGTTGTTCTTTTCGGCCATGGCCAGGGCGTCGTCGAAGCTGGCCGGCAGCCCCGGCAGCACCGGTTCCGGCTCAAGCGATATGGGTGCCTGGCCAACCACCGAAACATAGGTTGCCCGGTCGCTATCCAGTTGCGCCTGGGCCTGGGCCAGCGAAGCCGCACTGGCCGACAACCGCGCCTGGGACTGGGCGACGTCGGTACGCGTCAGCTGGCCGGCATCGAACTGCGCCTGGGTCTGGTCCAGTTGCTGCTTCAGGATATCGTAATTGTCCTGCGAAATCTTCAGGGCCTGCTGGTCGCGGCGCACGGCCGTGTAGACCTGGATGACGTTCAGCAGGACTGACGACTCGGTCGAGCGCAGATCCTGTTGCCCGGCCATGACATTGGCTTGCGACGCCCGCAGTGAACTGGTCAGGCCACCGGACGCGAAAACCGTCTGCTGCGCCGACAGACTGACCGACGTGTTGGAACGGCCCTGACCGAACTGATCCTGGTCGGTATAGCTGGTGCTGACGCCGGCATCGACCGACGGGCCGAATTGCGACTTGGTCTGGACATAGTTTTCATCATTGGCGCGTTGCTGCGCCCGGGCGCGCGCCAGGGTCGGGTTCTGCCCGTAGGCCATGGCGATGGCATCGTTCAGACTTTCGGCGTGTACGCCCTGGGCCGCCCCCAAGGCGACGCCAAGCGCCACAACCGACGCGGCGGCCAAGGCCTTTAGACCCAGAGAGCCAAAACGCTGGGAAAACGCACGTCCGAACTTGAAGCTGGTCATCAAAACACCCCGATAGAGTAGTCCGGACATTGTGCCGGTTTCGACAGGCAGAAGGGCTATGATACCAGTCTGGCCGCGAATTGGATAAACTTGTTAAGTCCCTACTGCCAGACAAATCGCATCCTGGCGAGTTAAGCTTTTTTCATTTGGCGTTTCAACCGGGGACAAGCCATCGATCCCCCATGAAGCGCGATAATTCGGCATCAGTCAGGCTCTATCCTGGCGCGACACACTGTCATCGCATGTCAGCAGCCAGCCTGAGCCTAGCCTAAAACTCAAACGACGGCGTGCGTGCAAACCCCGACAGGGTGGACGGCGACGAATCGAACACTTCGCGCTCAGAGAAACCGCCCTCCAGCCGGATGTACAACCGCGCCCTGCCGACGGCGCCATCGCGCAGAACAACGGCCAGACGGCCACCGACCTTCAGGGCCTTCAACCAGGTCGCCGGCAATTCGGCGACGGCGCCCTCGACGATAATGGCGTCATAATCGCGGCCGACTGGTGTCTTGAGATCGGCAACTTCGGTCTTGACCTCAAGCTCCTTGAGATAAGGTCCAACCACCGCCATGGTCCGCGAATCGGCTTCCTGCTCCGTCACGGTCAGACCAACGGTTGCGAGGACCGCGGCCGCATAGGGCGCTGCGAGGCACAGGGCGCTTTCGCCGACACGCGGTTCCAGGGTCTGCAGCAGCTTGGCGATGTCACGCGGCTTCATCAGCACGCGGCCAGGCGCAATGGCAACCTCCACCTCGCCATAGGCACCGAAGGCCTGCGACGGCGCGCACAAACGTTCGCGCGCCACATGACGCATGGCCAGTTGCAAAGCCGTGTCGGTAACATCGTTCACGCGAACCTGGGACTCGACCATGTTCTGGCGGGCGGCGTGAAAATCCATGGATAATTCTCTTTCAGGCAGACTCGGACAAAAGCGCCTTATCTTTATATTCATGCGCTGGAGACTGCAATCGTTCCCTGCGGCGAATTTTGCACCGCGGCATCACACAATTTGGCGGCCTATTAAATATTCCTCCCGAAATCTGCCGGAAGTGATTGCGGTGGCGCAAGCGATCTGATAGCTGAACGCCCTTCGCTCCTGAGGCCTGATGGCGGAGCGGTTACGCAGCGGATTGCAAATCCGTGTAGCCCGGTTCGACTCCGGGTCAGGCCTCCAGTTTCCCGGCTTTTCTGCTTTCGGGGTCAGCACTATGGCGGATCCCGCGGATCTGGCGGCGCGCTTCCAGAATATCGCTACGCGGTTGCTGCGCCACGCCCGCGTCATGGACGAAGGCTCCAGCCTGACCAGCGCGCAGTATTCGGCGCTCAGCACCCTCTACAGCCATCCCGACCTGCCATTGACCGAACTGGCGGCGCTCGAATTCGTCAGCCATCCGACCATGAGCCGTCTTGTCGCCAGCCTGATCGACCAGGGCCTGGTCGTACGCACGGCGGCTAAGGACCGGCGCGCCGTAGCGCTGAACCTGAGTGAGGCCGGCAAGGCCGCCTACCAGCAGGTCTATGCCAAGCGCCTGGCCATATTGCAGGCCGTGCTTGGCCGTTTGAAGCCCGAAACGGTCGCCGATATGCTGACCGTGATGGATAGCCTCATCCCTCCGAAGACATCTTGACAGTCGAAAATATGCGTAGCAATGCTACACATATTACGGAGACCTCTCATGAAAAAGCGGTACATCGCCGGCGGGCTTGGCCTCGCGGTAGCAGCAGGACTGTATCTGATGAACGCCTCGTGGCTGGCCAGGCCGCCGCAGATGACGCCGCAACTGCTGGCCCATCGCGGCGTCTATCAGCGCTACGACCGGACAGATCTCAAGCGCGACACGTGCACGGCGACGCGGATTTTCAAACCGACTCACGCCTTCCTGGAAAACACCCTGGCATCGATGAAGGCGTCGCTGGACGCCGGCGCCGATGCGGTCGAACTGGACGTGCACCCGACGACCGACGGCCAGTTCGCCGTTTTTCATGACTGGACGGTGGACTGCCGTACCGACGGTCATGGCGTGACACGCGACCACAGCATGAGCGAGTTGAAAGCCCTGGATATCGGCCACGGCTATACCTATGACGGCGGCAAGACCTTTCCGTTTCGCGGCCAATATAAGGGCCAAATGCCATCGCTGGAAGAGGTGCTGACGACGTGGCCGGACAAGCATTTCCTGATCAATATCAAAAGCAATGACGCAACCGAGGCCGACAAGCTGGACGCCTGGCTTACCGCACATCCTCAAAGCCGGCCGGAAAGGCTTATGGCCTATGGCGGCGACCGGCCGATCGCACGGTTGGCAACCCTGCGTCCGGGACTGAAGCCATTCGGCAAGACAACAATGAAAAGCTGTGGCTTTAGCTATATGGCTGTGGGGTGGAGCGGCTATATGCCCAAGGCCTGCTACAATACGGTCTTGTTCGTTCCCCAGAACCTCACCTGGCTGGCCTGGGGTTATCCGAACCGGCTGCAACAGCGCTTCACCGACGCCGGAAGCTATCTCTATCTGGTCGCGCCCGCCAAGGGTAAACTCGGTGTCCAGGGCATCACAACGCCGGAGCAATATGCCAGGGTGCCCAAGTCGTGGCGGATGGGCGTGCTGACTGATGCGGTCGAGATCATAGGTCCGCTGATGAAGCCAACGGCCGCGACAGCGAAGTCATCAGTTCATGACCAAGACCACTGAAAACCTAATACCGCCCGGCAAGCCGGGCGGTATTGGGTTTTTCCAACAGTGATCGAGTGAAGTTAAGCCGCCCGGACCGAAATGAGGAAGTTGGCGATTTCACGGCCCAGCGATTTTGAAACCTCGCTGACGGACTTGGCCTCTTCGAAGACGACGCTGGCAACCTGGCCGGTTTCGCTGGCAATATTGCGTACCGAATCGATATCGTCGCCGACGCTTTGCGAACCGACGGCCAGGTTTTCAACCGTATCGGCAATCTGGCTGGTCGCCATCTGCTGTGCGGCGACCGAGCGGGCAATATCGTCCGCTCCGGCGCGCAGTTCGCCGATGGTGTTTACGATGGCCGAGATGGCCGTCCGGGCGCCATTGGCGTCGTTCTGAATCTGCTGCACCTTGGCCGTGATTTCGCGTGTCGCCTTTTCGGTCTGCTGCGACAGGGTCTTGACCTCGGCGGCGACGACGGCAAAGCCGGCGCCGTGCTCCCCTGCCCGCGCGGCTTCGATCGTGGCATTCAGCGCCAGAAGGTTGGTCTGTTGGGCGATCGACGCGATCATGTCGACCACGGCGGTGATCTCGTCAGCGCTCTGCCCCAGGCGGGTCATCATGGCCGAGGTGGCTTCGGCTTCGGCCGAAGCGCGCGCCGAGACCTGGGTCGATTCGTGAGTCGATGCGGCGATTTCATTGGCCGTCTGCGACAGTTCCATCACCGTCGAGGCAACCTTCTGGGCATTTTGGGACGTCTGGATGGCTACGGAAGCGACCTTGCCGGCACTTTCGGACGCGGCGAAGGCTGACTGGCTCATATGGTCAGCCGACGATGTCATAGCGGTCGAGGAGCGGCTCAGGCCGTCAATCAGGCTCGAAACCTGCTTTTCCAGTTGTCCGCCCAGGGCATGCAGCGCCACGCGGCGTTCGTCGGACAAGGCGTCAGCGCGGCGGACGGCCTGTGCTTCCCGTTCGCCTTGCGAGGCTTCGCGTTCCCGCAGTGATTCGTTATCGTTCGCCAGTTGGAGCGCCGCGCGGGCTACGGATGTCGACATCATCAGCGCCGCAACGGCCACGACGCCGACAACCACGGCTACCGCCAGCAGCACCGGCTTGAGCGGATTGACACTCAACACGGCCACGACGGCAAGCCCCGCTGCAACAATGGCCAAAAGTACGCGAATCCGGAGCACTTGGGCAGATAGGGTCACGACGAATCCTCTCAAAATATTAGCTGCCAGAGTTCAGCAGCGTGGTTAATTTGTCATGAACGCGCTCTCAATCAGTTGTTCCGAAGTCAGGCCCAGCAATATTTTTCGCAGCCATTTCGCATTTACGCTTCGTTAAGCTAAATGCCGTCATAACGGCGTTGTCTTTGCTTTTTTGAAGACACCCACCATCACCAAACTTCAAAGCCCGAACCCGTTTCGGGCTTTTTTTATGGCTGATATTCGCCGCCTGTCGTGGCCGACAGGCGTCCCCGCTGAATTGTTGTGAAAATCCACACATTAAGGCTTGCCATGGGGACAAAAGCCGCGCTATACGGCCCGCCTTGCCAAGGCTTGCGCCGTTCCCCGATAGCTCAGTTGGTAGAGCAGTCGACTGTTAATCGACTTGTCACAGGTTCGAGTCCTGTTCGGGGAGCCAAGGCACCTTCATAAAAAATTGAAACGATAACCACGACGCCTCCCGAGGCGCGTGGCTTTTTTGCATATTACGGCCTCGCCACTGATTTTTTCCTTATCTCGAACGCGGCGATAGTGAACCGACACAAAATCGGGGGCACCGCTTCATGCTCGGTACCATCCTCATCGTTATCCTGATCCTGGCCCTTGTCGGCGCCCTGCCGAACTGGCCGCACAGCACACGGTGGGGGTTATGGTCCATCCGGCGGGCTCGGTGTTCTTCTGGTTATTGTCGTCATTTTGATACTTTTGGGAAGGATATGATATGAACAGCGTCTCTGCCACTGACCGCCTGTACAGCGCACCAAGACCTAACCGGCATGCCGTATTCCCCACGGTGCTGGCTTTGCTCGCCATGATCCTGGTCGCCGTTACCGCCGCCCTGTATATCGACATGCCGCGAACCTCCGGCCAGGCGTCGTCGCCCCGCGCCGAAGAGACCGGCTATCAGCCGGACAGCACTGAGCCGCCCGTTATGGACGCCCGTCTCGAGTCATAAGCGCTGCGCAGTCTTATCCCGTCTGGAATTTGCCGCGAAGGCCGTGTTATAAAGCGGCATCGCTCTTTCAGGTAAGTTTCATGCTGCGTTACGACTCGATCACCGCCACCCCGGCCTCCGACTATCCCTTCCGCAATCTGATCGGCGCGGATATCCTGCCGCCAGATCTCGAAGACCAGATTGCCAGCGACTTTCCGCAGATCAACAAGACCGGCTATATGCGCCCCGAAGATTTTCCCATGGGCCCGGCTTTCAAGGCTCTGCTGGACGAGGTGCGCAGCGAAGGCTTCGCCCGGGCGATCGGCGACAAGCTGGGGGTCGATCTGGTTGGCAAGCCGACGTGGGTGACGGTCCGTAAATGGTCGGCGCTGAAAGACGGTCGGCCGCACACCGATGGCGCGGACAAGCTGGCCTCCGCCCTCATCTATCTCAACCGCGATGGCGCAAGCGGCGGCAATCTCCGCTTCCTGGAAGGCCCTGATCAGGCCGGCCTCGGTACCGCCGAGGTTAATCCCGGCTATGGCCACTTCATCGCCTTTCCGCGCCTCGACAATTCGTGGCACGGCCACGCACCGTTCGAGGGCGAGCGCCGCGTCGTGCAGATTGCCTGGCTGGTCAGCGAAGACGCGGTCGCGCGCAAGGCCAAACGGCATGGCGTCACGGAATTCCTGAAAAAGCTGTTTTCGTCGTCGAAGCGGCAACAAGACGAGATGATGTAGGCCTACGTCCGGATCTTAAAAAACCAGAGTTGTCTGGACACCGCCGCCGGGCAAGGCCCAGTCGACGCGCCATCCGTCCGGCAGGCGTGTGATCTGATCGGCGGCCGTTGGCAGGGATATGGTGATGGTGTGTTGGGCACGATCGCTGCCGGCTTCGATGGCCAGGTCCAGTTGAACGGGGGGCGCTGACGGCGGCGCGATCTGCGACATCAGGTGGTAGCGCCCGGTATCGTCGCTTTGCGCCCGGCCGATGATCACGCCCCCTTGAACGAGATTGACCGTCCGCCCGGCCTCGACCTTTCCCGCTACGGCCAATCCGCCGGCACCGTCATAGTCGACCACCGCCATGATATTCTTGTCGTCGCCCAGGGAAAGGCTGGCGCCGCCGGGGTGCAAGGTCACGGCCTTGTTCGGCTCCCCCGTCGGCACGAACAGGCGGCCTTCCGCGCTCAGCGAACGGCCGAGATCATCCATTTCCAGATCATACAGGCCACCGACGGGCCCCGGTGGCACGTCGAACTTGAACCGGCCCTTCGAATCGGTCGGCGTCGCGTCGCTGCGGCCCGAATATTTGATGTGGACACGGCCATCCGGAGTCGCCTGGCCAATCACAACGACCTTCCCGCCCTGCTGCGTGACTTCAGTGATCCGGGGCGCACGGGTATAGCCCTTTTTGCTCAGCGCCTCGCTATCTTCATCGGTTACCGCATTGCCGGCGGGATGACAGGCGCTCAACAATAACGCCAGGACCGGGAGGACGGCAAATTTCGCGGCAGGGGATTTCAAGACAAATCTTTTCACGTTGAAAGCACTATCCACTTTTCGATTTGATAAATAGCGGCTTAGATAGCCGTTGCGCAAGAAAAACGAAGCAAGTTACAACCTGTCATGTGTGTGAGGTCGTTCTATGTCTGTTGCCAAGACTGAAATAAAATCCGTCTGCGTCTATTGTGGTTCCTCCTTCGGATCCGATCCGGCCTATCGCCAGGCGGCGCTGGACCTGGGTCAGGTCCTTGCCGGGGCAGACTTGCGCCTTGTCTATGGCGGCGGCGGCGTCGGCCTGATGGGCGAAACCGCCCGCGCCGTTCACGATGCCGGCGGCAAGGTGCTGGGCATCATGCCGCAATTCCTGCGCAGCCGCGAGCTTCTGTATGACGACGTCGAGACGCGCGTGGTGACCAATATGCACGAACGCAAGATGATGATGTTCGAAGAAGCGGACGCCTTCGTGGTCCTGCCCGGCGGGGTCGGTACCCTGGAAGAGGTCATCGAACTGATGTCGTGGCGACGCCTGGATCTGCACAAGAAACCGATCATCTTCCTCAATATCAACGGCTTCTGGGAACCGCTCTTCACGTTGATTGAGCACACGCTGAAAAGCCAGTTTACGCCGGCCAGCTTCCTGAACACCTATATCAGCGTCGATACGGTTGAGGATGTGTTGACCGCCATGGCCGGCCTGACCGCCGTCGACGTCGATATCGATACCCGCCGGCTGGTCTAGAGCGCAATCCGATAAAGTGGATGCCACCGCACGGGCGGCCCCGTTTTCGGTTAAATTGCGCGACAAAGCAAAAACTTAGGGCGAAATGACGATTCTACCTAATGTCATTTCGCTCTAATCAGGACGGCGTCCAATTCAGGCACCGCTTCACCGAGTCGACAAGGACGGCCCTGCGCACATTTGGGCCGAATAGAACTACGCCCCGGCTGCACTCCACAGCGTCCTCCGCCAGGGGCTGGCGGATATTGACCACGACCTGGGCGCCGTCATAGGCCCTGACCAGCAACCGGGCCTCGCGACCGTCCGTCGTCCATTGCATGCGGCCGGCCACCGGGACGAAGTTGATCCCGGCGTCCAGGTGCTCCCACGACTCCGTGGTGTCGACGTCATCGCCCAGGCGGTCCTCTCCTGCCGACGGGCGATAGGCCACTGCCACGGTCATGTCGTAGGTCTCACCGCCATTGCCAATGCGATAACCGAGGCGCTGGGGAAAATGGCCGGTAAAAGGCGGCGCTGCGGCAGTGTCGCCAACTGGATAATCGACCGCGATGATCCAGCCGCGGTCGAAGGCGATATTACACCGTACAGTATTGCACTCGGCAAACCTTGTCCGCGAACTGCACCGCCCGGATGGCAACACCTGCCAGGGCTCACAGCCGGTTGCCCGCGCCAGTTGGATGAAGCGGGGCTGCGCCCGGTCCGGTCGTGCGGCAAGATCCAGATCGCCGGTGCGCAGGCCATGAACCAGGACAGGTCCATACGACAGGGCGCCCCAAAACGCTCCCAAGCACACAGCCATGCACAGCGCAAACACGGCCGCGCTGATCACGCCTGTCCAGAGTGTCGGGTCGCGTTTAGTCATGCTGCTCCTTCGCAGTTGCGAGGAAGCCTATATCAGATGGACGCAAACACAAACATGCACGCTGCACATTTGCCTGAACGGCCGTTACGCCCCGAATGCCGTTATGACAAAGAGCGGACCCAGATATTGCGATAGCGGATCGGGTTGCCATGATCCTGCAGCCGGATCGGCGCGCAGCCATGCGCGACATAGGGCGGATGGCCGATCCATGCCGTCGGTCCCTGGATTTCAAAATTGTTCTGGACCAGAACGCCGTTATGCAGAACGGTGACACGGCCCTTCGAGGTCACGACACCGGCGGCGTCGAACTTCGGCGCCGTATAGATGATGTCATAGGTCTGCCACTGGCCCGGAGCGCGTGAGGCATTGACCAGAGGGATGGACTGTTTGTAGATCGAACCGGCTTGGCCGTTGACATAGGTCGCGCTGTTATACGAATCCAGCACCTGGACCTCGTAGAGCTCCTGCAGGAAGACACCGCTGTTGTTGCGCTGCTGGCTGGTCAGTTCCTTGCCGTTCTTGTCGGTCGTCGTGGTCGGTGTCGACCACTCAACATGAAGTTGGACATCGCAGAAAGACTGCTTGGTACGGATGTCACCCGTTCCCGGGTGAACCGTCATGGCGCCATCGGCCACGTCCCATTTGGCTGGGCCGCCGCTGACGCTTTCCCAGGCCCCCAGGGCACCGCCATCGAACAGGATACTTGCATCCGACGGCATGCCGCTTTCGGGCACGTCGACCTTTTTCGGCACGGGCGACCAGACCTCGGTAGCGCGGGATTTTTCCTCGTCCGTCTGGGCTGAGGCCGTGCCGGCCAGCGCCAGCAGCCCCAGGGCGATAAGTGACGTCATGCGCATCTTTGATACTCCCAGGTGATGGTTTTGGTTTCGCCGTTCATCGTGCCTTCGATGGCGGCCTCCAGCGCATCCGCGCCCTTGCTGCGATAGATGACCCGTTGCGGGAAGTCGTGCGCCTTGTTCTCAAAAACGATCTCCTCCGCGGTTTGGCGAATGGCGGCGAAACTGGTCGGCGTCTGCTGGAAGGGCTCGGCGAAATAGGTCAAAACGCCGTCAACGGCGGCAATGCGAGTGAATTCATAGTCGCGTAACTGGCCCGCCTTGACCGTCCGCCCGGTCCCCAGCATCACACCACCGGCCGGCTTCAGCCATTGCTCCTCGACGACGCGTTCGCCCTTGGTCTCGACCCAGCAGCCCGACAACCAATGCAGGTCGCTGATGTCGCCGGCCTGGGCCGATTGAGTCATGAACGCCAGGAACACAACGCCCGCAATCAGCCCTACCCTCATGGCGCTTCCTTTTTTGCTAGCCGCCCGGTCTTCTAACCACCAAGTCTTTGGACGATCCTGTCACGTCCGATCAGGAAGCTCAAGACCCCCATGTCCGGGCCGTGATCCATGCCGGTCAGGGCCTGGCGCAGCGGCATGAACAGGGCCTTGCCTTTCGCGCCGGTCGTTTCCTTGATCGCAGTTGTCCAGGCGCTCCACGACTCGCGGCCATAATCGGCCGGCAATACTTCCAGAGTTTTCGAAATGAAAGCAGCATCCTCGACGCGCGGCACGATGTCACCGGCAACGATATCACGCCATTGCGTCACTTCATCGAATTTGGAAATGTTTGCCTTGACCGTATCCCAGAACAGTTCCCCCAGGTCGGCGCCAAGTGCCGCCAGGCGCGGCTGCGCGGCCGCATAAGGGGTTGCTTGCAGAACGCCAGCGTTCAAACGCATCAAATCGTCAAAATCATAGCGCGCCGGCGCACGGCCCATCTTGCCGAAGTCCTGGCCTTCGACCAGGGCATCCAGTGACGGTGCAGCTTCGAGCGCGTCCGACGTACCGATCTTTGCCAGGTGCGAGACTATGGCCAGCGGCTCCAGACCGTCATCGCGCATCTGGGAAATCGACATCGAACCCAGGCGCTTGGACAAGCCCTCCCCATCCGCCCCGACCAGCAGCGGCATATGTGCGAACGCCGGCAGAGTCTGACCGCCGAAGAATCTCGTCAAGGCTTCGAATATCTCAATCTGCGTGCCAGTATTGGCGACGTGATCTTCGCCGCGGATGACGTGGCTGATCTTCATGTCGAGGTCGTCGACCACTGACGGCAGGGTATAGAGGAAGGCGCCGTCCTCGCGGATCAGGACCGGGTCTGACATGGATGTGGTGTCGACCTCGCAATGGCCGCGGACCAGGTCTTCCCAGGCGACGCGCTTGCCATCGAGCTTGAAGCGCCAGTGCGGCTTGCGGCCCTCGGCTTCCAGGGCAGCGCGTTCTTCCGCGCTCAGGTTCAGGCCGGCCCGGTCATAGACCGGCGGCAGGCCGCGCGACAGCTGCACCTTGCGGCGGCGGTCCAGCTCCTCAGCCGTTTCGTAGCAGGCGTAAAGGCGGCCATCGGCCTTCAGCGCGTCGGCGCACTTTTGATAGATGTCGAAACGCTTCGACTGGTTGTAACGCTCGTCCCAGACGAGACCCAGCCAGGTCAGATCGGTCTCGATCAGGTCTTCGTTTTCCTTGGTCGAGCGTTCCAGGTCGGTATCGTCGATACGCAGCACGAACAGGCCTTGGTGCTTCTTCGCAAACAGCCAGTTGACGAGGGCAGCACGGACATTGCCGGCGTGAATGCGGCCGGTGGGCGACGGAGCGAAGCGAACCTTGACGGTCATGATAGGGAGTCTCTGAAGGCGTAAGAAAAACGGAGACACCCCATACGCCGTGCGCGCCGGGTTTTAAAGAAAAAACAGACAACCGTGGGGACTTCGCTTGTCCCTCAGCCTCAGTCGTCCCGGTGGACTCGTTCCGAACGTTCGTGGCGTTCCTGGGCTTCGATGCTCAGGGTCGCGGTCGGGCGCGCTTCGAGACGGCCCAGGCCGATCGGCTCACCCGTCTCTTCACAGTAGCCGTACGAACCGTCGTCGATACGTGAAATGGCTTCGTCGATCTTCGAAATCAGCTTGCGCTGACGGTCGCGCGTGCGCAGTTCCAGGGCACGGTCGGATTCGGAAGAGGCCCGGTCGACGAGATCGGGGTGGTTCTCCGTTTCCTTTTGCATGACATTGACGGTTTCCTTGGCGCCACGGAGGATCTCGTCCTTCCAGGCATTCAACTTGGCGCGGAAATAGGCCAGTTGACGTGCACTCATATAGTCTTCGTCCTCGGATGGACGGTAGGCTGTGGCCAGTTCAGGCACATTACTTGACGGCATAAGCTTGTTCGACCCCAAATATCTAACACCAAATCCGCTAAAACGTGCCTTCACAGCACATTCCGCTGGTACCGCAGCAAGAACAGTACCACCCGCACCGCCGCACGGATTTTTGCGGCTTATAGTGTGCTGCGCCTACCCTGTGAAGCGAATTTGCGTTCGCTGCACTGCGATATTTTTAAAGGATTTGTGTAAATTTTTCATGCTCAGCCACTTAGCCAAGCCATTTCACTACCTGAGCATGCACTTGTCGGCCCTGATCACATCAGCCGCCGCTTGGCCAATTCGACAAACGCTCGGGTCTCAATCTCATTGAGCACGCCCTGCAGACGGTCGTCGTCGATGTCCTCGCGATGTTCGGCGATCAAGGTCTGCAGGCGTAACAGGGCATTGTCGTCGATATCGCCGGACAGGACACTGACCTTGAGATCATCCAGTGCATCGAGCATACTGTGCGAACGCTTGATCTGGCGACGGCGGCGGCCGGTCAGGACATCTTCATCGCCTTGCAATGCCAATAGGGCGTCGACTCCCATCATGCCCAGTGCCGCCGAAGCCTGTGCGGTCGCGGCCGATCTGGGCGCGCCGGCGGACTTGCCGAGCGAAAAGTCACTGCCCGTGCGCTTCATCCCGCCTGCACTGGCCGGGACACTCATGCCGGTTGCCGAATTGATCTTGAAGGTCATTTACGCACCTGGGAATCTGGCCTGAATTTCGAATATGGCGCACATTCTGGCGTCTGGGGACCGTCTACTACGACCCATAGTTTAGTCGCGCAATTAATCCGAAAAGTGCACCACTTCATGCGCGACACTTTTCGGATTGCGCTTGTAGGCCATTATTGCCGCCTTCGGGTAAGCGAAGCCTTAACGCCCCGGCAATAATTTCCGCGCATTTTGCCGCCTCGCGCTGGACGCTGGCAAGCCATTGACTCTACACGCAAAATTTATCCACAGGGATTGGCACGAAAATCGCTTACTCGTAGGGACTTGAATAGTTAACCGCGAGTGGTGCATGCGCAAGATATGGAAATCGGCTCTGATGGCAGCGGCTCTGGCCACGCCCCTGTCGCTTGCCGTCGCGGCGCCCCAGGCGATGGCGGGTTCGCGGATCAAGGATATCGTCGACGTCGAGGGCGTACGGTCCAACCAGCTGGTCGGTTACGGCATTGTCGTCGGGCTGAACGGCACGGGTGACACGGTGCGCAACTCGCCGATGGTGAAGCAGAGCACGGAAGCCATGCTGGAGCGCCTGGGGGTCAATGTCCGGGACGCGGATCTTAATACCAAGAACATTGCAGCGGTCATGGTCACCGCCGAACTGCCGCCCTTCTCGGCTTCCGGTTCGCGCCTCGACGTGACGGTATCGGCCATGGGGGACGCCAAGAGCCTGCTGGGCGGCACACTACTGGTCACACCGCTGATCGGCGCCGACGGTGAAGCCTATGCCGTGGCGCAAGGCACCGTCCAGACCGGTTCCATCTCAGCCGGCGGGGCGTCCGGGTCATCGGTCACCAAGGGCGTGCCTACCGCCGGCCGTATCTCGTCGGGTGGCATCATCGAACGTGAAACCGGCTTCGATTTCAACAGCCAGGCCACTCTGCGCCTGACCCTGCACAACCCGGATTTCACGACCGCCCAACGGATTGCCGCCGCCATTTCAGCCCAGTATCCGGGCACGGCGGTCGCCGAAAACCCGTCCATCGTCGCTATCCGCCCGCCAGCCGGGCAGAACATGATGAACTTCGTCACGGCCATCGAACCCCTGACCGTCGATGTCGACGAATCGGCCCGAGTGGTGATCGACGAAGTCAACGGCGTCATCGTCATGGGTGAAAACGTCCGCATCTCGCGCGTTGCCATCGCCCAGGGCAATCTGACCATCCGCATCGACGAACAGCCTGATGTCAGCCAGCCGGCGCCCTTCTCGCGTGGTCAAACAGCAGCGATTCCCAACAGCAACATCACGGTCGACGAGGAAAAGGGCAAGCAACTGATCCAACTGGGCGGCGGCTCGTCCCTGTCCGACCTGGTCGCCGGCCTCAATGCCCTGGGCGTCAGCCCGCGCGACATGATTTCGATCCTCCAGGCAGTCAAGGCCTCCGGCGCCCTGCAAGCCGATATTCAGGTTATGTGATCATGGACACCAACGCCCTTCTCACCCTTCAAGCCGCCCAGAGTCAGGCCAGTGCAGCGACCCAATCGCGCCTGGCTGGAGCGGCTCACGCCGCCGGGCAATCTCCGAACGACGCCAAGAATGCCAAGCTCGGTAAGGACTTCGAGACCATGTGCCTGTCCAACCTGCTATCGCCCATGTTCGACGGCCTCAGCACCGATGGTCCGTTCGGTGGCGGCCAGGCCGAAGCCTCGATGCGCTCATTCTATATCGACGCCATCGCCAAGAACATGGCCCAGCGCGGCGGCATAGGCATATCCGACATGATGCAAAAACAACTTCTCAAACTGCAGGAAAGCGCCGCCTGATGGCCCTCTCAGCTCACACTCCGTCCGACCGCGCCCGCCAATTACTGGCCCTGACCGCTCGCCTGGCCGACCGGCTGTTGCGTGATACTGCCGTCCTGGAAGCCCACAGGCCTCAGGATCTGCATGCCGACGTCCAGGAAACCCAGCAACTTTCGAACCTTTACCGACTGGAATCGGCGCGCATCAAGGCGGATCCGTCCCTGCTGTCCGGCCTGACGCCGGACGAAAAGAAGGATCTGCGCGAAGCCACCATCGTGTTTCAGGAACGCCTGCATCGCTACGAACACGCGGTCATAGCCGCCAAGACCGTCACCGAGGGCATTATCGCCGCCGTCGCCGAGGACCTAAGCCGGCTGCGCAATCAGGCGGCAACCTACGGCGCACGGGGCCGGACTGCGGATATTGGGCCGCAATCGATGAACTTCGTCCGCAGTGCATGAGCATGAAAATTCATTAACTACAATATTTTACATGGTTTTCACGCCGGCCGTGCATAATCAGCAGGTTGTGGTTGCGGGGCGTGGCGGTTATGAGATCTTGCGAATTCTGGCGCAATACACGCGGCAACGTGTCGATGATTTTTGCCATGCTGCTGGTTGTGGTCATTGCGGCCGCGGGCGGCACACTGGACATGATCAACGCTTCGGCCATGCGTCACGATATGCAGGATGCGCTCGATTCCGCCGTGCTTGCCGGTGTCCGGGCCAGCGCTACCCAGATGACAAGTTCGGCCAGTGCTGCGTTCGCCAAGAATGTCCCGACCGACCTGGCCGCCGCCAGCCAGTCCTATAGCAGTTCGTCATCAGCGTCCTCCGCCGCCTCCGCCTCTGTAGTCACGACGACCCTGACCGGCAAGGCGACCTATGTCAGCCCGACCTTCATGATGAAACTGGTCGGCATCAACAGCCTGACGCTCAGCGTCAAGTCCGTCGCCATGGGCACGGCTACGACAACTTCCTCCGGCGCACCCTGCATATATGTGCTCGATCCGACCGGCTCGCAGGCCCTGCTGGTCAATAGCGGCGCCAGCGTTTCTGCGCCGACCTGCGAGATTCATGTCAAATCGACCGCCAATCCGGCTGCCATCTTCAATTCGGGCAGCAGTTTGAATTTCAAGAAACTGTGCATCCAGGGCGCCAATGTCATCAAGAACTCGGTGACCGTGCCCAACCTGTCGACCAGTTGTGCCGCCCAGGGCGATCCCTATGCCGGCACCCTGCCCACGCCGTCGTCCTCGACCTGCACCTATTCCAACCTGAACTACAGCGCTGCTACGCAGACCCTGCAGCCCGGCGTCTATTGCGGCTGGTTCAATTTCAACAATTCCTCGGCCAAGATAACCTTCGCTCCCGGCGTCTATGTCATCAAGAATGGCGGATGGAACGTCAATGGCGGTACGTGGACCGGTACCGGGGTCACCTTCTATTACGCCGATACGTCGAAGATCCAGTTCAATTCCGGCATATCGGCAGACCTCAGCGCGCCATCGACCGGCACCTACAAGAACCTGCTGATGTATGAGGCTTCGGGTCTTGCCAAGAGCCAGTTCGTCCTCAACGACTCGGTCGCCAACAAGCTGACCGGCCTGATCTGGCTGCCTTCGCGCGAACTGACGCTGAATGCCAAGTCAGGCGTACAGTCCGACGCCCTGACCCTCGTCGTATGGCGATTGATCCTCAACAACACGACCTGGACACTGACACCGATGGGGGGCTCCAGTTCGCCGTCCGGCAGCGGTGTCATGACCAGTGTGAGGCTGATAAAGTAGCCGCCGAGATCGACCAAAGTAGCTTAAACTTATACCACCCCGCTCACGGGGCGGTATAAGTTTTCAGTGGCTTCACAGGTTTCGTTCTAATTTCCGCTCTTCGGATCGGTGTTGCTACCGTTCATGACGCGCTGATCCTTTGCACCGGAATAGGCGCCCTTCTGCGGCAGGCCATCGTCGCGTCCGGCGCTGCCCGGCTGTGGCGCCGCATTGACCCTCTGCCAGTATTCTGTGCTGCCGGCATCGGTCTTGTAACGCAGATTGGCATCGCGCCGCGCCGCGGCGGCCTGGAAATCGGCGTCGGGCTTGGGGCCCAGATTTCCCATCGCATTCATGTCGGCCATATTGCACCCCTGCGGGATCGGCTTGCCTTTTTGCTGGATCGACACGCAGCTATTATGGTTCTGGATTGCCTGGGCGACGCCGGAACGGCCGCCTTTCAGTGAACCATTGGCGCCTTGCAGCGCGCCCGGCGGCAGGGTGGTGTTGGATCCGGCGCCCGCCGGCTTGCTGCCGCTATTGGCCAGGCCCGATGGCGCAATGGGCGACGCGGGTGCGTCCGGCGCGATACGTGGCGGTTCGTGCAGGTTAAGCGCCGTGACGTCGCGCGACGTGGTCGATTGACTGGCCGTCGCCGTCGTCTTGGCCTGGATATCTTCGTCCTTGTTCTTTTTCTTAACACCCAGACTGGCGGTTGGGGTCGGCGTCACCGTCGGCGCCGATCGATTGTCGGCGGTCACATCGCGCTGGGCCTGCTGGCGTACGGTCGGCGCGCGCGGCGTGGTAAAATCCGGGATTTCCACCGGCTTTACCGTCGTGCTCGGCCGCGGATTCTCGGCGATCGTGGGCTGGGGCGGGGCCGGTACGGTCTGCGGTTGCGGTTGCTCGACCGGTTGCGGCGTTTCGATTGGACGTTCGGGCGGTTGTTCGACAGGTTGCTCGCGCGGTGTTTCTACCGGCTGTACGTCCGGCTCGACGATCGGCTTAGGCACCGGTACAGGCTCGGGTTCCGGTGGCGGCACGTCGTACAACTCGACCTCCAGAGGCGTATCCTCGAAGGTCGGCAGATTCATATTGCGCGGATGGGTCACCACCAGGCCCCAGAAGAACAGGGCGTGGAGCATTAGCACGAAGACCGTCGAACCGGCCAGGCGCCGGTTCTGGCCGGAACGACCGCCCGTCATGCCATAGGCCCAGGCCGTCGCGACCTCGAGACGGTCGCTGATCTCGTCCCTGATCCGCTCTATGGTGACGCGCATATGGTCATAGCCCTCCGTGACCCGACCGTGACGAGGAATATTGGCCTTACTTTGTCCGCTTTGTCACCCCACGAACGCAATAGGCCTGTTGGCGCCTGCTGCCAAATCCTGACACCAGGCAAGTCCAATGTCGGGTCAAGGTCGGGATTTGATGTGCATTGCAGCGCGAATCTGCAAATGTTGCCATAATGTTCTTGCGCGCCACTGGCAAATCACGGCAAGACCTCTATATAATTCGATCGCCGTTGCACTCGGCTGAGTAACCAATTTGTGAACCTTTTTAGGACTTGTCGCGTATGGCGAACCACTTCGATCAGGACTTCATCAAGGTTCGCGGAGCGCGCGAGCATAATCTGAAGGGCGTCGATGTCGATATTCCGCGTGGCCAACTGGTCGTCCTGACCGGTCTTTCGGGCTCGGGCAAGTCGTCGCTCGCCTTCGATACCATCTATGCCGAGGGCCAGCGCCGCTACGTCGAATCGCTGTCGGCCTATGCCCGGCAATTCCTCGAGCTGATGTCAAAGCCCGACGTCGATCTCATCGAAGGCCTGTCGCCCGCCATCTCGATCGAGCAGAAGACGACCTCGAAGAACCCGCGTTCCACCGTCGGCACGGTCACCGAAATCCACGACTATATGCGCCTGTTGTGGGCGCGGGTCGGTATCCCCTACTCGCCGGCGACCGGCCTGCCTATCGAAAGCCAGACCATTTCGCAGATGGTCGACAAGATTACCGCCCTCGAACCGGGCACGCGCCTGCTCCTGCTGGCGCCCTATGTCCGTGGCCGTAAGGGCGAGTACAAGAAGGAAATCGCCGACCTGCAGCGCCAGGGTTTCCAGCGCCTGAAGATCGACGGCCAGTATTACGCCATCGAAGACGCGCCCAAGCTGGAAAAGACCTTCAAGCACGATATCGACGTCGTGGTCGACCGCGTGGTCGTCAAGGACGGCATCATGGCGCGCCTTGCAGACAGCCTGGAAACGGCCCTGCGCCTGGCCGACGGCCTGGCGGTCGCCGAATTTGCCGATATCCAGGAGGGTGAGACCGAGCCCCGCCGCATCATCTTCTCCGAGAAATTCGCCTGCCCGATCTCCGGCTTCACCATCGAGGAGATAGAGCCCCGCCTGTTCTCCTTCAACAATCCCTTCGGCGCCTGTCCGGCCTGCGATGGCCTGGGGGTCAAGCTGACTTTCGACCGCGGCCTGATCGTCGCCGATCCGAAACTGTCGCTGAAGGACGGCGCCATCGCGCCGTGGTCCAAGGGCCCCTCGCCGCTCTATGCCCAAACTCTGGAAAGCCTGGGACTTCACTACGGCTTCTCGATCGACACCAAGTGGCAGGCCCTGCCCTCCGCCATCCAGGAGGTCATCCTTCAAGGCTCGGGCAAGGACAAGATCAAGTTCGTCTATCAGGACGGATCGCGGCGCTACGACGTCACCAAGCCGTTCGAAGGCGTCATCCCCAATATGGACCGACGCTGGCGCGAAACCGACTCGTCGTGGGTGCGCGAAGACCTGGCGCGTTATCAATCCGAGACGCCCTGCGAAGCCTGCAAGGGCGCGCGGCTCAAGCCCGAAGCCCTGGCCGTCAAGATCGATGCCAAAAACATTTCCGAAATTTCCGGACTATCGATCAAGCACGCCCACGCCTGGTTTGACACGGTCGAACACAGCCTGAGCGAAAAACAGGTGGAAATTGCCCGGCGCATCCTCAAGGAGATCAAGGACCGCCTGCGCTTTCTCAATGACGTCGGTCTCGACTATCTCAACCTGTCGCGTAATTCCGGCACGCTGAGCGGCGGCGAGAGCCAGCGTATTCGCCTGGCCTCACAGATCGGCTCAGGCCTGACCGGCGTCCTGTACGTGCTGGACGAGCCCAGTATCGGCCTGCACCAGCGCGACAACGACCGCTTGCTGGTCAGCCTGAAGGGGCTGCGCGACCTCGGCAATTCGGTCCTGGTCGTGGAGCACGACGAAGACGCCATACTTCAGGCCGACTATGTCATCGACATGGGTCCGGCCGCCGGCATCCATGGTGGTGAGATCATTGCCCAGGGCACGCCTGACAAGATCAAGGCCTGCGCCAGGTCGTTGACCGGCCAATACCTGACCGGCAAACGCGAAATCCCGCTCTTTTACTCCAAAGACACGGACCAGGAACGTCGGCCGATCAACAAGAAGAAAATGCTGAAGGTTATCGGCGCGCGCGGCAACAATCTGAAGAACGTTACCGGCGAGATTCCGGTCGGCGTCATGACCTGTATCACCGGCGTATCTGGCGGCGGCAAGTCGACCTTCACGCTGGAGACGTTGTATAAAGCCGCGGCCCGGCGGCTCAACAATGCCTCGGCCCACCCGGCAGCCCACGACAAGATCGAGGGCCTGGAATATTTCGACAAGATCGTCGAGATCGACCAGTCACCGATCGGCCGCACCCCGCGCTCCAACCCGGCCACCTATACCGGCGCCTTCGGCCCTATCCGCGACTGGTACGCCGGCCTGCCCGAATCCAAGGCGCGCGGTTATGGCCCGGGCCGCTTCTCGTTCAACGTCAAGGGCGGGCGTTGCGAAGCCTGTTCCGGTGACGGCCTGATCAAGATCGAGATGCACTTCCTGCCCGATGTCTATGTCACCTGCGACGTCTGCAAGGGCAAGCGCTACAACCGTGAAACCCTCGACATCTCGTTCAAAGGCTATTCCATCGCCGATGTGCTCGACATGACGGTCGAGGAAGGCGCCGACATCTTCAAGGCCGTGCCGACCATCCGCGACAAGCTGGAGACGCTGAAACGCGTCGGTCTCGCCTATATCAAGATCGGCCAGCAGGCAACGACCCTGTCAGGCGGCGAGGCGCAACGCGTCAAGCTGTCGAAGGAGTTATCCAAGCGCGCCACCGGCAAGACCCTGTATATCCTGGATGAACCGACGACCGGCCTGCATTTCGAGGACACGCGCAAGCTGCTTGAAGTGTTGCACGAACTGACCGATCATGGCAATACGACGGTCGTCATCGAGCACAATCTCGACGTTATCAAGACGGCGGACTGGCTGCTCGACTTCGGCCCGGAAGGTGGCGACGGCGGCGGCGAGATCGTAGCGGTCGGCACGCCTGAACAGGTGGCCGAAAACCCGAAGTCGTGGACAGGCAAGTACCTCAAGGGCATGCTGGCCAAACACAAGAAACGGCACCTGGAGCCAGCGCAGTAACAGATGCCTCTACTGTTTCCCTCCGACTAGAAAGCCAGTCCTCCACCGCTTGCGGCTAGGGTATGCACATATGTGCTTGGTTTGAGTGATCGAACGACCGAAGGCCCCCACCACCACCCATCGCCAAAGCTGCGCTACGCTTCGCAATGTCTCGGGCGGTCCCCCGCCCCGCTCACGGGGCGGTATAAGTATTTGTTTTTCTTATACTCCCCCGTTGGCGGGGGAGGTGGCGCGGCGCTCGCGCTTCTTCGGCGCGTAAGCCGTGACGGTGGGGGGCCTTAGCTACAGCTTAAACAGGCACCA
>NZ_JBFUDU010000010.1:0-270729 GCF_056404555.1 Asticcacaulis sp. P2_C5
AAGCCGATAATGCCGCTCCGCTTTCCCCCAGCCAATCGACGAAGGCACACGCTCTGACGGACCACCATCCGCTCAAGAAGTTGGCCCCCCTTTTTTCGAGGCGCTCGTCACCGAACGTCCCGAGATCATAGTCACATGAAAACATCGCGACATCTCCTAATCGGAATTGGCGCAAGTCAATCATATCAAACCCAAAGCACGCTAATCACTTGTGAGTCATAGACAAATCGAGATGTGTGCATACCCTAGCCGCGCGGCGGTGGAGTATAAAAAGCTAAAAAATAATATTTTATACCTCCTCGCCACGCGGGGAGGGGGACCGCCCAAGACATTGCAAAGCGTAGCGCAGCTTTGGCGAAGGGTGGTGGTGGGGGTCTTGCTATCTTACTGCCATGCCCCAAAGTCAAAAATTGACCTGTCAGTATTCTTCCGACTGAAAGGCCTGCAATTGCCGCGTCAGGCGCTCTCCGCGCTTGCCGGCGGCCAGCGCGGCTTCGGCCAGGCGGCGCACGCTTTCCGGGCTTTCGCTGGTCCTGGCCATCACGTCGAGCGCGCCATTGACCACCTGCAGCATCTGGGCAAAGTCCTGGGCAACGTCGCCGGTCAGGCGGCCGACCGTCTCGAAGCGCTGGGCATTGCTTAACGCCGCCGTCATCTGGTCGATGCGCGCCTGAAGGCCGGCCGCCTGGGCCTGGGCCTCGGCCTGGTTGCGTTCAAGCGCCTGGCTTAGCTGGTCGAGGCGGTTCTGCAGGTCGCGGTGCGCAGCCTGCCACTTGGCCAGTTCGCCATTGGCGGCGGTCAGGCGCGCCTCATAGCTGCTGTAATCGGGTTGCGGCGCCGGCGTGCTGGCCAGTTCGGCGTAGCGCGACTTCAGGACATTGTGGGCGTCGCGCACCTCCTGAAGCTCATCCTTCAAGTCGGCGATATGGGCCTCATGGCGGCTGTAGTCGGGCTCGGGCGCCGGTTGGGCAGCCAAGGCTTCGGCTTCGGCCGTTACCCGCGCCATGTCGTTGCGCGCCTGTTCCAGCTCGGCTTCCAACGTGGCGATCCGCGTTTCGTGCTCGCTGACGTCGGGTTCAGGATCGGGTGTGGTGGCCAGGACATGATAGCGCTGGGCGAGGTCATCATGGCGTTCGCGCGCCGCGTCCACCTGGTTGCGCAGGGCCTGGATCTGGGCCTCGTGCTCGCTGAAGTCGGGCGCCGGCGCGGGCTGCGCCAGGACCGTGTCGAGTTCGTCCTGGATGGCGTCGCGGGCCGCTGTTACGGCCTCGAGTTCGCTTTCCAGATCGGTCATATGCTGCTTGATGGCTTCCATTTCGGCCACGGCCGCCGGATCGGGCGCTGCAGGCGTCGTACGCAGGGTCTCGATTTCACCCGTCAATACAGCCAGTTGCGCCTTGAGGATTTCGTTCGCCTCGGCAGTCGCCGGATCGGCTTCGCGAACGACGACGGGTTCCGGCGCCGGGGCGTTGCGCAGGGCTTCGACTTCGCTGTTTGCGCTGGCCAGTTGGGCTTTCAGGGCAGCATTTTCGGCCAGTACGGCCGGGTCCGGTTCGCGCACGACGATGGTTTCACCGGCTGCGGTGTCGCCGGCGCTGCGCCAGGCATAGACATCATCGTCGGCATGTCTGGCAAGTTGGGCGGCAACCTGGGCCGCGGCAAATTCATCCATGGCGGCTTGCCGCGCCTCGGCCTTGATCGCGTCGAGCCCGGCGACAAAGGCGTCGTGGGCTTCCTGGCGGCCCTGGTCGCGGGCCTCGGTCCGTGCCGCTTGCAACATTTCTTCGCTGATGGTCGGCTCGACCGGCTGGGCCTGGGCGGGGGCTGAGGCCTGCTTCCACTGCGTGCTGTCATAGGCAATGCCGTAGATTTCGCGTTCGCCGTCTTCGAAACGCGACTGGCCCTTCAGGGTAATCCAGCGCTGGTCGCCGTCCTTCGGCGTGATCAGGATATCGAGCTGGACCTCGCTGTCCTGGCCCGACTTCAGCCGTGCAAACGCGTCATTGGCCAGCAGTTGATCCTCATCGGAAATCAGGGTCGGGCCGCCCGGCGTTTCACGGCCGATCAGGGCGCGCATGCCGGCGTCCTCAACGATGGTATCGGCCACCGGATCATACTGCCACACGCCGATACCCAGGGCCGCCAGGGCTTGCTCACCGCTGCGGAAGTCGTCCAGTTCCTGACGTTCGTCGTCACTCAACAAGACGGCTGTCGGTATGGTGTAGGGGGTCTGAACCGCCTCTGCCGGCATGGCCATGACGGTCAGTCCATTCTCGCCGCCTGCCTGGGCGCGAACCACCCAACCCGTAACCGCGCAGGTGTGGGCATGGCCGCCCGGCGCCTTCAGGCGCAGTTGCACCGAAGGGTCGCCCGTCGAAGCCGTGTCCTGGATATCGCCCAGATAATCGATCGCTGCGGTGAAGTCGCCGTCCTCGACGAACAGTTGGGCCCAGTTCTTGCCCAGCACGTCTTCGCGCTTCATCTCGAACGCCTCGAGCGCGGCATTGTTGACGTCCAGGATCTGGCCCTGGGCGTCCAGGCCCCAGAATGGCACGGTGGCGGCGCCGAACCAGTGGCCGCGCCACAAACCGGTCAGGTCGTTGACGCCTTCACCGGAATAGGTCTCGATTTCGACCATGGCCGAGGTGGTGCCGATGACCTCATGCGAATTGTTGGTGATCGGCATGGAGGTGACGGACACCAGGACCTTTTCGTGGCTGCCGTGATTGGTCAGCAGATGCTGGAAGCCCTTGACCGTTTGGCCGCGCAGGGTGCGCGCTATCGGCATCAGGTCGGCGGGGACGGCGCGGCCGTCGGGATAGGCGATGCCCCAGGTGGCGGCGTGGAAACGCAGGCCGATCAGCTCGGAATCCTTGCGCCCCAGCAACTGGTGGGCGGCCTTGTTGGCAAAGGTGAACTTGCCCGTGGTGTCGGTTTCGACCAGGGCGACGGGCACGGCATTGAGAACGTTGAACATTCTGCGTTCAAGGGTGTCGATCTTGCGCTCGGCCTTGAACAGCAGGTCCTGGAACTGGCGGACCTGGAAAGTCCTGAGGACGGTAATAAAGCCCAACACCATGGCCAGCAGCAGCAAGGCACCCACGACCACCCAGAGAAGGATGATCAAATCATGTTCGTTTCGAAAAAACATGCGCCTGAATTCCGCCTTTGACCTTCTGCCCGGGTGTTTGTCACCTGCCGCAATTCGCTACAGACTCCACCCGTCACGGGTACCCAAGCAAGTTCCGGGCCGCGACAATTACACCCTACAACACAAATGCTTAAAGAAAAACGGTCAAGGAAACACGAAAAAGCGGCGCGTCCGGGGACACGCCGCTTTGTAGATAGAATTTAGTCGGGTTATTTAGACCCTGCGGCCGGCGAACATCCGGCCTGCACCAATGAGCAGGCAGGCGCCGACGACGCCGGCAATGAGGTAGCCGATCACACCGCCGAAGCCGATGCCGATGGCGGAGAAGATGGCATTGGCGACGATGGCGCCGATGATGCCCAGGACGATATTCATCAACAGGCCCTGATTTGACTTCATGATCTGTTCGGCGATCCAGCCGGCAAGGGCGCCGACAATAATGGCCAACAGCCACCCAATGGATTGTTCTTGCATTTGCGTATCCTCTTTAAAAACCATGCCCCCCGATCGTCGGGGATTGCTGTCAGGTTAATGCGCCAGAAGGTATTTTGGGATACGTTTAAGCCCTGATTTTGCAAGGTTTTCGAAAGGCTTACAGCTTTCTTACAATCTGCCTTCAGCAAAGACATGGCGGTCTTGCGCCGCTTGACGAAAGGTGTGGGTGTAATGGCCGGTGACCCGGCACCCTTGTCGCACGGCGGAGCGGACTGTAGGCGCGGACCGCTCCGCAAACGGCGAACAAAAAAACACCCCAACCCTGCATCTGAGAACCGTGATGGCCCGTAGAGGAGGTCAAGCCGCAGTTCGGCGCCGCTCTCATCACAGGTCATGCCATGAAAAAGTTATCGGTCGCAGCGTCCCTTTCCGGTGTTTACGTAATTGGGGCCGGCCTGCTCCTTGCCATGGCGTCGCCATTGCATGCGCAAAACTGGACCGGGCCCTATGTCTCCGTGCTGGCCGGCGGTAATCAGGCGCCAAGCCGCGGCGAAAGCCTGATTTTCGACAGCAATGCCGACGGCACCTTTGGCGACACCGTGAAAACCTATAATGGCGCAGACGCATTCGCGCCGGGCTTCTGCAACGGCGCGGCCAACGGACCGCCGGTCGCGGAAGGCTGCTATGAGGACGCCAACCGCGCCTCCCTGGCGGCGCGTATCGGCTATGACTGGCAGATCGGCTCCGTCGTCCTGGGGCTGGTCGCCGACTATAACAGTCTCGACCTGACCGACGGTGTGGCAGGTTTCGCCAGCGATCCCAGCTTGGGACCGGACAGTTACAGCCTGACGCGCCATATCGATGGTGTCACCGCCTTGCGTGCCCGTGTCGGCTATGCGGCCAGCGACTGGCTGGTCTATGCGACCGGCGGCGCGGCTTCGGCCGATATGGACCGCGGTTTCATGACCAGCAATGCGCTCAATACCTTTACAGCGACTGACGGCGAGGATGCCAGGGGTTACCAGGCGGGGGCGGGTTTCGAGCACCGGTTCGACGCGCGCTGGACCATCGGCGTGGAATATTTGCGCACCTCCCTGGACGACAAAGGCGTCGTCGTCCACGCCGGTCCCGGCGCCGTTACCTTTGCCTCCAATATGTTCGTAACGACCAGCGCCGCCGGCACCGACATCCGACGCAGCGAAGACCGTCTCGAGATCGATACGGTCATGGTCAGCCTGTCGTATCGCTTCGGGCCGATGATGTAGAGACGGCTTTTTGCACATAATCTGCATTATTTCGCAGCCGGGACAAATCCTCACGCGGCTTACCATCGTATCAGAACAACTGTCCCTGCGGCAGTATGATCGATCAATGGTTTTTCCCGTGTCCCGCAGCGGCCCTCGCGACGTGACGAGCTGATTCTATTGCCCCGGTCATGTGCGGGGAGCTTGCGCTCTCCGCACTTCGCGCATTCTGCGCGCAAGAGGCTGACCTATATTCATGATTATCCGGGGTGCGACATCGATGGGCGGCGTAGGGGTGGCGAGATCGCGTCACGCGCTCCGCATTGACCACGTACCCGTCACAAGCCGACATCGGGGTATCGCGGAGGAACGCACCCATGACCGCAATTGTCCTCGAACGCCACGCCGGGCAGGCCACTATGTCTGGTAAGGATGGCCTCGACAGGGATACGGTTGCACCGGACAGGCCGCGCGACGACCAGGATGCAGTCAATCTCAACTTCCTGATCGAGCGCGTGGCGGAACATGACCGTTCGGCGTTAAAATCGCTCTACGGTTTGATTTCACCGCGTCTGTTTGCCGTTCTGCTGCGTATGGTAAGGCGACGCGAAGTGGCCGAAGACCTGCTCCAGGACGTTTTCGTGACGGTGTGGAAGAAGGCGCATTTGTTCGATGTCGCGCGCGGCAATGCCTATGCCTGGCTGTTTTCCATGACCCGGCGCAAGGCGATTGACCGTTTGCGTATCTCCAGCCGTGAAGTGCTGGGCGGTGACAGTGATGATATCTGCTTCGACGCCGAGCCAGATACGCGCTGGACCGAGGCCGAGAACCATATCGCGCTGAAGCGCGGCCTGCAGACCCTGAGACCGGAGGTTCACCGGGCTCTGCAGCTATGTTACACCTACGGCTTGACTCACGAAGAGCTGGCCGTTGAGATGAAGGTGCCGGTCGGTACCGCCAAGAGCTGGGTCCGCCGGGGCCTGGCGCAACTGAGAGAGTGTTTGACGATCCCATGAACGATTCGGACGACCTTCTGGCGATGCGGTACGCCTTCGGCGTGGCCGACTTCACCGAGATCGCCAGCGTCGAACAGCGCATGCCTGGCGACAAGGCGCTGGCCAGCCGGGTCGGTGACTACGAGCAGATTTTCGCCGGGCTGGAACGGCCGGGCGCCGGCGTCACGCCGCCACCATCGGTCTGGGACCGCATCGACCAGGCCATAGACGATCTCGAACAATCACCGCAGACCCGCACCATGCGCGCCACCAGCCTGTCGTGGGAAGACTTCCTGCCGGGCGTCGAGCGCAAGATCCTGTTCGCCGATACGGCAAGCGCGATCAGCGGCGTGCTGTACCGCGTGGCGCCGGGCACGGTGGTGCCGAGCCATGGCCATGCCGTCATCGAGGAATGTCTGGTGCTGGAAGGCGAGATCGAGATCGATGGCGTGACCATTCGTGCCGGCGACCTGCACATGGCCTTTGCCGGCACGCGCCACAGTCCGCTCAGCAGCCCGCGCGGCGCCCTGGTCTATATCCGCGGCGACCTGCAGTTTCAGCCTTGATTTTTTTGACCGCAGATTTCGCAGATTAACGCAGATTTTTCAATGCACTATCGTCTTACCGAAGCGCCGATTGAACATGTTCGCCGCGAAGCGGCAATAAGCCATTGGGCCTGTCCGCATTAGCAGAACGAGCTCTGAAAAATCTGCGTCAATCAGCGCATGGAGGTCAAACGCTATACGTTTGACTCGGCATACTGACGGTTCATGATCTGTCTTCAGCCTGCGGTTTACCCAACCCTCAGTCCATGTGGTCCGGCGCGTACCCCGGCGTAGGCACCAACATCAGACCCATTTCCAGCAGGGCAATCGCGATAAGCCAACTGCACGCCACCTTGATGGCGACGCCCCAGCCGCGCTTGACGACCATCTGACCGGCGACCGCCAGCAGCAACAGCGGCAGGCCCATGACCGCCGCCATGGCGCCGCCCTCGACGTGGGTGACCAGCCCTGCCCAAACGCCTGCGTTCAGCGCCAGGGCCCGCGATGCCCACGGCCCTGGGCCTTTCGGTAAATGGACGCTGGCGGCCGAAAGCAAGATGCCGATCCAGCAGCCGGTGAAGGCGGTATCGTCGGACAGGCCGGCGATCGGGAAAAAGGCAATGGCCAGAGCTACGACCGCCATGACGCCGGCGGCCTGACGTGCGACCTTCGGCGCGGCATAGCTCAACGCCAGTCCCAGGGACGCGGCCAGCAGGGCATCAGGCAGGGCGGCGCCGCGCATTAGAACACCGCCTGATACAGAAACACCAGGCCGGCCAGGCCGATAGCCACGCCCAGCGCCTTGATGATTAGCTTGCCGTCGACGGGACCGATCTTGCGATCGTTGATCAGGCCGATGCCGATACCGCAGACATGCAACAGGCCGGTCGAGAGCACGAAGCCGGTCGAATAGCCGACCGGATCGGCAGCCGAGGGCAGTTCATTACCGTGGGCATAGCCGTGGAACAGGGCGAACAACGCCACGATCCCGCAGGCCAGCCACACCGGCGCCCGGTAACCCAGGGCGATCACCGATCCCAGGACCAGGACCGAGACGGCGATACCGATCTCTACCGGTGGCATGGGGACGTGCAGTATGCCGAAAAAGGCTCCGACCACCATCATGGCAGGAAAGATGACGGGCAGGGCGACGATCAGCGGCCGGCCCAATATGGCGCCCCACAGTCCCACTGATACCATGGCCAGCAGGTGATCCCAGCCAGTGAGAGGGTGCAGGAAGCCTGAGATGAACCCGCCGGCCAGGCCAGTGCCGGAATGCGCCGAGGCCGGCGAGGCCAAGGCCATCAGGCTGACCGCCAGCGCGATGGCGATCAGAGTTGGCGGTGGTGAAAATTGTGCGTGTCGCTGCGCCTGAACGCCGGTTTGGTTCGTATAAGGCGATGACGACATGCTGTGCGGTCCAGTCCGGATGTTGCAGCTTCTACGAACCTGGTGGGCAAAGCGATGACTCCATCCCTTAAATATTTTGTTTTAGCGGCGGTCCTGTTACTGGCGCCGCTGCCTGCGATCGCCCACGATTTCTGGCTTCAGCCGCATGCCTTTGCCGTCGCGCCGGGTGGCAGCACCAGCATGATGATACTGGTCGGGCATGGCGAGAACCGGCAGAAGTCGCTGATCACCGCCGATCGCGTCACGCGTTTTACCGCCACGACCGCAACCGGTCAGATCGACCGGCGGGCTGAGTTGCGCATGGGCGACGCCAATGCCGATTCCGTCCTGCGCTTTGCCAAGCCGGGCTTGCAGGTTTTGAGCTTTTCGACCAACGGCACCTATTCGGAGCTGCCCGGATTGCGCTTTACCGATTACCTCAAGGCCGAGGGGCTGGTTCTGGCGATCAATTTGCGTCGTCAGTCGCGTCAGACCGACGCGCCCGGCCGTGAAGTCTACAGCCGCTGCGCCAAGTCGCTGGTACAGGTCGGGAGCTATGCCAAAGGCGACGACGCCGTCGCCACGCGGGCGACGGGGTTGGCGCTGGAAATCGTACCGGACCTCAATCCCTATGCGCCCGGTTTCAGGGGTATTCTGCCTGTCCATGTCTATTATCAGGGCAAGCCGCTGGCGGGCGCGACGGTCAAGCTCAACAATCTCGACTTTGATGCGCGACCGGTGGAAACCTTGCTGACCGATGCGCAAGGGCGGGCGACGGTGCATTTCCCGCACCTCGGCCTGTGGCAGATGAACGTTATCTGGACGCAGCCAATCAAGGATCCCAAGGCCGATTTCATGACGACCTTCTCCAGCCTGACGTTTGGCTATTCGGCCGGAAAGTAACGCGTCCTGCTATTACGGGCGTAACTCGCCGGTGCACTGCATGGATTGTCGCGTAATATATTGAACTTAAAGATATTTTCAACGCGGAAAGCGCCGAAAAGTCGGAAAGACGCGGAAATCTAGAATGTTGTTTCTATCGCGCGCAGCGCTTTCTGTTCGAGAGTGTTGCCGCAAGCGTGGCATGAATGCCCTTCGGGCGTAGAAGACCATATATGTTTTCTTTTTCCGCGTCTTTCCGACTTTTCGGCGCTTTCCGCGTTGAAAATAACCGTAAGATCAAAGGGTCTCCTGAAGAAGAAGCCGCCCCTGGGAAATCATCAGATAACTGGGCGCGCTGTAACACATAGCAAAACGGCCCGCCGAAACTGACGGGCCGTTTCTTTGACTCCAACCTCGCCTTAGTGAAGGGCAGACGGTGAGGCGGCCGGATCGACCGGCACCACATCCGAAGCACTGACCGAGGCCGGGGTCGCATTGGAATCGGCCTTGAAGTCCGCCGCGAACTTGGCGCCGAACTTCGCATTGGGATCGGTCGCAACGGGGGGCGTCACCACCACGGTACCGCCGCCTCCGCCGCCCCCACCACCGCCGCAGGCCGAAAGGCTGGCGGCGAGGGCGAGGATGGCGCTGGCTATGACAAGTTTCTTCATCATCTCTCTCCTTGATCAGTGGGCGCCGGGAAGCGGGGTGTTGAGGTACGGGAAGCTGTCCTGCAGTTCGGTGGCCGAGATCGGCGCACCATCCGTGAAGGGCACATTACCGACCGGCGCCTGGGCCGGCGTGCACAGGCCGAGATTGGTTGGGGTTCCGTTGATCGGCACCGGATAGCACAGGGCGCCCATAACGACGCGCAGGGCAATATCGACCGTGTCGTCGCCAGGACGGCGGCCGTTGGGGAAGCCGGCAAGGTCGTCGCCGGCGACGCCCAGGGTCTTCTGGGTGGCGCGTGGGGTTGGCGACACTGCGGTATTCAGGCGCAGCATTTCAGACGCCGTCACCGTCTTCTGCTGGTTCAGACCTGGGAAGCCGGTCAGGAAGGTGGCGACCAGGTCGTTGCGCGGGAAGTTGTTCGGCGCCAGGTCGGGGATCGAGGCATGCAGGGTCGTATTGACCGGGTCCTTGAACAGCAGGTTCAGAATGGCCGGCAAGGTCGGATTGGTGACATAGGCCGCAAACTGGCCGTCACCCGATGGCGCCGAGGCATTGAACTTGTCCTTGTCCGGCAGGCCGATCACGACTTCATTGACCAGCGGCATGCCAAGGCGCGACACCTGGGTATAGGCGCCACCCGAAACGGTCGGTTGGGCGTAGGTCGGGTTCGGATCGATCAGGCGGGCCTGAGGCAGGCTGGCTGTGGTCCAGCCACCGATGACGCCGTTGCCACTGCCGGTCAGGCAGGCGATCGGCACTTCCAGGGCCAGGGTGGTGACGTTCTTCTTGCCGTAAAGTTCGTCATGGCTATGGCTTTGGGTGATACCGCCCGGAAAGCCGCCGCCGTCATGAGCTCCGGGGGCGCTGTCGCCTTCGATCGGCACGAAATTCACCAGGTCGAAGATGGCGCCCAGATTCACCGCAAAAGCTTCAGCACGCTGGCCGACAAAGACCCGGCCCGGCGTGCTGCAGCCCGGAATATTGACGTTATAGATGTAGCTGTTGGCGTAGGCGGCGTAGTTGGAGACCGTCTTGGTGCCGGCATTGTCGAACGGCTTGCCAAACGAAGTGCCGCCGCCGCTGGCATTGGTCACCGCGGCCTTGGTGCCGGTGCGCCGGTCGCCGGTGATCAGGGTCACCGTATAGTTTTCGCTGTCGGCGCGATTGGCTGTCGCGGTCACCGATCCGGCGTCGCGCAGAGAAATCGAACTGGTCGTGCCGGCGATATTGAGCTGGATGCCCTTGTCGCTATTGGCCAGGGTGTTGGCGAACTTGAACTGGAAGGTCAGGTGTTCCTTGGCGTCGCCGACATTGTCGACGTGGATTTCATAGACAGCGTCCGGGTCCATCATGAAATAGTTCGGTCCGCCGCCCGGATCCTGCAATGGCTGATAATTGGCCAGGAAGGTCACATAGGCTTCGCGGCCCGGCTCATAGCTGCGGAACATGTAAAAGTCCGTAGCGTCAACCTTGGGCGACTTGGTGATGCCGGGCGCTTCCCGGTGGCTTGAAGCCAGCGCCGGAGCCCCCACGATCAAGGCGAGTGCGCTTACAGCGGTTACGATGGCTATGCCACCTCGGTTCGGTAGTTTCACGTCAACCCTCCTGATTGTCTTGCGATCTCTGTTTGATCTTGAATTCGGCCCTGCACTGACTACGGGAGCGTCGGAAATCCGGATGCAGCGGTCAGCAAATAATCTCCGCCAACGTCTGAAGGGGTGGTCAGCAGGTCGCCCCAGGTCCACAGGCCGGAGCCGACCGCCAGCACGACGGTGCGATCGTTGTCGGGAATAAGGAACAGTGCCGGGCCGCGCTGCTGCGCCGTCAGGCACGGTGGCTGCGCGGTCGACACGGCCTTGACCAGCAGAGCGCGTAACACGGCCTTGCCGCCGATGCGGGTGTCGCCGGGCCATTGTCCGTCCCACAGCATGACGGCATTGGCGACCGAGCGCTGCTCCAGTGGCAGTTCGTCGAGACCCAGGCGCACGGCCGGGCTTTGTGCGAGGACGCCGGAGAGGGTTTGGGTCAGGTTGCACGGTGCGTCGGGCTCGCCTGTGGCCGATGCCAAGTCGAAGGCTTCGACAGCCTGAGTTTCAGCCTCTGACAGCATCGGCGAGTCATCAACCGGTTCGCTTGCCTCGACCGGATCTG
This sequence comes from Asticcacaulis sp. P2_C5, assembly GCF_056404555.1. NCBI lineage: Bacteria > Pseudomonadati > Pseudomonadota > Alphaproteobacteria > Caulobacterales > Caulobacteraceae > Asticcacaulis > Asticcacaulis sp. P2_C5. Next base: position 11,465 of record NZ_JBFUDU010000010.1, read on the forward strand.
CGGGCTGCGTTCCGACGGGATCCGAAACGGGTTCGGCCTCTACCGCCTTTTCAACCTTGGCCTTGTTGGCTTTCGGCGTGGACTCGGCAGGGAGGGCGCTGATCAGACTGACAGTGACGACCTGGCCATTGTCGCCCGGCTGAACCGAGGTCGCCGGGTGTATCTCCCATGCCATCAGCATCAGGATGGCGGCGTGTCCGGCCAGCACCGCGCATGCGATGCCGGCGCGCTGCGCAAGGCGGCGTGATGCAAATCCGGACCAGGCTCTGGGCGAGAACATGTTCCGTCTACGTAGGGCGTTGTGATTTCGATGCACGCGCCGGTAAATTAAGTCTGGGACGTTCAAGACCTCAATGGTTGCGCCGGTGGCTTATTCAAGCAATATTCTTCTCGCGTGTGGCGCGCCCAGCAAAATGGACTTAGCAATGCCAGATCGTTTTGCCATGAGCATGACAGCGGTGGAGGAGAGCAAACTCCTCTTTATCAATGTGCGTGGCAGCTACAGTAGCCGTGAATATTTTGATGAAGTCGTTCGTCTGTATCAAACGATCGACGAGCCGTGGCTGTACAATCGCCTGGTCGATTTGCGCAAAGGCACGGGCTATCTCGAATTCGAAGACATTCAGGCCTATGCCAATTGGTGGAACGATCTGACCCGTGATATCGCCTACAGCGCCAAGGTGGCGGTGGTGCATCCTGATCCGATATCGGCCAACCGCGCGGGCCTGGCCGGCCATTATTTTCCGAAGGAAGTCTATTACGGCTTTACCGACATGGACGACGCGCTGGACTGGCTGAAGGGCGACACGGGATAGGTTTCCACGATAACGTAGACTTGAGTGAATGGTGAAAATTATACCGCCCCGGCCTCGGCGGCAGCCAAAGCGGGGCGGTATAAGTGATGCAGCTTAGCTAGCCGGCTGTTGGAGACGTCCATTTTCGGGCAATGAATGTATATTCGTCGCCACTTTCGAAGCTGATTTCGCCCCGGATTGAGCCGTCAGGCTGCAGTTCGGCTCCGCCGTCTCCGCTGACTTCGTCCATTTCATCACTGCCACGCCATGAGAAGTCGATGATGGTCGCCTTTGTAGTGCTGGCTGCCCAGATGTGGCCGGTACAGCAGCCGAAGGCAAACTCTCCCGAACCATCGTCCTCGAAAAGGATATAGGCGGGGCCGACCAGATCGGGATAATCGGCGTCGAAATCGGGCATTTCGACAATACGCCACTTACCATCAAGGTTCATGTTGGCGCACTCAGTACGAAGGGTCTGAAAGGATTGGAGCGGGCGAAGAGGATCGAACTCTCGACATCCACCTTGGCAAGGTGGCGCTCTACCGCTGAGCTACGCCCGCTCATTCCGTAAGGTGCAGGGGTGAACCCCGCCGGAGAGGAGGCGCTTATAGACGTAAGGCCGAAAACTTGGCAAGCGCCTTTTTGCCAAAACCTGTGAAAAAGTGTGAACGGCCTATAACATGGCCGGAATCACGCGATCCGGCGGGCGGTGGCCGTCCTGGAAGGTCTTCACATTCATGATCACCCGGTCGCCCATGTCGGTGCGCGCCTCGACCGTGCTGGACGCCATGTGCGGCAGCAGGATCGCATTGGGCAGGCCGATCAGTTCGGGATTGATCGCCGGCTCGCGTTCATAGACGTCCAGACCGACGCCGGCGATGCGCTTTTCGCTCAGCATGGCGGCCAGGGCGCGTTCGTCGACGATCTGGCCGCGCGCGGTGTTAACAAGAATGGCGTGAGGTTGCAGCTTGGCCAGGCGCTCGGCATTGAGCAGGTGATAGGTGCTGGATCCGCCCGGCGCATTGATCGAGATAACGTCCATGCGCGACATCATCTGGTCAAGATCGTCCCAGTAGGTCGCGCCCAGTTCGTCGGAAATGCGCGCCGAAACGGGCTTGCGGTTATGATAATGTACGCTCATGCCGAACGCCCGGGCGCGCCTGGCCAGGGCTTGGCCGATGCGGCCCATGCCGATAATGCCCAGGCGCTTGCCATAGACGCGGCGGCCCAGCATGAAGGTCGGCGACCAGGCGGAAAACTCGCCCCTCTGCACGATGGCGGCGCCTTCGACGAAGCGCCGCGATACGGCGAGGATCAGGCCCATGGTCATTTCGGCCGTGTCCTCCGTCAGGACACCCGGCGTATTGGTGATGACAATGCCCTTGTCGGTGCCCTTGATGACGTCGATATGGTCGTAGCCGACGCCGAAATTGGCGATCATCTTCAGGCGGTCGCCGACCTGGTCGAAGAAATCGGCGTCGATGCGATCGTTGATCGAGGTCACCAGGACGTCGCAGTCCTGCGCTGCCAGAAGGATTTTTTCCGGCGGCATGGGCGACATCTCAAACCACAGGGTGGTGTTGAACAACTCACGCATCCGCGTTTCCACGGCTTCGGGCAGTTTGATCGTCAGCACGACCTTGAGTTTTGCAGTGCTCATGAAAGCCTTTTTTTGATCGTTATACGCAGGTTCAGCCCTTTCCCGTGGCTGGCCCGGCATGCGCGTCAACTATCGGTTAACCAAATCTGAACAAAACCCGGCGATTATACAAGCTTGCCCGGCATCTCAGCCCTGTCCGACAATCGCCCCGACATAAACGCCTTGACCCAGACTTTACAAGCCCCCTTTTGCCATTTCGCGCCGCGCGCGGGCCGTCTTCTGGCCGCTTTGACCCTATTGGGGCTGCTGGCCGTGCCGGTTCACGCCGGTGAGCCGGAATACGACACGCCGTCCAAGGCGCCGGTGCCGCGCTGGGCTATGTTGCGCCGGTCGGAAGTCTATGCCCGAAATGGCCCCAGCAAGGACAACCCGAAGGTATGGACCTATCGCGTCGTGTCGCTGCCCGTACAGATCATTTCCGAGACCCGCGACTGGCGGCTGGTCTGCGATCCCGATGGCGGCGTCGCCTGGGTCAGCAAGACCATGCTGCAGGCGCCGCGGACTGTACTAACCCCGGTGCAGAACCTGGAACTGCGCTCCGGACCCGATGCCGACTCCAGTGTTCGCGCCATCGTCCGGCCGCGCGCCCTGGCCCAGCTCGACAAGTGCAAGAAGGACTGGTGCCGTATATCGGTCGGCGGCCAGACCGGTTGGGCGCCGCGCAATGTCCTGTGGGGCACGGCGACAGCGCCGATCTGCGCCCGGCCCAACCCGCTGGCAGCGCAGTAGCAGCGCGAGCGACCTACCCAACCATAAAAAAACATTGAGCCATTGCGCCCCGTCGTGTAACGCACACTTCTTTATTGTTACGTGCATCGTGATCGCGCGGCCTGAGGGTTGCGCCCATGTGCCCCGGAGCCCTTATTTCGCATGACGGATCGCCCGAACTCGTTTGATTATGAAGCCCTTTTGGCCTGCGGGCGCGGCGATATGTTCGGGCCGGGCAATGCCCAGTTGCCTGCTCCGCCGATGCTCATGTTCGATCGAATCATCGAGATCACGGACAATGGCGGCACCCATGGCAAGGGCCACATCGTGGCCGAGCTCGATATCACGCCTGAACTCTGGTTCTTCGCCTGCCATTTTATCGGCGATCCGGTCATGCCGGGTTGCCTGGGGCTGGACGCCATGTGGCAACTGGTCGGCTTCTATCTCGGCTGGCGCGGCAATCCGGGACGCGGCCGTGCCTTGGGTGTCGGCGACGTCAAGTTCACCGGCCAGGTAACGCCGGCCGTCAAGAAGGTGACGTACAGGATCGATATGAAGCGCGTCATGTCGGGCAAATTGATCATGGGTATCGGCGATGGGGTTGTCGAAGCCGATGGCAAGACTATCTATCAGGCATCGGGGCTGCGCGTCGGCCTTTTTGACGCCAAGGACCTCGGTTAGACAAGGACCTGGGAATAAACCCGGAGGTGGAACCGGACCGGTTCCCGTCGAAGACAAGTACAGTGGTGGTTAAGCTGGGACGTTTGCATGCGTAGAGTCGTGATAACGGGTATGGGGATTGTCTCCTCGATCGGCAATGGTGTCGATGAGGTCACAGAGTCTTTACGTCAGGCGCGCTCGGGCGTCGTCGTTGCCGACGACTATGTTCGCCTCGGATTCAAGTGCCAGGTCCATGCGGCGCCGAAGATCGGCGACTGGACCAAGATGGTCGATCGTCGTGCGGCGCGCTTCCTGGCGCCCGGCACCGCCTATGGCCATATCGCCATGGAACAGGCGATTGCGTCGGCCGGCCTGGAAAAGACCGATATCTCCCACGAACGCACCGGCATCATCTTCGGCGCCGGCGGACCGTCGACACGGGCCATTGTCGAAGCCGCTGACGTGACGCGCGAAAAGAACTCGCCCAAGCGCATCGGGCCGTTTGCCGTGCCCAAGGCCATGTCGTCCGGCCCTTCGGCGACGCTTGCCACCTGGTTCGAAATCCGCGGCATCAACTATTCGATCAGCAGCGCCTGTGCGACGTCTGTCCACTGTATCGGCGCGGCCGCCGAACAGATCATGATGGGCAAGCAGGACATGATCTTCGCCGGCGGCACGGAAGAGCTGGACTGGACCCTGTCGGACATGTTCGACGCCATGGGCGCCATGTCGTCCAACTTCAACGCTACGCCCTCGGTCGCCTCGCGCGCCTATGACCGCGACCGTGACGGCTTCGTCATCGCCGGCGGCGCCGGCATGGTGGTCGTCGAAGAGTATGAACACGCCAAGGCGCGCGGCGCCAATATCATCGCTGAAATAGTCGGCTATGCCGCCAATTCCGACGGCTACGACATGGTGGCGCCGAGCGGCGAGGGCGCCGAACGCTGCATGAAGCTTGCCCTGGCCGAAGCGGGCGGGCGCAAGATCGATTACCTCAATCCGCACGGCACCTCGACCCCGGTCGGCGACGCCAAGGAAATGGACGCCATCCGTAAGGTGTTTGGTGAGAGCGGGCCGAAGATATCCTCCACAAAGTCGCTGACCGGCCACAGCCTGGGCGCGGCCGGTGCGCAGGAAGCCATCTATTGCCTGCTGATGATGCAGAACGGATTCGCGGCCGAGAGCGCCCATATCGACAATCTCGATCCGGACTTCGAAGGCATGCCGATTCTGCGCGCCCGTCATGATGGACCGATCGGTACCGCCATGTCGAACTCGTTCGGCTTTGGTGGCACCAACGGGTCGATTATCCTGAGCCGGGAAGACCTGTAGATAATTTAAGACAAGTCGCTTCTTCCTGCAGTCCTCCACCGCTTGCGGGGGAGGTGTCGGCGAAGCCGACGGAGGGGGCTTCCTTTACTCACGAGTCAAAGCTGAAAAATGGCCTCCGGCGGCAAGGGTGCAAGCACCCTTGACCCGTCACACGTTATTTGCTCTTAACGGCCACCACTTCACACGAGGATTGCGAATATGGCCGATGAATGGAACTTCCCCAAGGGCGACCTGATGAAGGGCAAAAAAGGCCTGGTCATGGGCGTCGCCAATGACAAGTCCATCGCCTGGGGCATTGCCTGTCAACTGGCGGCTCAAGGCGCCGACATCGCCTTCTCCTACCTCGGGGAAAGCCTGCTGCGCCGCGTCCAACCGCTGGCCGAATCGATCGGCGTCCAGCACCTGATCGAATGCGACGTCGCATCAGACGCGTCGATGGACGCCGCCTTCACCAAGCTGAAAGAGGTCTATGGCGAAATCGACTTCCTGGTCCATTCGGTCGCCTTCGCCAACAAGAATGAACTGCAAGGCTCCTTCGTTGAGAATACCACCCGCGAAGGCTTCCTGCTGGCCATGAATATCTCGGCCTTCTCGTTCGTCGACTCGGCCCGCCGCGCCGCCGAACTGATGCCCAATGGCGGTTCCATGGTCACCCTGACCTATCTCGGTTCGGAACGCGTCATCCCCAACTACAACACTATGGGTGTCGCCAAGGCTGCCCTGGAAGCCTCCACACGCTACATCGCCCGCGACCTGGGCCCCAAGGGCATTCGCGTCAACGCTATCTCGGCCGGCGCCATGCGCACCCTGTCCCTGGCCGGTATCTCCGGCGGCCGCGGCCTGCACGCCAAGTCGGGCCAGTTCTCCGCCATGAAGGAAGCCACCTCCATGGAGGGCGTCGCCGGCTCGGCCCTGTGGCTGTGTTCGGACCTCGGCTTCTCGACCACTGGCGAAGTTGTCCATGTCGATGCCGGCTTCCATATAATGGGGTTGTCGGAAGACCAGGAGAGTTAGAAAATCGCGGTCTTTGGCCATCGAGCGCTTAAACGATCCAGTGAATCGTTTAAGGGGGAGGGTGCGTCGTCGTCGCTTGCCTGTATAAGCATACAGGCGGCGCTAGCCTCCTGCTTCTCGACTCAAATCTCACGATTTTCGGCTCGGAGCGCGTTAATGGAGGCTGCACATGCCCAGATGCCTGATCATCGCAGGCCCCAACGGCGCCGGCAAGACGACCTTTGCTATGGAATATCTGCCGGAATTGGCAAGCGGCTTCCGCTTCATCAATGCGGACATGATCGCCTCAGGGCTGTCGCCTTTCGCGCCCGAAAGGGAAGCGGCTGCTGCCGGCCGGTTATTCCTGAAAGAGGTGGAGGCCCGCATTGTCGCCAACGAAGACTTTGCCATTGAAACAACGCTTGCCGGGCGCGGTTATCTGGCATTGATAGACCGGCTGCGTAGCGCTGGATGGTCAGTCGAACTGTATTATCTCGCCTTACCGAGTGTCGAAGTTTCCAAACGCCGCGTCATCGAGCGGGTCGCCCACGGTGGCCACAATATTCCGGTTTCGGATATTGAGCGCCGTTTTCCGCGCAGTTTGCGAAATTTGCTGAATGACTATAGAATACGTGTCGATAGATGCGTTTGCTACATGAATGACGATGGCCAGGCTGACAAGATTTTTGAGCAGTCTGGCGACATGTTAGTCATCGGCAATCAGGCCTTTTTCGACCACATAAGACGTCTGGCGGGATTATGAGATGAGTAAAACCGAGTTGTCGCAATGGGCCGATCACGGCCTCGAAGCTCTGCAAAGAGCAGTCGACAAAGCCTTGGACCGCAAGCGCCGTTTGGGTCAGTATTGGGTCGAATGGGATGGTGAAAAGGTCGTCGAAGTCCATCCGGACGAGACGAAGACCGCTGCCGAATGACCTACGGCACCGCCCCCACGCTCGATGATATCGAGTCCATCGCCCGTGCGGCGATGAAGAAGCTGCCGCATCCCTTCGCCCGTCATCTGCGCGATATCGTTGTGCGGGTCGATGATTTTCCTTCGGCAACCATGCTGGCGGATCTTGGGATCGACGACCCGTTCGAGCTGACCGGACTCTATACCGGCCGCCCGGCCGAACTGGAAGCCATGACCGGCGACCTGCCGGCCATGATCCATCTGTTCCGCCGTCCGATCCTCGACGAATGGGCGGAAGGCGGCGTGACCTTAGAAGACCTGGTCGCCCACATCCTGATCCATGAAACCGGCCATCATTTTGGTTTGGCCGACGAGGACATGGACTGGATGGAAACCCAGCTAAAGACGGCCTAAGGCGCCGCGGCCGGCGGTGAAGCGGTGGAAGTTTGCAGCACATAGAGATAGTCATAACCACGCGCGGTGTCTGGCTGGAAGCCGCTCAGGCCCGCCAGATCATGCGAACCTTTCAGGACGTGGACGCCGCAACCATTGTCCTGGCAGCCCCAGAAGCTGCCGTCGTCCACAGTGACGATATCGACCGTTCTGACATTTGCCGGCAGGTAGCCGCCGGCGGGTTTGTAGGTACCGCCCACATAGGCGGGAAGGGTGCGCAAGGCGTGGACATTGCCGCTCAGTGCGATCAGATAGCCCTTGGCGGCGGAGGCGACCAAGTTGCGGCCGTAGCATTCATTGACGAAGGCGTTGAAATCGGTGGGCATTTCGGACATCGGGCATTCGGCATGAAAATCGACACTGAGGCGCGGTTCGATTGCCGTCATCACCATAAGCTGGACCACCAGGCCCTGCATAGCGAGTGACGATCGTCCGTCGGTCCCGTTCCAGAATAACGATTGGGCATCACCGGCATCGGCCGGCAATTCCAGCGACACCACGACAGGGCCGTCCCGTCGCGCCAAGGCGTCCTTGACGAGACATAACGCCAAGTCGGGTGATTCCTGAGTCCCGTGCATTTCGCCGAGATAGAGGCCTGCTCCGTTGAGAAGGTTTTCCGGAATAACGCAATCGGAGGACGGGGCTGGCGGCGTTGTGGCCTGAGCCTTCACAGGCCCGGCAAGGCAGACGACGGACACAACCGCCAGGCACATCGTGATCTTCATGATATTCCCCCAAACATGGCTGATGTCGGCCAAGATTGCGCTTGATGAAAGGCGAAAGCAAGGCCGGCAAGACTCATGTCAGCCCGTGATCGGCATCCGGCCCTTGATGCTGCGGATGGCGGCGATAAGGCTGCCGCGCGCCAGGAAGCTGCCGACGATGATCAGGGCTAGGAAGATCAGATAAACCCAGTTGCCGGCAATCTCGGTGGCGCCGGCATGGTTGGAAATCGTGCCCAGACTGAAGCGCGTGTCGGATTCAACCCAAAGGCCGACCGCATCGGGTTTGATGGTCTTGAGCACGATCGACACGATCGAGCCCAGGGCGATGCCGCCGAACAGAAGGGCGCCCATCAGGCCGAAAAAGGCGATAATGCTGCGGCTGGTAAAGGCGGCGAGAGTCTTGATCATGGGTATTATCCTTTTGGATGAAAGCGCCGTATCGAGGGCGTGCTGGTCGACAAATCCCTGCGCATAGGTTTTGGCGGTTCCGAATCCGTGCAGGGCAGAATCGGCCGAAAGTCCGGCGGCCAGGCGTTCTTCGAGATGGCCGCGCGCTTCGGCGACGATATCGGCGCGCGCATCGGCGGGGAGGGAGACCAGGGCCGCGTCCAGTGCCTTCAGCCAGGATTCGACAGTTACTTGCTCGGTCATGCGGTCGTCCTTTGCAGAAAGGCGTTGAGGCGTTGGGTGAGGTTAAGCCAGACCTGGCGCTGATCATTGAGATCGGCGGCGCCCGCTTCGGTCAGGCCGTAATATTTGCGCGGATGGCTGGCCTCAGCTTCATGGCGCCATTCCGCCTTGATCAGGCCGGCTTTTTCCAGCCGGTGCAGAAGCGGATAGAGTGTGCCTTCGGCCAGATCGAGCCCGGCTTCATCGCGCAATTGGTCGAGGATGCGCAGGCCGTATTGCGCGCCTTCGCTGAGCAGGCTCATCAGGGCCAGCTCCAGCACGCCCTTGTACATTTGGGTACGCCGGCTTTCGGTCGTCTTGTCAGGCGGGTCTTTGATGGGGGGCGGCATGTTGCTTTCCAAAACCATATACTTTGTTATGCAAGGTATATGGCAAAGCAGCATATCTTGCAAATTAAATTTGAGTCATGTCAGTTTCCAGCGCAACCGGTTGCATCTTTCAGCGGCCCGTGATCATCTGCCGCAACCTTTGCAGCAGGAGTTGACCATGGATCGCCGGACCTTTCTTATGAGCGGCGCCAGCCTGGGACTGGCGGCGACTGCAGCGCCCGTACTGTCAAAGACGGCCGCCTCCGCCATGCAGGCCGTGTGCGACAGGGCCTATGACGGCTTCATGAAACTCTCGCCTATCCTGTGCACCAGTTTCGGCGTCGACAAGGGCGTCTATGTTGCCCAGAAATCCCGGCTGGAAGGCGATGCGCCCGCCGATCGCGCGGCCTATGCTGACCTGCTGCAAACCTCGCTGAAGGATCTGAAGGCCGTCGGCCGGGCGAAACTGTCGGGCATGGACCGGATCAATTACGACACCCTCGACTGGCAATGGTCGACCCTGCTGAGCGGCGTGAAGGATTTCGCCTACGGCGTCAAAGGCCCGTCGCAGCCGCAATCACCCTATGTCATCAGTCATCTCAGCGGAATGGCCCAGGCCCTGCCTGACTTTTTCGACAGCAACCACCAAATCGAAACGCGTGACGACGCCGAGGCCTATATGGCGCGTCTTGATCGTTTCGGCGATGTGCTGACGCAGGAAACCGGTCACTTCCATGAGGATGTCGCCGCCGGGGCACGGCCGCCGGCCTTCCTGCTGAAACGCGCCATTGCCGGCCTGAAACGCTGGCGGGCCCAGCCGGCCGATGGCAACCTGCTGATCACCTCGGTGGCGCGGCGCACCCGGGACAAGGCCATCGACGGCGAGTGGGCCGGCCGCGCTGAAGCTGTCGTCACGGCAAAGATCTTCCCGGCCCTGGATTCCCAGATCGCAGCCCTTGAGGCCGAACTGCCCCTGGCGGGCGAGGACGCCGGTGTCTGGCGCCTGCCGCAGGGCGACGCCTATTACGCCCACATGGTGCGTACCGGCACCTCGACCAGCCTGAGCGCCGGGGAGATTCACCAGACCGGACTCGATCTGGTCAAGGAACTGAACGCCCTGGCCGACCAGTTGCTGCGCGCCCAGGGCCTGACGACCGGCACGCCGGCCGAACGCATGGCGGCGCTGTATGAGGATCCGCGTTTTATCGCCCCCAATACCGATGCCGGCCGCGAACAGGTGATGGCCGAGGCTCGGGCCATAGTCGACAAGATATCGGCCTACCTGCCGCAATATTTCTCGACCATGCCCCGGGCGAAGTTGATCGTCCGGCGCCCGCCACCGATTAACGAAGGTGCGGGCGCGCCCTATTATCTGGCGGGTACGGTCGATGGCCTGCGCCCCGGTGCCTATTATATGCAACTGGCCGATACGGCCGGCACGCCGTCGTGGACCCTGGCCGACCTGACCTCGCACGAAGCCGTACCCGGGCACCATTTTCAGAATTCCCTGCTGATCGAAAACGAAGCCATACCGCTGGTGCGCAAGTTGGTCCTGGCCAAGCCGATCTCCGATTTCAACGGCTACGACGAAGGCTGGGCGCTATATGCCGAACAACTGGCCGATGAGATGGGGCTCTATGCCGACGATCCCTTCGGAAGGATCGGCTATGTAAATGACGCCCTGCTGCGGGCCGGTCGCCTGGTGGTCGACACGGGCCTGCACCACCTGCGCTGGACGCGCGCCCAGGCGGTCGACTATCTGACGGGCGTTACCGGTAAACGGCCCGAAGCCGAAAACGAGATCGATCGCTATTGCGTCTGGCCGGGCCAGGCCCTGGGCTACATGACGGGCAAGATGCAGTGGTTGAAGCTGCGCAACGCCATGAAGGCGCGCCAAGGCGCCAGCTTCGATATTCGGAAATTCCATGCCGTGGGCCTGGGCGCCGGCTCGACCGGCCTCGACGTCCTTGAACGCGCCTACCGCGACCAGGGGCTTATTTGACCAACCTGTTATGCTGAAAGGACAGGCAGCGCTTAGCCTCGTGGGACAAGTGTGGCTGAACCATCGGCAAGGTTTGGAACACGAAACAACGTTCGGCGAAGCCAATGAACACGAATAGACACGAATAAGTCGCGCCCTACCGGGTGCGGGAGATAGGTAATACCCGCAGCAGGAGATTCTGACCTTTTTCGCCCAAGCCGCTTGCCGGACTATTGGATTCAAACGTCTATCAAGCGGTTGATAAAAAAGAATATTGCCCACAGATTTTCACAGATTAGCACAGATTTTCAGCATCTGGATTGTCTTGGTCGCGTAGCGATCCTAATCTGTCGTAGCCGCTGTCGCGGACAAGTAAGCCATTGAAAATCTGTGCTAATCTGTGAAAATCTGTGGGCAAACCTATCTAAACGTATCCCTGCAGTGGCCGCCAGCCCGGGTATACTATCAGAGATCAAAACAAACGACGTCGGTATAAGCCTTCACCGAACCCGGATGACTCATCGTCCTCGCAACCTGGACTCAAATACGCGCCGCCAGCCGGCCCTTTTCGCTGATCGCAACCAGGCCCAGCGCGACGAGGCCGCACAGGCCGGCGCCCAGCGGCAGCAGCCAGACGCCGCCGGTCCAGCCCTGGCCGATAAGGGCCGAGATCGCCCCGGCGCCGATGGTCGACACCACGCCCTGAAGGGACGAAGCCGTGCCGGCGACGTGGCCCATCCTGTCCATCGCAATGGCGCCGAAATTGGATGTGGTCAGCGACATCAGGCCCATGGTCAGGGCTTGCAGGATCAGGAAGCTGACAATCGTCTCCAGGCCGGCCAGCGACCAGGCGAAATGTATCACCGCGACCAGGATAAAGCCGAACAGGGCCAGGTGCGAGATACGCTTGGTGCCCAGGCGTTCGACGATCGAGGCGTTGAGGATCGACGCCCCGCCCATGGTGGCAGCGCAGGCGGCGAAAATGATGGCCATCAACTCCGGGCGATGAAAGACGTCGTGGAAAATCTGCGGCATCAGCGAGACATAGGCCAGCAGCGAGCCAATCAGACAGGTGATGGCCAGGGTGTAGAACAGCGAACCGGGCTCCGTGACGACGAAGAAGGCGACGCGGCGCAGGTGGCCGAGATCGGGGCGGCGGCGTTTTTCGACCGGATGGGTTTCGGGCAGGCGCAGCCAAGCCCATAGCCCGGCGCAGGCGCCGAACGCAGCCATGGCCAGGAAGATCACCTGCCAGGGCGCGACCAGCAGGACCAACTGGCCGAAACTGGGCGCCATGATGGGGACCAGCAGGAAGACGACCAGGCTGATCGACGTCACCTTGGCCATCTGCGCGCCGCTATACAGGTCGCGGATGATGGACCGCGTCACGACGCTGGAGGTCGAGACGGCAAAGCCCTGCAGCAGGCGCACGATCAGCAGGGCGGTGAAATTCTGGGTAACCGCCGCAGCCAGGGCCAGCAGGACATACAATCCCACACCGCCCAGCAGGATGCGTTTACGCCCCAGCCAATCGGACAGGATGCCGAAGGTCAATTGTCCCACACCCATGCCGAGGAAATAGATCGAAATGATCCATTGCAGGTGGTTGGGTACCGAGACATGCAGGTCGTTGCCGATGACCGTCAGGGCCGGCAGCATCGAGTCGATGCCCAGCGCGCCCAGCGCCATCAGACTGGCGATCAGGGCGACAAACTCGGGAAAGTGCGGGGCTTTAGGGGGGGCACGCTCAGACATGCCTCCCTGTAGGACGATTTATTCCAAGCCGCAATGACGCTGACTCATTGCGGCTTGGCAAGGGCGACTGCCCGTCCGAGCTTATGCGAGGAGCCATGCGGCGATTGAGCTGACAAAGATGCGACCGCTATTGCTAGCGGTGCTTGTTCTTTTTGCCCTTTGCATCGGGCGAAATCACCGCCACGGCTCCGCCGGACGGCGCCAGCTTCAGCGTCAGGCTGGTTGTACCGGTGACCGGCTGTTCGGCGCTGTTCAGGTGATTGACGTCGGCGCCGTCCTGCAGGGTTTTGGCGGTAAAGGCACCGTCGCCCAGGAAGTTCAGCGGCACGGTGAGGTCGCGGCCGGACTCATTGGTCATGGCGCCGATATACCAGGTCGCGCCCTTGCGGCGGGCGGTGACGATATACTGGCCGATATCTCCGGCCAGGACGCGCGTTTCGTCCCAGGAGGTCGGGACGTCCTGAATGAAGGTCGCGCCGTCGGCCCAACTCCCGTCGGCATTCTTGTAAGCCGACGGCGAGTCCGAGACCATCTGGAACGGGCTGTCATAGACGACATACATGGCGACAGCCTGGCCGCGTGTGGTCATGACATAGGGCGCGTGATAGCGGCGCACCTTTTCAAAATCGGCCGCGGTCGACGAACGGAAACCGCCCGGTGTATAGTCCATTGGGCCAAGGATCATGCGCGTAAAGGGCAGGGTGACATTGTGGGTGGCGGTGATCCGCGCGCTCCACTTGTTGTTCTCAGCGCCCAGCACGCCTTCCTGGGTGATATAGTTGGGCCAGGTGCGGTTCAGGCCGTTGGGCGGATAGGCGCCGTGCAGGTCGACCAGGATGTGGTGCTGGGCAGCCTTCTTCAGCAGGCGATGATAATAGTCGACCATTTCCTGGTCGTTGCGGTTCATGAAGTCGACCTTGATGCCCTTGACGCCCCACGCCTCATAGGCCGAGAGCGCATCGTCCATCTGGACATCGAGCTGTTCCCACTGCACCCACACCCAGACGCCGACATTCTTTGATTTGGCGTAGGCCACCACGGCCGGCATGTCGAGTTCGGGCTTGGCGCGCGTGATGTCGGCGTTCGGGTTGGGTTCGACGTCGCTGCCGATCGACCAGCCTTCGTCGATCAGGATATCGTCCAGCTTCATGCTGGCCGAGAAGTCGACAAATTCCTTGTAGCTGGCGGTGTTGATGCCGGCATTCGGCATATCCAGCGCCCAGTCATTCCACCAGTCCCAGGCGGTCTTCTGCGGCTTGATCCACGACGTGTCGGCGATCTGCGACGGCGCGGCCAGGGTCGGGATCAGCATAGACGCTGTCAGGTCGCCCGGTGCGTCGCCGATCATCACAACGCGCCATGGTGTCTTGAAGCCATTGCCGCGCATATGGACATCGGCCGACACGGATTTGCGGAAGCGATAGCCGCGGTTGTTGTCGAAGCGCGGCGGCAGGTTGACGCGCACGCCGGGCGAACCGTCGCCGCGGCCGGCCAGGTAAAAGCCCGGGTAGTCGGCGACATCGGCCTCGGCAATGGCGAAGGTTTGGCTGCCGGCGCCGGTCTTGCACACCAGCGGCGCAATATAGTTGTTGAAGTCACGGATCTTCGACGCCTTGACCTGGTCGTATTCGCCTTCGAAACTGGTATAGAAGCTGCCCATATTGGCGCCCCAGCAGTCATAATCGGCCGGGAAGAAGAACTGGGTGCCTTCGTTCATCACCTTGAAGTCGACGACCCCTGCCTGTTCAGGCATGACGTAGCGAAAGGCCACGCCGTTATCATAGGCGCGCACAATGACGTCGTATTTCAGGCCCTTGTCGCCGCCGGCCTGGTAGGCGATGTCGCTCTGGCTATAGTGATCGGGGGCAACCGACGTCTTGCCGACAACCGGATTCCAGGTCGTATCGACCGAGGTCTCAGTGTGACCCAGGACCTTCGACGCAGCGCCGAGCTGCCCGATATCGAGGTTCAGTTGCAGGGGCGAGGGCGCTATGATGGCCTTGCCGTCGACGCTGACCGCATAGGTCAGGCCGGCCTCGGTTTGATCGACCGTGATAGCGATGCGGCCATTGGGCGAACTGACCTTGACCGCTTCCGCATTGGCCGATCCGGCCGCGAGACAGCTGGCTAAGGCGATAAGACTGATACCCGCACGTGACATGGTCGGCTCCCTGCTTTTTTTAAAGTTATAGCAAGGTTTTATTTTGTACTACAAATTAAGGCAAGTCGTTATTTGGCGCGATAATCAGCGATGACTTCGCCAAACTGTGCCATCTCGAGCTCGTGCGGGGTATCACGTTCGGTTTCGGTCAGTCCGCCTTCGTACCACGCCTTGACGGCCGGCTCTTCCAGCATGCGATCGACATAGGCGCGCGCCGGCTTGCTGAGGTCGAAGCCTATGCCATAGGTCTGGATGCGGAAGACGACCGGGGCGTAGAAGGCATCGACGGCGGTAAATTTCCCGCCGGCCAGATAGGGCCCGCCGAACCTTGCAAAGCCGTCGTTCCACAGGGTGTCCAGTCGCGCCAGATCGCGCAACAGGGCCGGCGGCGTGTCGAACAGCTTGATACGCACGCCGACGCTCATCGCACAATGGTTGCGCAAGGTCGAAAAGCCCGAATGCATCTCGGCCGCGGCACTGCGCGTCCAGGCGCGGGCGGTGCGGTTTTCCGGCCAGACAGCGGGGAAGGTTTCGGCGACATACTCGGCGATGGCCAGCGAATCCCACACGGTGACATCGCCGTCGATCAGCGCCGGTACCAGGGCGGTCGGTGAGAAGCTGCGGAAGGCGGAGTTTTCGGGCTGGAAGAAATGCTGGTGCTCGACAAAGGGAATATCGAGCGCCGTCAGCAGCACCCACGGCCGCGCCGACCACGACGAATAGTTCTTGTTACCGATATGCAGTTCGTACATGAGAACTCCTTAAATCCCGCGATCACGCCCACGTTCTAAAGGGCCAGTCCTCCACCGTAGCGAAGCGTTACGGGGGAGGTGTCGCCGCTTGTCGGCGACGGAGGGGGCGTGTTTTCTACTCAAAACTGACTTCGGTCGGTATAATCCGGAGTCCGGTAAAATTCCCATAGGCCTTTTCCGCCAATGCATGGCGCACTTCCGCCAAATGGCGCTTGTAAAGGTGATAGGCATTCCGATATGCCCGAGTCCGGGACAGACAAGGACACTGACATGGCCGAACCTACGTCCACCATCTCGCTGCGTGAGCGCCTGTTGAAGGAACGCCATGCGTTGCTCGACCTGTCGACGCGCAACCGGTTGCTCAACACGCCCCTGCGCACGCGCAACAACCGCGCTATCGAGATCGTCGACGAAAAGTCCGCCGAGATTTTCCGCATCCTGGCCGACGGCAAGGCCATGACCTTCCTGCCCGGCAGCGAAACCGATGCGGACGGCGGCGATTTCGTGCCGCAACCCGGTGCCGATGGCCGCCACACCGACCTGAAACTGCAGACCCGCTTGGCGTCCGAAAGCCTGCAAAAGCGCCTGTTCGACGTCTGGTACGACGCCCAGACTCTGGAACAGGAGCAGGGCGTCAATATCCTGTATCTCGCGCTCGGCCTGCTGCGCTGGTACGACGACAATGACGCCGAAACACCGCGCCACGCACCGCTGGTCTTGCTGCCGGTGCAACTGGAACGCTCCAGCGCCGCCGACCGCTTCAAGCTGCGTGGCCGCGACGAGCCGCCGTCGCCCAACCTGACGCTCCAGGCCAAGATGAAAAGCGAATTCGGGCTGGTCATCCCCGATTTCCCGCAAAGCGCGGACAATGAGGACGAGATCGACCTGGCCGTCTATGCGGCGTCCGTGGCCGAAACCGTGCGCGGGCAAAAGCGTTGGGAAGTCCTGCCCGATGCCGTTGTTCTGGGCTTTTTTTCCTTCTCCAAATTCCTGATGTACCGCGACCTCGATCCCGACACCTGGCCGGAAGAAACCCTGCTCGACAATCCGCTGATCGCCGCCCTGCTGCGTGACGGCTTTGCGCCCAGCGACCCGCTGATCGGCGACTCTGAGCGTATTGACGACGTCCTGGAACCCGATGAGATGCGCCACGTCGTCGATGCCGACAGCTCGCAGTCGGTCGCCATCGCTGAGGTCGTCGCCGGTCGCACCCTGGTCATCAAGGGGCCGCCCGGCACCGGCAAGTCGCAGACCATCACCAACATCATCGCCGGCGCTGTGGCCGCCGGCAAAAAGGTATTATTCGTCGCCGAGAAGATGGCGGCGCTTGATGTCGTCCATCGCCGGCTGAAAGCCGCCGGGCTCGGACCCCTGGCTCTGGAACTGCACTCCAACAAGACCAGCAAACGTGCCGTCCTCGACGAACTGCGCCGCACGCGTGAGGCCGCGCCGGTGGCTGCGCGCGACGAGGCGGCAATCATTGAGCCGCTCAGCGAGGCTACGGCGACCCTGAACGAGTTCGCCGATCGCCTGCACACGGCGCTGGAACCGTCCGGCCTGACGCCGCGCCAAATTCTCGGCCGATTGATCGCCCAAGAGACCGGCAAATGGAACGGCCAGATCGGCGCGGACTATGCGCTGGACGGCGCGGAGGGTTGGACCGTCGCCGCCGTCGCCCGCCGCCGCGACCTGGCGCAGGATATAGCCGCGCGCTTGGCCGCCATCGGCCCGGTGCCGCAAAGCCCGTGGCGCGGCGTTGGGGCCGATCCACTCGATCCGGCCACCCGCGATACCTTGGCGCGCGATATCGCCGCGGCGCGCGAGGCCCTGCAGGCGTCGCTGGACCTGACGGAGGTCCCCAGCCGCCTGTTCGGTGTGCCGGAGGCCATCACGCTCGATGACCTGAAACGCGCCCTGGCCTATCTGCAAATTACGCCCCTGCCGCAGGTCTGCGACCGGTCATCCCTGGCCGATCCGGCGTGGCACAATCCCAAGGGGCTGGAGGACCTGATCGTCAAGGGGCAGTACCTGCTGCGTCTGCGACAGGAGGTGCACCCGCTGATCAACGAAGCCGGGTTGGCGGCCGACTATACGGCGATCCGCAATGACGTGGTGACCAAGAGCCGCAACCTGTTCCGCTTCCTCGACGGTGGCTATAAACGCCATATCGCCCTGCTTGGCAGCTACGTCCGCGACCTGTTGCCGAAGGATCCCGACGCGCGGCTGAAGCTGATCGACAAGGTGATCAAACTGCAGGCGGCCGAGGCCGACTTCGCCGCCGTGCAGGGCCTGGGCAGCGCCTTTGGCAGCCTGTGGCAAGGTGCGTCCAGTCCATGGGGCGATCTCGATAACCTGGTGCGCTGGCGGACGTCGCACCGCATGCGCGCCGAGGTCTGGCCCATCGTGGCCGCCATGGACGAGGCGGGTCTCCGGGAAGCCGACACGGCGCGGCAGGCGCTTTACAAGGTCTGGTCGGCCTTTAACCTGACCTTCGAGCGTATCGAAGACACGCTGTCGCTCGATACGGCGGCGGCCTTTTCCGATGAAACCATAGCCGGGCGCCTGGAGCGTCTGGCGACCTGGCTCGGCGATCTCGAAAGCCTGAGCCGCTTTATCGCCTTTGCGGCGCGGGGACGCGAACTGGCTGCGCTCGGGGCGTCGCAGTTGGTCACAGACCTGCATAGCGGCAAGCTCGAGGCCAACGACCTTGTCCCGGCCTTCGACGGCGCCTATGCCCGTGTCCTGCGCGATAGTCTCTTCAACGAATGGCCGCAACTGAAGGGCTTCGATGGCGATAGCCTGGCGAAACAGGTGGCGCAGTTCCGCCAACTCGATCGGGCCAGCCTGGAACAGGCCAAGGCGACGATCGCCGCCGGGCACAGCGAAGGTCGGCCGAAGGGCGCGGCCGGCATCGGACCCTTGGGCGTGCTCAATGCCGAACTGGCCAAGAAGCGCAGCCACAAACCGATCCGCGTCCTGCTCGACCAGGCCGGGCCGGCGATCCAGGACCTGAAGCCCGTCTTCATGATGTCGCCCCTGTCGGTGGCGCAGTTCCTCAAGCCCGGCGCGCTCGATTTCGACCTCCTGGTGATGGACGAGGCCAGCCAGATCGAACCGGTCGATGCCCTGGGCGCCATTGCCCGCGTCCGCCAACTGGCCGTGGTCGGCGACGAACGGCAATTGCCGCCGACCGCCTTTTTCAAGAAGCTGACCGGCGAGGACGATATCGCCGAGGACGAAGAGGGCGTCACGGTCCAGGCGAAGGACGTTGAAAGCATACTGGAACTGTGCCTGGCCAAGGGCGCGCCGCACCGGATGTTGAACTGGCATTACCGGTCGAAGCATCCATCGCTGATCGCCGTGTCCAATCGCGAATTCTACGACAGCCGCCTGTTCACCGTGCCGTCGCCCTACGACCTGCGCGCTGGCCTGGGCCTGAAATTCCACCTGCTGGACACGGTCTATGATCGCGGCAATACGCGCACAAATCCGCAGGAAGCCAGGATTGTCGCCCAGGCGGTGATGAGCCACGCCCGGACACATCCAGCCCAGACCTTGGGTGTCGCCACCTTTTCGGTGTCGCAGCGCCAGTGCATTTTGAAAGAGCTGGAACTGCTGCGCCGCGCTAATCCGGACACCGAAAGCTTCTTCGCCGCCGAGGTGCCCGAACCCTTCTTCGTCAAGAACCTGGAAAACATCCAGGGTGACGAACGCGACATCATTTTTGTCTCGGTCGGTTACGGCAAGACGGCCCAGGGCACGCTGTCGCATTTCTTCGGGCCGCTGAGCCAGGAGGGCGGTGAGCGCCGGCTGAACGTGCTGATCTCGCGCGCCAAGCTGCGCTGCGAGGTTTTTGCCAATTTCAGCGGTGCCGATATCGACCCGGAACGGAGCCAGGCGCGCGGCGTCCTGGCGCTGAAATTGTTTATGACCTTTGCCGAGACGGGCCGGTTTGACGCCGGCGTGGCCGAGGGCGGTGAGGCTGAAGGTGGTTTCGAAGAGCAGTTGGCCAAACGCCTGCGTGATCTGGGTTATACCGTGGGTCAGCGGATCGGGGCGTCGGGTTTCCGCGTCGACCTGGCGCTTGCCGATCCCGATCAGCCGGGGCGGTATGTGTTGGGGATCGAATGCGACGGGGCGCAGTATCACGCCTCACGCTCGGCGCGTGACCGCGACCGTCTGCGGCAGCAGGTGCTGGAAGACCATGGCTGGGCCCTGCACCGCGTCTGGAGCGCCGACTGGTATCTGCGGCCCAAGGAAGAGTTGCGCAAGATCGAAGCGGCCTATCAGGCAGCGCGCAGTCGTTTGGAGCCTGTGGTTGTTGCACCGGCCATGACGGTGCAGGATCTGATGATCGAAGCGGATGTGGCTGAGCCGATTGCTGTGAAAAAGCCCGACACGGTGTCGGCGGCCGATATCGAGACTGCGATCCTGGCGACCGTCGAGGAAAATTACGGCGCGGCGCGGGTGGATCTGGTGCCAGCCGTAGCGCGTCGGCTGGGCTTTTCTCGCACCGGCCCGACCATGAAGGCGCGAATCGAGGCGGGGATAGGGATGCTGATCACCGCCGGCCGCCTGGTCGAGCGTAACGGTCTTTTGAACGTGCTGTAAGTGCGTTAAGGCCCCCATATGTGGACGGCCCCTTCCTGGCAAGATTTCATTTAGTGATGAGATCGGTAGGCTTGCATCCATATGTCCGGCCTGTTTGTGCGCTTTAAGTGACGCTGGCCAAGATGGTTTCCGCGACAAAAGTTCCAATCACCACCGCGGCTTTTGTTATAGCCATTGGGGGCAGCGGAGTGTCCTTTGTTCTGGATCGCTTGATCACACCATCTGCGTGTTCTCCTGCAAGGTCCGGCACCAACCATTTCGGGTATTAAGGCTCCCGATCCGGCAGATTGTCAGGCGGCGCAGGCGATCTGTGTCTGCGCGGGTTTATCGTTATAGGTTTCGCCGGTCATCATTAATTTCCAGGCGATCCTGGCGTTTTTGTTGGCGAGAGCGACGGCAACCAGCTTGGGCGGCTTGCGCTTGAGCAGGTTGAGGAGCCAGGGCGAGCCCTTGCCACTTCTACGTGCGTGCTGGATAACAGCGGTGGCGCCGGCGACCAGCTTACTTCGCAAGGTCTCATCGCCCGCCCTTGTGATCCCGCCAAGCCTTTGCTTGCCGGCGGTCGAATGATCCTGCGGCGTCAAACCTAGCCAAGCAGCGAAGTCCCGCCCGGATTTGAAGGCAGCCACATCGGTCACTTTCATGACCAGCAAGGTCGAACAGACCGGTCCAACGCCTGGGATCTTGTCGAGGCGCCGGCTACATTCATTCTGTTTATGCCAGGCCGCAAGTTCGGCTTCCACCTCTGCGATCTCCTGGTTGAGGCGACGGTAATCTCGGCCCAACCGCTCAAACAGTCTGCTCGCGAGTTCAGGTAAATCCGTATCGGCCTGAAGGTTCGCCAGCAATCCTTCCAGATGCGCCAAGCCGCGCGAGACGCAGTATCCGAACTCGGCTGCATGGCCGCGAATGCCATTGGACAGACGCGTCCGCTCGCAAATCAGGCGCTCGCGATGCGTCATCAACATCAAATCCGCCTGCTGTGCCTGTGTCTTCACCGGCACAAAACCCATGGTCGGTCGGCTCATCGCTTCGCACAAGCCTTCAGCATCGGCGGCATCATTCTTGTTGCGCGGGATATACGCCTTGACCAACTGCGGTGGCATCATCCGCACAGTGTGCCCCAGTCCCTCCAGCCAGCGAGCCCAATGGTGGCTCGCCCCGCAAGCTTCAAGACCAACCTCAACCGGTGGAAGTTTCGCGAAGAAGGCTTCCATCTGACGGCGGTTAAGTTTCCGGCGCAACACAACCTGCTCAGCAGCATTGACGCCATGAACCTGGAAAAATTGCTTGGACGTATCCAAGCCAATGCGAGTAATATTATCCACGGGCGGCTCCTTCTATTGAGATGATAACAAACCTCAATATGGCACATTAGATGCCGCGTGGGGCCGTCCACCCCATCACCACCATCACCACCATCCTTCGGATGGTCCCCCTCCCCGCGTGGCGGGGAGGTATAAGGAAAAGCAACGAAAGCTCAATAAAGCAGTAGTTTATACCGCCCCGTGAGCGGGGCGGGGGACCGCCCAAGACATTGCGAAGCGTAGCGTAGCTTTGGCGAAGGGTGGTGGTGGGGGCCTTTTCTGCCCTTAACCCTGGCCCAGCTTTTCGCGCAGGATGGCGAACGGCGAGTAGGGGTTGAAATAGGGCGCCGGTTCGGGCTTCGGTCCATGGTGCGGCTTTTGGCCCTTGCGGTCCGGCTTGTTGCCGCCCTTTTTACCTGGTGCGTCCTGGCCCTTGTCGTCCGGCTTGCGATAGCGCTGCCGGTCGCGTTCGTAGCGAGGCTTGCCATCGCCTTCGGTCTTAGCGCCCTCAACCTTGGCGGCCGGTTTATGACGCTTGGGACGTGGCGGGCGCGGCTCCAGCGACTTTTGCCGCCAGCCCAGGCGTTCTTCCATGACCGGTTCGGCCGATACAGCCTCAACAACGGGTGCCGGTTCGACCTCAATGAGCGCCTCCGGCGCAACCTCAGCTACGGGCTCCGAGACGACATCTTCAACAGGTTCGACAACGTCTTCAATGACTTCGGGGGCGGCTTCAACAGCTTCTGCCTCAACCGTTTCCGTCTCAACCGCTTCACTTTCAGGCATCGGCGTTTCATCCACCGCAGCCTCAGCTTGCGGTACGACCGCTTCCACCTTCGGCTTCACGACCGGCACCGCCACCGTCATGGCCGGCATCTTCACAAAACCCAGGGCCTGCATCAACTCATCGCGCTGCTTCTCATTCAGCCCCAAC
The DNA here is from genome assembly GCF_056404555.1 of Asticcacaulis sp. P2_C5. Classification (NCBI taxonomy): domain Bacteria; kingdom Pseudomonadati; phylum Pseudomonadota; class Alphaproteobacteria; order Caulobacterales; family Caulobacteraceae; genus Asticcacaulis; species Asticcacaulis sp. P2_C5. The sequence goes on from NZ_JBFUDU010000010.1 coordinate 34,202, forward strand.
GCGTTGAAGTCGGCCTCGCGCATATACAGCACGCCCTTCTGGAACACGGCGCCGTTCACCAGCTTGTCGATCTGCGACAGCGTCTTGATGCTGACCGGGCCGTAATCACCAACCAGGAGATGCCCCCGAATGGTTTGGGCCCGCTGGCCTTCACCTGGGCCAAAGCTGCGCATATGCTGGCGCAGTTTCGGGTTCAGCGCTTCCGGCAGGAACCAGGCGTAGCGATGTCCGGCCACGCCCAGGGCCTTCAACGCCGCCTTATCCTCCGGCGTCAGTTTCACGCTTTCGTCGCGATAGACCAGCCCGCCGTTTTCATACAGCTGAAAGGCGATGGCGCGGACCTGGGCTGGCGTCGCTTCGGCGTCGGCGGCCTGCTTGGCCTTCCACAAACCGCGCAACTGATGCTGGTTGAGAACGCGGACATAGTCGGTGACGCGCTTCAAGGCGCGCTCCGCCAGGGCCGGATGGTCAATATCGCAGATCAGCTTCAGGCGCGGCGCGAACCAGTCGCCGGGCTCGATCTTCGCCACGGCCTGGCCGTTCCAGGTCACGGTGTCGCCCTTGATATGCAGGGCCTTCGACGCCGTCTGGGCCAGGGCGCGCAGTCGGTCGTGCAGGACAGGCAGGACGGCGCGGTTGGCGGCCTGGCGCAGGGCCTTGTCGCCGACCAGGCTGTCGGCATTGCTGACCGTGAAGCACAGGCCCTTCAGCTGGCCGACCGCATGGCCTTCGATAATCACCTGGCCGTCGGCTGTAACCTCGGGGCGCGGCGCCTCGTCGGAATCGAGCGCCTTCAGCAACGCACTTGTCCTGGCGTCGATAAAGCGCTGCATCAAGGCTTCGTGCAGCTTGTCCGACAGGCGTTCTTCGAGGTCACGGGTGGCTTCGCGCCAGTGTTCATTGCGCTTCAGCCAGCTGCCGCGATTGGCGATGTAGCTCAGGGTGCGTACGCCCGACAGGCGCGACGACAGGGTGTCGATATCGCCTTCCAGCTTGTCGAGATCGGCGACCTGGGTCTCGAACCATTCGTCGGCAACAAAGCCGTCCGGTGACAGGCGCGACCAGAACAGATGGCTGACCATCTTCAGGTGCTCGTCAAAGCCGGTCTTGCGGAAATCGGGCAGCTGGCAGACATCCCACAGGGTGCGCAGCGTCACCGGATTGCGCAGCTTGGCGGCGATATCCTCTTCCTGGCTCAGCATGCGCAGGGCGCGTTCGTCCAGCGCTTCCTTGGCCAGGTGCAGGCCGATAACGGTCGACGGTTGGGTCAGCGACTTCAGCAGGGTGTCCAGGGTCGAAAAATCGAGCTTGTGATTGCGCCACTGAGCCGCGTCCAGCGGCGCGAACTCATGGTTTTGCACGGCGTGGACCAGGTCTTCGTCGAGGTCATGGCATTCGCCGGTGACGCCGAAAGTGCCGTCGCTCATGTGACGTCCGGCGCGGCCGGCGATCTGGCCGATTTCCTGTGCGGTCAGGTGACGGGTATTCTTGCCGTCGAACTTGGACAGGCCGGAAAAGGCGACATGGGCGATATCCATGTTCAGGCCCATGCCGATAGCGTCGGTGGCGACCAGAAAATCGACCTCGCCCTTTTGGAACAGCTCGACCTGGGCGTTGCGCGTTTTCGGCGACAGGGAGCCCATGACCACGGCGGCGCCGCCGCGCTGGCGCCGGATCAGTTCGGCGATGGCGTAGACCTTCTCGGTCGAAAAGGCGACGATGGCCGTGCGCTTGGGCAGGCGGGTCAGCTTCTTGGGGCCGGAATAGGTCAGGCTGGACAGCCGTTCGCGGCGCATAATCTCGGCCGCCGGAAACAGGCGGTGGAACAGCGGCGCGAAGGTAGCCGCACCGAGGAACAGGGTTTCGAACCGGCCGCGGGCGTGCAGCAGGCGATCCGTGAAGATGTGGCCGCGTTCCAGGTCGCCGCACAGTTGGATCTCATCGACCGCCAGGAAATCGACCTGGCGTTCCAGCGGCATGGCCTCGACCGTGCAGATGAAATAGGACGGCAGGCGCGGGATGATCTTTTCTTCACCGGTGATCAACGCGACGGCGTCCTTGCCTTTCAGCGCGACGACGCGATCGTAGATCTCGCGCGCCAGCAGGCGCAGCGGCAGTCCCATCATCCCGGTTGCGTAGCCGCACATGCGCTCTATGGCGTAGTGGGTCTTGCCGGTGTTGGTGGGGCCAAGGACCGCAGCGAGCTTGGCGTCGCTGGCGGAATGGATCAAAGGGCGGGTGAGGGAATGGTCTGACACACCGCCTAGATAGGCTTGGCGGAACAGAATTGCAAAGCCAAATTGCACGTCCGGCCAGAGGTAAACAGGGTGTTACCGTCGCGCTGAACGAGACGAAAACAAACCATGTACGAATCAGCGATAGTGATTCGTTCCGATTCCATTCTATACCATATCTGGTGGGCCAAATCGAGGTTAACCATAGGTCCCGCGCCGATGCAGGGATGATTCCTCTTCGCCCCGATATCCCGAGTTATGCCATTCTTCGCCCAACCCGTTTACGGGGAGGGTGGCGCGAAGCGCCGGGCGGGGCCCTTCCTTTAATTCCCTTCCCGCAAAAAATATCGCTGACTTGCTTCTCATCCCCATCAGGAATGTGTAAACGGGTTCCGCGACGACCCCTTAGCTCAGCAGGATAGAGCAAGGCTTTCCTAAAGCAGAGGTCGGGGGTTCGAATCCCTCAGGGGTCGCCATATTTTATAAGGGTTTGAATGTATCACCCGCCGGGATGGAACCGGGCGGGGACGCTAGGGGTGGGGAAGGCGCGGTTTCGCGCTTACGCCGGCGTAATTTTGCCCCCCACTCCTTTTGCGGTGATGTGTCCCCAGCCGCTTTATTTCCAATACAACGCGTTACGCTACACCCGCTAGATTTGCTGCCACCGTGAATTAGGTGGACTAGTCTTCTCCCATGAACCGCTTCCAATTGATCAATACCACCAGGATCAAGCTGCCCGCAGTGGAGAGACCAAGGCCGAGATGGAGGCGAAAAGCGATCTCAGGCGCGAGATAACGGCAACTGTTGTGGCAGACTTTCACGGTCTGGGTTGCTGTCGGCATCTCAGAGGCAAAATTCGTCCCGATGTTGTAGACCTCGACAAGATAGAGCCCACCAGCAGCGCGGCAGCGGCCAGGACATGAAGGCCGACGACAAAGGCTTTGGCTCGCAGCGTCATCCTTCCATCCAACCTGTTATGACCTAACAAACTTTGTAAAAAGTCATTTGCCGTGCATTTCGCGTTTCGAGATATTGGCGCAATAACTTCTTATACCTCGCGTGCTGCTCTATGCACATATCCAGCGTACAAATTTCCAGTGTATACAGACGCTTATATGTCTCAAAGGCCTGTGCATGATTATCGTTTATGGGTACAAAGTTCGTTGCGATCTCGTGAAACTGGTTTGCGGTCTTTTCACCGTTAGCGATTATCTGTTGTACCCAGTCACGAAAGGGCGGGCCCCAACCTCACACAGCTACGGCAACATCGTGCGGCCGAGGTCGAGCGCATCCTTGGTCACGGCCGCAGCGTCAGATGGCAGCAAGGTGCGCTCACTGATCATTGTCTTGACCGCCTGGTCGACGGCGCGCGCGTAAGCGTCGAGGCTTTCATACCGCTCGGCCGCCGACAGCCGGGGATCACCCGTTGTCCGCCGCTCAGCCGACGTCCTGGCGAAGGGGATGAATTGGCCCGCGCCCTCACAGCCGTCATTGGCCCAGACGCCCGAACGCAGCGCCCAGCCGGTGTAGGTGGCCAGCGGCACGCTGACGCGCGGCAGCCGGATTCCGGCGATGTCGTTCCCGTCGGCGTCGGTGCGCGGCACGAAGCTGGGGTAGATCGGCCCGCCAATCCGCGGCGGGTTGACGGTCGGGATGCCGGTCGCGTCGGTACCCGGCCCCGAGTCGAGATGATAGCGCGTCGTTTTCAGCCCTGTGTACGTCACGCCAGGAATGCTTGGGAAGCCCATGCCGCTTTGCGGCAACGGCGCCACCAGCGTTCCGTCGACTAGCTTTGGGACCCGGCTCGGCGGTGGCGTCGTACCTTTTGTCACCCATTGGTCCAGCGCCACGAAAAGCGCCCGCTGCACCGGCGCCGAATCGAGCGGGTTCTGAAGCTGCTGGCAGGCACCCGTTTTGGCCGCGCTGCCAGTGCCGTGCTGCGCGCTGGATATCAGGTACAGGCGCGAGTAGGGCGAGTCGGGAAGGTCCCGCGTGCCTGACGGATCGGTCGACATCAACGACGCCGCCTTCACCCAGTATTCGTTGGCCGAGTAGATTTCCATCGCCAGCGGGCAAGTACCCGTGGCTTCGCAGCGCGCCAGGCGGCTGTCGGTGCGGCCGGTGACGCCGTCGGTCGTAGGGACGTTGGCGAACGGAAAGCGACCTTCCGGATAGAGGTGGTCCTGGCGGTTGCGTTCGGTGCGCCCCGGCTGCGACCAGCGCTGGTTCAGGTTCAACCCGTCGCCGGCGGCGATCCACTGCATCATGCCGTCGAACACCTTGCGGCCCTGTTCGTCCTGGTTGAAGCCATAATAGCGGAAGTCATTGAGCAGCCGCCCAGGCTGCGAGACCGTCTCCGTGTAGACGCGGGTGATGTCGCCCGCCATCGGGTTCGGCGTGCCGAAGTCGTCCCGCACAGCAAAGCGCAGGAAGGCGTTCCAGTCGCGCACAGCCGCCATGCCGATGCCGTTAACGCTTGGATCCTTCGCCGTGTAGCTGAACTCGTAGATATCGTTGGCGATAAAGGACGTGCCGGCGGGCAGCAGGTGGATCGACGTGCCGGTGGCGTTATATGCCCAATCCGACGCCGGCACGACTTGCGTCGGGTCATCGAGATGGACGCGATGCGTCAGCGTCCCTGTTGATTGGTCGAGCGTGGCCGCGGGGTAGGTCAGCGCGTACGAGGTTCCCCCCGTTACGATATATTCGTACGACGGGCCGGTGATCGTCGAGCCGTCCGGGTTTTTCGCCATCGGCAGCGTGATCGTCGCATTGAAATTGGCGGTGTCGTGTCCGGCGGCGGCATCCCAGCCGCTGAACGACAGGCTGTAGCCCTGAGGCATCAGGAAGGCGTTCCGCAGCAACACCGCATCCGTTTCTGCCCCCGGATCGTTGCCGCCGACGCCGCGGTTGAGGACGCTGATCGTCTTGCTGCCGCGATTGGGCGGTTCATAGACCATCTTGTGGTTGCCGCGGCTGAGATCGATCGGCTTGAGTATGTAGAAGTCGAAGGCGTACTCGACCTTGCCTACGGCATTACGGGGCGCCAGCGCGATGTCGACGATGACGGCGTTTTTTGGGTCCGCCGGGTCGAGTTCGCCATAGGCCTTGCCGGAGATCCTTTCGTACTGACCGACGCCGGGCCAACTAAAACCTGCGAAGACCGGGCTCTGCCGGCCGGTGATGACGATCTTCGTCACCCGTGCCTGCGCGGCCATGGCGATCGTCAAGGCTGCGACCGATAGCGCGCAGGCCATCAGGCGCGAAACGTTGCGGCGTACGCGGCATGCACCTGGGGGGCGGCAAACAGGCCGAGCGGGAATAGACATGGCGGGGCGTCTCCTTTGCCGATGCAGTCAGTCTAATGCCAGCTTGTCTTCATCCTTGCACCTGTCAAGGCTCGCAGCCGACGCGCCGAACGACAACCAACAATGACTCTGCCCTCTTATCTGATTAGATGTGGGCTTTTCAGGTGGTAAACACGGGCGACAGCCGTGAATGTCGGCAAGATTAGAATCCGCTATAGCGGCGGGAATGTCCGATTCGGGCGCACCGGGGAAACGGGGCCGCGAGGTTGCTTGTCCTCTAATGCGCGTTTTAGGGTCCTTCCACACTAATACCGCGCGTTTTCCGGCGGCTTAACGGAAGTTCGGTGGTCCGGCCAAACCGACGGACTTTGCCAACCTGTGAAAAGTCAGTATGTTGGCGTGCGGGCCATCGCCGGCCCGAACAATATTTTTGCTTACGATAAACCGGCGGAGGACACGCGTGCAAACACCCGTCTGGTTCGACAAAGAGCAACAGGTCTCAGGCATCACCGGCTTTGCCGGCACCATGATCGAGTGGCTGGGCATAAACTTTACAGCGCTGGGACCCGACTGGCTGGAAGGGACCATGCCCGTCGACCACCGCACGCAGCAGCCCTACGGCCGGCTGCACGGTGGCGCTTCGCTGGTGCTGGCCGAGACCCTGGGCTCGACGGCGGGCATGCTGGTGGTCGATCCGTCCAAGTTCGCGGTCGCTGGCGCTGAAATCAACGGCAACCACTTGCGTCCGGTCTATTCGGGGCTTGTTCGCGGTGTCGCCACGGCCGAAATGCTCGGCCGCAGCACGCAGGTCTGGTCCGTCCGCATCTTTGACGAAGCGCAAAAGCTGATCTGTATTTCACGGCTTACCCTTGCCGTCTTTCCCCGTGACCGGGCGTAAAGAGACAAATGAGCTCGACATTTGAAGTCTATCCCAGTGTCGCGGACATTCCGACCTTTGAGCAACTGCTGAACCGGGTAAACGTGGAATTGCACCGCTTTTTCCAATCTGTCGATATTGCGGCGCGCCTTAATATCGAGGTTTGTATTCAGAGACATGCCGACCACGAGCTTGTGCCGTTCGCACTTACCGATCCATTTACGTGGTCAGACGACTGCTATGCGTGGTTTTTTCTTGATGGCGTTCCGGGAGGGACGGATGCCTATTTAAGAGAAATTACAGACGGCAAGACTTGCGGTATGGATATTCAGGAGATGTTGCTGGAGCCTGCAAGGGGGGAGGCAAACAGGGCGCTCATTCAAAAATGTTCTGAGCAGGACCATTACTGGTCTTTTCGCTGCTCGGCAGGGCAACCCGATACAATTCGCCTGGTGCGCGGCTTGATTGCCGGCAGCCTGGGTGAACTTACGTCCGGGCTCATATATTCTGTTGATGGGGCCTGGGACTGGGAGTTAATGCCGGCAACGCCGGATGAATTTTTGAGCTATTATTTCGTCCCCGTTCCTTTCAGCAAGCACTGGGGCGCGTGGGTGCAGTCAAGCATTGCGAATATAGCCAAGGTTTTTAAGGGTTCCGACTGATCTTGCCATCTTTCTGCGCGACCGTGCTCAGGAGGCTGGGCGTCCTAGAAACCAAATTCAAGGCGCGAGCCCTACGGAATATACGTCCATCAAATTCCAAAACCACGTCTGGTCCAAATCTTCGGTCGCCGTATGGACAGCGATCCTGGTTGACGCACGATCAAACAGCGCAAAGCACAGTTCATCGTCATCGTGGCGCGATCGGTAGGCAATGCCGTCCGCCTTGCATGGATGTGTATGGAGCGCACGAGACCATTGCTGGGGCAGGTCGTAAGGCAAGCCACCATGCGTAACCTCGGCCGTTGCGCCGACAATGGCAAGGCCTGGCCCGGTCAATTGGATAAGGGACAGAGGCGCATTCACCTGTATCTTGACGTGAGCTTTCGCTGCCACGATTTTCGCATCGATCAGGTTCAGGCCTGGCCGCCGCAAAAAAGTTTCCGCAAAAGCGCCCCTGGTCGTTTCGGCTGTGTAGAGCGTGCCATATGAACCATCGGGCGCGTTCAGACGGCCGCCCTGGGACCGGTCAAAATAAAGCGGCGCGAATGCGGCCGTATAGAACCGATGCAGCATGGCTCCTTCGGGAAGGGTTAGAAGCGCTGGCTTTCTGCTTTCCAGGTCCGAGGGCGGTAACGGACGACTCACCCACCCTGCTCACTGAGGCCATGCGCGGCCCGAACCACCCGATCTACATCCCCCGCCTTGAGAAGTTTGATCGGGAGGGCACCATCCAACTGGTCATTCGGCTGCGAGAGGAAGCTAAGCGCCACCCAGGGATTGTCCGTCGGCAAGGCATCAAGCACGAGCTTCAACCCGTCAACGACCTGCCTTTGATCCGTAAATTGCAGGGTGGGGTACCACCTGCGGTTTCCCGGGCCGGGTACTGCAAGCAGATTGTTGTCCTGCACGCGACGATCGACGGCCTGACGCGAGATATTGTTCAGCAGCAGGACGACGTCCTTGAGCTCGAACGCGCCGCCGGCCTCAGCCAGGATCTGCTCCGAGACGCGGACGCCGGCAAGAAGCGCTCTGGCCTTGGCATCGGGCTCAAAAGCCTTCGGTGGAACCGGTGCCGTCCGCGCGGGTTTCTCATTCGCCCCTCTTAAATCTGCCGTTCGAGGAAGATTCTTGTACGGCTTGAGTTTCAAACCCTTGGGTACAACCAATTTTTTCAGAGCCTCGGCGTCGCCTGTAATCAGGTAGGACACAACAGGGCGGGCCCGACCTTTTGCCTTTGCCGGCTGGGATTGGGTCGGACGCGTCGATGGGGCGGACTGAACCATTTTGGACTCCTTGCCGCACAGATTGTGCCCGCCTATGCAACTTTGTCAACTTGGTTATGTTTGCCCAAAGATAGTCTTGCCATTTCGCGTCCTGAGAGAGGCAGATAAAGGGCGTCCTGGCAACAGGGACGCTCGACCCCATCAAGGAGGTCAGCGCCGGCCTTCAAAACCTCGCTCTAACGAATCAACTGGCGGCGCAGGGCTTCGGCGACAGCCTGGGTGCGGTTCTGCGCCCCCAACTTGCGCGTGGCGGTTTTGAGATAGGTGTTGATCGTGTCCAGCGCATAGGTTTGGTCACGTGCGATCTCTTCGCTGGTTCGTCCGCGTGCCGCGTGTTGCAGGCAGTAGAGCTCGCCGCGCGTCAGTTTCAAGGCGTCATTGAGTTCAGTAAGGAGCGGCCGGGACACCTCGGCGTGCAGCGACAACCCGAAATGCTGCAGCAACTGACAGGCTTGATCGTCCAGCGGTTTGTCGCTGATCAGGTTCACGGTGCCGCAGGTCTCGCCGGCCCGGATAACGCGGATGATCGTGCGTTCCGGGATGCCGTGGCGACGAAGGACATCGAGAACATTGGCGCCGCGGCGCCGGGCCTCGGGCGTCGCATAGGCATCGCTGTCGCGCGAGATGACGGCGCCTGTCTTGAAAATGTCGACGAGGGGATCGTTGTCCATATAGTCGCCGGCATAGTACTCGGCGAGATAGGCGGCTGGGAAGTCGCTGAGGAGAAAGGCGCCGGTGCCCACGTCGTGGCCTTTCACGGCGAGGCCTGAGATAGCGATATAGCGAAAGGGCGCCAACTGCTTGATCTGTTCGATCAGCGGATATTCGGCATGCCTAGCGGATAGCTGGATCCTTTCCAATTCCCGGAGCGTGACGTCCGCCGCCTGGCCGACTGGTAGCCTGGCAAAACCGCCCATAATGTCCGTATCTCCTTAAATTCGGATAGGTATTATATGGATGCAAAGACCTTAACCGGTGGTTAATTTACGCAGAAGGGTTGATGAAGGCGGCAAATTTTGGTTTAAAAAATAAAAATTCAATAAATTATGTAAAATAAAAAATAAATTTAATAGTTAAATATAAAATTGTTCTCACATGTTTACGCAGCGTAATTTTAATCTAATCTTATGGAATGCCAACAATATACAGTTATATATTTTGTTACAACAAATAAACGCAGTATAGATATTTATGCAAACGATTTTTTGTTTTTCTGGTATTGCCGTTGTTTTTAAGAACGATATTTGCCTTAAGGTTTGGGTAAACATGCGAGCGTATCAATAGGCCCTAAAAGTGGCATATCCGGGAGTGCTTCATGGAAACGACGGCCCTTATTTTAGAGGACAGCCAGACGCAGGCGCGAATCATCTCCAGGATGATGGAGGCGCAAGGCTGGTCGACAGTCCACGTCGAGACCATACGCGACGCCTGCGATTCCCTGACGCAAATGAATGTTCAAGCGTTGTTTCTCGACGTCTTCGTCGGCATTCACAATACGCTGCTGCACGTCGATCGCTTCCGCAAGCTGGCGCCAGATGTGCCGATTGTCCTGATGACCGCCGGAGCGGGTCATGAGGCGATCGAGGTTACGCTGAAGAACGCCCGCAAAACCGGCGCCGACTACGTCCTGCGCAAGCCCTTCAACGAAACCATGCTCAAGGACGTCCTGGCATCGTTGGTGAAGGATACGGCGGGCGGTAAACGCCGCAAGCACGTGCTGGTTATCGACGACAGCCAGACTGTGCGTACCATCGCGTCGCGTGCCCTCGAAGGCGCGGGCTATCGTGTCTCCCAGGCGGATTCGATGGAAGAAGCCTTTAGCAATGTCGATATCGCTCACCTCGACCTGGTGTTGTGCGACGTCTTCATGCCGGGCATGGGAGGTCTCAAGGGGATGCGGACCATCAAGTCGACCTGGCCGCGCGTCAGCATCATTTCCATGTCCGCCGGCATCGAGGACAAGGTCAGCGAGGCGGAGGCCCTGAACGCCACGCGCAAGTTCGGCGCCGACGGCCAGATCGCCAAGCCTTTTGCGCCGTCTGACCTCGTCGAACTGACGGGGCTGCTTCTGGGCGAGGCGGCATAAGGCCTCAACACACTGCAATCGTTACACATCGTACAGTTCGCCGCGTCCAGCAGCATACATGTTTGGGTAGAATATCTGATTCTGCTTACCAGGCCCCGACCGCAGACGGCACAGGGATTCCGGCTTTGCCGGACCCTTCCGCCGCGACGCCGACGGCCTGATATAAGACACATTACAGGAGAGACCCATGGCCGAAGGCTTGGCGCTGATCATCGAAGATAGTTTCACCCAGGCGCAGATCATCGGCCGCATGCTGAATGATGACGACTGGACCTATCTTCACGCCCGGACGGTCACGGAAGGATGCCAGTTGCTGGTCCGTCATCATCCCAACCTGATCTTTGTCGATATATTCCTCGGTGAAGAAAACGGCCTGGCCTGCCTGCCGCAGATTCGCGATCTGGCACAGGACTCCACCATCGCAGTCATGACGGCCGGCGGCCAGAAAGAGTCGATCGGCGAAACACTCGATGCCGCGCGCAAGGCCAATGCCGACTATGTTCTGCGTAAACCCTTCTCGCACAAGCAGGTGAGGGCCATCGTCCAGACTGCGGAGCAGGATATCGCCGACGGTAAACGTCGCAGCCACGCCCTGGTCGTCGATGACAGCCAGGTCGTTGCCGGCCTCACGGCACAGATGCTGGGCGACCATGGCTTTCGTGTCAGCGTCGCCAGATCGATGGAAGAGGCCCTGGCCGATGTCGATATCGGGCACGTCGATCTTGCGGTTTGCGATATCTTCATGCCCGGCATGGGTGGGCTCGAAGGCATAAGACTGATCAAGGCCACTTGGCCTGCGGTAAAAATCCTTGCCATGTCGGCCGGGCTGGAGGCGCGCGTCAGTCCGGAACGCGCCGTCTCGGCGGCGGTCAGGGCAGGGGCGGACGCGGAGATCAAGAAGCCATTCAAGCCCATGGACTTCATCCACACCGTTATCGAGATCATGGCGGCGTAGAATAAAATAGTCGCCTGTGCATAACGGAAAGGCCAGCCTGGATTCCAGATACCAGGCGTTGCCGGGCAAGGCGCAACAGACCATGCCCTATCGTTTCCTGGCCTTTTTCGAAACGATCGAAGACATGATGAATTGGCTACAGTTTCTGGGCAACGCAAACCTGGACGACGCTGCGGTATCAAATTACCGGTCGACGCCCGAATAGGAAGCGAGTGTATAACTAAGTATTTATACAATCCTGCCCTCGAAATCCGAGTAATAAATCGCCTGCCTGTCATTGAGGTTCCGAAAAACGCCGCGCCATTTACACGACATAGAAACTGCCGTTATATGTTCAGAACCGGGGGTGGATGATATGAAATTCAGGAATCTGACTGCGGCTGTCATGGGGCTTGCCTTCGCGTTTGGCCCCTTTGCCGCCATAGGCGCTCCGGTTGCCGCCATCAGGTTTGCGCAGGAAACCTCAGCGCGCAAACCGGACCCCACGGCGCGCCATGGCCGCTTGCCTAACGGCATGACCTATATCATTCAAGCGAACAAAACGCCCGCCGGCACTGCGGCGATTTACCTGCGTGTGTCTGCCGGCGCGCTAATGGAAAGCGACGAGCAAAAGGGCCTGGCGCATTTTGTCGAGCACATGGCGTTCAATGGCACGATCAATATCCCCGAAGGCGAATTGCGCCGGCGGCTGGAACGGCATGGTTTCGCTTTCGGTGCAGACACCAACGCTTTCACCTTTGACAACAAGACGCTGTACATGCTGCAGGCGCCCAAGACCGATGGGGAAACGCTGGACGAAGCTTTGTTCATCCTTCGCGAAGTCGCCGGCAATATCCGTTTCGACGCGGCAGCCGTGGACCGTGAGCGCGGCGTCATCCTGGCAGAGGAACGCCTGCGCACGAACGCCGTCGCGCGCCGCAACGACAAATGGAACCGGTGGCTCTATGCCGGCACGCGCTATGCCGACCACGCCAATACCATCGGCACGGTCGATATTATCAAGTCTGCGCCCCCATCACAGCTTCAGGCCTATTACGACGCCTGGTATCGGCCGGAATTGGTGACGCTGGTCGTGGTTGGCGATTTCGATGCCGATGCCATGGAAGCCAGGATCAAGGCACGGTTTTCCGACTGGACGGGCCGGGGGCCTATGCCGGAAGAGCCCGCATGGGGCACACGGCCTCCGTCCGGGGTGCAGAGCTTTTCCTACGAAGAAAAAGGCCTGACCGAAGAGATAGGCCTGAGCTGGATCGCACCGCCGGAGGCGCGGGGCGATACGGCCGAGAGGGTACGCGAGCTGGTGATCGACAATTATTTGGTAAGTATCGTCAATACGCGACTGAGGGAGCGGGCCCTGCAGGGAGATGCGGCCTTCTTCTCGGGATCGGTCGGACTTTATGATGTCCCCAAGACCGCCAGGGTTGCCGCCCTGTCGATTGTGCCGAAGCCGGGGCGCGCCAAGGAAGCGTTTGCCCAGGCCTATGGTGTCATCCATGCGCTGCACGACCAGGGCGTGACCAAGGCAGAGATCAAGAAGCTGGGCCAGATTGTCGACGCCAATATTCGCTTCATGCAGGGCAGCCAGGCGACCCGTGATTCCACGGCGCTGGCCGGCCGGCTGGTGGCAAGTCTGGACACTAGCGTCGTGGTCGAGGGGCCCGAGGATAGTATCCTGCTGCTGAAGATGTACAGGAAGGACATGGCGTCGAAGGCGGTACTCGACGGCCGGCTGAGCGCGTGGTTCAGCGGCGATGGACCGATCCTGTCCCACTCTGGCGAGAGCCTGAACGGTTTTGACGATGCCGCCTTGCGCGCGGACTATGATGCCCTGTCCGGCGCAAAAGCCGACAGCTATACGACGGCCAAAAGCAAGTCGTGGCCCTATGGCCGTTTCTTTTCGGCAAAGGTGGCGCCGGTCAGCCAGACCCGCGACAAGGATTTCGGGTTCACCCGCTACGTCTGGCCCAATGGCGTGACGCTGCACATCATGCCGACGAAATTGGCGGCCAGTCAGATCAATGTGCAGGTCGATTTCGCCGGCGGTCAACTGTTATTCGACCCGAAGAGCGCACCGCCTCTGTTCCTGGCGGTGGGCGATTTCCTTATATCGGGCGGTCTGAACAAGCTGAGTGCGACCGAACTCAACGATGTCATGCGCAATTATCAGGTGGGGGTGAGCTATGCCCTGACCGGCGACGTGGCGACCTTAAGCGGCACGACCAATCCCGGCAGTATCAATTATCAGATCGAGACGCTATTGGCTTATGCGACGGATGCGGCCTACCGGCCCGACCCCTTCGACCGCTACACCGCCTGGGTCCCCGAATACCTGCGGACCTCGAAGGCGACACCGGAGGGCGTGCGCGCGCATAACTGGGCGCATATCCTGGACGACGGCGATCCGCGCTTCGATGAGACGCGGCTGAACCAGATCGACACTATCGCTTACGGCGATGTCCGTGCCATTTTTCAGAAAAGCCTGACCGATACGCCGATCCACATCACGATTGTCGGCGATGTCGACGAAAGCAAGGTGGTGGCTGAGATCGGCAAAACATTCGGTACCCTGCCTGCGCGTCCCGCAAAACCGGCCGTGGTGGAGGGCGCGTCGCGCGTCGCCTTTCCGCCGGCCCAGCATAATGTCACGCTCCATCACGAGGGCCGCAGTGACCAGGCCATGAGTATCGCCCTTTGGCCGACAGACGATTTTGAGTCCGACCCCAGGCGTGCGCGGGCGGAATTCATTCTTGCTGCCGTCATGAGCAACCGGCTGCAAGACGAACTTCGCGAGTCGCAAGGGGCAGACTATGCGCCTATGGCTTTCTCCCATAATGACGAGGTCTATTCGCACGTTGGCATGATCGGCGTATTATCTACCGTCCGCACCGGCGCGGATGGCGACTTTCGCAGGACGTTGGCTACCATTGTCTCCGAGTTGAAGACGAAGCCTATTGGCGAGGATGAACTGGACCGCGCGCGCAAGCCGGTGCTGGCCACCATGGATAATGAGGGCAAGACGATCGGTTACTGGACCTTTGTGCTGTCGCGACTGGGCAATCATCCCGAAATGCGAACGGACTGGCTCGAACGGCGCAAGCATTTTGAAGACATAACGCCAAACGACCTGATGGAACTGGCGCAGCGCTACCTCAAGGACGACACCGTCATCTCGATTGTCATCGAACCGGCAACCGGCGCGGCCCCTTGAACCAGCGGTCAGACGCATTCGTCACCCCGGGGCGCAAGCCCGCTCATGAGCTTGTGAGCTAAAGGGGGCAGAGACACGGGTTCCCAACGGCCGTGACGCTTCATGACGGCAGCGAGCGCGGGAACTGTATCAGGTGCTGGCCGATAGCGTTTAGAATTGTTGGCGAGAGGGCTGTGGGCGCAGCGTGTCGAACATTTGCGTGCACACTCTCATTCAGTTGGTAAACCAGCGCAGTTCCACCGCCCGCCCACGCATCACCAGCCCTTGTTCTACACTGACCGGAGTTTGGTTTGTTGCGTCCCGATATATCCAATGCGAAAAGTAGAGCGCCCCCTCATTGGCCACGGCTCTTCTCTCCAGCTCGCGGAAGGGGCCAATATTGATCTCCCCCTTTTGTGCCACCAAATTTATGTCGGTTGGTCCGCCCAGCGTATGCGGAATAGCGTGGCCTCGATGGTACCTTGGTCCCATGCCATTTGGATGACCGGCCATGCGTGCCTTGTCGCGTGGTGCGGTATGTTTTCCCCGCGACACCCCCCAGGCGGCGATCAACCTGCCGGCAGAGACGTCAAACAGGTACGAAAAGCCCGCAGAACTGGTCTCGACAACGTCCTTTACAGAAGCCGACCTCGCGTAGTCGTCCATCCAGACCTCGATCAGAAAGGGCGTGATACTCGCCGCCAGATCGCTAGCCGTCGCGTTGGCGGGTTGGCTTAGAACCAGTTGATTCAGGCGGGCGTAGTTGGCCATGGCAACCTCTCCGTGCGAAATCCAAAATTAAGCCGTACCTTAGGTACTGTAAAGAGCGAAAAATTACATGGAAGACATCAGATGCCGCGCGGAAGTATGGCGGCGACCGAAGAACTGCTGAACGTCCAAGAGTGTTTAACAAGAGCGTTTTCGCGGCCCGCAGCGCTGGAAAGGCGCAGGATGATGGTAGCCGAAAGATGCCGGACCATTCGACCGAGGCGCAGGCGCCGTAAGCTGACGGCCTTCAACAGGGTTTCGATGGCTTTGAACGCTTCAGAATGTCTTCGGGCGACAACTGACTTATGCTCAATGAGAAGATCAGAGATTTGGTATCACGTTAAAAGCCGAAAACGGTCACCTCGTCTTCGGACATGGTTTCGAGGGATTGGCGCCAATCGCTGTTTTTGCCGGGCTCGCGCCGGACAGGCTTAAGGTCTTCTGTTTCGATGCCGCCTGAGTATCCATGTACGAACAGGGCTGCGTACGGCAGGCGCAGGTCTTTGGCCAAATCTCCAAGGATTGAGGTCCACAGATCCAGGCTATCGGGACCGGCGTGCGCTTTTTCGACGCGCGTACTGTCGGCGATCGCACGGGCGATGCGCGCCTCGGACCAGCCTTTGTGGCGCAGACGGGTGGCCTGGCTTGCAGCCACGGCTTCGGCGGCGGTAGGGTCCGCTTTTTGACCGAGGACTGTCCCACAGTCGCAAAGATGGCGTGATGTAATGTATTGGCGCTCGCCGTTTCGCAAAGCCTTAGCGAGCGACGGATTGCTGACAGGCATTGCGCCACGGCCGTGACGCTTCATGACGGCAGCGAGCGCGGGGGTGTCCTCGGATGGAACGATCAGGGTGATGAAGTGGCACATGGTTTAACTGATATTTTTACGAAAAACTTGAAAAACAATGAAATCGAGTCGTCGGTGGACCATAGGAAAAGTCGTTACCACTGGCCAATTATAACAAAATCTCAAAGTGTGATCGCCGCCGATGTGAAAATACGGGGGCAGAACCATTATAAACTCGCAGCGCCCCTTGAAGGGTTCAGAATTTGTCTCTGACCCCATTTCCGACCCCATTTCTTGCTCGATGTCACCGGACGCTTAACCGTCGATTTTCCCGTTGAGAGCGACAAGCAAACGGACAGTTTCATTTTTGCAAGTCGGCCAATCGCGCACTAATGTCGGTATCCTTCGGATTAAGCGCTTGGGCTTTCGAGTAGGCAGCGATCGCTGCGGCTTTGTTGCCCGCACGGGCGTAGGCTGCGCCCAGGCTTTTGTAGGCCGAGGGATCATCGGGAAAATTGCGCACGTTCAGTTGGTAAAGCTCGATAGCGTCGGTCATGGTCTCTGGTTTGGCCATGAAGTCCTCGGCCCAATCGGCGACCAGTTGACTTGGGGGTTGCACATCATAGCCCAGACGTTGGCCAATCTTGGCGAAATGGCCTTCAATTCGCTTTGCGCTTACGCTGTCGTCACCGACATCCCAGTCCGGGTATGCGAACCGGATGGCATCGTAATAGGCCTTGGCGACGATGGTTCCATGATTTTCCGTTGGATAAAATGTATGTTGATAGGTCAGGGACTTGGGCCGCGTCTTCATGACCTCGTCGAACTTGGCGATATAGGTCGTAAATGGTCCGTCTTCTGGGGAATCCGCAAGAAACAGGAGCTTGTTCCGGGCCGGGAGCGCGGAAAGCTTCGCTTCCGTTCGCGAAATCAACGAACCCTTGTCCCACCACAGAGCGGGACTTATGGCAAAATAGGCGTCAAACATTTCCGGATGTTCGTTGAGGCAGTAGATGGTCTCAAGACCGCCGACCGAATGACCGGCCAGCATGTTGAATACGCCCGTCCGGTAATGCGCCTTAATATAGGGCATGACTTCGTCGCGCATGAACAGGGCGAACCGCTCACCACCGCCACTATCCTTCAGGCCAGAGTTCGGGTTCGTGTCCGTTCGGCCTAGATAGTCGATAAGCGAATGGTTTGGCGTCAGGTCGCGCATGCGGGTCGAGCCGCCATCAATGCCAACCACCAGCATGGGCGACATTCGGGGCGAATAGGCTGACAGATATCGTACCGTTCCGGACACCATGTTGAAGTCGTTTTCGTCCAGCATGTACAGGACGGGGTAGGACGGCAAATGGTTGCTGCCGAACTTTTCAGGGTCATAAATAATGATATTACGGTCTTCGCCCAAAATCTTCGAGTGAATCGTTACGACTTCTGCTGTGACGGCGGGTTGCGGCGTCTGCTCTTCCGCAATCGCTTGAACATTAGACCCCAACAGGACGAGAACAGCCAGAACCATGGCTCTAATCGAAGAATTCATGCTTTGCCTCCCACATTGTATCGCACTGGGTATCGCACTGGGAACAGTGCTCACCTGACTCACGGAACGGTCACCTCTGCAGCAGCGTTTTTCCACATGTACAGTTGCTTGTAGTCTTTCGAAAATGCGCCGACATAGACGCGGTAGACGCCCGGTTCCTGCGGTGTCCAGCTGAAGCTCACAGCCCGCGCCTTGCCGGGCGTGAAATAAAGCGTTCCGGAGTCCTGATGGTTGACAACATCTCCGCCGCCAAAGGGCGCACGGCGGATGTCGATCGTCAGCTCGGAGTCCGGCGCCACCTTTCCCCACGCCGTCGCGGTCACGGTGACGGTTACAGGCTTTCCTGCTGTGACCGCGGCCACTTCAGCATCGAGGATGAATGACGCATGCGCCAGTTCGGGTTCGAAGAATCCGGCCAGGTCGTTGGCGATGATATCCGGTCCGAACGCGCCGTCGGCAATGGCATCCATTCGCGCCTTTGTATTGGCCAGCACCACGACGCTCAGTCCGCCGTCGTCGAATCGCGTGAAATGACTGCTTCCGCCGGTGATGCTGCCGTTGTGCCACATGCGGATGTGGCCCTGATAGGAATCCAATTCCCAACCGAAGCCGTAGGTTGACATACTGCCGTCCTTCAGCCGGTAAGGGGCGCGCATCTGCGCCAGCTCCTGGGCTGTAAGGATCGTATTGTGGCGGAGGGCCGCGTCCCATTTCGCCATATCGGCGGCCGAACTCATGATGCCGGCGCCGCCCTGGGCGTAAAAGGTCGCATTGGTATAGGGACTGTTGCTCCAGCCGGGATTTTGAACCGCGTTGCCGATATCGTAGCGCGCCACCCGGCCGGCGATCAGCGGGCCTTCGGCGTCGAGACCGGTATCAGCCATTCCCAGCGGCGCGAAAATCCGCTCTGAAAGATAACGGTCCCAGGACTTGCCCGAGGCCTTTTCGATAATCCGCGCCAGGATGATGTAGCCGGTATTGCTATAGGAGAATTTTTCACCCGGCGCGAAATTGAGCGGCAGAGGCTTGACGCTGTCGATGATCTGAGCGGCTGTCGTGTCGCCGCGTGGGAAGTCGCGCGTCTCGTCCAGCGACTTACCGCCCGGCGTCAGCGCATCGTTGACATAGTCCTTGATCCCCGATGTCATGGTCAGCAGGTGGCGGATCGTGACGTCGTTCCATGTCGGAGGGGCGCCATCGATATATTTGCCGATCGGATCGTCCAGGCTCAGCCTGCCGTCGCGCACTAGCAGCATGATGCCGGCGGCGACGAATTGCTTGGTTACCGAACAGGTTTCGAATACCGAATGCGTATTGACCAGCGTCTTAAGCTCCAGGCTTGCATAGCCATAGCCCCCGCTCTTGATCACCTTGCCGTCGCGCATGACGGCGTATGCTACCCCCGGTAGGTGCTGGGCCGTAGCTTGCGCCCGAATATAGTCATCGACTGTGTCGGCCTTAACGGTCGGAGCTATTGCCAGAACGGCGGCCAGGTTCACGGCCAGAGCCAGTAGCAACACCGGATAGCGCAGACGCGAAGACCGTCGCTGTGACCACACGAGCCCAGAACAGGAAAAGACCATTGAAACTGACATCTTAAAGCCCCGCCAGACGTGCCGGGTCCGTTCCGGCCCCGTAACCGTTCAATTTGAGATAACCGTGCAGCGGCCAGGCGTGGGCGTGGGCGCAATAGATGCCGAAGCCGCTCCATCCCGGCTTCGGCGCCAGGGAAGATTCAAAGGAGTCTGGGGCGCTCCATTGCCCGATCCAGCGATCCGGGAACTGGTTCGCGTAGTTTGCGAAGGACATCTTTTTTATCAAGGCGGCCGCGGCAGGCTTGTCGATTTCCACAAGACCCAGAATAACCGGTCCGTTAAGCGCATACCAGAAGCCGCCGTTTTCACGCTGTCCCGGCAACAGGTCACCTTGTTTGGATGTTCTTTCGATCTGCCGCGCGCCCAAGGCCTCTCCCCGCATCAGGCGGTTCTGAATGTCCTGCCATATACCCAAGCGCCAGGACATGGGCATATCGTCTATCATCATGGCGTAACCCTGGGGTTCCAGCCACATATCGTCCTTGCCTATCAGCCCCTTGTCGGCGAAATAGGCACGAGCCGGGAACCGCCTGTCGTTGAGATCAGCGCGGAAAGCGGTCATCAGCTGCATGCGGTAAGCATCTATCCAGTCCGCCAGGCCGACATCGCATTTACGCATGACGGGCGCCAGGTCTTCAAAAATCGTCAATGCCATGGCCGTATTCAGATGTGACTCGGCCTGGTCGAACAGAATATTGTAGGGTGTGCTGGTCGGCCAAAAGTAGAACATGTCGTTCCAGTCGGAGTTCCACAGCCGGATAAGCCCGTGCGGCCCGGTGCCGACGCGTTCACGCAGATATTGGAAAGCCGCGCGAACATGGTTGGCACCGGACGCCTGGCCCGCACTTTCCGCAGGGTACCATGACAGCTCATCGGTCAGAACGCTGTAGTCTGCCGTCGTTTTCAGATACTCGGCAAGGATCAGGAAGAAGAACAGCTGTGCGTCGCTGTTGATATAGCTTGCCTGCGGCACCCATCCATATCCCTGATCGACCAGCTTGATTTCGCCATCGGGCAGGGTGCGCTTCATGACATAGCGCAGGACTGACCGCGCTAATTCCGGACGAATATGGCACATCGGCAGCGCGTGCTGACAGAGGTCGCGGCTGCTGGCTACCCAACCCCAGTCATAATCGTAGTCGGTGCCCTCCGGAATTATGGTCTCGTCGTAATACTGCTTGTAGGTCGCCATGGCTTCAAGCGCATGGACATTCCATTGCATTTCGGCACGGAGCTGTGCATCGCCTTCGGCTGAAAAATCTGGAACAAGCTGCTGCCACGCCTCCGCAAACTCATTTTCCTTCATATTAAGTAGGGGCGCGACGCTTGTGGCAAACGCGTCAGGCGTCCCCGCATCGGCGGCACCGATAACCAACACGAAGGTCTCTGTCGCGTGAGGCTTCAGCTCCAGTTCACGCCGCATCGCCAGCCGCCCGCCACCGGCCAGAGGTGCCGGCCCGTCAGCCACGGCCATGGCAAGGGCCGGCGGCCGCACGTCGAACAAGCTCATTCCGGTCGCCGGTGCATCCGGAAGCGCCTCGAGATCCTGAAGGTAATTCCGCGTCATCGCAACACGTGCTGCGGCCGAGGTCTCGTCGACCGCCGTGAGCTTCACGCGTTCGAGGCTGTTGTCCCAGGGCGGAAAGACGGGCGTATAGCGTGTGCCAACCCATTCGTCGTAAACCACGGTTTTGCGCTTGGGCGAAAGGTTTCTGAGTGTGACTTGGATTTGGAAGGCAGCCGGTCCGGACCCGAGTGTCAGGGAAGGCGCCACCGAAACCGCGCGCAGCAGATTGACACCGCCCATGGGGGTGTAGGAAAACCGCGCGCTGCCGACGCCGAAAACCTTGTCAGCCGCATTTGCCGCCGTGCTGTCGAGGCCTATGAGATCGAAGACCGTGCCGTCGACTGTAAGCGCCGCGCCATTGTCTCCGGCCGCACGCGCCTTGCCGGCATTCAGACGCGCCCAGCCGCGATCGCCGGTTATAATGCGGTAGTGACCGCTGGCATGCACGAAAAGGGTCAGGCGATGGTTGCCGAGCAAAAAATAGGGATCGTCGGGAACATCCGCGATATGGAAACGTATTGGGCCCTGGTAGCGAACAGCCGGCAGGCGTTCTGAGGTAAGCCAGTGGGCGAGGCCCAAACGTGGTGGGGGAGTTGCGGCGGCGACTGGAAGGGCC
This sequence comes from Asticcacaulis sp. P2_C5, assembly GCF_056404555.1. Classification (NCBI taxonomy): domain Bacteria; kingdom Pseudomonadati; phylum Pseudomonadota; class Alphaproteobacteria; order Caulobacterales; family Caulobacteraceae; genus Asticcacaulis; species Asticcacaulis sp. P2_C5. Next base: position 55,673 of record NZ_JBFUDU010000010.1, read on the forward strand.
AGCGGCGTCGACGCCAGGCCGGCAAGGACCGCGCGGCGCGACACTGCGGATGTGTAATCAAATTTTGACATTCCACCTCTGCCTGAACACGAATCATTCTTGTTAACGCCAGAATTCAAACACTGCATAACAAGATGAGTGATTGATATTAAATTGAATGAGCGAGTGAAGATGTCAAGCGGTCAAGTACAATGTCCATCCAATACTTTGTACATGTATTCTGAATGCATTTTATGTACAATTGCATCTCATCCTGCACCGCGCACCTGATCACGGGTTTCGACAGGCCGATGGCGCTTGCGATATTCCTTCGGGGTGAATCCCGTCGCCTGTTTGAAAGCCGTGGCGAAATGCTGACTTGAGGAATATCCGAGGTCCAGAGCGATCAAGTTCACTGGTTTTATGCCGCCGATCAGCTGATCACGGGCGGATCGGATGCGTTCTCGGGCACGAAATTCTGCCAGTGAAAGGCCGGTGCTGCTGAGGAATTCCTTATTAAGCCGGTCAAGGCTGCCCCCCTTTAGCTGCAACAACTCTGCAACGGAGGCTTGGGAACCTAGTCGGGAACGCAAGAGATTGATCGTTGGGGAAATGTGCTCCAAAGTTGAAGTATCCGGTGTATGGCAAGACACGTCATCACGGATGGACTGTACCAGGTTGACCATTAGGCTATGAAGCGATGCCCTTGCTCCGACACGTTTCAAGGCTATATCTTCTGCCGCTGCGCCCGGACGCTGATGGATGTCGAAAAGCATTTTGAACGATTCATATAGTTCCGTGCGCGCCTTGAAACTGCGGCTGCGTAGCGTCCTCAATGTCGCGACAATATCTGCAACGACATCGGCATCTAGGCCTGGCCAGTTATACCCGCTTTCCGGATCGCCAAGCAGCAGCCAGTAAAGAGAGCAAGGCTGCAGGGAGTGGTCGCGCGAATAGTGCACTTCATCTGGCAGAGTGACAAAAGCGTCTCCCCGCCTCAGTTGGTAGAATTCTCCGCCACCGATCCAGTCGACCTCCCCCTCCAGCACTAATGTGATTTCGAAAACGCCGCGATGGCTGTGCGGTGCCAGATGGTTGCGATCGGCGCGTTCGGTGCGGCACCACCCGAGATAAGCGATCTCCGGTATCAGCGGCACGCCTCCCGGACCGTAGTTCAGGAACTCGTCGATCGTGAAAACAATGCGTTGATCTGAGGGCGCCTGCATGGTCGTTTCTTATTTCTGCATATCTACCGGGCGATGATATGATTATGGAATGCCAATAGTAAATACTCTGCGATTGTGCCGGCCAAGGGGTGGTGCCCGGGAATGAACCAGATGACGTCAGGCGCCATAAGCTGGCGTACCCCGCCGACATCCTGCGCGGCATAGGCGGCGAAAAACTGTTCGTTTGCGGTGATATGGGGATGTGTCGGCATCGTCGTCTCCCTTGAGAGATTAGCCCCACCGCCTGTGCCGAGTATGACTTCCGTCACCGCATATGCCAAGTCACGGTTTGCGGATTGGAGCGCCCTTTTTGTTGTCTTGTGCGGTGCAATAAGCTACATCGAAAGCCGTCTATTGGTTAACCGATACACCAGATCGACAGGGGAGGCCTGGCATGTCCACCGGCGTCACGAAGATGAGGACCGATCACGGCGACAGGCTGATCGGGACGGACCTGGACGATGTGTTGATCGGGCTCGAAGGCGACGACCTGATCCGCGGATTGGGCGGCAATGACACCATCACGGGGGAGGGCGGCCAGGACACCCTCCATGGTGGCGACGAGTCGAACGGCACGGTATTTTTCGACGCCAATGGCGGCGGGTATCGCGGGTTCGGCGGTGATCTTATCGACGCCGGCGCGAACAGTGACAAGGTCTCAGGCGGCGCCGGGTTCGACACGATCCATGGCGGCGACGGCAACGATACCCTCGACGGCGGATCGGGATTCGACCGCATCTTCGGGGACGCGGGCAATGATTACATCCGCATGGGCGATGCGGCGTGGACGACTGTGCTGCCGACCTCCGACGTCGAAAGCTTTGTCCCGCTCAGCTTTTCAGATGTCGCCGACGGCGGGGCCGGGAACGACACGGTCGTGGGCGGCGATGGCGTCAACCTGATCTTCGGCGGAGACGGGAATGACGATCTGCGCGGTGGCGGCTTTGTCGATGCGGTCAATGGCGGCGGCGGACGCGACAAGATCCATGGCGGCGACGGCGACGACGCGCTGAGCGGCAATGACGGTAATGATACGATCTGGGGCGGCGATGGCGCCGACTTCATCGGCTTCGGCACTGGCGGCGAAGAGTTCCATTACGATGCCGGCGACGACCGGTTTTTCGGCGAGGACGGCGCGGACGCCATCGCCGGTGGCGACGGCACCGATTATGTCGACGGCGGTGACGATAATGACTATCTCGACGGTGGCGACGGCGATGACGCGGTGCGCGGCGGCGATGGCGACGACAGCTATGTGAATGGCGGGGCTGGCGCGGATACGGTCCATGGCGATGCCGGCGATGACGTGGTTTCGGGCGGCAGTGACGCGGATAACGACCGGGTTTATGGCGACGATGGCCATGATACGCTCGACTATGGCGGCGGCAACGATACGCTGTGGGGCGGCGACGGCGAGGATGTCTTCAGGATCGTCGCGGGTGATGGCGGATTGACGGGAACGGCGACCATCAGGGATTTTGACGCCAGTGACGAGGTGATCGACGTCCGCGACGTGTTCGCCGATTATGCGCAAGCGCTGGCTGCGGCGAGCGATGCCGGCGGCGATGTCCATATTGCGCTGGGGGGCGACCGGTTCCTGGTGATCGATAACATGCGGGTCACCGATCTGCGCCCGCACAATTTCTGGTTCACGACCCTGATCACGGGCGACGAGGGTCCGAACCTGCTCAGCGGCCCCAGCACGCCGGCAACCCTGCTGGGCGGCGGCGGCGATGACAGTCTGCGCGGCGGCAAGGCGCCTGACGTGCTGTTCGGTGGTGACGGCGGCGACACCTTGTCGGGGGGCAGAGGCGATGACCAGATCGGTTTTGACTATGGCAATCATGCCGGGGGCGGGGATAACGACGCCGGCGACGACGTGATGAACGGCGAGGCCGGGCGCGACACGCTGCGCGGCGGGGACGGGAATGACACGGTCGACGGCGGCAGCGGCGACGATGTCGTGCGCGGCGATGATGGCGACGACCGGATATCCGGCGGTGCGGGCAATGACTCGCTGTCCGACTACGGCGGAAACAACGGCCTGCTGGGCGGGTCGGGGAACGATACGCTGGTCGGCGGCCGACAGGACGACCGGCTGGAGGGCGGGACCGGTGACGATCTGCTCATATTCAGTGGCGGGGCGGATCAGATGATCGGCGGGGGCGGCAAGGATGTCTTCGTCGTCCACCTCGATGCGAACTTTATAGACGGAGTCGCGACGATCGCGGATTTCCACCAGGGCGCGGACCATATCGACGCGCGGGAATTCTTCTTCGATTTCGCCCATGTCCTGGCAGCGGCGACCGATGTCGGTGGCGATGTCGAGATTGCCCTGGGCCCGATGAGCGTCTTCGTGGTGGAGGGGTTGCACAAGGCCGAGCTCAGCGCGGGCGATTTCCTGTTTTGAACTGGATCTTCACTCAGCCGGAATCCGGCCGCCGTGTTTCAGTTCGCAGTACGACAGCGCCTATATCGGCTTAACGCCGCCGTTCAGCGCATTTGCCGGTCGTCCATTCGGCCAACTGGCCGGTTGTTCACCCTGGTCGGGAAGCCCTTGCCTTATGACACCCTGGGTCGCTCGAACGGCTTCGTCCTGCGAGATCGGAAGCTCCGCCTCGCTTCCGGGGCGGAGGGTCTTTTCGTCTGTGCCTTCGGGCGGAAAAGGGTCCGGTTCGTTCTTCTTCTGCAGAGCCTCACCGGCAATTGCGGCCCGAGCCTGAGGTTGAGGCGAAGACGGGAGTTTCTTGTCGACAGGTTCAGTCATGTTGGACCTCCGTCGTAGATTATGAACTTCGGCGTGTAAGGAGGCGATTGGGCCAGGCTTTCGAAAAAGCCAAGGATTGAGGTTGTCCGATAGTCCGCGCACCGGCGAAGACATTGCGTTGTTCGCCATTTAGCCGTCGCATTTTGTATATTAGGCACCCCGCGGAATGTATATTAGAAGTCCCGCAAAACCATCATTAGGGTGGCGTAGAGCAGCTGCAAGTGGATGAAATGTAAGTGTTTTTCTGAGAGTGCAAACGCAACGGCTAAGCTAATTGATATCTGACCGTCCCTTTGAATCTTACGCAGAAGCTCCCTCCGTCGCCGACAAGCGACGACACGCCACGGGGCGCCCCGCTCCCCCGTAACGATTCGCGACGGTGGAGGACTGGCTGATTGAGGCTAAAGCTAGGAGATTTGTAGATACTAGTGTCGCACACGGGTTGGGCGAAGAAAGCCCAGAAGCATTCGGGTTTGGCTTAAAGCTCACAAACCCTTCGCGGCCACATGCAAACACACCTGATCCAACGGGCAGGGTGCGCAGAGGGGCTCGCTGCGTTTGCATAGGGCGCGGCCATGCGCCCGCAGAATGAGGTAAGCCCGTTTCAGAACCTCCAGATCCGCAGGCAGTTGCGCCGCCATCACCGCCATGGCCGCTTTGTAGGTCGGCGCATAGGCGCCCGACTGCGGACACAGGCCCAGCCTGACCAGGGCGCGCAGGCCGTTCGATTCCAGGCAGGGCCGCGCAGCGATACCGGCAAACAACAGGATCTTGTCAGCACCCGGGTCGCCAATCGTCGGGAAACGTTTCAGCACAGTCCTGGCTTTCGCAACGGGCAAGGACCGCAAGGCGCCAGCCAGATCACCGTCGCATACCTCAAGCGTCAATGTGCCGATCGAGCGCAGCCGTTCGACGCGCGTCATCGGGTTCATGCCGCCGCGGCCGGCGATTTCAGCCAGGACCTCGGCCGGCGCGTCGGCGATCTGGTGCGCCGTCAAACCGACCCTGGCCTCGAATGTCGCAAACAGCACCGAGCGACGCTCGTCATCGATCAGGTAACCGATATTTTCCCACACCAGTTGGGCGATCGGATCGCTGAGCGGCGTACCCAGATCATATAACGGCGCCAGCCTGTCCAGGACGTCAGGTAAGGTAAGCCTGGCAGGCACCGGCTATGATCCGGTCTTGTCCGGCACAGCCATCGCCTTGACCACCGCCGCGACGGCCTGCTTGCCCCAGGTTCGCAGGGTCGGCCCAATCTCATAGCCCATGGCCGCCGCCGACAGCACGCCGACCAGCGCGATGAACAACAGGGTTGCCAGGGTGCGCCAGATACCGGCCTCGTGACGGCCCAGCCACGAATGCTTGAACGAGAAATTGGGCTCTGCCCCGAACGCCCCGGTTTCGAGCTTGAACGCCATCTCGAAGCCGTCGCGGAAGCGATCGTTCGGATCGGGTGCGATGGCCTGCAGGATCAGGCTTTCCAGCCATGCCGGCAGGTCGTGGCGCTTGTCCGTCAGGCGCGCCGGACGGTTGAACTTCGGCGTCGCATTGGGCTCGATCTCGCCGTAGGGGTAGGCGCCGCCGGTGAACATCCGGTACAGGGTCACGCCCAGGGCGAAGATATCGGAGCGTTCATCGCCGGGCGCCGGCGCCTTGCCCTTGGTCTCGAACTGTTCCGGCGCCTTGTAGGACGGCGTGCCGGGCACAAAATCGCTGTCTTTTTCCAAGCCGGGGATACGGGCGACGCCGAGGTCGATCAGCTTCAGCCCGCCGTCGCTCAGCAGGATGATGTTCTCGGGCTTGATATCGCGGTGAATGATGCCGGCGCGGTGCAGCGAGCCGATGGCCTTGGCCAGGCGCGTGGCGATCGATACGCCTTCCTCCAGGCTGACGCGGGGGGCACGCAACAGGCGGCGTTCCAGGGTTTCACCGGCGTAGTAGGGCTGGGCAATGTAGAGACAGGTCTGACGGCCGGGCGCCAGGGGCAGGACGGCGCCGATCCAGATATGCTGGACGCGCGACGCCACCCAGGCTTCGCGCATGAAGGCCTGGCGCGCTGCCTTTTCCGAGCCGATGGTGTGGGGCTTGGGGAACTTCAGCAGGACCACCGGCGCGCCCGGATGGTTCTCGCGGATGTCGCGCGCCCGGAAGACGCGCGAATAGATGCCATCGGCCAGCATCCGCTCCATGCGGAAACCGTCGACAATATCGCCGACCCTTGGCGGATCGATCAAAGGCAGTTCGGCGATGGCGGCGCTGAGGTCGTCGATGGTCGCCGGGGCCAGGTCGATGACGTCGATCAGCAGGGCAGTGGCATTGTCGTCGCCGTGATGGGCGAGGGCGGAAGCCACCAGGTTCCGTGCCGTCTCTTCGGACGACGTGCGCTGTTCCAGTATGGCGGCGATCTGCGCCACGCTGAGCGGCTGATGGACGCCGTCGCTGGTCAGCAACAGCCGGTCGTGCGGCGCAACGTCAAACACCATATAGTCGATGCGGACGGCTTCCTCGCGTCCGACGGCACGCGTCAGGTAGCTGGTCTGCTCGGCGCCGTCCGGTTTGTGGTCGCGCGTCAGCTGGGTCAGCACGCCGTCGCGAAAGCGCCACAGGCGCGTGTCGCCGACGTGAAAGACATGCAGCCGCCGGCCCTTGATGACGATGCCGGTGAAGGCGCAACTCATGCCCTTCAGCGTCTCGTTCTTCGTGCCTTCGCGGTAGAGCCAGTGGTTGATGCTTTCCAGGGCGCGCGACGCTGTCTTGCGCGGCGACAGCAGATCGGACTGGCCCAGATAATCGTCGATAAAGGTGCGCACCGCCAGTTCCGCCGCCACGCGGCCGCCCTTGGCTGTGCTGACGCCGTCGGCCAAGGCCGCGACCGCGCCATGGTGGCCGTGCGCCTCGTCCAGGCACAAGGCGGCAAAGTCCTGGTTGTCGTCGCGCTGGCCGGTTTCGCTGGCGAAACCGGTGGCGATGTTCAGGTGCTGCTTGCTGTAGGACGGCGTCATATCTCAGGATTGCCTGAGGAATGGCCGCGCGTCTATGGCCGGTGCTTCACCAGGGCGCAACCGTGCCCCGTTTGCAACGCAAAAGGCGCGGATTTACGGCAGGAAGTCGGTTTCGCAGCTACGATTGCCGTGCAACTGGCTGACCCAGACCGGCTCGACATAGCGGCCGCCGGCGCGAAAGCCGGGGGCGCAGCCTTCGGGCGTGTCGGCGCCGTTCAGATCGTCATCGTCCGACGTAAAGGACACGGCCAGGGATTTCGAGGTGCCGCGATGGCCGCGACCGTAACCATAACCGTCATGACCACGGCCGCCATAGCCGCCATAATTGTAGCCCCCATAACCGTAATCGCCGTATCCGTAGCCATAACCGCCGTAACCGAAGCCACCGTTTTCGCCGAAATCGGTCTGGCTGATCGCGATCCCCAGGGTGCCGTTTTCACCGACCGGGAACAGGGCCGAGACATAGGCGCTGCGGTAGCCGCCGGTGCCGATGCTGACTCCCGCCGATCCGTGGACCGTCCGTCCGCCCGTGGCGGCGCCCGGAGCCGGTTGCAGGTCGTTGTCGGCCATAGGGCGGTCGACCTGCGGCGCATTGGCGAGATACGCCATGACCTGTTCCTGACTGGCGGGTTTTTGAGCGATCGTGCCGGGTGTTGTATCGGTCTTGTCCGTCTTGGCCTGGCTGGGCAGGCCGGCGCTGCGCGAGGCGCTGACCACGACTTCATCCGAGTCGCCGGCAAAAGCCGCACCAGGCATGACAACGGCAAGCGCGAAAGCCAGGATAAGACGGGACGCGATCATGGAACATACCTCCGAAGCCGCGACATTGCGCTCCGTCTGCAACCGAATTAAGGCACGAATATATCCGGTCCGCAAGATGACGCCCGATTATACGACCCCGCTCACACGACGAGGAAGTCTGAGATCAGAACGGCCGGCCGAAGGTCCAGTTGCGCAAACGCCACCTGCGCCGCGCCGCCGACGCCGTCCGCATCGTAATACAAGATACCGCTGGCCGCGTCATAGATGATATGCTGGCTGGCAGTGGTGGCCGCTGTACTGACCGTAAATGCGCCCGAGTCCAGTACGCCGGCATTCAGACTGCCGAAGACCAGGTGATCCAGGACGATAAGGTCCCGGTCGGATTTGAAGTCGGAGATCAGGTCGATATTCGCGCTATCCGGCGATGTATCGAACAGAAACCTGTCGACCCCGCCGCTGCCGTAAAGCGTGTCGTTGCCCAGGCCGCCGGATATCACATTATCGCCCGAATTACCCCAGATGTGGTTATCGAGCGTGTTGCCATATCCGTTGATCGCGCCCGTCGATTGCAGATATAGGTCTTCGATATTGTCGCCCAGGCTGAAGGTAGCGGTCGCCCGGACGACGTCATAGCCTTCATTGGCGTTCTCAATCGCCAGGTCGGCGATATTGTCGACCACGTAGGTATCGTTGCCGAGTCCACCGTTCATCGTGTCCTTGCTTGCGCCGCCGTCCAGAAAATCGTTGCCGTCCAGTCCCGACAGCACATTATGGGCCGAGGTACCGGTAAGTGTATTACCAAGGGCATTGCCGATGCCGCTGATGCCGCTCCCCGTCAGGTACAGCTTCTCAATTTGATCCGGCAGGCGGTAGGACACGCCGCTATAGACGACGTCCTTGCCTTCCCCGCGATTTTCGATGACCAGATCGCTCTTGGAATCGACGTAGTAGGTGTCGTCGCCGCCCATCCCCCGCAACGTGTCGGCCCCGATGCTGCCGTCGAGACTGTTGTTGGCGCTGTTGCCCATCATGAAATTGTCGGCGCCATTGCCGAAGCCGTTGATATTGCCCGTCCCGGTCAAGATGAGGGTTTCGACATTCTGGCCCAGTACGTAGCTGATCGAAGCATTGACGGCATCAACCCCGCCCAGGCTGCCGGACAACGTCTCAAGAACACGATCGCCGGCATCATCAACGACATAGGTGTCGTTGCCATCGCCGCCGGTCAGGGTGTCGGCGCCTGCTCCGCCGTTAAGTCGATCATTGCCGTTGCCACCGTCGAGGTCGTCGTTGCCGTCGTTTCCATTGAGCAGGTCATTGCCGTCCTTGCCGTTCAGGCTGTCGTCAAAACCGCTACCGCGCAGCGTGTCCCGCAGAGCGGTGCCCGACACATCGGCGGCGCTGTTGGGCGTGCCGGGGTCGACCAGACCGCCCAATCCCTGGCCACTTGTATGCGCGAAATCCAGGCCGTAAAAGGCAGTTTCGCCGATGCCGGTTGCTGTGCTTTCATTGGCGCCGAGATAGACTCCGGCTTTGAAATACAGCAGATCGTTCGCCCAGATACTATTGACCACGCTACTGGCAATATAGATATTGCCGTCGGCCCACAGGGTTAGTTGTACCGTAGAGGCGCTCACCTCGATCTTGTAGGAAAATATCTCACCCAGATCTATCTGCGGCGCCTTGCCGGAGGAATCGCTGAAGGCGAACTTGAGACTGGTATTGCTGGAGCCCGCCTGATCGTTGACGAAATAGACCTGTCCGTTGTCATAATAGAGCCGCACCAGTTCATTGCTGATGCCATGAACCTGCCCGATAACCAGCTTGACGGGGGTACCGTCACTGGCCGTCGGGCACTCGTTAACCGACAGGGTCGCGGTCATTGTGCCGCCCTGGGCCGGCTTCCATCCCGCTTCCTGACCGAGAGCCGCCATTTCGCGCAATTCCGACCGGGCATAGTTCGACCCGCTGGTCGTAGCGCCGTCGGTCTCGGCCGAGAAGGTCATGGCGCCATCGGCGGCTGTGTGAAAATGGATCGGGTCGGTGAAGCCGATCAGGCTGTTCACGTCGATCGCCTCACCGGTATGGAGGCCGTTGGCGTCCACGGGAAGCGTCAGCTTCCATTTCGTCAGATTAAACAGGTCAGATAGAAACGCCATGAAACGCAACTCACACCAGAAAAAAATGCCGCCCCGACCGTTCTTACAAGTTACTTATTATAAATGTACGAATTAATTATGTAAATTTTATGTTCACTAAAAGTGTAATTTAGTTGATATTGGCGTTAAGATTCTCGAATACTGGAAACACGTGCCCGTGATATTCGGTGATATTCAATATAATTGACATAGCTGTCAAATTTTTTGTCGTATGTTGCCTGCCGGTACAAGGCACTGGTTTTGCTGGGTCAATTCGCCGCTATAAAATTCCTGGCCTGTCATACCGGCGCGGTTTCAAAAAGCTTTTACCTCGGACCCCGTGATGTTTATAACCGGCATCAGGTTTGCGCTGGTCACGGTGTTGGGGGATTTTATGATGAAACTGTCGCGTGGCCTGGTGCTGGCCCTGATGATATCGACGGCTTTGGCGCCGGCGATCGCGGCTGCCAAACCCGCCGCCGTCGCGGTTCCGACCGTCAATACTCCCTCTTCCAACCCTTTGGCCGTGACCTGGCCCCAGGACAGCAGCGACATGGCGCCCGATCCGGCAGCGCGCTTCGGTCGCCTGCCCAACGGCATGACCTATGTCATCTACAAGAACGCCACGCCGCCGGGTACCATCGCCATGCACCTGCGCATCAATGCCGGTTCGCTGATGGAAAACGACAATGAGCGCGGCCTGGCGCACTTCGTCGAGCACATGGCCTTCAACGGCTCGCGCAACATCCCGAAGGACGAGTTGCTGCCGCTGATGCAGCGTCACGGCCTGAAGCTGGGGCCCGACGCCGGCGCCTTCACCCTGCCCAACAAGACGGAATATGTCTTCGACCTGCCATCCAATGACGAGGAGTCGGTCGATACCGCCCTGCTGATCGCGCGTGAAATCTCCGGCAACCTGCTGTTCGACGAAGGTGCGGTCGAACGCGAGCGTAGCGTCGTGCTGGGCGAGGAGCGCCTGCGCCAGAGCCCGCTGCAGGACAGCCAGACGCGCTGGCTGGCTGCCGCCTTTGCCGGCCAGAAATACGCCACGCGCGGCAGTCCTATCGGCTTGGCGCAGATCATCCGCAACGCGCCGCGCCAGACCGTTGTCGATTTCTATCACGCCTTCTATCGGCCCGAACTCACCACCCTGATCATTGTCGGCGACGTCGATCCCGATGCGGTCGAAACCAGGATCAAGAGCCGTTTTTCCGACTGGACCGGCGAAGGCCCGGCGCGGGCCGTCGATTTCGGCGCCTATCGCAAGAAGGGCGTTGCGGCCATGGCCGAACAGGCGGCCTCCTTGCCCGACACCGTGACCGCGGCCTGGTTCCGGCCGCTGACCGGAAAGGCCATGGGCGTCGCCGAAACCGACCAGGTGATGCTGGACGTCATGGTCAGTTCGATCCTTACCCGGCGCATTCAGTATTTCGCCCAGAAGCCCGAGGCCGGCCTGGTCGGCGGCAGCGTCGTCGTGCTGCCCATTGCGAAGACGGCCCTGGTCACCCAGGTATCCGTCATACCCAAACCGGGCCGGGGCGCAGACGCCCTGACCTATACCATGCGCGCCGTGAAACAGGTGACCACCTACGGCGCCACCCAGAGCGAGATCGACGAAGCCGTCAAGACCTTCGGCGGCGTCTTTCAGGGGCAGGTCTCCGGCGCCCGAACCCGTACGAACGAAGCGATCATCGAGAACATGGTCTCCAATCTTGACGTCAATTCGGTCTTCACCTCGCCGCAACAGGATCTGGCCTGGTTCAACGGCTTCAAGCAGAGACTGACGCCCGACGTCGTCAAGGCCCACGCCCAGGCCATGTTTTCAGGTGACGGGCCGTTGCTGGAACACACGGCCGAAGACCTGGGCGGTTTCGACGCCAAGGCGCTGAAATCGGCCTACAAGGCTGCCATGAAGGTCAAGGTGCCGGCCTTCGGATCGGCCGACGCCAAGGACTGGCCCTATACCGATTTTGGCCCGATCCAGACGCCAGTGGCCGAACAGGCCCGACCCGACTTCGGCTTTACGCGCTATAGCTTTGCCAACAATGTGACACTCAACCTGATGCCGACCCAGTTCAAGGACGACGAGGTCAAGGTCAGCGTCGCTTTCCGCGGCGGCCTGCAGACCCTGGCGCCGGACAGCGACGCGCCCGTCGGCATGACGGCCTTCTATGCCGCCCTCGGCGGCTTCCTGGGCGGCGGTACAGGCAAGCTGGACCGGTCGGAACTGAGCCAGACCCTGGCCGGCCAGACGGTCGAGGTCAACTACAGTCTGGGTGAGAACGCCGCCACGCTGGACGCCACGACGACGCGCGGTGACCTGACGACGCAGCTTCAGCTGATGATGGCCTTTGCCACCGACGCGGCCTACAATCCCGATATGTACAACCAGATCCAGGGCGCACTGCCGGCGGTCTATACCCAGCTGACGGCGTCGCCCCAGGGCATACTCAATGTCAACCTGGCCGCGGCGACCCATGCCGGCGACAAGAGATTTCTTTTTCCGGATCTGGCCCAGGCCCAGGCGGTGCCCTTTGAGGCGGTGCGCGACCTTTTGAAGGCAACCCTGGCCAATGCGCCAGTCGAGATCACCCTGGTCGGGGATTTCGATCCGGCGGAAGCATTGAAGCAAGTCGAGCTGACCTTCGGCAACCTGTCCATGACGCCGCAAAACCCGAGGCTGGCGGTGGGCGGCGACATCGTCCATTTCCCAACGACGGATCTGGACCGAACCTATTATCACAACGGTCGTGCCGATCAGAGTCTCAGCCTGGTGGCCTGGCCGCTGCCGGACGAACTGAGCGACAGCCAAAGGTCACGCGGCCTGCAGGTGTTGGCCGAGATTCTCAATGCGCGGGTCTTTGCGCAGATACGCCAGCAACTGGGCCAGGCCTATGACGCCAATGCGACCCGCGAACAGTCGGTGACGTTCAAGGATTACGGCATGATGCAGGTTTCGGGCTCGGTGGCTGCCGGGCAAGACGGCGCCTTCCGCGATGCGGTGGCGGCGATCGTCAACGACCTGCAGGCCCATCCGGTGACCCAGGACGAACTGGACCGGGCGCGCAAGCCGCTGCTGGAACGCTGGGAGGACCAGCAGAAGGATAATGGGCACTGGATTTCGGTGGTACCGCATCTGGTCGAAGATCCTGCGCGGGGGCAGGCCGAGTTGCACAAACGCGACGAACTGCTGGCTGTCACGCCGGATATGGTGATGGCCTTGGCCAAAGCCTGGCTGGTCGACGCCAAGGCCCTGCACATCAAGATCCTGCCACGGCCGGCGAAGCCCTGATATATTTAATGGCCTGAGTAGCTGACTATACCGATTGCGGTTCGCTCAACGCGGCCAGCAACGCCCGTACGCCGGCCGGTGTGAACGGCTTTTCGAGATAGGGGCGCCCTGCCTTGGCCAGGAATGTCGCCGCCGCGTCGCCCAGGGTATCGCCGGTCACAAAACCGACCCGTTGCGCCAGGGCCGGGCGCTGCTCGCACAGCCAGCGATACAGGGCCGGACCGTCCATGCCCGGCATGCGCAGGTCGGACAGGATGACGTCGTAATCGCCCTGGGCCAGTAGATCTTGCGCTTCGGCGGCAGCGGTCACCACATCGACGCGAAAACCCTGGCGGGTCAGCATTTCGCCCAGGGTCTCGCCGACCTCGGGCTCGTCATCGACCACCAGGGCGCGGCCGCCGGAAGGACCTGTCGTGGCAGCGGCGACGTCGCCATCACCTGCTGCCTCGCCATTGACCGGAAGCTCGATCACGAAGGTAGCCCCAGGTCCCGGCAGGTCCGTCAGGCGCAGGCTGCCGCCGTGGGCTTCGACGATGCCGCGCGAAAACGACAGGCCCAGCCCCGTGCCCATGGCATGCGCCTTGGTGGTGAAGAAGGGATCGAAGATACGGCTGCGAACATCCGCCGGCACGCCCGGGCCGCTATCGGAAATCTCGAAACGGACAGTCCCCGGCGTATCGCCCCAGGCGGTCCGCAGGCGAATCTCGCGCGGTTCCGACTGATCCTGCATGGCCTGCTGCGCATTGATCAGCAGGTTGACCACAACCTGGTGCAACTGGTCCTTGTCAGCCGTGATGGTCGGCAGGTCGGCCGCATAGTCGGTGGTCAGGGTGATGCCGGCGGTCCGGATACCGTAGTCGGCCAGATCGGCGGCGGCCATCGCAATGGTCTCGAGCCTGACCGGGTTGCGCTCGGGTTTCTTTTGCCGCGCCATGGCCAGAAAGGTCTGGACGATGCGGGCGCAGCGTTCGGCGGCTGTACGGATCTTGGCCACGCGCGCGGCGTGGGGCGTACCGGCGCAATCCTCTTCCAGCATCAGCGACTGGCCGACCACGGCCGACAGCGGATTGTTGAGTTCGTGGCTGACCCCCGCCAGCAGCGAGCCCAGGGCCGTCAGTTTCTCCGCCTGGTGCAGGGCTTCGCGATGACGCTCGATCTCGGCCTCGGCCTTGCGGCGCTCGCTGATGTCGATGAAAACCCCGCCAAGATGGGTGATCTCGCCGTCGCTGTCGCGCACCGGGAAGCGGACTGCCATGGTGTCGCGGTGGCCATTGGGCAGGTCGAACCGCTCTTCGCTGACATAGGGGGCGCCGGTCTCCAGGATACGGCGGTCGCTTTCCGCAACCTGGCTGAGTGCCGCGGGGCCGAGTATCTGCTCGACATGGCGGCCGACGATTTCGTTGACGGGCTTGCCCAGGGCCGCGGCCATGAATTCATTGGCGACCAGATAGGTGCCACCCTTGCTTTTCAGGTACATGGCCGCCGGTGCGTAGTCGAGGAAGGCGGTCAGGCGCGCATTGCTTTGGGCCAGGGCGGCTTCGGCGGCGCGCTGCTCCGACAGGTCGCGTAGCGAGGCGCTGAACAGGCGCCGGCCGCCGGCGACGATCTCGGTGATCGCCAGTTCGACCGGGAACAGGCTGCCATTGGCCCGCATGGCGTCGATTTCTATGCGCTTGCCGACAACATGGGGCGTGCCCTCGCTCAGGTAGCGCGTCATGCCGGCCTCGTGGGCGCCGCGCAGATGCGGCGGGACGATCAGGTCGCCGATCGGCTTTCCAAGTACGTCGGCGCGGCGGTATCCGAACATGTCTTCGGCGGCCGGATTGAATTCCAGCACCTTGCCGTCGATGTCGATCATGATGACGCCGTCCAGCGACGACGCGACGACGGCCAGCAGCAGGGGATCGAACAGGTGGGGCTCAGCCATGGAAGGATTCTCCTGCCGGAACAAAGACATAGCCGGCGCCGCGCACGGTGCGGATGGCCTGGGGGGCTTGCGGTTCGACCTCGATCTTCTGGCGCAGGCGGGTGATGCGCGTGTCGATCGAGCGGTCGAAGGCCTCCATCTCCTTGCTATGCGCCAGGTCCAGCAGTTGATCGCGCGACAGGACGCGGTTGGGATGGGCGGTGAAGGTCTGCAGCAGGTCGAATTCCATGGCGGTAATGGCGATCTCGCTGCCATCGGCGGCGAAGAGGCGGCGCAGGTCGAGATTAAGCACGCAGCGCCCGACGCGGATTTCGCGAGCCAGGGTGGCGGCCGGCTGTTCCGGCTTGGCGGCACGGCGCAGCACGGCGCGGACGCGGGCCAGCAGTTCGCGCAGGTCGAAGGGTTTGATGATATAGTCGTCGGCGCCAATCTCCAGCCCGACAACCTTGTCGACGCTGTCGGAATTGGCGGTCAGCATGATGATGCCGATGGGTCCCATTTTGCGCAGTTCCCGGGCGATGGTCAGGCCGTCTTCGCCGGGCATGCGGATATCGAGCAGGACCAGGTCGACCGGGCGTTCCGCCATGATGGCGCGCAATTGCGCCCCGCCGTCGGCGCCGGTGACGGCATAGCCCTGGCGCAAGAGATATTCCTGCACGGTTTCGCGCACGATCTCTTCGTCATCGACGACAACGATGTGAAAGTCTGAAGACATGGCCCGCCGGTTCCATCGGGGCTTTTATCCCCGTCATACGGTTTTCCCCGGATGCGCTATGACTGTCAACCTGCGTTATCTGGATATTGGCCGGTGGGGACAATAAGCTGTGCACCGCTACATGTGTGGCCGCCGCGACACATCATAAATCTGTGCAGAAACTGACGGGTTTGTGTCGCGCATCGCCCGTATCCCGACGGCTCCACGTCCTCCCCCGGAGCTGTTCATGTTTGTTTCCAAATTTGTTTTCAAATCTGGCCGCCTGCGCGCGGTCCTTCTTGCCGCCAGCGCCATCGGCCTGACCGCGGCGCCCCACGTCCTGGCCGAGGATGCGCCGGCACCCGACCAACCCGCCGCTGAGCAATCTGCCGCTGATGGCGCGCAGGAAGTCGTCATCACCCTCAAGCGTTCCACGCGTTCATCGGTCGAACTGAGCGGCGGCGAACTGCAGAAGATCCTGCCCGGGATCAATCCGCTGAAAGCCATCCAGACCCTGCCCGGCGTGCTGTTCGAAACGGCCGATCCGTGGGGCAATAACGAGCAGAACGAAACCCTGTTCGTCCACGGTTTCAGCCTGCAGCAACTGGGCTACACCTTCGACAACGTGCCGCTGGGCGACCAGCAGTACGGCAACTGGAACGGCCTGTCGGTATCGCGCGCCGTGACCTCCGAAAACGTCGCCCGCGTCCAGTTCGCCTCGGGTGCGGCCGGCCTGGGCGTCGCCTCGACCTCGAACCTGGGCGGCGCGGTTGAAACCTTCTCCGCCGATCCCTCTGCCGATCGCGGCGGCGTCTTTTCCGAGACCCTGGGCAGCTACAACACCAACCGTACCTATCTGCGCCTCGACACCGGCGATTTCGGCAACGGCAATGCCGCCTATGTTTCGATCCTGCACCACGACGCCAAGGCCTGGGATTTCAACGGTCACCAGAAGGACGACCAGCTCAATGCCAAGTTCGTCCACACCGGCGAGAGGGGCAAGCTGACCGCCTATCTCGATTACCAGACCAAGGTCGAGCCGAACGAGGATTCGGTGGTTCACGTGGGCACCAATCCCGCCCCCTATGTCCGTCCGTTCCTGTATCCGGATTATGCCGCCGCCCTGGCCTACCTGTCGCCGACCGGCGCACCGCCGGCTGCCGACGGCAACAATTTCCACAACTATCACAGCGCCGCCCAGCGCGAAGACGCCCTGGCCTATGTCAAGTACGACTATAAGCTCAGCGACGACATGAACTGGTCCAACCAGGTCTATTATCACTACAATTACGGCCGCGGCATTGTTGCCGGCCCGATCAACCAGGCAGGCCTGCCTGGCCTGTTCGCCGTCTATTATCCCGGTCCGACCGGCGAAACGGCGACCGACCAGGCGCTGCGCCTGAAAGCCTTGTTCGGCGGCACCGGCTGGGCGGTACGCACGACCGAATACCTGATCAACCGTTCGGGCCTGATTTCAACCTTCAACTGGCATACCGGCGACCACGATATCGAAGCCGGCCTGTGGTACGAAAAGCTGTTTTCGACCCAGCATCGCGCCTGGTATCCGTTCACCGAAGCCAATAACGACCTGACGCCCTACGACATTCCGACGGGTAAGAACTTCAACCAGTATTACGGCCGCTTCAACGTCTCGGTTCTGAACCTCTATATCCAGGACCAGTGGCGCCTGACCCCGAAGCTGCGTCTGCAATATGGTGTCAAGGCCACGTCGCAGACCGGCAAGGGCTTCTTCCCGATCAATCAGGTCAATGCACCGACCAATACCAACCCGATCCACTATCCGGAAGGCACGATCAAGACCAGCGAGGCCTTCCTGCCGCAGGCGGGTGTTGTCTATGACCTGACCGCCAATGACCAGCTGTTCGCCGATGCCCAGAAGAACCTGCGTCACTTTATCGTTTACGGCGCCGGCGGCTCGGCCTGGAGTCTGGCCAACCCGTCGGCCTTCGACTATTTCAAGGATAATGTGAAGCCGGAAACCTCGTGGACCTACGAAGCCGGCTGGCGCTTCCACCACAGCTTCGACAACAGCCTGATCAGCGGCTTCGACGGCCAGGTCAATGCCTACCATGTCGACTTCCAGAACCGCCTGCTGTCGATCAGCCCGACCCCGGTCATCCTGTCCCTGGTCGCCGGCGCCGCCGTCCTGACCAATGTCGGCTCGGTCAAGACCGACGGTCTCGACATCGCCGGCACAGTCCGCTTCGGCAAGCACTGGTCGTTCTACGACGCCGTGTCCTACAACAAGTCGACCTACCAGGAAGACTACATGTCCGGCACGACGACGGTTCCGACCGCCGGCAAGGCCGTCCCGGCCAGCCCGGAATGGATGAACAAGTTCGTGCTGTCGGCGAATTACGGCCAGTTCGATGTCCAGCTGTCGGGCGACTATGTCGGCGAACGCTTCGCCACCTACACCAACGACCTGTCGGTCGACGGCTATTTCCTGACCGGCCTGCAGGCCAGCTACCGCTTCGATCTGCCTGATAACTCGCCGCTGCACGCCGCCAAGGTCAGCCTGAACGTCACCAATCTCGGTGATATCAAGGCGACCTCGACCCTGGTCGTCGGTGCGGCTTCGGGCACCTACAACACCTATCCCATGCCGCCGCGCATGGTCTTTGTCAGCGTGACGGGCCGGTTCTAATAATATTCTGAGCCGTGAAGACGAGAAGCCCGGGCATCGCGCCCGGGCTTTTTCTTACAGGCTGCGGATCTTGATATTGCGGTACCAGACATGGAAGCCGTGGTCCTGCAGCGCGATATGGCCCTTGGTCGCGATGCCGAATTCCTTCATTTCCTTGAACTTCGAAGCAGCAACCTGTTTCCGCCAGGCATCGTCGCCGTAAGACGATTCCGCCGTCTTCACGCCGTTCAGCCAGTGTTCGATATGACCGTGGTCGACCAGGATGCGGGCGTGGTTCCAATGGCCGACGGGGGCGGTGACGTCCTTCGGCGGCGCCTTCATGTCATACAGGGCGCCGGCATTGTGCGTTGGAATCTTGCCGTCGGGATGGCCGGCATTGTCGAGGACCTGCATTTCGGGTCCAGTCATATAAGGGTTGCTGGCGTCGGGCGTTTCCTTGACCATGTACAGGATGCCACTGTTGCCACCAGGCGCGATCTTCCAGTCGATGGCCAGTTCGAAATTGTCGTATTCGTCGACCGTGATGATATCGGCGCCACCCATTTCTTCATTGGCGTTGAGCAGTTCCATGGCCGCACTGTCGATACCCCAGGACGGTTCGATGGCGCCGCCCTTATACAGCCGCCACTGGCTGGTGTCCTTGCCGTCGAACAGAAGTTTCCAGCCCTGGGCTTTTTCGGCTTCGGTAAGGGTGTTGAAAGGGGCGGCAGCTTCCGACGCGGTCGCCGGCGGGGTGACCGCGGCGCTGTCGGTAGCAGCGGGTTTGGTGCACGCCGTCAGGGCGAGGGCAGCGGCGGACACGAGCATTAGGGATTTGAACATGGGGCCTCTCCTGAAGCGCCCGTCTGACGCGGGCTGTTGTAATCGATTACACATGCTGGCAGGTTCGTCAAGGTGGTGATTCAAGGCGCAGGTTAAGCGAAGGGCGCGGTGCTTTCGCGCACCACCAGCTCGTGTCCGAGCGTCAGATTGACCCGTTCGGTGGCGCCATTGTCCATGATGTCGACCAGCAGTTCGACGCATCTGCGGCCGATCTCGCGCATCGGCTGGCGCACAGTCGTCAGGGCAGGGGCCGAGAAGCGCGACAGGCGGGCGTCGTCGAAACCGACCAGCGACATATCGGCCGGACAGGTCAGGCCGGCGCCGCGCAGGGCGTGCAGAACGCCAAACGCCATGTCGTCCGAGAAACAGAAGATCGCTGTCGGGCGCGGCATCGCGGCGATCAGGTCTATGGCCACCTGGGCGCCGGATTCGATCGAATAGTCGCCAGTGGCGAGCGTCAGCTGATCGGCAAAGCCGTGGGCTTGGGCGCTGTCGTGTACGCCCTGCAGGCGGTCGCGGCTGATCGGGCTGCGCATGTCGCCGGTGATGATGCCGATACGGCGGTGGCCCAGGCCATATAGATAATCCATGACTTCGCGCGCCGCGCGGCTGTTGTCGATATGGACCGAAGAGACGTTCACGGTATCGCTGAACTCGCAGCCATTGACCACGGGGGCTGAGGCGCCCTTGCGTTCGATCAGGTTCTGCAGCGAAGTCGGCAGAGTATGGCCGAGAAAGATCAGGCCGTCAGCCTCCTTGCGGCGCAGCAGGCTGGCATAGGCTTCCTCGCTGTCGCCGTGAAAGCCGACATCGCCCAGCAGGACGGTATAGCCGGCGGCCAGGGCGGCTTCTTCGACGCCGCGGATAATGTGCGAAAAGAACGGGTTGGCGATATCGGGTACGGTGACGACGATGCGTGAGGTCTTCAACGTGCGCAGCGACTTGGCCATCTGGTTGGGCTCGTAACCCAATTCGTCGACGGCGCGCCGCACCTTTTCGGCGACGGCGGGCGAGACGTGTTCGTAACCGTTCAGGACGCGCGAAACCGTGGCGGTCGACACATGCGCCAGTTTTGCAACATCCTGGATGGTGGACATAAAGTGCCTTGCGACCGTCTCAACTCGGGCTACGCCCCGGTGCGCAGCCTTATGTCTCCATAAGGTGATTGGTACTGACCTGTCATGCAAATTTCACAGGCTAGTGTAAAAAGCGGCCTGTAAGCGCTTACATCGGTCTTAAATTTGTGTTGATCATGATTGTTGAAATCGATTACAAATTATGCCATCACTTCCTCCAACGCGAAAATCAGCCGGTGGCGGAGACCACGGCGACAGGGCAGGAGACCAATATGAAACGATCCATGGCCCTGGGCCTGGTGGCATGCGCCGTGGCGGGTTTTACGCTGATCGGACTGACGGCCCCCGTGACCCCGGCCGGCGCAAAGGCGCCCGTGCCCGTCGATCCCGCCGTGCTGGCCGTTGGTGAACGCGCCTTCGCACAATGCAAGGGCTGCCACAGCATCGCCGCCGACGGCCGCGACGGTGTCGGCCCCAACCTGTACGGCGTCTATGGCACCAAGGCCGGCAGCCATTCGGCCACCTTCAAATACAGCGCGGCGATGAAGGCCTCGGGCCTGACCTGGGACGAGGCGGGGCTCGATACCTTCCTGACCGGACCGTCCAAGGCCGTGCCGGGCACCAAGATGCCCTATCGCGGCCTGGCTGATCCCGCCACGCGCAAGGCCTTGATCGCTTATATCCGTGTCACATCGAGCGCCAAATAGGGAGAACCTTCATGAGTCTTCTGGATCGCCGCAGTATCGTCACCGGCATAGCCGCGATGATTGCTGGGCCGCTGGTGGCGCCCGTCGCCCGCGCCATGCAGGCCGACGTCATAAGCCCGAAGGACGGCTTAGACGTTGTCCATCCGATCTTCACGCCCGACCTGCGCGCCCTGACGGCCGCCATCAGCGAACGTATCGTGCCGACCACCGACACGCCGGGCGCCATCGCCGCCGGTGTGCCGGCCTTTATCGAGATGATGCTGGCCGACTGGCACACGCCCGCCGAACGCGAGTTGATCGTCACGGGCATGAACGACGTCGATGCCTTCGCCCAAAAGACCTACGGCAAGCCGTTCGGCAAGATAGACGCCAAGCGCCAGGACGCCATCCTGACCCTGGCTCAAGACAAAACCCTGCCCGGGATCGCGCCGGACTTTTTCGAACATCTGCGCCAGATGGTCATCTACGGCTATTACAGCTCGGAGATCGGCTGCACGGTCGAGCGCATCTATCTGCCGGTGCCCGGTCGTTATGACGGCGCCTATCCCTATGCCGAAGTCAAAAGGGTGTTTGCGTCATGAGTGCCAATTATGAGTTCGATGCCATCGTCATCGGTTCCGGCATCAGCGGCGGCTGGGCGGCCAAGGAACTGACCGAAAAGGGCATGAAAGTCCTGATGCTGGACCGTGGGCGCATGGTCGAGCACAGTGTCGACTATCCGCACGAGGGCCAGGGGCCGTGGGAACTGCCCTATCGCGGCGACACCCCGCCGGCCGTCGTCGAACGCGACTACCGCATGGCGCGCTATGGCGGCGCGGCCCAGTCGGCGGTGAAGGACTATTTCAACAACGACCGCCTCAACCCCATCGCCTTCGAAGAGAGCACGGACTTCCGCTGGGTACGGCCGGGCATTGTCGGCGGCAAGTCGATCATGTGGGGCCGCGTGTCACTGCGCTATGGTCCGCAGGATTTCGAAGCCAATGCCAAGGATGGCCACGGCAATGACTGGCCCGTGCGCTATGACGACATCGCCCCCTGGTATTCCTACGCCGAATCCTATGCCGGGATCGCGGGATCGAAGGAAGGCCTGCCGCAACTGCCCGATGGCGAATTCCAGCCGCCGCATCCGATGAATGTCGCCGAAACCTGGTTCAAGGACAAGCTGGAGACGGCTATTCCGGGCCGTAAGGTCATCCCGACGCGCGCCGCCAACATGACCGAGGACAAGCCCGAACAGGGACGTTCGCGCTGCCAGAACCGGTCGCAGTGCAACCGCGGCTGTTCGTTCGGCGCCTATTTCTCGACCCAGGCGGTGACCCTGCCGGCGGCGCGGGCGACGGGCAACCTGACCCTGCTGTCCGATACGGTGGTGACGTCGCTGGAATACGACCCGAAGACCAAGCGGGTGACCGGCGTGCGCACCATGGACGCCAACACCATGGTGCCGAAGGTCTACCGGTCGCGCATCGTCTTCCTGTGCGCCTCGACCCTGGCGTCGGTGCAGATTCTGCTCAATTCCAAGCTGGAAGGCTCGGACAAGAGCTTTGCCGACACCAGTGGCAAGCTCGGCAAATACGTCATGGACCACGTCATGCTGACCGTGTTTTCGGGCAACCTGCCGGCCGGCGTGCACGCAGACCTGATTGAATTTGGCCGCAAGCCGCAGGGCGTCTATATTCCGCGCTTCCGCAATATGGATAACCGCCAGGACGCCGACGCCGACTTCGTGCGTGGCTACGGCGCGCAGGGCGGGGCGCACCGTACTCCGGCCTGGGCCCAGGGTTTCGGCGCTGGCATGAAGGAAGGCCTGCGCAAGTACGGCCCGTGGTCGATCGGCTTCAATGTCTTCGCCGAATGCCTGCCCTATATCGACAATACGCTGAGCCTGCATGGTTCCAAGGTCGACCGTTACGGCGTGCCCCTGGCTGTGTTCAACGTCACCTTCCGCGAAAACGAGCGCAAGATGATGAAGGACGCCGCCATCCAGGGCGAACGCATGATGCGCGCTGCCGGACTGGTCGATGTCGCAGCCAGCGAAAAGCCGCATATTCCGGGCGATGCTATCCACGAAATGGGCGGGGCGTGCATGGGCAAGGACCCGCGCACCTCGGTGACCAATGGCTGGAACCAATTGCACGACGCGCCCAATGTGTTCGTCACCGATGGAGCGGCCATGGCCTCGACATCCTGCGTGAACCCGTCCCTGACCTTCATGGCCTTTACGGCGCGGGCGGCCGACTACGCCGTCAAGCAGGTCAAGGCGGGAGTTATTTAAGACTAATTTTTTGATTGGAAGCTCTTATGAACTCGTTCCTCTCACGTCGTGTTTTGTTTGGTGGCCTGGCCGCCGCCGGTCTTTTGGCCACCGCCGCCGATGCCAGGAAGGCTCGCAAGGCCGTGGCCCGTCAGCCCTATAAGCCGATCGGCGTCCAGCTCTATACGGTGCGCGACGCCTGGAAGGCCGACCCGCTAGGCACCTTGCAGATGATCCGGGCGCTCGGCTTCGACCAGGTCGAGATGATCGGCCTGAACGGTCTGGCGCCGGCGCAGATCAAGACCTGGCTTGACGGTCTCGGCCTGACCGCACGATCGGGACATATGGGCGACTGGACCACACGCGCCGAAGCCGCCATGGACGATCTGGTGAGCTTGGGGGCCTCTTATGCCGTCGTGCCCTATCTGCCCGACGACCAGCGCAAGGAATGGGAAGCCTTCAGCGCCAAGCTGAATGCGCTCGGCGAACTGGCCAAGGCGCGCGGCCTGAAACTGGCCTATCACAATCATGACTTCGAATTTATCCCGACGGCAGATGGCAAGCTGCCCTTCGACATCATCCGCAGCCATACCGATCCGAGCCTGGTGTGGTTCGAACTGGACGTCTATTGGGCGACCCATGGCAAGCAGGACCCGGTCGCCATGCTGAACCGCGATCCGGCGCGTTATCGCATGCTGCACCTGAAGGACATGAATACGGACGGCTCAATGGCGCCGGTCGGCAAGGGCACGATCGACTTCCGCAAGGTACTGTCGACGGCGCACAAGAATGGCGTCGAATTTGTCTTTGTCGAGCATGATAATCCGGTCAATCCGTTCGACAGCATCAACCAGAGCATCAAGTATCTGAAGTCGATCTAAGGTTGATGGCGAGCCAGGGGACAAAACCGCAGACAGCCAAGGTCGCGGCCATCGACGTCATCATCGTCGGGTCGGGCGCCGGCGGTGCCATGTCGGCCTATGTCCTGAGCCGCGCCGGTATCAACTGCCTGATGCTGGAAGCCGGACGCGACTACGATCCGCTCACCGAAACGAACATGTTCGGCACCGCGCAAGACGCACCCCTGCGCGGCGGCGGCACGCCGGACAAGCCCTTCGGCTATTACGACGCCACCGTCGACGGCGGCTGGCAGGTGCCGGGCGAGCCCTATTCGATCGCTGCCGGCAGCGATTACAAATGGTGGCGGGCGCGTATGCTGGGCGGGCGCACCAACCATTGGGCGCGCCACGTACCGCGCTTTGGACCTTATGATTTCAAAGGCTATTCGCGCGATGGCCACGGCGTCGACTGGCCGATCTCCTACGATGACGTCTCGCCCTTCTACGACCGCGTTGAAAGCCTGATCGGGGTGTGCGGCGGCGAGCTCAATCTCGAAAACCATCCGGATTCGCCGGCCGGCATCTTGCATCCAGCACCCAAGCCGCGCGTGCCGGAATTGCTGATCGCCGCGGCGGCCAAGTCGCTGGGAATTCCGTGCGTGCCGACCCACACTGCCGTGCTGACGCGCGACATGCCGGACAAGGACGCGCCGCGCAGCGCATGCTTCAATGCCAGCGATTGCGGCCGCGGCTGTTCGATCGGTGCGGCGTTCCAGACGACGACGTCTCTGCTGCCCATGGCCAAGGCGACCGGCCGGCTGAAAATCGTCACCGACGCCATGGTGTCACGCGTGCTGCTGTCGACCAAGAATACCGCGGAGGGCGTAGAATATGTCGATCGCAAGACCGGCCGGCGGCATATCGTCAAGGCGCGGGCGGTGATCCTGGCGGCCAGTGCCTGTGAAACCGCGCGCCTGCTGCTCAATTCGAAGACGCCGGAACACCCGAACGGCCTGGCCAATTCGAGCGGCCAGGTCGGGCGCAACCTGACCGACACCACCGGGGCCAGCACCGAAGCGCTAATCCCCGGGCTGGAAGGCCGGCCCTATTACAACGAATTCGGTATCAATTTCGCCCACATGTACATTCCGTGGTGGCTGTACAAGGAACAACTGGCCGGTCAGCTCGACTTCCCGCGCGGCTATCATTTCGAGGTCGGTGGCCGCTTTGGTCCGCCGGACACGGGTACCGCGACGTGGAACCTGCCCAAGGTCAATGGGCCCGAACTGAAGGCTGCCGTGCGCCGGACCAAGGGCACGACCCTGCACCTGACTGTGCGCGGCGAGATGGTGGCCAATGAGCATTGCTACGCCGAGATAGATAACGACGTGAAAGATCGTTTCGGCATTCCGGTCCTGAAATTCCACTGGCAATGGACGAAGGGCGAACTGAACCAGATCGCCCACGGCCAGGCGACCGCCAAGGCGATCTTCGCCCGCATGGGCGGCATCGTCACTGAGCCCGACCGGACACCGGAAGAGGCGATCAAGGTCGGCGGCAGCATCATCCACGAAGCCGGCAGCGCGCGCATGGGCGCCGACCCGACGCGCTCCGTCACGGATCAGTGGCAGCGTTGCTGGGACGTGCCGAACCTGCGCCTGCACGACGCGGCCATACTGGCTTCCAACCCGCACAAGAACCTGACCCTGACCATCATGGCCCTGGCCATGCGGTCCTGCGAGCATCTGGCGCGGGAACTGAAGACGGGAAGTGTGGCATGACGATTTCGCGGCGTGATACCATAGCCTGGATGTTGGCCGCTGCGGCCGTGGCCGGATCGGCGCGCCCGGCGATGGCCGAAGTTGCGACGCCGGCGATTGGGCCGATCGCCCTGTGGCCGGTGGTGAAGCTGCCGCCGCTGACGGGTGCTGGTTATGGCACCGATCCGGACACGATCAATCCGAAGGCGCCGTGGCCATTGACCCTGGCCAAGGCGCATCGTGAGCTGATCAATGTGCTAGGCGATCTGATCCTGCCGGCGGACGAGCTGTCGAAAGGGGCAGGGCAGTGCGATATCGCCGCCTTCTTCGACGAGTGGATCAGTGCGCCCTATCCTAGCCAGCAAGACGACCGGCCGGGCTTTATCGGGCTGTTCCTGTGGCTCGATGCGCAAAGCCGGTTGCTGACGGGCGCGGAATTTGTGCGTGCCGGCGTTGATATCCAGACGCGGATTTTGGATGGGTTGTTGAACTATGCCGGTGTACCCGTTGAGGCCGGCGATGCCTTTGCGTGGTTCCGTGTGCTGATGATCCATGGCTATTACAGCATGCCGGACAATCTGGCTGTGGCCGGATTGGCGCCGGAAGAGCCGATCCTGGGCGCGTACCCAGGCCCGAGCGACGAGGCGATGGCGCATTTGCACGCACTGCTGGTGTCCTTGAACCTGCCGACGTATAGCTGATTACCAAAGCGCTTTTGAGTTTCACAAATACTGGTTCATTGCATATCAGGTAGTCCTCCACCGCTTGCGGGGGAGGTGCCGCTGAAAGCGGCGGAGGGGGGACTCCGCAGGCATGAAGAACCCTGAACGCTGCCGATAAAGTGCGATGCAGCAAGGCTAGTAGAAGTTTGATTTTTTAGATGCCCCCTCCGCCGCCTTCGGCGGCACCTCCCCCGTAACGCCCTGCGGGCTACGGTGGAGGACTGGCTTTATTGCAGATTGATGGAACAGTAAGAGCGATAGCTCCCGGCCGCCGTTGGTTCTTGAAAAATTCGCGTTTATTTGCGTTCATTCGCGGTTCCAAACCCTTCCTGATGCATCAACACCAGCACATTATCGATCAATGCCTGCATGGCCGCAAACGCCTCGGCTGGGCGGCTGTCGAAGATGGCGCGGGCGACGACGTCATGGTCGGCGGCGCAGGCGTGGTGGTGGTCCTTCAGGCTGCTGGTCCGCCGGATGCTGTAGGTCAGGGCCGTGGCGATAAAGTCGCGCATGTGCAGATGGAACGGATTATGCGTCGCCGCCAGGACAGCAACATGAAACGCGATGTCCGCAGCCAGGCCGTCTTCGCCCAGGCGTTCGGCTTCGGCCATGCGGGCCAGGGCCTCGGCGATCGCGCCCTTGTCGATCGGCGTCGCGTGGATGGCAGCCAGTCGGGCGGCATTGGGTTCCACGCCCAGACGGAATTCGGTGAAGTCGATCAGCGTGCCGAGCGAAAACTCGCGTTCCAGCAACCAGCGCAAAACGTCGGGATCGAGCAGGTTCCAACGCTCCTCCGGCTCGATGCGGATGCCGATCTTGGGCCGCGATCGGATCAGGCCCTTCGAGGCCAGCATCTTGACGGCTTCGCGCGTTACCGTGCGGGCAGCGCCATAGGTTTCGGACAGGGCCAGTTCGGTCGGAAACGGCACGTCTTTGAACCGCCCGGTGACGATGCCCATGCCCAGGTCCTGGACGATGCGCATGGTGACGCTGACATAGTCACCGGCTGACATGGTTATTCGACAATCAGCAGTGTGACGCCCTGGCGCGGGATACGCAGAGAGATTTCGCCCGTGCCTGTCTTGTCCGAATTCACCGTGACAGCCTGTGGCGTCATTACCGAAGCCGTCTCCATGGCAGCATATTGCGTCGGGTCGGGCGATTGCGGGCTGCCCATCTTTTGCCAGGCGGTGAAGGCATTGCCGTGGTCGCGGTCGACCAGCCATTGGGTAGCAGTTTGGCTCTTCAACTTGCCAAGGCCGCTCAGGTCCAGCGTGACCAGGGCGTCGGGGCCGGCGACGTCGTCATCATGATAATGCCAGACCAGGACGGCGACCTGGCCCTGGGGTGTGCGGGTGGCCAGGACGCCGATATCGGGCGCGGCGGTGACGCCCTTGGTCATCACATCATCGAGCGCGATTTCGGCGTCGGAGGTAGCGGTGACCTGCGTCGGGCCCAGCTTGGCGAACAGGCGGAAGACATTGAGCACCGGCAGGTCGACGCCGTTCGTCGCCAGTTGGCGGTAACCGGCGAACCACGGCTGGCCCTCGAACTCGAAGGCCCAGGTCAGGGCGCCATCCAGCTTGACGTCGTGGCGCCCGGCCAGCTGCCAAACACGAGCAAAGCTGGCGGCGGTATAGCTGCCGTACAGGGTGCCATTGCGATAGGCGTTTTGCGGGCCGGGGCAGGCGGCGCAGCCTTCCGGATCGCTTTCGCCGATGACGATCGGTTTGGATTTGAGCTCAGGAATGGCGGCGATCTTCGCAAAGCCGGAATCGACGGCCTTCAGTTGCGCCTGCATGCCCATGCGGACATGGCCGTCGACCACGGCGGGCGAACCCTTGGCGTGGAAGCTTAGGAAATCGGTTGGCGTACCGGTTTCACCCGTGGCTGAGTTGGTACCCGACACGACGTGTTTCAGGAAGGCGTCCATGAAGACGCCGCCCGAACCCGCCACATCCGGACCGCCGACGCGGGCCTCGGGGAAGGCGCGACGTACGCCCGCTATGGCATAGTCGTGCGTCTTGTTGAACTCGTCCTGGGTGCCGCTCCAATAGACCGACAGGTTGGGCTCGTTCCACACTTCGAAATACCAGGTGGCGACCTCGTCGCGGCCATAGCGTTCGAGATTGTGCTTGGTCCACTGGTAGGCCAGTTCCTCCCACTTGGCATAGTCGGTCGGCGGAGCGTTCCAGCCGCCTTCGATCCGGTAGCCAGCTCCCGGCTGCCAGCTATGCTGATACGGTATGTCCTTCGGCGCCGACGACAGGGCCTTGGGCATGAAGCCCAGTTGCAGATACGGGTGGACGCCGCGCGCGATATAGCTGTCGATAATGGCGTCGGTTATGGTCCAGTCATAGACGGGCTTGCCCTGGGCGTCTTCGGTATAGGCATTGGTGCTGCCCCATTTGAAGGCAGGTGTGCCGTCGCCGGTATTGAGCATGTTGTGGGCGCGGAAATAGATGGCGCCCGGGCGAAGTTCTCCCAGGTGCGTCATCAGCTTGCTTCCGTCCTTCATGGTGGCGTAGTTGGGCTCATCGGCGCCGAAAAAACGCCAGATCGGCGGCAGGTCGCCGACCGGCTTCGACGCATCGACCGTGATGTGAACGGCGATCGGTGCGGCATCGGGGAGGGTACGGTCCTGCGCAAATGCCGGTGAGGCGAGCAGGGCGGCAAGGGCCGCAATAGCCGCCGAAACTTTGGGCCACTTAATCATCGGGCTTCCTTCCAGGTGCAGCCGTGTCGCTGCTTTGCGCAGTTTTGTATTACAAAAGAAACACGCTGTCCATCTCATGCGGGGGAAACGCAGTTTCAACTGCGCTCACGCCCTGCCGGCGCATCGTTTGTTGTCGACATCCTCATCGACGGGCCATAGGTTGGGCGACGAACGTCAACCTGTGTGAAGGCATTATGCTGGGTCCTGTAATGTCGGCCATCTGGGTGTTTGGTTCGCGGCTGTTGCGGCCGGACGATAAACCCGCGGCACGCCTTCACAGCCGGCCGGCGAGCGCACCCGATGACGAGGTTGTCGATGACAATGGCTTTGTAAATTCGGTTTGCGTCTATATGCATAAGGGCAGGGCCTACCTCCCGAAATCCGCCCGGATCAGAAATGGCGCATCGGTCCAAATAGAACCGGTCCTGACTGTCGATCTGGTCGACCACGATGCCTTTGTTGCCGCGATCGCGACTCAACTGGATCAAAGGTTGATCCTGGAAAAACCTCAGGAGGACAACCACCACAAACTTCTGGCGCGCCTGCCGCTACGCTCATGGCGTCAGGTCTACCGGCAGATGGGTTATTACACGCTTCTCCGATGGACCGACCGCTGGACGATGGACACCTGGAAGAAGGGCTTTAACGGCCGCGGCTTCGAAGGCGACGACACCTTGCGCCTGGAGCTACCGGGTGACCTGACCGTCGAAGAGGCTGCACAACGGTTCCATGACTATATCGACCGCGCTGAGCTGCAGCGCGCAGGTTAGGCCTGCGGTTCGGCCGGAGACGACCCGTCTGGGGCGACCTGAAACCCATGCAGACGGTTGCATAGGCTATAAAACACAATCCACATCGTAAATTTATCTGACCGGCGACAACACTTGTCCTGACAGTAGGCATTTACCTTTTCACCGCCTGGACGAGGGTTGGAAGATGGCCATATATACGGGTACGATTTACGATGACACGCTGGCCGGCACGCAGTTTGCCGACGAGATCTACGGCCAGGACGGCGACGATTTCATCCAGGGGCTGAGCGGCAGAGATACCCTCTTTGGCGGGGCGGACCAGGATTATATGCACGGCGGCAAGGGCGACGACGAGGTGCACGGTGACGCCGGCGATGACAAGCTGTACGGAGGTGATGGCTGGGACTATCTGTACGGTGGCGACGGCCTGGACGCGCTGAAAGGCGAGGACGGCAATGACGTGCTGATCGGGGGTGCGCGACATGACGCCTTGACCGGGGGCGCGGGCCAGGACACCTTTCTATATACCGCACTGACCGACAGCACCTATGGCGATGTCGATATCATCTATGACTTCGAGCACGGGATCGACAAGATCGACCTGCGGGCGCTGGGCTATACCGGTTTCACCGCCGGCACAGCCTCGGCGGCGGAACTGCGCATCGCCTATAGCGCGGCGTCGGACCGGACCTATCTGCGCGACGATCATTCCGATTTCGAGATCGCGCTGAAAGGCGATTATCGCGGCGTCGTCGACAACGGCGACTTCCGCTTTGCCGTGCCGGGCGTCAGCGTCGGCTATTACGAAGCCGTGATCGGCTCGGGCAGCCATAACCCGGCCTATGCCGCGCCGATCAACAACCTGGGTTACGACGCGGTCAGTCTCGACAACCTGCGAAGTGCCGACCTGGCGGGCCTCAGCGCTGTTTTCCTGCTGAACCAGAGCAATGAAGGCTATCCCGCCGAATTGCTGGCCGCCTTGCCCGCCCTGGCCGACTATGTTGCGCACGGCGGGGTGCTGATTATCCATGACGCCTTTGTTGACGGCGCGGAAAGCTTGCTGCCGGGGCTGACGGGCGAGGACATCGTGCGCAATGTCGATGACGGACGCAATGTCGATTTCGTCCATGACGGCGGCCTGATTGCGCAGGGGCCGGGCGGCCATCTGAACGACTCTTCGCTTGATCAGGGTTACTATTCCAGCCACGGATACACGCTGGACGCCAGCCTGGGCAGTGACGTGGTGCGTGTCCAGACGACGGGCGACCCGTCGCATATCGTCAGCTTCGCCTATGCCTATGGGCTGGGCGCCGTCTATTATTCTTCCATTCCGCTCACCGCCTATCTGCCGCTGGCCAATGCCGATGACCTGGTGCTGGCTATGCGCGCCTATGCGGAAAACGTCATCGGCTGGGCCGTGCAAGGGCACCACGATCTCGATCTGTTGTAGGACTGGAATAGGTCCGGCTGTGGAAAAGCGCAAAAACGTCATGTAAGCCGTTGACCGGCGAAAACTTTCCACTTATAGGTCGCCGCCTTCGCACGTAAGTGCGGATACGCTGACCTGATAAAGTGCCCAGGTGGCGGAATTGGTAGACGCGCTGGCTTCAGGTGCCAGTGATGTAACAGTCGTGAAGGTTCGAGTCCTTTCCTGGGCACCATCGGTTTGTTCGCAGCATATGCGAATATTTGAAAACTCCTTATAAATATGATGTTTGGCGGGCTAACACTCCGCATCTGTAGCCTGTTGCAAGAGGTGTGACGCCCAAACCTCGCGTTGGAATTTTGTGCGCGGACAGCGTTTTGGGCCGTTCAAAAGGTAGCTGACTCTGTTAAAGGTGTTGAAAGCTATCCACACCACACTATATCTGTGCTGTAAGTTCGTATTTCGTTCTGCAAAATTTGCGAACCAAATAAGTCAAAAGGCCAAATAGCTCAAAAGGAAAGAGCCTCAACAGAGAGGCATATCATGCTGCGATTTCAGTTTAATGAGAAAAAGGCTGTTGAAGCCATTACGCATATAGCGTCTCAGTGGCCTGGGATTACGTCGTTTTATGCGTCGAAAGTCCTCTTCTTTGCTGAAAAATGGCACCTTAATAGATATGCCCGACCGATCGTTGCCGACACATTTATCGCGATGCCAAACGGACCCGTGCCGTCTACGATCTATAATTTCATCAAGGGCGAATTGGACCAGGCCGGCGACCCGGAGGCGGTCGTTGCGGCTCTGACGATTAGCCAGGGAAGCTATCGTCAAGTCACCGCCAAACGTGTGGCAGACACGGAACAGCTCTCCCCCAGCGACATTGAATGCTTGAACGAGGCGATTGAGTTTTGTCGCGGCCGCAAGTTCGATGACCTGTCAAACCTGACGCATCAGGAACGCTCCTGGCTTGAAGCCGATCAAAACGGCCCGATGGACTACGAATTGATGATTGATGGCGACGACGACGTTCGTGGCGCAATTATAGCAGAGGCCAGGGAATTTGCGGCCTACGGTGTCTTGTGAGCATTGGCGATGTGGTTGTTGTCAATACGACGCTTGCCAGGCCACCCAAGGACAAGATTACGGTTTGCATTGCCCTTGAGCCAAACCTCTTTCTCTGGATCAATACAAACGCAGCCAGACACGGCATAGGCCAGCTGCCTCTGACCAGCGCAGACCATGCAGCACTGGACAGAGATTGTTTTCTGGATTGTTCGCGCATCACGACATTCTCAGCCGACGAAATGGCAACCGCGCGCAACAGGGGACCGATAAGTCCAGAGCTGGCGCAGCGCATCCATGATTTTATTAGTTCCAGTCCACCGTCCACCCTACGTCCTTTCCAGGTAAAGATCATTTTGGACGGTATGGTAGAGTTGCTCGCCAGATAGATGCCGTCGTCGGAATTCGGCTTGGCCGCGCCTCGTTTTCCGGGCTACCGTATCCACACATCTCCTAGCTTTAGTCAAAATCAGCCAGTCCTCCACCGTAGCCCATAAGGGCGTTGCGGGGGAGCGGGGCGCCCCGTGGCGTGGCGCCGCTTGTCGGCGACGGAGGGGGGCTTACGTATCCTGTTCATCCGTTGCCCTCTTGGGGTCCTTCCGGATGTCTGACCTTTCTTCGCCCACCCTGCGAAGCGGGGAGGGGGGACCGCGAAGCGGTAGGCGGGGCCCTTTGGTCAGAGGCAACAACACCGCCGTTGGCATAGCTTGCCTCAACGCCTTACCCTACACCGAGACGAACTTCCCGGCATCCAGCACCGGTTCGCCATCGAAGCGATAGGCGACCAGCGGCCCGCCCTTGGCCACGCTGTAATCGACGCAGGCCACCATGGGCGACAGTGGCGCGATACCGTGGTCGGCATTCAGCCAATAATGGCCGATAAAGGTCGGACGGTCGGGCGCCTTCACGGCGTCGAGGTCGGTTATGGCGATATCGGGGATGATCGCATCACCGGTGCCCATAGCGGCGTCGCGATAGGTGCGCGCATGACTGGTCCACCACTTGATGCGCACCTCATGGCGTTCGTGGCCGTCCTTGTCGTGGAAGCTGACCCCGGGCGGCAGGGTGACCTCACGCCCTTTCAGCAGGGTCTCGACGGCCGCGTAGACCTTCGAGCCGCGCCGGCTGGCCGCCACCACCAGATCCCGGTCCAAACGATGTCCGGGTTTGAGGACAGGCACCAGCTCCGCGACGCTGGGCGCATGCCAGCAGGCATGGACGACGCGAAACTTCGGCATCGCCAGCCATAGCGGAAGCCCCAGGAACCAGTCCGTCCATTCTTGATGCAGGCCTGAGTCCTCGCCGACCTCAGCCAAAAAGGCGCGATGCTGATGCCGATTCTTTTGGTTCCGTGGGCGCAGATAGGCGCCGTCGTCATCGGGATCCGGCATGGCCCAGGCGATGGCGTTGAATTCATGATTGCCCATGACGGCCAAAGCCGTCCCGCTGTCGATCATCGGCCGGACAATGCCCAGGACCTCGAGCTGACCGGGGCCGCGATCGACAAAGTCGCCGACGAAGATGGCGGTGCGGTCGGAATGACGCCACGCGCCGGCCGTGTCGCGATAGCCCAGCTTGGTCAGCAGCGCCTTGAGCGGCTCAGCGTGCCCATGGATATCGCCGATGATGTCATAGGGCATGGTGGGATGATCCAGTCTTGCACGAAAACGGATTTCTATCGGACTTTGCAGCGTAATTCCTGCCGATACGTCTAATGGCAGCCACCACCTTGGCGTTCCAAGACGAACGTCAAGATTCTAAGTCAGAATCAAGGGTTTCTGCGGCCTCGATTATGGCCGTGGCCGTTGGCTTTCTTACATCAAGTGCCGACAAGACTTTTACGACTTCCTCCACCTGGTTGACGGCGTCTTCGATCACGCGTTCCATTTCAACGCCTTGCCTAAGCAAAAGAGGAATACCGACCTGGCCGTCCTTCACATAGAGCCGTGGCGGAAATTGGGTCTCCCAACTGGCCAGAGCTTGTCGAACGATTGCGGCCCGGCCATCGATCCCTGCCGAGAAAATCAACCACATCGGGCCTCGTCCAAACAACGACCACCAGTCGGCGGCATACGCCAACCAACCGCAGATTCCTCCAAGCCAGAGATAACGGCCGTAGCCGTATATAGTCGGCGTTTTTCTAAGGCCCTCGCCGGTTACTCCGGGTCTCTGAAGCGCCTTTTCCGAGATGCTGATCGCCAGATTAGCGAAATCAACCTGACGTCTGGCAATTTGAAGGTTAGAGAGTTCCTCAGCATGCAGGGGCAAGATAGCCTTGTCGTCCTGCATATCGGCCAGACTCATGAGTTGATCCAGGTCGTTTGCACCCTCGCGATGTGAGTCCGCATCGAAGCGGCCTCGAATTATGCCTAAAATGGAGCGCCATGACGACAGCAAGACACTGGGCTTTCCAGGGAGCCTGGAAATCGCAAACGGGTTGCTGCCCGAAAGTGCAGGATAGTTCAGTTCGGAAATTCTATAACTCAACTCCACCCGCAGTAATTCAAACCGTTTCTCGGGGCCAACGAACAAGAGCGCCGATTTGTCATCATCTTTCAATTGAACAAGATAGTTGTTCGGCTGGTTGTCCGTAAGGCCAGCCCAAAACTTGCCTTCGATAAGAAGCGCGTGGTTACCTGCCTGGTTTTTACAGGCTATGTCGACACGACCTGATGCGTCCAGGGATTCCTCATGATCCGCGGAGGCAAGGTGGTGAAGGTCCAGGCCCTGCGCGTAAAGGTACTGGTGCAAGGCTTCCCGCGCTGACGAATGATGGCGCAGGATGTAAGCCAAGCCTTTCGTGGCGATTGGCTCGGCGTCCCCGATCGAGCGGGTCAATGCCGCCAGTATACTCACCTTGCCTCCTTGAAAATATCGCTTTGCAGTCTAAAAACTACGCACGGTATTCAGCGTCAAATTAACCACAGCCCAAGGCTGCCGTGCTGTACTCACCCAGCGTCACCAAAGGTTTTTTGCGGCTCGGCCTGCCGATAGATATCGCCGATGACGTCATTGACCATGGTACTAAAGCTCAGACTCGGAAGCGATTGTCGTTGTGCCAGGTCAGTGCCGATACGTCTGGCTGATGTCGCGAGTTTTGCGGCAGGGCGATATGCTGGCCTTGCAGGGCGTAGTAATGGCGGCCGTTGTCGTAGTCTTCCTTAATCTTGGGACTGACTTCAAAGCGGAAATCGGGCGTGACGGTCACATAGCCGGCGTCGAACAGGCTATGGATATCCCGGCGCAGCAGTAGGCCGTTCCGAGCTTCATGCTCGCCGCCATCGGCGTAAGGCTTGATATGAGCGGCCTCCAGGGCGGGGAGGGTCTTCTCTCCGGTAATTGCGCAACGCCGATTGTAATTGTCGGTGACCACCACGCGGAAGGCGCCTTGACCGAGGCGTGGTCGAACGAGGTGTGGAGCGCCGTAACGCGCGCCTTCACTGACTCCGGGAGCTACCTGCATATCATGCAGGCCGTTCATGCGTTCCCAGAGTGCCAGGCCCTCCGCATCGCCTGTGTCATAGGTCTTGAAGGTGACGATGTTGTTGGCCCAACTGTCGGGCGGCTTTATCCACTGGAATTCGGGCAAGAAGAACGGCTGAGTCAGGATGCGGCACCCGATGGTGAAATCGGAGCGGTCGTTGGGATCGACCTTGCGGTATTTGGCAATTCGGCGACGCATTTCCTCGGCGGACGCGGCGCCATTGGCCCGGCCGAAGGATTCCCAAGCCAGGGACCAGGGGAGAGCTGTGCCGTAGGCGAAAATGCCACCGCCGACGATAAAGTTATGTGGCGCGTGCAGCTTGAACAGGAACAGTTCGCCCGGCTGCAGCGCCTTGAAATTGACCGAGGACGGTGCCCAGAAATTGACTTCGGTCAGATCGGGCTGACGGCTGAGCATGTCGAACCAGGCTTTATCGGTGACGGCGACAACCAGCTTGATGCTCATAGTATTTCCCCGAGAGCGAAAACACGAGTCCGTGTTGCCGTGGAAGTGCGTCGGATCATTTATTGCCTGTACTGGCGCATGATTGCTTCGGCTAAGTCAATTGCTTACGGCGCCAGGACCACTGGAAGAGCGCCCAGACTACGTGTGAAGTCTTTAAGGAATCGGCGTGATTACGTCACTACTATCTGCACTGCCTGCGCCAGATTTTGGACCGTATCGGCAACAGGTATGCACAACACCTGAACAGGTGAAGGCCTAGCCCCAAAAAGCCTGTGCTATGAAGGCGTTCTAGCTACGCTGGTCGGCTATTGCCGCATGAACCACCATCAACAAGGTGAAAATAAGACGCATTGATCTATAGTATCCTCGTAGCTCGCACTAATCCACGCGGCTTAGAGGTACTTTCACGATATTGACAATACAATACGGACATTATGCGATGGCCAGCTTTATTGTTTGAGCTTCACCGGCGCATCGGCGACCGTTGTAGCGTACAATTATTGGTTATTGTAATCACATGCATTTTCGCATAGGTTGAGTCGTTCTTTCGTGAGGGCCAAATATGCCAAAATTTTCAACTTATTTCAGATTGAATTCGACGCAACATCAACTGGATTTTGTTGACGTAAGTAATGATTATGATACTCCGGTCTACGTTGACCCTTACGCAATTGAAATTAACGATGATATCTGGGCAGAAAAGGCCTCGGAATTAATACGGATTTTTTTTAAGGAAGTCTTGGATAGCATTAGAGCCGGCGACAAATTACGTGCTCAGGGATTAATGTCTCATCTTCATGAGCCAAAAGAAACCTTTTTAGGAGTTTCAAAAGGGAGTCCGAAGGGAAGGGGTGTTGGCGCAAGACAATCCAATGAGTTGATAAAGGCTATAGCCGGGAGTAAAGCGTTTAAGACCGGCATACTTGGGGACCTTTCTGAGATGGCGCTGTATGTTGAAGGCGTTGATAAAGATAAAATATCAGATTTAACCACAAATATAATTAGGTCACTATTAATAACGTATACCAACGAGCAGTGTCAAAATTTTGGCATAGAGACACTGGAATACAACGGGCCTCCAATTTGGGATGGCAACCGTAAGAATTGGATTTCAAAAAAAGCTATGCTTCCATACATTGACGGTGATCCAATTATATTGGTTCCAAAATATATTGTTAGAAGGCAACTTTCTCTAAATAGCCAGGAATTTTATAACAAGCAGATTACGGATTTTTTTGTTCAAGAAGCTATAAGGGCAACTAGTTCCTTAGTACAAACTCTGAAGGGCGGAAAAAAAGTCCAAAAAATTACAAAATCTGAAGTGCGTGAGAAGCACCCAAAAGACAAAGAAATGATTGCTGAACTGGTCAGGAAACATCCAGAGCTTTTGCAAATATACAAGGACATAGCAAAAAAACACCCATCATTAGTATCATTTGAGGATACAGGGATAACATATGGCGATGCGTGCAGATCACTAATAAATGTTCTGAAAAAAATACCTGTTGGGGCGTCGGATGCCAACAATTATCATACTGTGGCCATGGGAATTTTAACCCTACTATTCTACCCTTTGTTAATTCAACCTCACAAGGAATGGGAGATTGACGACGGACGGAAGCGAGCTGATATCGTTTTCACCAATTCGGCGAACGACGGATTCTTCTCTCAACGCCGTGATGACAGTAAAACAAATGCAAATACCGTAATATTTGAGTGTAAAAATTACAAAAACGACATAGAAAATCCAGAAATTGATCAATTATTGGGCAGGTTTGACAATAATAGAGGAAAATTTGGCATAATAACTTGCCGATCAATTGACAATGAAAAGCTACTTCTGCAGCGTTGCCGAGATTTGGCACGAAAGGAGCGGGGTTACATAATCACGCTGACTGACGATGACCTAGTGAAGATGCTAGAATACAAGAGTGAATTCAAAGACAATGTCATAGAAGAAATGCTTTATAAAAAATTTAGGGATATAATTGCCTAGGCCTCAGCCTAATAATGCCTTGATCCAGATGAGTATAGAAACAATTTTGACCGCAACCAGGAAGTTGAGATAGGCATATAGAGCAGCATTTACTCGGAATCGTTTGAGCTTGCTGATGAAGCGCTCAGCCAATTTCTTTGCTGATCTTTATAGTTCTGACGTCATGCCAGAGGATCTCAGAAAAACACATCGCACCCTAGAGTTCACAGGAGATCGATTTTTACCGAGAGGCGCCTTTTGACGGCGACCCCGAAAGGGTTGAGCATCTCTTCAGGCCTTACAAAAAAAAATGAAAGCTGGACTCCTAGTGGCTTCGGGAAGACGAAAGTACGACAGGTAAAATCTGCCCAAAGGTAAATCCTCTCTCAGAGCGACGATGATGAATCAGTGTGGTCTTGGGGGGCATAAAAAGCTGTATGTTGAGGTGAAGAAGAACGGGGCATGGACCGTCAGTCGAGTTGATAAAACCCGATATCGTCGACACATATCGACATGTCGAACGATATCGACATGATCGAACTCCAACCCAAAACACCTAATCTATCGATCGACCAAGATGGTTGATTTCGCCGTAGTACCGTCTTAAGCCTTGGCGATTGCGACGGAGGACAAGATGGTCAAGCAGAACGTGAATGATCTGTCGGGACTGCTCCGCTTTATCAAGCAGGACGGCTGGGAAGCCGAGTTCGAGGCGGTCCTGGTCGAACATCTTGGCGACGTCTTCCCGGACGCCGGGTTCGTTTCCGACCCTGTAAAGATCAATGTCGAACTGATCTTCCGCCAGCTGTCCCCGCGTACCAATGTCAAGTCGATCTGAGGCCCTCATGGATGCGAAAGCACTCAATGCAATTCTGACCGGACTCATCGCGCAGTGGGAGAATGAGGTCATTGAATTCAAAGAGGCGACGGACAGCTTTTCCACCAACGATATTGGGAAATACGTCTCTTCCCTGTCGAATGAAGCGAACCTGCACGGTCTCGAAAAGGCATGGCTGGTGTTCGGCGTCAGTAACAAGACCCGCAAGGTGACCGGCACGTCTTACCGCGCCGAACCTGAACGTTTGAACGGCCTGAAACAGCAAATAGCCGAAAGCACCGACCCTGGAATCCACTTTCGCGGTCTCCATGTGCTTGATCATGTGGATGGCCGCGTCGTGATGATGGAGATTCCGGCGGCGCCGCGCGGTATTCCTATTGCCTGGAAGGGCCATTATTACGCCCGCGCCGGCGAGAGTCTTGTTTCGCTCCCCCTTGATAAACTAGATGCCATTCGCGCCCAGACGCTGAACAGCGACTGGACCGGTCAGGTTGCCGATCGTGCCACAGCAGACGATCTCGACCCGACCGCGCTGGCCGTCGCCAGAGCATCCTTCGCCAGGAAACACGCCAACCATTTTGCCGACGGTGAAGTGGCAGGGTGGCCGCTGGACACTTTCCTCGATCGTGCCCGGCTGACCATCCACGGCCGGATCACACGGGCGGCGCTGCTGCTGATTGGCAAGGCGGAGTCAGCATCGTTACTGTTGCCACATCCTGCGCAATTGACCTGGAAGCTGGAGGGGCCGGAGCGGGCCTATGAGCACTTCGGGCCACCGTTCCTGCTGACCACGACCCAATTGTTCCAGCGGATTCGCAATATCCGTTTGCGATTGCTGCCTGACAACACTCTGCTGCCAGATGAGGTGCAGAAGTACGACCAGACCGTGGTCATGGAGGCCCTGCACAACTGCATCGCGCATCAGGACTATCGTCGTGACGGCCGGGTCATCGTGACTGAGTGGCCGGATCGGCTGGTGCTGGAAAACGAGGGCGGCTTCTTCGAGGGGCGGCCGGAAGACTATGTGACGGGTGTGAAGACGCCGCGCCGCTACCGCAACCCCTTCCTGGCCCAGGCCATGGTCGAACTGAACATGATCGACACCATGGGCTATGGCATCCACCGGATGTATCTGGAGCAGCAGAAGCGCTACTTCCCCATGCCGGACTACGATCTGTCATCGACTGACGCGGTCAGTCTCTCGGTGCCGGGCAAGGTGGTCGATCCGGCCTATACTCAGTTGCTCATGCAAAATACCGGCTTGCCGTTGGTCGATGTTCTGGCGCTGGACCGTGTGCAGAAGCGATTGCCCTTGACGGACGACGCCGTAAAGCGGCTGAAGAAGGCCGGTCTCATCGAGGGTCGCAAGCCGAACTTCCATGTCTCAGCCATGGTCGCTGCGGCAACGTCCGGCAAGGCGCAGTACATCAAAACGCGCGGCTTTGACGATCAACATTACGAAAGCCTGATCACAGATTACTTGAGAAAATTCGGCAAAGCATCGCGCAAGGACATAGATGAACTGGTCTTGGATAGGCTGAGCGATGCCCTTACAGTCGAGCAAAAAATGTTCAAAATAGGTAACATTTTGAGTAAGTTGCGCAGGAAAAATATTATTTATAATGCCGGCGGACGGTCTACGGGCGAGTGGCGTTTGGCGGACTAAAACAAGAACATTCTACGAAAGAATTACGAAAGCCTACGAAAGATCGTACGAAAGTACCGGCATTATGAACCTTAAGTTTAAACTCCAGGCCTACCCGACCGCCTACATAAGACACGATGATGCCGACTAAATACCGAATAAACCGGGTCAGGGAGGATTGACCATGGACATCGTCGGGAAGTGATGAATGCGGTGACGTCATCGAAGCGCGTGAGCCGGCCAAGACGGTTGATTTCGCTTTAACATCGTCTTAAGCCTTGGCGGTGCGACGGAGGACAAAATGGTCAAGCAGAACGTGAATGATCTGTCGGGACTACTCCGCTTTATCAAGCAGGACGGCTGGGAAGCCGAGTTCGAGGCGGTCCTGGCCGAACATCTGGACGACCTCTTCGAGTCGCTGGATGAACTGGCCGGGCTGGCCGATACCGATACGGTCATGGCCGTCTGGGGCTGCGTATTCGAGGACTTCGTGACGCGCAGCTTCGGCGCGAAGGGCAATATCATCGATACCTATCTGCCCAAGCGCGGGTGGCGGGAAGGCCCCGGATCGCGCGCCTATATGAAGGCGCTGCGCACGTCGGTGATCAGCCTCTATGCCATCAGCGACGTTGTGCCCGGCACCTCGTTCAAGGCGCGCGATCTGATCCGCGGCGACGACCCGGTCACAGTCTATGAAGGCACGGCCAGCCGTACGCTGGGGGCCGGCCACGTTCTGGCGGCGCGCGTGGTCACCGTCCTGGGCAAGGTCGGCATTGCCGGCGGCATCATGGGGTTTCCGGACGGCGCGGAAGTCTTGCTGGAGATGCTGAAGGAATTCTTCGACAAGACCGAAGACGCACCCTGGCGCGATATCGGTGACGACCGGCTGCGTGCGGCGGCGCCACTGGTCTCCCAGGCCTGGCTGGAGATCGTCATGGACCAGGCCATGGAGGACGAGGACGACGGAGCGGCCGATCTCATCGTCGAGGTCGAATTCTCCCTGGCGCGCAAGGCCAAGGTGGGCGAGGTCGTGGCGGCGCTGGGCACGGTGGCGCAACTGGAGCTGCACGACGTCCGGACTTGGCTGTGGATGCACCCGGACCTGGATCAGGACGGCAAGGAGATCGAGCTGGGCGTGCTGGAACTGGAAGACCGCAAGCTGATTCTGACGGTTGACGACGACCCCATGGCCGAGGTGGGGATTGCCATGTTGCAGGCGGCGCTGGGCAAGCTGATCGGAAAGCCGAAGATCACGCGCGAGACGGTGGACGACCTGCTGTCGGACCCGGAGTTGATGCGGCTATTCGCCGAAGGCCTGGGCGACGAGGAAGAGGACGAAGTCGTGGTCGAGGATGAGCCGGCGAACGATCGCTAAGGTCGGTTTGGCCCCGGCCTGATGTCAACGGCCGCTGTTACGAATATGGTGGTTGAGTTTGTGTTGCGTTGCAGCAATTCGAAACATCAGTTTCTTTGACAGCGGACGGTGGACGTCGTGATGCTGGCAGCGGATCAAGCGGCTTCGCGTCCGCTGTATGCCTAACGGGCCCGGAAGATGGAACAGGTTGCTGCACGCAAGACACAAATCGTTATCGTTGGCGGCGGCGCCGCCGGCCTGGAACTGGCCCGGAAGCTCGGCGCGCGCTTCGGCCGCAAGCGCCACGACATCATTCTGATCGACCGCAACCGGACGCATATCTGGAAGCCCCTGCTTCATGAAGTGGCCGCCGGCTCGCTCGACGCCAGCCTCGACGAAATCGGTTATCGCGGCCACTGCCATCGCTGGGGTTACCGCTACCTGTACGGCGTCCTTGACTCGATCGACCGCACGGCGCGCCAGGTCCATATCGCCCCACTGATTGACGAAAACGGCCGCGAAGTCGTGGCCGCCCACACCGTCCGCTACGACTATCTGGTCCTGGCCTACGGATCCATGACCAACGACTTCGGCACGCCGGGCGTCGCCGACAACTGCACCTTTCTGGATCGCCGGGACCAGGCCGACCGCTTCCGCGACCAGTTGCTGAACCACTGTCTTCGCGTGTCCCGCGCCATGCAGACCGATCCGCAGTCCGATGCCCATGTCCGTGTGGCGATCGTCGGCGGCGGCGCCACCGGTGTCGAACTGGCCGCCGAACTGTATAACGCCGCCGACGCCCTGGGCCATTACGGGCTCGAAGTCTTCGATCGCAGCCGTCTCGACGTCACCCTGCTCGAAGCCGGTCCACGGATCCTGCCTGCCTTGCCTGAACGCTTGGCCGACGCCGCGGCGCAGGAACTGGAAGCGCTGGGCGTCAAGGTGCGACCGGGCACGGTGGTCACCGCCTCGTTGGCCACCGGCATGGAAACGGCGGGTGGCGTCTTTGTCCCTGCCGACCTCCAGGTCTGGGCCGCCGGCGTGAAGGCGGTGCCCATTCGCCACGGACTCGACGGCCTCGAATTGACGCGGGGCGGCCAGGTCGTGGTCAGGCCGACCCTGCAAGTGCCCGGCGACGACCGCGTTTTCGCCATGGGCGACTGCGCCTTCTGCAAGCTGCCCGGTCACGAAAGGCCGGTGCCGCCGCGCGCTCAGGCCGCCCACCAGATGGCCGCCACCGCCAATGACAACCTGGTCCGGTTGATGTCGGGCAAGCCGTTGCGGGATTTTGCCTATCACGACCATGGTTCCCTGGTCTCCCTAAGCCGCTTTTCGACGATCGGCTCCCTGATGGGCAGCCTGGTCGGTGGTAAGCTGGCGATCGAAGGCAGGCTGGCACGTTTCGTCTACATGTCCCTGTACCGCATGCATATCCTGGCCGTGCATGGCTGGCTTCGCGGTCTGGCCGTCATCGCCGTCGGCCATATCAGCCGTTTCGTCCGTCCGAAGCTGAAACTGCACTGACTGCACCCAACCCTTTCGCTGCGCTTATTTTATTGGGGTAGTTTCCTATCGATTCCCGGACCGCCAAGCCTCATCAATGGCCTTGCATTACAATCCGGCGGAACAGGTATTACCCATGACCAACAAAAATCCCAAAATTCTCATCGTTGATGACGAGAGCGAAATTCGCAACATGCTCGGTATCTTCCTGGGCGTGGAGGATTTCGAAGTCATCGA
The DNA here is from genome assembly GCF_056404555.1 of Asticcacaulis sp. P2_C5. Lineage (NCBI taxonomy): Bacteria > Pseudomonadati > Pseudomonadota > Alphaproteobacteria > Caulobacterales > Caulobacteraceae > Asticcacaulis > Asticcacaulis sp. P2_C5. The sequence goes on from NZ_JBFUDU010000010.1 coordinate 99,771, forward strand.
AAGCATCAATGGCAAGGACGCCCTGCGTTCGGCGATCAGCCACAAGCCCGATCTGATCCTTCTCGACCTGGGCCTGCCCGATATGGACGGCAAGGAGGTCATTACCTCCCTGCGCAGCTATACCCAGACGCCGATTATCGTGCTGACGGCGCGCTCCGAGGACGATCAGGCGGTAGAGTCGCTCAATCTCGGCGCCGACGACTATATCACCAAGCCCTTCCGGGTCGATGTGCTGCTGGCGCGTATCCACGCCAATCTGCGCCATCGCAACAGCCGCGTCGCGCCTAGCGAAAGCCTGGTCAACGGGCCGGTCGAGATCGATCTCAACCGCCACGAAGTCCATGTCTACGGCAAGCCTGTCGCCTTCACGCCCAAGGAATACGATCTGTTGAGCATGTTCGTCGGCAATCGCGGCCGAATCGTCACGCACAAGCAGATCCTGAAAGACGTGTGGGGCGCCGCCCATATCGACGACCGGCAATATCTGCGGGTCTATGTCGGCCAGGTGCGCGACAAGCTGGCCCAGGCCGGCCTGTCGGACGTCATCGTCTCTGAAGCGGGCATCGGTTACCGCATGGAGATGCTGCCCGAACATGTGCTTGAGGCGGCCGAATAAGCTTCTGGCAAATCAGGGATTTTGCCGCTGGAAACCAGTTCCGTATTGGTCCTTAACCTCGATTTCGCTAACCTCTGATTAAACAATATGGAGGTTGCGTTGCCACATCAAACCGCTTTCAGCCACTCGAAAACCCTCGGTCGCGATATGGCCTTGTCGTTCGAGGGCGCATGTCTCAAGCCTGGCGACACCTTCACGCTCAAAACGGCCGCCGAACACGTCGAAGGCACGCTTGAAACCGTCGGCCCGGAGCTTCTCACCCTGCGGGCGGGTACCCGAACAGTCCATTGTCGCCCGTGGCGGAGCGGCGACACGGCGGTGCACAGGCTGCCTGGCGCCAGTTCAAACTGGACCGTCTACAAGATCGAGACGGTCACCGGGGCGGACCGGGAAACCGCGTAGGCCGAGGCGGCCGACCCTCTTAAAAAGGCAAGCACCGTGGCTAATGTCTGTGACGTTCTTGTGCGGTTGATCGGCGAGGCCGGTACCCGCCATATTTTCGGCGTTCCGGGGGATGCCATCAACGCCCTGACCGAAGCCATTCGCCGCCAGACGGTGGTCGACTTCATCCATGTCAATCACGAGGAGTCGGGCGGGTTTGCCGCGGTCGGCCAGGCCAAGCTGACAGGCCGGTTGGGCGTCTGTGCCGGCACGTCGGGGCCGGGCGCCATCCATCTTCTCAATGCGCTTTATGACGCCAAATGCGACCACGCGCCGGTGCTGGCCATCACCGGCCAGGTCTCGACCGCCATGACCGGCAGCGACTATCAGCAGGAGGTCGACCTGCATGCCCTGTTTGCCGATGTCGCCATCTATAACCAGGTGATCGTCAACCCGGAGCACGCACCCTATATCATTGTGCAGGCGATCCAGGCGGCTTTGGAACGGCGCGGCGTGGCCCATATCAATATTCCGGTGAACCTGGCCTCGAAATCGGTTCCGCAGGCCGACCGCTGGCACGTGCGTGTGCCTGATATGCGCAGCGTGCCGGCGACGGTTTCCGAGGCCGATGACGCGATCCACCAGGCGGCAAAGTTGATCGACAGCAGCGCGCGGCCGGTGATCCTGGCCGGGCTTGGCTGCAGCGGCGCCGAGGACAAGGTGCTGGACCTGGCCGAAGCGATCGGCGCGCCGGTGATCCACGCCTTGCGCGCCAAGGAACTGTTCCCGGAATCGCATCCCCTGTCGATTGGCGGGATCGGCAATCTGGGCGTAAAACCATCGGTCTATGCGTTGGAACATGCCGATCTGCTTTTGCTGATCGGCACCAATTTTCCCTATGTCGAATTCCTGCCCAGGAAGATCAAGACGATCCAGATCGACCTCGATCCGTGCCAGATCGCCAAGCGTGTCCCGGTCGATTGCGGGATCGCGGGTGATACGGGTGCTGTGCTCGATCAACTGCTGCCATTGGTTTCTGCCAAGGCGGACAGGACGTTTCTTGGTAATGTGCAGCGGCACGTCCGCCAGTGGCAGGAAGAGAAGGAAGACTACACGACGGCAGCCAATAAGCCCGTCCATCCGGCGCGACTGGTCAAGGCCATTTCGGATGCTGCGGCGGACGACACCATCTTCGTCTGCGATACGGGCGAGGTCACCGGTTGGGTGGCGCGTTATCTCGAGATCAGGAAGGGCCAGCGCTTCACGGTGTCGGGCATGCTGGCGACCATGGCGTTTTCGCAGGGCGCGGCGATCGGCGCCAAACTGGCCTATCCCGAACGTCCGGTCGTCGTCCTCACCGGCGACGGCGGCTTTTCGATGCTGATGACCGATTTTTCGACGGCGGTGAAATACAAGCTTCCCATGCTGATTGTCGTCTTCAACAACCGGCGCTTGGCCTTGATTGAGTCCGAGCAGGAAGTGAAGGGCATGCCGCGCTATGAGACCGAGTTGCATAATCCCAATTTCGCCGCCTTTGCCCAGATCTGCGGTGGTGATGGCGAGCGTATTATGGACCCTGCGGACCTTAATGACGCCATTGCGCGCGGCCTGGCCAGCCCGGAACCCTATATCCTCGATGTGATGATCGATCCGGAAGTGACGTTTGTCCCGCCCAAGGTCAGCCTTAGCCAGGCTGCCGGCTATGTCATCGCCAAGATCAAGGAACTGGCGGAGTAGAAGGGGGTTTCCCATGCCTACGCCTCCGGCGAGGTGACAGGCGTAGGCAAGTGGTCGATACGCTTAAACCACCTCTTCCCGTTTACGGGGAGAGGGTGGCGCGAAGCGCCGGGTGAGGGGCATTCCACTACAGAAGCAATGGCCTCTATGGCTGTGCAGCACGAGCTTTGGCTATCGCATTTAATATAACCGCTGACCGCGCCGTTGAACCCGCAGTGGAATGCCCCTCACCCGGCTCGCAAGAAGCTCGCCACCCTCTCCCCGTAAACGGGAAGAGGGAATTTAAGCCCTGCTTTTCATATGAGTGCAGCTCTCGCTCATATCTCGATCAGCACGTCCGGCAGTTCGTTGGGATTATCACCCGTCGGTGGGAAGTGCGCCGACAAAGCCGCGCCGCAGGCTGCGATAGCTTCTTCGAATCCCGTCGTCAGGTCACCCGACTTGATATGTTCAACAATACCGAAACCGTGTCGTTCCAGAAATCCTTGCCGACCTTGGCATAGATGCCGGCGTCGGCCTATCAAAGATTATTTGACCGACATTGCCGCCTGCCAACGCGTCAGGGCCGTGTCGAGGAAGGACTGCGCGGCTTCGGGCGACCCAAACCCCACCTTGGGCAGCATCATGGCGCAATTGCGATTGGTAAAGATCAAGATGGTTTCTTTCGAGGCCGTGACCTCGTGAATATCCGCCCAAGCGAGGGTAGAGATTTTCGAGTCGGTCGTCTTCAGGATACCCGCATCGGTGATTTCGGCGTCACTGACCCGGCGGGAAACCGGACCCAACCAGTAACCCGCCAGCAGCTGCAGATAGGTAGCCAGCGGTGACAGGACATACATGACCAGAGCCGATATGAGTAAGGTAAAAGCCAGGCTGAAAAGCAGAAACGTCAGAATGTGCGCAGCAAACCAAATGGAAGGCAAATTCGACTTTGCATAGAAATCCCAAGGTTTCACGCTCCACGCCATCATGGCGAGCATGCCGATAGCGAATACGCCGGTGATAATCAGGCGCCGCCGAGACGGGAGGTTACGTTTCAGCCAGACGCCGAAAAAGCCATTGATATTATTGACGCCGACTCGATAGCCGGAAATGCGCATGGCGCTCTCGCTCATATCTCGATCAGCACGTCGGGCAGTTCGTTGGGATTATCACCCGTCGGTGGGAAGTGCGCCGACAAAGCCGCGCCGCAGGCCGCGATAGCTTCTTCGAATCCCGTCGTCAGGTCACCCGACTTGATATGTTTCAACAGCACCGAAACCGTGCCGTTCCAGAAATCCTTGTCGACCTTGGCATAGATGCCGGCGTCGGCAATGACCTCGACCACATGTTCTTCCAAAGCCAGGAAGATCATCACGCCCGTCTGGGCCTGGGTCAGGTGCAGGCCGCGGGCATAGAACTGCTCCATGGCCTTGGTATGGACCTTCTTGCGCCGCGTCGCCGCCGGGGTCAGCCACAGCTTCAGCGGCGTGAAATTGATCAGCAGATAGACGCCGGCGAACAGCACCAACTGCAGGAAGGCGTAGGTGACGACGATCTCCCACATGGCCAGTTCGCCCGTCACGCCGATCGAGTTCCAGCCCAGGACGGAGGTGAGCACGCCAGCTAGCCAGTCGTGTGGCAACATACCCATGCCGGCGACGATCAGCGGGACGATAAAGGCCGTCGCTGCCGCCCAGCCCAGCGGTGTCTCGCCGTAGTCGAGCGCCTTGGCCTTGACCACGCAGGTGATCTCGCCGGACGTCGTGTCCTCGGCCCGGGCAATGGCCGCATTGATGCGGCTGTGATCGATATTCAGTTGGCTCATCTTACCAGCTCCCCGAACTTCCGCCGCCGCCGAACGAGCCACCGCCGCCGGAAAATCCGCCACCTCCGCCGCCGCCGCCCCAGTCACCGCCGGACCATCCCCCACCGCCGCGGCCACCGCCGCCCAACAGGTTGCCGAGGATCAGCCACGGTAGCCAGCCACGGGCAAAGAAGACGATGAAAATGATGATCAGGATCAGAACCGGCAGGGGGAGGCGCGAGCCGTGCTCGTTACCAGCGGACGCCTGCTGAGTGGCCTCCTGGGCCTTTTGGATGGCGACGCCCCGGTCGAGCGACAATTGCTGGACAATGGCATCAGTGCCGCCGGTAACGCCGGCTTCGTAATTGCCGGCCTTGAACTGCGGCAGGATGGCGTTGCGGATGATCATCGACGACAGGGCGTCGGTCATCACCGGTTCCAGGCCATAGCCGACCTCGATGCGCACCTTGCGATCGTTGGGCGCAACGATCAGCAGCAGGCCGTTATCCTTATAGGTCTGGCCGTTGGACGCCTGGACCTGGCCCTTCTGGCCGATGCCCCACTTACGGCCCAGTTGGTAGCCGTAGTCGGAGATCTCATAGCCGCCCAGATCCTTGACCGTAACAACCACGACCTGGTCGGTGGTGGCCTTTTCAAGCCCCTGGAGCTTGAGGTCGAGATCGTGCTCGACAGCCTCCGACAGGATGTTGGCGTCATCAACAACATGGGTGTTGTTCTGCGCCGGAAACTGCGGCTCGGCGATGGCCTGGACGGTCATCGCACTGAAGACAAGCGTCAGCAGGGCCACGAGCCACGGCCGAAAACCCTTGAAAATCGGGACAGTCATAGCTCTTTGGTCCTGCTGTTAGGCGCTTATTTCGAGCTGTTGACGCCGACGTCCGAGAAATCGACGGTCGGGGCTTCGGAGGCCGATTCCGGCGCCGTGAAGTAGATCATCGGCTTGCTGCCCGAATAGGCGGTCTTGGCCCAGACAATGCCCGGGAAGGTGCGCAGGGTCGTATTATAATCCTGGGCGGCCTCGTTGTAGTCCCTCTGCGCGATCGAGATGCGGTTCTGCGAACCTTCGATCTGGCTTTGCAGGGTGAGGAAGTTCTCATTGGTCTTCAGTTGCGGATACTGCTCCTGAATAACCATCAGGCGGCCAAGGGCCGACGACAGGCCATCCTGGGCCTTCTGGAACTGCTGGAATTTTTGCGGATCGGTGATGGTCGACGCATCGACCGTCATCTGCGTCGCCTTGGCGCGGGCCTCGGTAACGGCGACCAGGGTCGAGCTTTCCTGCTTGGCGGCGCCCTTGACGGTGGCGACCAGCTGCGGGATCAGATCCGCGCGGCGCTTATATTCGACCTCGACCTGCGACCACTTGGCCTTGGCGTTTTCTTCCTTGGTCGGGATGGTGTTGAAGCCGCAGCCGGTGAGGCCGAGCGCCAGACCCGCAACCGCAATCAGACCTAAAACGCGCTTGAACATTGATAGCTCCCATTTTCAAAAGGGAGCTCGTCCGCCCCCCTGCCAGCCTATGTGGGGTGTCTTAACCCATTTTAAAGGGCGGCAAAAGAGCACATTTTTTGGAGGAGGTACGAGACAACCCGAAATAAAGCCGCTAATCTCCGTTGCTTACCAGAGGGGGATTCATGTTTTCGACCTGCCGTAACGCCCTAATTGCCGCGGCCTTGCTGGCGGCTGTGCCGTCTTTTGCCCATGCTGCCGACGCGCCCAGCGCCGCAGCCAAACTATCCGAAATCGATGCCCTGACGGCCAAGGCCCAGGGCGGCGACGTCAAGGCCATGGTCGATCTGGGCCAGCGCTACGCCGAGGGCAAGGGTGTCGACAAGGACGGCGAAAAGGCCCTGTCGTGGCTGAAAAAGGCCGCCGACACGGGCGACGGCGAGGCCCTTGTCGCCCTGGGTGACCTCTATCTCAACGGTTCAGCCGTCGACGAAGACGACGCCATGGCCATGACCCTGTACCGCCAGGCGGCGGCGAAGGGCACGGCGAGCGGTCAATACAGTGTCGGCTGGATGTACGAGGAGGGCTACAGCGTCACGAAGGACTATGCCGAGGCGCAGAAATGGTATCTGTTGGCCGCCAAACAGTCCAATATCCTGGCGATCAACCACCTGGGCGACCTCTATTATTTTGGCCGTGGCGTCCCCAAGGACTATGTTATGGCGGCGAAATACTACCAGCAGGCGGCCGATCTCGGCGGCGGCTATGCCTATTCGTCACTCGGCGACATCTATGAAAACGGGTTGGGCGTCGCCAAGGACGCCTCCAAGGCCGTGGCCTATTACCGCAAGGGCGCCGAACTGGGCGACTGCACCGGGATCTATAATATGGGCAGTACCTATGAGGACGGTAATCTGGGCTTTACCGCCAATATCGGCAAGGCCTTCGAATACTACACGACCGGCGTCGAAAAGGGTTGTGGCTACAGCATGCTGGCGGTCGGCCGTTTCTATTCCGACGGACTGGGCCGCGACGCGGACGAGGGCGAGGCCTTCAAATATTACGCCCTGGCGGCCATGAAGGGTGTGGCGCTCGGCCAGCGCAAGCTGGGCATGAGTTATTTCTACGGTTCGTTCCTGCCGTCCAATCCGCACGAGGCCCTGATCTGGTTCCACAAGGCCGCCGACCAGGACGATGCCCGGGCGCAGTACTATATCGGCTATTGCTACATGAAGGGGCTCGACGTCGAGACCAACTATGCCGACGCGCAAACATGGTTCCGCAAATCGGCAGAACAGGAAGACGCCTGGTCGCAGTACCAGTTGGGCGTGATGTATGAAAACGCCATGGGCGTGCCGCAGGACCGGGTGACGGCGCTGATGAGGTACAGCCTGGCTGCCGACCAGGAGGACGAAGACGCCCTGGCTGCCATCAAGACGATCAAGGCGCAGATGTCGGGCGGCGATATCGCCAAGGCTGAAAAGATGGCGAAGGCGGCCAAGGCCGCCAAATCCAGTTGATGGGGGCCCGGCTGATGCGTCCCCATCTGCTGCTATCGGTTGGTATCTCCCTTCTGGCGCTGATGACGGCGGCGCCCGTCGGTGCTGCCGATGTCAATGACCTGCGTTCCATGCCCGATCTGGAGGCAGCCGCGGCCAAGGGCGATACCACCGCCATGGTCACCCTGGGTGAGGCCTATGGCGAAGGGTGGCGTGAGCCGCGCGACATGACGCGGGCCGAGGCCTGGTTCACCAAGGCGGCCGACGCCGGCGATCCCCTCGGCTGGGCGGCCATGGGCTGGATCTACGAATGGGCCTACGGCCTCGACAAGGATTATCCGCGCGCCGTCGCTCTGTATCGCAAGGCTGTGGCCGCGGGCAATACCGACGCCATGCGCTGGCTGGGGGATGCCTATCTTGCTGGGCACGGAGTCGCCAAGGATTACGCCGAGGCGAAGCGCCTGTATGAGCAGGCGATCGCCGGCGGCAGCTTCGACGCCCTGGCCAGTCTCGCCAGGCTGTACAAGGATGGCCTGGGGGTAAGGCAGGACTACGCCAAGGCGGTCGAACTGAGCCGTAAATCGGCCGATGGCGGCTCGACCTTCGGCATGCAGATGATGGGCTTTGCCTGTCTGACCGGACACGGCGTCGACAAGGATGATGTGAAGGCCATGGCGTGGTTTCGCCAGGCCGCCGACCTTAGGGAGCCGGCCGCCGACTACATGATCGGCTACATATATGCCAACGGATTGGGCGTACAGCAGGATCACGTCCAGGCGGTAGATTGGTGGCGCAAGGCCGCCGATCTGGGCCAGCCCGACGCCATGTATGCGCTGGCAACGAGCTATATCAACGGCGAGGGCGTGACGGCTGATCCGCCGAAAAGCGTTGAATGGCTGCGCAAGGCCGCCCAGCTCGAATTTTCGGACGCCCAGAAAGAACTGGCCGATGTTCTCTATTCGGGCACCCGGGGCACGACGAGGGACGTCGCCCAGGCCTTTAGCTGGTACCGTCGTGCGGCGGACCAGGACCATGCCGATGCGCAACTCGCCGTCGGCATCATGTACCTGAACGGCGAGGGCGTAGCGAAGGACGAAAAGGCCGCCATGACCTGGCAGCGCAAGGCGGCGGACCAGGGCAATGCCCAGGCCATGAACCGCGTTGGCCTTATGTACGAAGGCGGCGTGGGTGTTGCGGCCGATCCGGCGCAAGCCGCCGTATGGTACCAAAAGGCAGCCGACCTGAAGGACAATGATGCCCTGTTCAACCTGGCTGCCCTGTACCAGCGGGGCAGCGGCGTGGCGAAGGATGAGACGCGCGCCGTCACCCTGTATCGCCAGGCGGCCGACCAGGGTGATGTCGCGGCGCAGCGGCGGACCGGCAACATGTATCTCGACGGCATTGCGGGGAAGGCGCCTGACTACAAACTGGCCATGTCCTATCTGCTGATGGCGTCTGCCGGCAACGACGCCGACGCGCAGAACAGCCTCGGGTTCATGTACCAGAAGGGCTACGGCGTTACGGTCGATGCTGCGACCGCGGTGAAATGGTACAAGCAGGCGATCGCCAACGGCAGCGCCACCGCGCCCTATAATTATGGCTGGATGAAGCTCTACGGTGACGGCGTCGACCAGGACTATGCCGAGGCCCTGACGTGGTTCCGCAAGGCGCTCGACGCCGGAAACGAGGACGCCCGCTATTATATCGCCCTGATCTACTACGAGGGCGATGGCGTCGCGTCGGATTACAAGGTGGCGCTCGACAACTTCATGGTCGGCGCCAATGATGGCGAGCCATGGGCGCAATACTATGTCGGCCAGATCTATTATAACGGCTTTGGCGTGACGGCGGACGCCAAGACGGCCTTTGCCTGGACGAAGAAGGCGGCCGACCAGGACTTGGCCGCGGCGATGAACCAACTCGGCTACCTGTATCGTCACGGCGAAGGTGTCGAAAAGGACGAGGCCAAGGGCGTGGAATACTATCGCAAGGCCGCCGAAGCGGGACTGGAGGATGCCCAGGTCAATCTGGCCTTCCTGTATCTGTTCGGCGAAAGCGTCGACCGCGATCCGGTGGAGGCCTTTACCTGGTACAGCAAGGCGGCCGACAGCGGCAATGTCGCCGCCAAGGCACAGGTCTGCGCCATGTATCGCTCAGGCGTCGGCGTCGTGATGGACATGGACAAGGGCCAGGCCATCATCGACGGTTTTGTCGCCGACAAACAGGCCTATGGCTTCACCGCCCTGGGGGAGGTCTATCTCAACGGCAGCGGTGTCGAGGAAGACTATGACGAGGCGCTGATCTGGCTGAGGCCGGCGGCCAGGGCGGGCAGTCCGACGGCGCAGTTCGATCTGGGCGTCATGTCTGAAAACGCCATGGGTGTGGCGCAGGATCGTGTCGCAGCCCTGACCTGGTATCTGATCGCCGCCGCCGGTGACAATGCCGATGCACCAAAAGCGATCGAGGCAATCAAAAAGCAGATGACCGGCGGCGATATCCGCAAGGCTGAAACCGCCGCCAAGGCGTTCAAGGCCGGTCCACTGGTGCTGGAGACGATGACCGCAGCCGCCTAAAGCGAAGCGCGAACCGGACGGAGTTCCGGTTCGCGACGCTTAACGATCAGCCAAGCAGGATGCGCCGCGTGGTGCCTTCCGGATCGTCGCGCATGCCGCAGGCATTGTCGAAGACCATGGTCTGGCACCTGACCGGGTCGCTGGGCGTCCAGGGCAGGGCGGCCTGGCTGGGGCTGCCGGTTCGCGCGAAGCTGGCCCAGGCGCCGGCCATCTTTGTCGCCAGGGCCCGCGCCTGCGGCGTGTCGCCGGTGCCCTGGTCGCAGCGGCGCGTGTTGTCGAAGCAGAAGGCCAGTTCGGCCGTATGCCAGGCGCCGGCGACGCCGTCCAGCTGCGGCGACTGCCACTGGAACAGGTATTGGTAGACCGGCGCCGCCTTCTGTTCGTACTTCAGCCGGACCATGCGCTGGACATTGTTGCGGGCGACGATCCCGCCGACGCCGTAGGACAGGGTGCGGATCGCCTTTTCGGGATGCGCGGCCTTCATGGCGGCGATCAGGGCATCGGCCTTGGTGTCGCCGAGCGAACCCGCCAGGTCGGCACGCCACTGGGCCTCGGTCGGATTCGAGCCAAAGCGCATACCCTCTTCGCTGACATTACCGACGATCACCGGGATGTTGCGCGAGGCGTCGGGTGCTACGTCCTGATAAGACCGGCAGATCACCATGCGGCCGTCGAGGGTCGGCGCCCAGCCGACGCGCGGTGTCGGGTTGGGATTGGGGGCGGGCGACAGGTAGCCGCCCTTCATCGGGCCGTTGATGCGCTCGGCGACACGTTGGCCTGCGGCATTCAGGGTGGCCCAGTCCATCTTTTGCAAGGCGGCCATGTCGCCGGCCGCCACGCCCAGCTCCTTGATCACCTGGCGGGCGAAGTCCTTCGACTGTTCCGCCGAGGGGATATTACCGCCGCCGCCCGACTGGATGATGCCCTTGTGGATCATCCCCGCGGCGGCCGGCATGCCCAGCAGGGTCGTCACCTTGGACCCGCCGCCGGACTGGCCGTAGATCAGCACATTGTCGGGATTGCCGCCAAAATTGTGGATGTTCTCGCGCACCCAGCGCAGGGCGAAGACCAGGTCCATCATGCCGATATTGACCGAGTCGTCATAAGCGGAACCACCGAATTCCGCCAGGTCGAAGAAGCCCAGCCCGTTCAGGCGGTGGTTGACCGACACCTGGACGACGTCGTGGTTGCGCGCCATCTGGGCGCCGTCATGCGATGCCAGTTCGTAGGACGAGCCGAAGCTGAATCCGCCGCCGTGGAAATAGACCATGACCGGGCGGTTGCCGGTCAGGGACGGCGTCCAGATGTTCAGCTTGAGCATGTCCTCGCCGAGGAAGCCGTCCGTCCATTGCTGCAGGAAGGTGTGTTCGGCGGCGCGGAAATTGTGCAGGGTCTGTGGGCAGTTGGCGCCATAGGCCAGGGCGGCATAGGCATCCGTCCACGGCTTGGGCGGCTTGGCGGGAAGCCAGCGGTTCTCGCCGCCCGTGTCGTCGCCATAGGGTATGCCCTTGAAGGTGAGGACGTCGTGGTCGACATAGCCACGCACCGGGCCGTATTGGGTCTTGGCGATTGCCGATCGCGGGGTTGAACAGCCGCCGGCCGCGTCGGCGGTTGACTTGACCGTGGCCGCCTGGGCCGGTCCCTGGAAGGCGAGCCCCGCCCCGGTAACGGCGGCCAGGAGGGCATGGCGCCGGCTGAGCGGCGTGGAGTCGATGGTCATGATGGCATTCCCTTTTTTAGTTGGGCCCTGTTTCAGTTGGGCCGTTCTTGGTGACGGCTTTATTGGATGGGTGTCAGAATGAACTCGAAGCAATCATTGGCATGCAGCGCCACCTCGCGGGTGAAGCGGCCATTGCTGACTGTCACCTCGCCTGTGAATAATGGCGCATCCTCGCTGAGGGCCGTCAGGTTTCCGACCTGGGCGCGCGTTAGCTGGGTCGGCGAGCCCATATGGACATAGGCAGTGAAGGGGTCGTTGTGGCCGTAGCCGATCTGGTGGATCTCCAGCCGGTAGCGGCCGTTCGCCACCCCGGCGATGTTCAGGGTCAGCTTGCCCTTGTCGTCCGCCGGCACTTCGTTCTTGTAGAAGCTCTGGTCGGTCTGGCCCTTGGGCGGCACGACCGGCGAATAGTCCCACACCAGGGCCTGGATCGAGCCGTCCTTCGAGGAGGTGATCCACGACGCCGGGTCGCTGCTCTCAACATCGTTCTCACCGAGCCGGCGCAGGAACTTGAAGGCATGGAAGGACGGCTTCTTGATGCCGTGGATGTTCAGCAGGCCGAACCCGCCGTGAAATGCTTTGAAGGGCGGGCCATTCTCTTCGAAGATATCGGTGAAGGTCCAGTAGGACATCGAATCGACATAGGGCGAGGCGCGCTTGACCACGTTCATGATGAAGCTGGCCTGGCCGTATTGGTCGTGCATGTAGTCCGACGGGGTGTAGGACGAGCTCCACTCCGTGAAATGCAGTTGCTTGTCGCGTAGCGGGCTGGCGTTCATCAGCTCGCGCGAGTGGCGCATCCGGCCGGCAACGCGCTCAGGATTGGGATCGATGATCGTGCCGGCGGTGCCGTCCTGGTCGAAGAAGCCCTGTTCGACGCCATAGGCATGCAGGGCGATAAAGTCGATCGGCGCAGGATTGGCGATGATCCATTTCTCGAACGCCTGTTCCGAAGCATAGGGGACGGCCGTGGCAGGTCCGCCGATGCGGCACGTAGCGCATTCGGCGCGAATGGCTTCCGACGTCGTCTTGTACAGCTGGAAATAGTCCTCGAGCGGGTGCGGCCAGAAACCGCGGATATCCGGCTCGTTCCACACCTCGTAGTACCATTGTGTGATCTCGGCCTCGCCATAACGTTCCTTCCAGTGGACCATCAGGGCGCGGATAAGGTTGGCCCACTTGGTCTGGTCCTTGGGCAGCGAGGTGTTGCCCTTCCACCAGAACACCGTCGTTGTTCCGCCCGCCAGCTTGCTGGGCATAAAGGTCAGTTCGACGAACGGCCGGATCTTCCGGGCCAGAAGCGCGTCGTAGAGCGTGTCGATATACTGGAAATTGTAGCGGGGATTGCCCTGCTTGTCCTCGTCATAGACGGCCATCTCGTCATTGAGGATGCCGTGCATGCGCAGATACTTGAAGCCGATCTCGTCCTGCACGGTCGATAGCTGGTCCTGCCAGTCGGCGCGAAGGCCCTCCGCGGCGCGGCCGGCGCCGACGACCTCGAGCGGGACGGGCGAGTGCGGGCCGATGACGCGTGACACATCGGCCGTGACGACCCTGTCGGCCGACTGGGCCAGGACGGGCGCGGCCGACAGCAGCAGGGCCATCGCGGAAAAGACGACGGTATTCAGGGTAAGACCCGGACGCATGCATTTCCTCCTTGGCGAGCGGTCGAACGCCGCGTCTTTTTCATATATCAAATATGGACGCCAAAGATTGCATTCGTCAACTATTATGTCAGACAAATGTGGTCTTTTTACCTAGCTCTGTTTAAGCCGTTCCGTCTGCCCCCTGAGTACGGCCGTGGTGTCGGCGAGGTAGCGGCCGATAACCTCCAGTTCGGCCGGCGTGTAATGCGCAGACATATCAGCCATGGCCGCGCCCAGCGCGCCGTAGATCGGCCCCAGGACGGCGGCCAGCTTTTCGCGGTTGGTCGCGTGGACCAGCAGGCTGCGCCGATCGTCGGGATTGGGCTGGCGCCGGGCATAGCCGGCCTTTTCCAGGCGGTCGACAATGCCGGTGATGGCGCCGGTCGTCAGGCCGGTCGCCTGGGCCAGTTGTCCCGGTGTCACCGTACCCATGTCCCCCAATACGCCCAGGCAGCGGCTTTCGGCGGCGCTCATGCCAATCTTGCGCGCCACGGTTTCGTGAAAGGTAATGACGGCGGTCGCCATTTCACGGCCCAAACGGTCGCCGCCCTGGGCCTTCGCAATCTGACTTGAATTTATCTTAGACATAAGATATTTATATATGAGATTTTCACGAAATGAAAGGAAAATCTCATGTCCGCCGCCGAAATTGACGTCAAAAGATCGTGGTTTTCCAAGCTGTTGCCGGCCTTGACCCTGCTGGTCATGGCGCCAGCCATTGCCGAACTGTTGCCGGGCGCGACGCGCGTCAGTGCCGCCATCTTTTTTCCGGTCGAGATGATGATTTGGGGCGGCGGCGCCGTGCTGGCGCGATTTTTCGTGCGTAAGTACCGGCTGGGTTGGTTCAACCTGGTCCTGTTGGCCCTGGCTCTGTCGGTCGCCGAGGAATGCCTGATCCAGCAGACGTCATTCGCCTCGCTGGTCATCCAGCTCAAGGGCGTCGAATACGGCCGCGCCTTTGGCGTCAACTATGTCTATTTCGTTTGGGCGCTGTTGTATGAGGCGATCTTCGTCGTTTGTATCCCCGTCCTGTTGTGCGAGATGCTGTTCCCGTCGCGCAAGGCTGACGGGTGGTTGAACGGCTGGGGGATTGGCGTCCTGGTCGTCCTGTTCGCGGTGGCCTGCGTGCCGGCATGGTACGGCTGGAACATGATCGCCCGCGTGCAGATCTTCCATCTCGAGGCCTATCATCTGCCGCAGGACCTGATGATCGCGGCGATTACGGGGCTCCTGGTGCTCGTGTTGCTGGCCTTGGGGCCCACGCGGCGCCTGGTCGCCGGCGCTGCGAAGCCGCTTAGCCCGCCGCATCCGCTGGTGCTGGCGGTGCTCGGGGTTGCGGATGCCGGTGTGATCTTTGCCATCGAGATCCTGGCCTTTGGTATCATGCCGCAGATGCCTGAGGTGGTACCGGTCGTGACCGGGATCGTGCTGGGCCTGCTGATGCTGGTCCTGGTGCCGCGCTGGATGGCATCACCGGCCTGGACGCGCTGGCACGATGTTACGATGAGCTACAGCACGGTTTTGGCCAATTTCGGTTTCCTGTTCGTGGCCTTTATCGGGGCATCGCCGGTCGACCTGTACGGCAAGATCGTCCTCGATGTGTTGGGCGCGCTGCTGATGTCGTGGCTGGCGGTGGTTTATCTGCGTCGGAAAGCGTAGGCGACGGCAGGCAAGGAAGGTGAACCGCAGATTTCACAGATTAGCGCAGATTTTTCAGAGCCTTAATCTTGAATTGTCCTGGTCGTTGGCGGGGCGACGAAAACGGATCGTTACGCGATCATATGAGGGCTTTGAGGGCAAAGGATCCGATGGAAGCACCGAAAAATCTGCGCTAATCTGCGAAATCTGCGGTTCACCTAATTGCAAGGGCGGCGGCCGTTTCTCGTATTTGATCAATAGGCGCCATGCCCCTGTTCTCCCGCCTGATCCGTTCGTTGACCAACTGGCCCACTGGCCGTGGCTGGCTGGAATGCCTGCTGACAAGCCTCGGTGGTGCGGCAATCATTGCCGTCCTTGCCACCTCCACTGGTCTGCTCCGCTATCATCCCGACCTGTCCCGCCTGTCGCCGGTCGTTTTTCTGATCCCGGCCTTTACCGAGGAACTGATCTTTCGCGGCCCGCTACCGACACAGGGCGAGACGACGCGGCCGTTCCTTTGGCTCAGCCTGGGCGTTGTCATCTTCACCCTGTGGCACGTCGTCGAAGCGACCACCTTCCTGCCCGGTGCGACGCTATTCCTGACGCCGGGCTTCCTCATCTGCGCCGCCGTCCTCGGCGCCGCCTGCGCCTGGATGCGCTATCGCACAGGCTCGCTATGGCCGGGCGTTGTCTTCCACGGCGTCGTCGTCCTCGCCTGGCAGGTCCTGTTCAGCGGACCCGCAATCGCCGAGCTGAGATAGTCAGGCTTCGTCACGCAGCGCGCGTCGCGTCAGTATGGCGATGGGCAAGGCGACCAGAATAATGTGGGCGAACATGGCGCTGGCGAAATCAAGATCGAAGGCCGGCGGGAAGGCGGGGGCTGGGCCGTGCTTCGGGTCGGTCATCGGCAGGACGACATAGGTCATGACGCCATACAGGATCACGCCATAGACTGGGGCGAAAATCAGGGCATTGCGCGCGATCATCGGGACAATGCGGCAGATCAGATAGAAGACCAGCGCCATGACCACGGCGATGCCGAAATGCAGGCCGATGCCCAGCGCGAAGGTCGGCCAGCCGCCGCTGAACGACGATGATCCAAGCACGTGGGTCGCTATGCCCTGGCCGATCCGTATCGGTGGGATGTGCTTCCAGAACCAGAAGATGGCAAAGGCGTAGGTGATGTCGAGAAAGCCGGCGATCAGGCCGCCTGTAATTACGGTTTTAAGCCGCCCCATGGTCATATCTCCCTGTGGCACGGCCTTATAGCGGCCGCGCTCTGCGGGGAAAGTTAACACGGGTATGAAAGCGCGTCCAACCGTCGCCGGTTACCGCATCGTCACGCCAGGATCTTTACGCCATGACCAGGGGCTGGGTCGCGGCGCTTGGATTGACATATTTGTGCATGAGATAGTCGGTAAAGGCGTAGCGTCCGACCTGGCTGCTGAATTCCCGCTTTACGGCAAAACCCGAGCGCAGGCAGAAATCTACCGAAGCGCCTTCGTCCTTGTGCACCGTGATCACCAGGTCGCGAGCCGGCGCGAAATGATCCTGGGCAGCGCGTATCAACGCCTTGCCGAGACCGTAGCCACGAAAATCCTTCATGACATAGAGGTGGCTCATGCAGATGCGCGAACCTTCGAGATGCGCAGTGGCGAAGCCGACATCGGCCCGGCCGACACGGACGACAAAATGGACGTCGCCGCGTTCGCGTATATCGTCTTCCATCTGGTCGATGTCGAACAGGCTGCTGACGGTCGAATCCATGTCGCCGGGGGCGATATGGGCATGATGGCACTTCGGCCAAATCTGCATGGCGAGCGCGCGGACGACATCGAGGTCGTCGATAGAGATGGTACGGACCTGGGCTAGGTTGGGCATGGCTGGCTCCACGGGTCGGGTTACGATTTTAAAGCATCTGGCAAACAGTTGGCCGTATCGTGACGGCACGCGCTTCGTGGTGGTCCCGAGCGCTTATATTTATTTTGCGCCGATTTATTCGGCCGGCCTGTTAACCCGTTGTTAGGCATGAATTAACAGGACCTTAATTTTGTAACACAGAAAAGGCAGAGTAAATAGCCGTGAAATAGACGGTAACGGGATTGTTGACCTGGGGCATTTTCGCGTGAACGGAGGTGTCCGTTAGGCCTTTGTTAATCCCTGCAAAGAAAGGCTTAAGTATTGTAAATGAAATGTAAAGACGCCATTTTCGGAAATAAGGAAAACGTAAGGGTCGGAACCAGGTCAGATTTTCAGCGCTAAAGCGCCTTCTGCATGACGTAGTCGGTGAAGCCGTACGGCCCCATCTGGACCGGCACCTCGGCCTCGACCTGAAAGCCTGAGCGCAGATAGTAGTCGATGGCCGGCCTGTTATCCTTGTTGACGTAGAGGGCCAGTTCCTGCGGCGGGCTGCTGGTCACTTCGTGGGCGTGGAAGTGATGCAGCGCCGTCTCGATCAAGCGCTTGCCCAGGCCCAGGCCGCGATGGTCGTCGCGGACATACAGCTTCTTCAGCCAGAGGCGATCGCCGTCCTTATAGGCTGCGGCATAGCCGACATCGAGGTCGCCATAGCGCACGACCCAGAAGGCGTGGCCCTGGCGTATCATTTCGTCTTCGAGGTTGTCGGTGGCGTACAGCACAGCCAGCATGGCGTCGACACGGTCGGGACCGATGATGTTACGATAACATTTCGGCCAGATAATCAGCGCCAGTTCGCGCACGATTTCCAGTTCATCAACGCCGATCCTGCGCACCCTGGGCTGTTTTGCCATATTTGCTGTCCTGTGGCTGAGCCGTCTTTTTGCGGCCTGCCTTGACTATGTTGCAGAACGCCGGTTTTTCCAAGTGTAAATTTCGCGCATTTTGGCTTGCCTGCGTGGGCCCGCCGGCGCTGGACTTGCGACAGCCGTCCACTGGGCGTAAGCTAGCAAAAAACGGGGAACAA
The DNA here is from genome assembly GCF_056404555.1 of Asticcacaulis sp. P2_C5. Lineage (NCBI taxonomy): Bacteria > Pseudomonadati > Pseudomonadota > Alphaproteobacteria > Caulobacterales > Caulobacteraceae > Asticcacaulis > Asticcacaulis sp. P2_C5. The sequence goes on from NZ_JBFUDU010000010.1 coordinate 117,781, forward strand.
GATGGGGGTTTCATGCGCGCGGCAATCTTGTGTCTTGTAACATTCGCCGGGCTGGCAGGCCTGGGTGATGCGGCACAGGCGCGCTCCGTGGCGCCCAAAAAGCCGGTCTTCGACGCCGCGAAGATCGACGTCAACGATCCGTTCGCCCTGAACGACGCCGGCGAATGTTTCGATCCCGACCTGCCGGATCCGGAGGGCAACTATTATCCCGTCTATACCGGCTGCGATCCGTCCTACGCCCTGGCGCGCGACTGGTATCAGCGCGCGGCGGCGGAGGGCAGCACCACGGCCTGGTACCACCTCGGCAACTACGCGTTTACAGGTCACGGCGAGCCGCGCGACTACGGCCGCGCCATGCAGCTGTACCGCAAGGCCGGCGACAATAGCCTCGCCCAGGAAAAGATAGGCCTGATGTTCGACCAGGGGCTGGGGGTTGCGGAAGATGATGCCGAGGCCATGCGCTGGTACGAGCGCAGCGAAGGCGCCTATTTTGTCCGGGCCGTACATTATTTCAAGGGTACCGGCGTCGCCCAGGATCGGGCGAAGGCCTTCGGCCTGTTCGGCAATGACGGCAGTTGCAAGTCGAACCTGGCCCAGGGATACATGCTCTTCGCCGGTGACGGTACCGCTGTCGACTACGATTCCGCCATGATGGACTTTGCCTATGCCGCCAACTGTCCCGACGGTGCTCCGGCCTGGTCGTTGGCTGAAAACCTGCACCCGCAGAATTTTGCAGAGGCGTGGCTAACCCTGCGCCGCAAGGCCGGTAGTGGCGAGGCGGCGGCGCAGGAAGCCGTCGGCGTCATCTATGCCGACAGCGATGAATTCTACCCCGGCGTCGAGTACAATGCATCGCGGGCCCGGCGCTTGCTCGACCTGGCCGCCGCTCAGGGCAATGGCCTGGCGCACCAGCGACTGGGGCAGATGGAAAAGGCCCGGCGCAAACCCGCCGGCGCTTTTGCCCATTTCAAGGCCGCTGCCGAAGCCGGCCTGGTCTGGTCGCAGTATGAAACCGGCCTGGCCTATGAAAACGCCGACGGCGTGGCGCAAGACTACGGGTTGGCGGCAGAGTGGTATGAAAAAGCCGCGCGCCAGGGCAGCGGGCTCGCGGCGGCCCGTCTGGGTGGCCTGTTGCTGGACGAAAAGCTTCATCCCGCCGATCCCGATGCGATCATGCGGATACAGGCCGACGCTTTGGCCGGCAGCGCTTTGGCGCAATATGAACTGGCCAAGGCCCTGCAGTTCGGCGACGAAGGCTTAACTCCGGATCTCGTCCAGGCGCGCGCGTGGTACGAAAAGGCGGCAGCGCAGGGCCAGGCGAGAGCCCAAAGTCTGGCCATGACCAATCTCGCCCTGATGCTGCGCGACGGCCTAGGCGGGGCCGCCGATCCGGCGGCGGCCCAGACCTGGTTGCAGCGGGCGGCGGTCACAGATCCCCGCGCCGAACTGGCGCTGGGCCATGACGAAAGCGCTGCAAACCTGGGTGAGCCACTGGCCTTGTATGCCCGCGGCAAGACCCGCTATGCCGCGGGCGATTACACCCTGGCTGCCGATGATTTCCGCCGTGCCGCCGAACAGGGCCATGATGATGCCCGTCACGCGCTCGGCCTGATGTATCTGCTGGGCCAGGGCGTCGAACGCAGCGATGACATGGCCTCCGACTGGTACCAGGCGACGGCATTACGTGGTGACTCGGCCCTCGAACAGGATCTGGGGCCCTGGCATCATGAACCCAGTACCCGTCAGCGCGATGTGATCATGGCCGTGCATTGGTTGACGCTGGCGGCGGAGGGCAAGGACGGCTTTATCGAGGACGCCCATAACCGGCTGGCCCATCTCTATGCCGATGGAAAACTTGTGCCGGTCAATTGGAGCATGGTCGACCGCTACAGCTATATGGAAGACCTGAACCCTGAACACGTGAAAAACCTCCAGCTGGAAGCCACGATCTGCGAGCCCATGGTCGATCGCACGGTGGCCTGTGTCGAGAGGTTGATGGAGGCCGGTGACTTCGATGCGCCGCGTCAGTTGTTGATGGGGACATCGGAAGGACCCTATATCGTTTTGGACAGCCGGACCCGCTGTGCCTGGGCGCAACGCGGCTATGACCACGGCGCGCCGTGGGCGGCGGCGATTTTGGGCAGCTATCATTTCGATGGCCAGACCTGTGCGCTCGATCGCGCCCTGGGCTGGCAACTTTCGGCGGAGGGGCTGTTGCTCGATCCGGCGGCCGACTGGCGCTGGCTGGAAACCATGGAGGCCAGCATGACGGCCGATGAACTGGCCAGGGGCCGCTTGAGCCTGCTCACCAAGCTCGGCAGCTTCGTGCAGCCATAAAAAAAGACGCCCAAGGCAGGGGGGACAGCCTTGGGCGCCGCAGACCGGGCTGTCATAGGGGAACGCCACGGATATGAGCATTACGGCGTTCAGTTTGGTTTGGATCACGTGTCGGCGAAATTTTTTTGATGTGGTAAAAAGACTTTGAACACGGATCACCTTCACTGACGCGTAGGTGATCCGTGGTGAAAATCTTTGCTTTCGGGTAAGATCCGAAATTGCCGCGGGTGCCTATTTTTGCGTCTTCAAGCCCACGACCCGGCCGGGCTGGCCTGCGGCGTCGAGATAGGTTGCCGTCTCTGTTGTCTGGGTTTCCAGGACAGTGACAAAACCGTTGGTCGCCGGTTGTGAGCGCGTAACCACTGGCGTTGCCGTGACGGCTTCAGGTCCGCCGGCCAGGGCCTCTATGGCCACACGGCCCTTGAGCGTGCCTACAGACGGGAGGTCGAAGCCCAATATGTGCGCCAGGGTCGGCGTGATGTCGGCATTGCTGATCGGTGATGGATCGACGAAGCCTGACTTGAAGTCCGGACCGATCGCCGCCATGAAGTTGTGTGTATTGGCGCGGGTGAAACCGCCGTGGCTGCCCTGGCCCTGCTGCAGGCCGCCATCGACCACCATGGCCGAACATAGCTCTTCATTATGCCATTGCGCCATGCACTCGGGCACGACCTGGTCGGTCATGCTGACATAGATGGCCGGGCGCGGCGTGATCGCGCTGCCCGTCAGGCCGACCTGGCCAAAGGTGAGCGCGCCCGGAACCTGACCCAGTTCGTCGCTGACGAAAAGGCCGGCGACATAGTCCTGGGTGCTCAGGGCGCCGGCGATGCGCGGCGCCAGGTCCTTGGCTTTGGCGGGATCGAGATACAGCATCTGCGTGCCGCCGCTGACCACGATCAGGATATCCGGGTGCGCCGGATCGGCGCCGATCAGCGACGTGCCACCCGGGTGCTGGTTATGGGTCGCGTCGACCGGCGCGCCGTAGGAATCGTAGAGCGGCAGGTTCAGGGCGTGTGCCAGGTCGATGGCCAGGAAGCCGACGGGCAGGAAACCCGGCACCGTATCGTCGGGGAAGCTCTGCTTGGCGGCCCATGACGTTTTCGACTGACGGCTGATGGTCGAGAAGCCGTGGTCGGCGGTGACGAAGATGTCGGTCGTGTCGTAGAGGCCCAGGGCCTTCAGCGAGTCGATCAGGGCCTGAAGGTTGTCGGAGGCATTGCGCACGGCGGCCAGCGAGGTCGGGCCGTTGATGCCGGGATACAGCTCATTCAGGCTGTCGCCCGTATTGTGCTGGGTGCCGTCCGGGTCGCGCGACCAGTAGACCATGGCGAAGGGCTGGCCCGACGCGGCAAAGCGCGGCAGCAAAACCTTGGTGGTCACGGCGGCGAACCAGGCCTGTTGATCCGTATTGGCGACCTGGACGCCCGGCATATTGTAGGCACCGGCCCAGGTGTTGAGGCCGCGGTCGGGCGCCGAGACCTCGAGACCGGCATCACGGATAGCCTGGGCCACGACAGGATCCAGCCCGATGCCACCCGCATGGACCTTGGCGCTGGTCGCATCGTCGATAACTATGGCCCCGGCGGCAGGGGCAGCGATGTCCTGGATCAGGACGGGGCCTTCCTTGCCGATCGCGGCGGTCTGGTAACCGTGTTCACGCGCCAGGCGCAGCAGGCTGACCTCGTTGAGATAATTGCCGCCGTAGCGCGCATTGACCTCGTTGAGAACCGGATTGTCCTCCATGTCGGCGGTCGGCGCGCCCTGGGCCGCCGTCAGGACCGGGTCGAAATGCATGTTGTTGGCCCACTCGCCCGTATCGCCGATACCGTGGCCGGTAGCGATGGCCGAGGCGTTCACCGTCGTGACGGTCGGGTACAGCGAATGCGAATTGTGAAAATCGACACCCTGGCTGCGCACCTGGTCGAAGGTCGGCGCGGTGTCGTGCGTGACGATGCCCGAGCGCAGGCCGTCGGCGACGAAGATGATGACATTGTGCCGTGAGGCGGCGTCAGCGGCTTGAGTGGCCATAGGCAGGGCCAGCACGGCGGCGATGGCCAGGCAGGACGTGAAGCAGGTTTTGAACAGGGTCATGGCGGGAGTCTCCAGCCCCGCCATGACCACGGCAATGTGACAGGCGTGTGTAGGTGCAGGCAGTTTATTCCAAGCGCGATGACGCTGACTCATCGCGCTTGGCAAGGGCGACCGCCCGCCCGAGCTTATGCGAGGAGCCATGCGGCGCTTGAGCTCAAAAAAGCTTAATACCAACCGGTCATTTTTGACCGTTGGTGTTAAGCCGCGAAGTCGAGATCGAGGGCCTCGGCGACCGCCTTGTAGGTGATCTTGCCGGCGGCGACGTTCAGTCCGGCATGCAGGTGCGGGTCAGCCGCCAGGGCCGCCGAAACGCCCATGCGCGCCATCTTCAGTACGAAGGGCAGGGTGGCGTTGTTCAGCGCCAGGGTCGAGGTCCGCGCCACGGCGCCGGGCATGTTGGCGACGCAATAGTGGACGATGCCATCAACCAGATAGATCGGGTCCTGATGCGTCGTCGGATGCGAGGTTTCGAAACAGCCGCCCTGGTCGATGGCGATGTCGACGAGGACCGCGCCGGGCTTCATGGTTTTCAGCATGTCGCGGGTGATCAGCTTGGGGGCGGCGGCACCCGGGATCAGCACGGCGCCGATCACCAGGTCGGCGTCGCGAATGGCCTCGGCCAGGCCGGCCTTGGACGAATAGGCCGTCTTGACGCGGCCGTGGAACATCTGGTCGATTTCGATCAGTTTGTGCGGATTGATATCGAACAGGGTGACGTCGGCCGACAGGCCGACCGCCATCTGGGCGGCATTGATGCCCGAGACGCCGCCGCCGATGATGACGACCTTGCCCGGCGCCACACCCGGAACGCCGCCCAGGAGGACGCCGCGGCCGCCAAAGGCCTTGTGCAGATAGGTGGCGCCGACATGGACCGAGATGCGGCCGGCGACTTCCGACATCGGGCGCAGCAGCGGCAGGCCACCGGCGGCTTCGGTTACGGTTTCATAGGCGATACAGGTGGCGCCCGACTTCATCAGGGCTTCGGCCTGGGGCTTGTCGGCGGCGAGGTGGAGATAGGTGAACAGGGTCTGCGACGGCTTTAAGCGAGCGCATTCGTGCAGTTGCGGTTCCTTGACCTTGACGATCAGGTCACCGGCGGCGAAGGTTTCCTCTGGCGTCGCCAGAATGGTGGCGCCGGCGGCGACATAGTCGTCGTCCGAAAAGCCGATGCCAGCGCCGGCCTGGGTTTCGACGAAGACCTGATGGCCCTGATGAGTCAGTTCGGCGACGGAGTGAGGTACGAGACCGACGCGGTATTCGTGGTTCTTGATTTCCTTGGGGACGCTGATCTTCATGGGGGCTCTCCATTCATACGATGTGGGTGCCGGGCCTGTCCCTCAACGCTACACGGGAAGCCGTTGCATCCGGGGTGCCGTTGCAAATGAGATCAATTATATCCTACTCGCCGCGCCAAATCCTCGAAATTTTGTGAATTGCCACGGCAGTCAGTCAGAGATATTCTCAAAAACATGGCAGTAGGCGATAAATTTTCCGATCTCGATTCCTTTGACCGTGAACTGATCAAGGTCTTGCGCGGCAATGCCCGAGCGACCTCCGCCGATCTGGGCGAGGCCGTGGGGCTGTCGCCGTCGGCCGCTCACCGGCGCGTCAAGATACTGGAACAAAAGGGCGTGATCGCCGGCTATCGCGCCGTCATCGCCGAAAATGTCCAGGGCAAACAGGGCACGGTCTTCGTCCATGTAACGCTTCAGGACCAGCGCCGCGAGACCTTTGAGAAGTTCGAAAAGGCGGCGGTTGCCTGTGTCGCCATCGAGGAATGCCACCTGATGTCGGGCGAGGCGGATTATCTGCTCAAGATCGTGCTGCGCGAAAGCCTGTCCTATGAAGACGTCCACCGTGATGTCCTGTCGACCATGCCGGGCGTGTCGAAACTGGTGTCGCAGTTCTCGATCCGCACTGTGAAGATGGCGTGACCCAATAAAAACCCCCGGCCGCGTCATCGCTCCGGGGGTTTTCTATATTTCAATTTTTCCTACGCCATCCCGGCGCTGGTTCAGTGGAAGACAGGCTCTTCGACTCCCTGTCGTACGTGTGCCTTCATGCGTTCGATTTCTTCCTTGAGCTTAAGCTTCTTTCGCTTCAGCTCCGTAAGGTATAGGGAGTCGCTGGAGGGGCTCCGCTCCTCGCGTGCAATCATATCTTTGAGGGATTGGTGACGATGGTCGAGTTCACGAACTCTCGCTTCGATGGACATACGGCAATATCCTCGTTCTCTCATGAGCCGGACCCCGTGTCCGGAGACCGTATGGAACACCCGTGGGAAGCGAAAGTAGAATCACGATCCGTTACATCTGATCACACAATCGAGAGATTCAAAGCGAATGAATTCTTAACGTTGTGCTTTGCAGCAAGGCAGGCAGATATTGACAATACATAAACCTAATCAAAAACTTATTGTCGCCATAAGTGGCGCGTCGGGCGCCGGGTACGGAATAACCGCGCTGAAAATGCTGAAGCACGCACAGGTTGAAACGCACCTGGTTGTCTCGCGCGCCGCCGCCTTAAGCCTCGGAGTCGAAACGGATCTTTCGCTGGCCGATGTCCATGCCCTGGCCGACGTCGTTCACAAACCCGGTGATATCGGCGCCACCATCGCCTCAGGCTCGTTCAAGACCTTAGGGATGCTGATCGCACCCTGTTCGATTAAGTCGCTCAGCGAGATCGCCACCGGCGTTACCACAAGCCTTGTTTCGCGTGCCGCTGATGTCTGCCTGAAAGAGCGCCGCCGTCTGGTTTTGATGGTGCGGGAAAGTCCGCTGCATCTGGGCCACCTGCGCACCATGGCGGCGGTCACCGAGATGGGCGCCATTGTCGCCCCGCCCATGCCGGCGCTCTATACCCGGCCGCAATCGGTCGACGAGATCATCGCCCAGAGCGTCGGCCGGGCGCTCGACCTGTTCGATATCGAGGTCGATATCAAGCGTTGGGCTGGACTCAAGGCCGAATCCAAGGACGGTCTCAAAGATGGCCTTAAGGATGGCTGAGTCTTTCTGGACCTGGGCGGTCGAGCGCTACAGCCGTGACGGCGTTGCCGCCCTGTGCCTGGCCTTGCAGGACGATCACGATCAGAACGTCCCTCTGCTGTTATGGGCGGCCTGGGGCGCGGCCCACGGAGTCCGAATCGCCGGCCATGTGGAGCGTGCCGCGGACGTCGCTCGTGTCTGGTCGCAGGCAGCCATCATACCGTTGCGCACCATCCGCCGCCGCCTCAAGACGACGCTTCATGAAGGTGATGATGCGGACCGGCTCGCCCTGCGCGAGACGGTCAAGACGGCCGAGCTGGCGGCGGAACGGGCCCTTATGAGTCAACTGGAATCGCTGGCCGTGCCTGGTGATTTCATACCCGTTTCCGGCCTGGTGGACTCTATCCTGGCCGCCCTGCTGGCGACGTCCGGCGCGTGGACGGCCGAAATTCCCGTCGAAGGCCTGACGAGCCTGACTCAGGCCCTTACCAAGACGGAAATTTTAGGCTATAATGGCTAAACGCGGAACCTTGGCAGCTTCCCCGTTTGTCCTTTAGCTTCAAATCCTTACGTCCAAGAGGAGTTGCTCTCCATGCACGACGACACGAACATCCGGAGCCTGCGCGGCGGTGACAACCTGCACCTGGTCAAGACGGATGGCGACGCGGCGCGGGGGGATATCGAAAGACGTGTGGCGCAACGGGTTGATGGCGAACCGCGCCTGGAGCTGGTGCCGGACTATCAGCCCGACGACCTGGAACCGCGCGTTCGCGAACTGCCGATCTCTGCCGAAACCGTCGCCCTGCGCAACGAACTGGCCCTGCTGCGCCAGGAGCACAAGGATCTGGACGAGTCGATCAATGCGCTACAGATGGTGCGCCTGCCTGACCAGATCATGCTGGCCCGTCTGAAGCGCAAGAAACTGGCCCTGCGCGACCGTATGTCGACCCTTGAAGACAAGATCCGTCCGGACATCATCGCCTGAAGCCGGCAGCCATGAGGGGGAAATCATGAATCGTAAAGCCATCGCATCGGCGATCGTAGCCCTGAGTTTGGCTATGGGTCTGGTTGCGAGCGCTGCCCATGCCGAGACCTTCGGCGTGTTGTATGACGACGTCACTACCCGTGATGCGAAGGGCCAGTCCCAGCTCGAAGACGCCCATACCCAATACCTGCTGGGTAACAGAACCGAGAGCTGCGATGCCCTGGAGCGGGCACGTGTCAATTTCGAAACCGCCTATGGCGAGGTCGAAGCGATCCGGGATATGGTCGCCAGCGGGGGCGATCTCGAAGGCCATAGCGCCGACGAGGTCATGGACTGGGTGATCAGCCAGGAAAAATCCGCTCAGGCCCTGGGCGGCGAAATGCAGGACTTCTGGCAGGAACACTGCCGGTAACGAGGATTGTTGTGCAGGGGATTGGCTTGGTCGCTTGCCGCGGTTCGGCTGAACTTTGCCGCCGCGAGCTGGCACACCTATTGCGCCGTTGGTGGCTCCATCATTCCAATAACGCCGACGAGTGCAAGTACGGCGGCTCCGGCAAGGGATTCCAGCACAAGGCTGCGGCGAAGATCACCCAATGTTTGGTGAAGCGCTTGCCCGTTTTCCAGGGCGGTTGCCAGGGCCGGCGTCAAACGGAATCGGTTCCAAGCCGCCAGTCCGAGCATCATGCCAAAAAGTATGAGCTTGATGACGAGGAGGCGGCTGTATGGCGACGCGAGCAGTTCGGGTACGTGACTGATTCCAATCAGGAAATAGCTGTTGATCAGGCCAGACACGATGAGTGTCGCGACAAGGGCAGAGCCGATCCCGGAAAATGTCTTCAATGCGTTGAGCAGGGCGGCTTGCTGGTCCAGATCCTGAGATCCAGCCGAAAAGAGCAAAGCCAGGAAGGCACCCAAGGCGCCCAGCCACAGTCCCGCAGCGATCACGTGGGCTATGTCGGCGACCAGGTGAACCAGGCCACCTGTGCCCGGTGTCGAGGCGCCATGACCGGTCCATGCGAAACTTGAAAGGAGAATCACACTCAGGACACACGTAATTTTCCAAAGGCCCCGGGAGGGTTGCCCGAGGTTTACGATCAAGACGGCAACGAGACTTAAGACAATGCGCGCGGATATCGCGTGACCCCAACGGGTATCGGTCAGAACGATCGCGAGGGATGCTACGTCAAGTTTGTCGATATTGATTCCGTTCATCGTGGCGGTTTGCGCCGCGAGGGACAGCAGCGTGCCCACAAGGAGCAAAAGGCTGCTGCCAATCAGGAGGGGCTTCGGCCAGCCCAGTTGACTGGCCGAAGCTTTTCCTTTGGACGGCAGGAGCATTAGGTAAAGCAGAGCTCCGCCGAACAGGCCGGCGGCGCCTGCATATTCAAGAAACCTTGCCAGACCTGCCAGCCACATGCCGTGCCTCCCTACTTCACAGTGAACGTATAGCTGCCTTCGGTGCGGTGACCGTCGTCGGTCGTCACCGCGTGCCAGGTGACCTTGTAGGTGCCCGCCATCAGCTTGCCTTTAACGGGCGCGGTGAGCATCAGACCGCTGGAATCGACGGCGGGTGTGACATTGACCTTCATGCCGTCGGACATGCTGACCTCGAAGCCTGAGAGCTTCGGCGCCAGCTTTTCGTTGAAATGCAGCATGATGGTCGTGGGCGATGCCACGGTTGCCCCGGCTTCAGGTGCGGCATGCTGGAGCTTGGCGTGGGCGTCGGCCGTGTTGGCGATGAGAGCCGTGGCGCAGATGGCTGCGGTGGCCAGGACGTGGTTGAGGTTTTTCATGTAAAAGTCTCCTTTGGATTATGAGGGGTTAGAACAGCCAGCGAATGCCGACGGCTAAGGTGGTTGCGTCAGGCTTCTCGCCGCGAACGCGGGCATAGTCCGCCGTCAGGCCAAACTTTTTCTGATATTTCAGCTCCACATACGGGGCAAAGTTCCTCGTAAACTCGTAACGGGTCTGGACGCCAATCGACGCATCGGTCAGGCCGCTTCCCACGCCTTCGGCCGGGTCGGCACGGCTGTTGAGGTTGACCTCCAGCCGTGGACGGACGATCAGGCGATTGGTCAGCAGGATTTCATTCTCCTGCCGGAGCCGGGCACTCAAGGCTCCGTCGTCACGCAGGAAGATATGCGCTTCGGTTTCGAAGAAGTATGGGGCCAGCCCATTGATGCCTGCCACGAGATAGGTGTGGCCTTTGCCAGCGCTGGAGGTCTTGAGGTCCTGCCGCAATCCGATCTGGGTATCCCAGAAGGTTGAGACGTTTCGACTGTAAAGCGCCCAGACTTCGGCCTGTTCTATCTTCGAGCCGGCGATTTCACCTTCGCTCTTGAGCCAGAGCTTGTCATAATCGTTGCCGATCCAGCCATCGAGATCCCAGGACGCCGTGTCCTGCCCGCTATAGCGGCCAAGTTCGGTTTCGAGGCGAATAGCGTGATAGGTGGCGCCGCCGTTTTCGTGCATGGCTTCGGCCGCCTGGCTGAAGGCCGGCAGGCCCATCAGCACCAAAGCCAGGGTCAATGATTTAATGCTGTTCATGGTGGTCTCCCATCGCGCCCATATCCATCCCGCCCATATCCATGCCCTTCATGCTGGGTTGGACCTTGGGCTTCTTGGCGGCAGGCGCGGGTTTGGTCGCGGGCTTTTCGGCCTGAGGCTTCGCAGGCGCCGGTTCATGGGCGGCTGTATTGCCCATGTCCATGCCCGGCATTTCCGCCGAACTGGTAGCGGGACTGGCGGCGTCTGGTTCCGTCGTGGAGCTATCAACGGGTTGGGAATCGTGCTGTCGGGCGGGCGGCGGCGGTGCTGAAGGATCAGGTTCAGCCACCACCAGGGTGGTCATCATGCCAGAGGCCATATGGAACAACAGATGGCAGTGATAGGGCCAACTGCCGGGGTTATTGGCGGTCAGGATGACCGACAGGGTCTGCCCGGGCGGGACAATGACGGTATGCTTGTTGGGCAACTTGTCCATGGATTGGCCGTTTTCAAGCTGTACGAACATGCCGTGCAGGTGCATCGGGTGCGCCATCATGGTTTCGTTGATGTAGGTAATGCGAACCCGTTCGTTGAACGCGACCTTGATGCCGTCCATTGGATCGAACGTCTTACCGTTCATTGTCCAGATGTAGCGATTCATATTGCCGCCGAGATGGACCTCGATCTCGCGTGTCGGCTCGCGGGTGTCGTCCTGCGCGCCGGCATAGCGAAGATCGTCGTAGCTAAGGACCTTGGTTCCCTCAGGCGCGAATGTTTGGGCCCAGCCACTGGGCTCACCCATGGCGGACATATCCATTTTCGGATCGTCCTTCATCATCTGTTCCATGTTCATGTCGGACATGGTCAGGCGCGCACGCGGTCGGGGCGCCGGGATATCGCCCTTCGTTCCCTCGCGAGGGGCAAGCGTTCCCAGGGCAAAGCCTTCGCGGTCGATGGACTCGGCGGCAATCGTGTAGGCCTTATCGGGATTACTCGCGTCTTTTGGCGGCTCGACGATGACATCATAGGTCTCGGCATTGCCGAAACGGAATTCATCGACGGTAACCGGCTCGACCGGCTGGCCGTCTGCCGCGACCACGGTCATTTTGAGGCCAGGGACACGCACGTCGTACATGGTCATGCCAGACGCATTGATGAAACGCAGGCGCACCTTTTCGCCGGGCTTGAAGATACCAGTCCAGTTCTGCGCGCTGGTCAGGCCGTTCATCAGGAAGGCATAGCCCGAAACGTCGGACAGGTCGGTCGGCAGCATGCGCATCCTGCCCCACATTGCGGCGGATTTGACCGCCTTGCCCAGGCCCTGGGTTTGGGCGTCCGTCATCAGGTCACCGAGCGTGCGACGATGATATTGGTAATAGTCCGATGACATTTTGAGGTGCCTGAATGTCGAGGCCGCGCTCTCCGCCTTATAGTCGGACAGCAGGATCACATAGTCCCGGTCGGCGACGATCGGATCCGGCGTTTTCGGTGCGATGACGATGCCGGCATAGAGCCCGTCCTGTTCCTGACCGACATTGTGCGAGTGATACCAGTAGGTCCCAGACTGTTTGATCGGGAAGCGATAGGTGAAGGTCACACCGGGCTTGATGGCTTTGAAGTCATTGAAGCCGGGAGAGCCGTCCTGATTGCCGGGCACCAGCATGCCGTGCCAGTGCACGGACGTGTCCTCGTTCATCGCATTGGTAACGGAGACAACGGCGTCATCGCCTTCGGTGAAGGTGAGCACGGGACCTGGAATGGAGCCGTTGACGGTGATCTTATTGGCGGACACGCCGTTGATCGTCACGTTTTGACGGGCGATCGTTAGGTGATATTCGACGGTTTTCGCCGCCAGGCTTGCCGGGATCAGCCCCAGCAAGAGCAGCCCCCAAAGACTAGCCAAGGCCGCGAGCAGGTGTTTTTTCATGAGGGTATTCCTGAAATTGAAAGCAGGGATTTGGGGCCACAGGCGGATTCAATAGACTTGCGCGCATTTGAACAGGCGCGGTCTCTCGGATCAGCCGCCGAACAAAGGTTCGGTGGCCCCTGGCGTTTCAAATTCAGGTTCGGGGAGGTCGTTTAAGTCGATCGTTCCATTGGTCGGTCAATCTGGCTTCCGCCATGAGTCCGACGCGTGTGCCGCCGACAGAAAACAGCAATGGCTGTTGAAGGAGGACAAGCAGCCCGGGCGATGCCGGGCAATGGCTTAACGGACACTGGCATCCGTCCGAACAGCAGCCTTTTGAATGTACCGGCATAGCTTCTTTTGAAGCCTTCGTGGCTGCGGAATGTTGGCAAGCGGTATCGCCCATCATACCCGGCATATCGTTCATGGCTTGCGGAGCGGCGACGTGGGTCGTTACCGGGGAAGCGACGTTCCCGGCCGGCATGTTGTGGGCATGCAGGGGCGCAGCGATTGTCGCGAAGACAAACACCAGCATCGACCAGATACATATCCAACGCTTCAACATGACAGAATTATAGGCCCTTGGCCTTGAATGAAAAGTGAACTTTGCGCGACTGGTTGCCTCACGACAGCTTTACGCCCCTGATCCTTGACGCGTTGGCGATGACCGAAACGGAACTGAAGGCCATGGCAGCGCTGGCGATGATCGGCGACAACAGCAGACCGAAGAAGGGGTAGAGGATGCCGGCGGCCACAGGCACGCCCATGGCATTATAGAAGAAGGCAAAGAAGAGGTTCTGGCGGATATTGTTCATCACGGCATGGCTGAGGCGCCGGGCGCGGACAATGCCCAACAGGTCACCCTTGATCAGGGTGATGCCGGCGCTCTCCATGGCGATATCTGTGCCATTGCCCATGGCGATGCCGACGGTCGCGGAGGCCAGGGCAGGCGCGTCATTGACGCCGTCTCCCGCCATGGCAACTTTTGCGCCTTTTGCCATCAGGTTTTGAACGACCTCGGCTTTACGCGCCGGCAGGACGTCGGCTTCGATATCGGTGATGCCGAGCCTGGACGCGATGGCCTTGGCCGTAACAAGATTGTCGCCGGTCAGCATGACGACCTTCAAGCCTTCGGTCTTCAAGGCGGCGAGCGCTTCGATCGTTGTTGCCTTGATCGGATCGGCAACGACGATGATGCCGGCGGGCTTGTCACCAATGGCGATATACATGACGCCCTGGCCTTCGTCGCGGAACGGACGGGCCAAGGCCTCAAGCACACCGGATGCAACCGAGGCCTCCTCCAGAAGGGCGGCATTACCCAGGCTAATCGTTTGGCCGTCGACCAGGCCGGTTACGCCCTTGCCCGTCACCGAGCGGAATGACTGAGGATCGAGCAAGGTTAGGGTCTTGGCGGCGGCGCCGTCGACAATGGCCTGGGCGAGTGGGTGCTCGCTGGACCGTTCAAGCGAGGCCGCCAACTGGAGCAACCGATCCGGAGAAAAGCCGTCCAGGGCGGACACCTTGATCAGGCGCGGCTTGCCTTCGGTCAGGGTGCCGGTCTTGTCGATGACCAGGGTGTCAACCTTCTCAAACGACTCCAACGCCGCCGCGTCCCGTATGAGGATACCGGCCTTGGCGGCGCGTCCTGTGCCGGCCATGATCGACATCGGCGTTGCAAGGCCGAGTGCACAGGGGCAGGCGATGATAAGCACGGCGATAGCGTTCAGAAGCGCATAGGCAAGTTTCGGCTCTGGCCCCCACATGCCCCAGATGGCCGCAGTCACCAGGGCGATAGCGACGACGATCGGCACAAACCACGCAGAAACGATATCGGCCATGCGCTGGATCGGCGCGCGTGAACGCTGCGCCTTGGCCACCATCGCGACGATCTGCGACAACATGGTATCGAGCCCGACGCGCTCGGCGCGGATGACCAGGGCACCCGTGCCATTGAGGGTGGCGCCCGTGACCTTATCGCCCGCATGTTTTTCAACGGGCAGGGATTCGCCCGTCAGCATGGACTGATCGACGGCACTGGCACCCTCGGTGACAACGCCATCGACCGGAATCTTCTCGCCCGGACGCACGCGCAGGCGGTCGCCAACCTTGACGTCGCTCACCGAAATGTCGCGCTCCTGGCCGTCGTCGCCGATCAGACGGGCGGTCTTGGGAGCGAGGTCGAACAGGGCGCGTAAGGCGCTGTTGGTTTGTGATCTGGCCTTCAGTTCCAGCACCTGGCCAAGCAGGACAAGGGCAGTGATGACCGCCGCCGCCTCGTAATAAACTTCCGGCGGCATCGATTGATGGGTGAAGGCCATGAAGGCGGCCGGGAAAAGCGTGACCGCCAGGCTGTAGCCAAAGGCCACACCGACGCCCAACGCTATCAGGGTGAACATGTTAAGCGAGCGGTTGATCAGCGACTGCCAGCCGCGGACGAAGAAGGGCCAGCCGCAATAGAGAACGACAGGTGTTGCCAGCGCCAATTGGACGTAGCGCGCCATGTCGTTGTTGAGATTTTCATGTATCCACGGAATGAAATGTTCGCCCATCACCTTGAGCAGCAGGGGGACCGACAAGGCGACGGCTATCCAGAAGCGGCGTGTCATATCGACGAGTTCCGGATCCGGCTTGTCGGACAGGGCGACACCGGCCGGTTCCAGCGTCATGCCGCAGATCGGGCAGTTTCCGGGCTTGGTTTGTTGCACCTGCGGGTGCATTGGGCAGGTATAGATGATGGTTTGGCCCGGACCAGCGCTTGGCGCCGGGGTGGCGGGTGTCGAATGACAGCAGGATTTCGTGTCACCAGAGGATGCCGGGTCGCCTTCGCCTGCCGTCTGGCGCGTAGCTTCAGAAATCTTGTCCATGATCTGGCTTCCTATTCGTACTTCTTCAGCAGCGTCATGATTTCGGCAATCTGGTCGTCGCGCTGCTTTTCACCGGTACAGCACCTATCCGTCAGACATGACTTCATGTGCGTTTCCAGTACGCCGAGTTCGATGGTCTTTAGAGCACTGCGCACGGCGCGAAGTTGGGTGAGGATGTCGACGCAGTACTGGCCCTCGCCGATCATGCGCTTGACGCCCTCGATCTGGCCGGCGGCGCGGTTCAGTGCTGGTAATTGATCGGAATGCGATGGATGTTCAGACATAGTGGCCTCAATGATACCCCCGTTGGGTATATATACCCGGTGGGGGTATCATTCAAGCCCGAGGCGCGACCTTATACCAACCTGCACAGATGCTGACACATAAGGCACAGGCTTCGATCTTGCGCTTTTGCAATTCAAACGCCATCGCACGGGCGCCCCCGATGGCTCCTCGCGTAAGCTCGGGCCTATTTTGGCGCAATTACGCCCTTGCGGAGTATGATATTTCCATAGAGACGTGCCTCTCCACTGGCAACGATGGCGTAGGCGCTCTTTATCCGATCATAGAATGGCTGTCCGGCAATCGGCACCAGCTTCATGCCCGGGTCGTTCCGCTCGATCGCCGCCTGAAATTCTTCATAAATCGGTTCAATGCGTTCGCAGTCGCCGAAGGCGCATGGCCGGAACGCGGCTTCCGTAACATCGCGGTCCAGCGGCATCAGCGACAATATGGCCTCAACGATCCTGGGCGCGCCGTGCCCATCCATTCGCACCAGGCGTTTCGCATGGCTGACCGCCGGATAGTTCGCATCGACGATAGCGATTTCGTCGCCATGTCCCATTTCCCGCAGTATGGCCAGCAGGTCCGGTCCCAAAAGCGGGTTGATACCTTTGAGCATGAATGTCTCCTCTGGCCGATAAATTGGGGTCAGCCTTCAGATAGGCTCTCATCACCCCCTAGGTCAATATGCCAGACTTAATATGAAGGCGAGGTGTTTCACCTTCCCTATGAAAGCAACGCGGCCGTGTAGTTTGCAAAATAAATTCCAAAAAAGACGCGTGTGGCAAATATGATATAGGTATGTCGGCATAGTGACGATATTAAGTCCGGAGTATTGATTTAAATAAATGCCGATGCTATCTGACCATCAAGGGTCGAACTATAAAGTGCTCGTGCAGCACGCGGCTCGGAGGAAACAGGAGATAGCAATGAAATCATTCCCCCAACGCTCGCCGTGCGTCCGCGCCGCGTTAAAGCGTTCGCTCTCAGCGGCCAGTTCAATGGGTGTTCTGGCTTTGGCGGCGCTGATCGTCACCCCGCAGATGGTGGCGGCCCAGGACACGATTACTGCTCCAGACGTGACGACCGAGGCCAAGGTCGAGGATGCCAGGACGAAGGACGCGAACGCAGGAAATGCCGATCAGGCGGACGCGACCATCGTCGTCGTCACCGGCTACCGGGCAGCACTCCGTTCGGCACAGGGCATCAAAAAGAATTCGCCATCGATTGTCGATGCTGTGGTTGCGGATGACATTGGCAAGGTGCCGGACAACACCGGGGCCGAGACCCTGGCGCGTATTCCTGGCGTTCAGATCGTGCGTAAGCTTGATGAGGGTGCCGAAGTGCTGGTCAGGGGACTGCCCGATATTGCAACAACCTATAATGGCCGCGAAATGTTCAGCACCGATGATCGCGTGATTCATTGGCAGGATATCTCGGCGAGCATGGCCGGTGGCTTTTCGGTGTACAAAACCGCGACATCAGACCTGGTCGAACCCGGTCTGGGCGGGCTGATCAATATCGATTCCCGCCGTCCGTTTAACTTGCGGGGCACGACCATCAGCGGTGAGATCAAGGGCATTTATAACGACCAATCCCAAACCTTTGAACCCGCTGGAAACGTGGTTCTGGTCAAAAACTGGAACACATCCATCGGGGAAATCGGTGTATTGCTGGGGGCAAGCTATATCCGTACCGAATATCAGAACGCCTTGCGTTACGACGGTGCTGCTGTCGTTCGCAATCGTGTGGACAATGGCGAGCTGGTCGGTGATCCGAATGGCGCTACCCGGGATGGTTCGTGCAATTCAGAGATCACGGTGCAGGAGGGTGAATTCTGCCACCCTGATTTCATTGGCAATTCTTATGATGCTGGCATACGCGTTCGCCCATCAACCAATTTTGTTGTGCAATGGCGTCCAAACGACAAACTCGAACTCTATGTCGAGGGGCTGTGGAGCGGTTATCGCGGAAAGCTTGCGAATGACTTCTATGGCCAAAGCCTGAAAAAGGAAAATAGCGGCGTCTTCAGCAACGTTGTCCTGGCCGGGGGCGAGCCGGGAAAGGCGGAAAGCTTTAGCTATCACGGCAGCCCTTACGTCCGGTATAATCGCACAGGTAAAACAGATAAAACCGATCTGTATCAGGGCGCTTTCGGCTTCCGCAGTACATTGATTGACCGGCTAACGATTACGGGTGACTTTGCCTATAGCAAAAGTGCCTATGAGGCAGACTCTACGATGCTGGAGTTGAGGCCAAATAGCGATTTCACCATCAACGCCGAATTTGACAATGCAGGGTCGGCTGTATTCGACCTGCAAGGGCTCGATGTGAAGAATGCCGATAACTTCCTTTTGGAGTCTATGAAAGACGAACATCTTGTCGCTCAAGGCGATGGCTGGCAAGGGCGGATGGACGCTGATTTTGATACCAATATCGGCTGGCTGCCGAAAATCCAGTTCGGTGTCAGAGAAACGACGCGCACCTCGTCCATTGATATCAACAATCGACAGATTTTTCCCTGGTGGATATCCGATGACCGGAAGCAACTGAGTGATCTGCCCATCGGTACGGAACTGGCCATGGGCGCTTTCCGGAACGATCCTCAGCGTTTCCGGGATTGGATAGCGCCGAGTGGCGCCGACCTGCGGGATCCAGCCGTCACACAACAGGTGCGACAATATATATATGATCAGACACAAGACTTCGTACAGAATGGCTGGATAAACGAGCCATGGGCTCAAACTCAACAATGGGCAATCGATCTTCGCCAGGGCATCATCAATGACGCAGACAAGCTGATCGCTTCCAGCCTTCCCGCAGCATGGTACTTCAGTGGCAAGGAGCGTACCTATGCGGCTTATCTTCAGGGCAAATATGAATTCCTTGTTGGCAACGTATCGGTTGACGGCACAGTCGGCGCCCGTCTGGCATTGACGAAAGGAAAAACCAGCGCGATCGTATTCAATAATGAGTTTGTGCCAGGAGAGGCCAGCTATCAATGGGACGATCTGTTGCCCTCGTTCCAGTCGCGGATTCATTTTACGGATCAGTTCTTAGTGCGGCTTGCCTATACCGAGACAATGACGCGGCCAAAATACGCCGACTTAAGGCCAGGAGCGATTGTAACACGTTCCAACAATGCGCCTTCCCCGGTGTTGGATGCGGACGGAAACCCCGTCCTCGACGCTAACGGAAACCCTGTTATGTCGCCGCCGTCAGCGCGAACCATAAACGTTGATGGCGGGAATCCTGATCTGGTGCCGCTGACAGCGAAAAACTACGACATGTCCCTTGAGTATTATTTCAACAAGGACAGTTATGCTTCACTCGCCCTGTTCTACAAGGATCTCTGGGGTTTCGTCAGCACCTATTCAACGGCGGAATTCGACCCAGCAACCAATACAACCATCAACAACACCAAACCCCAGAATGCGGGCGAGGGCAGGATTAAGGGAGCGGAAGCATCGTTCCAGTATGCTCTGGATTTCTTGCCCGGCCGACTCTCTGGATTTGGTGTGCAGGGCAACCTGACCTATATCGATGCCAAGAACGCATTCCCGGCACAGTTCAATGATGACCGGATGGTACGGATACAGGGGGTTTCCGAGTGGGCGTATAATCTGGCCGTGTTTTATGAACAAGGCCCGCTTAGCGCACGCTTGGCCTACAACTATCGTTCGAACTATGTGAATAAATATAGTCGTACCACAAGCGATGTGCGTTTGGGTGCAGAACTGGCGGATGCCGTCTCTCGCCTTGACGCGTCCATTACCTATGCTGTTTCGGATAAATTTTCAGTCGCCTTCACGGGAAGCAATCTGCTTGGCACGCCATGGAGGGACTATCGCTATTATAATGCCACTCAGTACTTTCCTGCCGATGTGCGCGTCGAAGGCCGGTATCTCGGCATCGGCCTGAGATTCAAGATGTAAAATGGAGGGCGGCGGCATCTGTCAAGATGCCCGCCGCCTGTCCGTCTCATGGCGGCGATCGGCAGCCGCACGCTCTCCACTCGAGAGTGCCATTCTAGCTCCCGAAAGCGGTTGATCGTGAACAAGAAGTTGATCCTGGCCACAACCTTGTTGGCCAATATGATTTTTCCTGGCCTGGCTTTCGCGCAACCTGCGGCGAAAGACGTCGCCGCCGCCGAAAAACGCGCAAAGGCAACCGTCAGCCAGATGTCGGCCGACGAAAAGACCATCCTGACACATGGCATCATGGCTCTCAACTATCGCTTGGACGGGCCACTGCCGGCCGAGTCAATCCTTGGGGCCGGGTATGTCGAAGGTATTCAGCGTCTCGGTGTTCCGGCGCTGACGGAAACCGACGCCAGTCTCGGCGTCGCCTACTTCTCCGGGATGCGTAAAGATGGCGCGACTGCGCTTCCGTCCGGTCTGGCCCAGGCGGCAAGTTGGAATCCCGACATGCTTTACCAAGGTGGAGCCATGATCGGTTCGGAAGCGCGGGCCAAGGGATTCAACGTCCTGCTGGCCGGCGGCGCCAACCTGATGCGCGATCCGCGCAACGGACGTACGTTTGAATATCTGTCGGAAGATCCCTTGCTGACGGGGGTGCTCGTCGGCGCAGCCATTCGCGGCATCCAGTCCAACACTATCATTTCGACCATCAAGCACTTCGCATTCAACGGTCAGGAAACCGGCCGCAAAATCGTCGACTCCAGGATCGCCGAGCCAGCCGCCCGCGAGAGCGACCTGCTTGCCTTCCAGATCGGCATCGAGCAAGGCCAGCCGCTCGCGGTCATGTGCGCCTATAACCGGGTGAACGGGGTGAAGGCCTGCGATAGTGACTGGCTGCTCAACAAGGTGCTCAAGCAATCCTGGCGCTACAAGGGCTTCGTCATGTCCGACTGGGGGAAAGCCGTCCCCGGCCTTGGCGCCGCGCTCAACGGCGTCGATCAGCAGTCCGGCTCACAACTCGATGACGCCATCTTCTTCGGTGATCCTCTCAGGCAGAAGGCGGCGTCCGACCGCACCTATGCTGCAAAAGTCGATGAAATGAACAGGCGCGTCCTGACGGCGATCTATGCCGCGGGATTGGACATGCATCCCGCCACGCCTGGCGGCAAGATCGACCTTGCCAAAGATTCAGCGATCGCAGAGGAGGTCGCGCGGCAAGGCATCGTCCTGCTCCGCAACCAAAACTCGGTTCTGCCATTGGCGCGAACGGCCTGGCGTATCGTTGTCATCGGTGGCCACGCCGATCGCGGCGTGATGTCGGGCGGTGGCTCCAGTCAGGTTCATGGCGAGGAGGGAGCGGCGATCACGGTTCCGGTGGCTGTAGGACCGTCGGGCAGTTCAGCGTCGCAGCAGTACCACCGGTCGAGCCCTCTGGACGCGATCAGGGCCATGGCGCCCGACGCGGAGATTTCCTTCCGTGACGGCCGCTATATCGCCGATGCGGTCGAAAAGGCTAAGCAGGCGGATGTCGCGATCGTTTTCGCCACCGAATGGCGCACCGAAGGCTTCGATCAACCCGATCTGTCGCTTCCCGATGGCCAGGACGCGTTGATCGCCGCAGTCGCCGAAGCCAATCCCAACACGATCGTTGTCCTGGAGACCGGCGGACCGGTGAAGATGCCCTGGCTCGACAAGACGGCGGCGGTGATCGAAGCCTGGTATCCAGGCGCACGAGGCGGTCAGGCCATCGCATCGGTCCTGTTCGGCGAAACCAACCCTGCCGGACGCCTGCCGGTCACTTTTCCGGCCAGCGAGGCTCAGCTCCCGCGCCCGAAACTCGACGGCAGCGATTGGGTCGCGCCCTATACCGCGGACGATATCCCGCCCGGCGGGGAGAAGCTCTATGCCGACTATAACATCGAGGGGGCGGACGTCGGCTATCGCTGGTTCGCGCGCAAGGGCGCCAAACCGTTGTATCCTTTCGGTTTCGGTCTCTCCTATACAAGCTTTGCGACCGCCGGCCTTTCCGTAAAAGGAAACACTGCGAGCTACATGGTTACGAACACGGGCGCGCGCGCCGGCGACGATGTCACCCAGCTTTACCTGGTCGACCGCGCCGGCGACAAGATTCTGCGTCTGGTGAGCTTTCAGCGTGTCAGCCTTCAGCCTGGCGAAAGCCGTCGCGTGACCGTTACCATCGATCCGCGCCTGCTTGCCGATTGGAAGGACGCAGGGTGGTCGATGCCGAAGGGAGACTATGGCTTTGCCTTAGGGGACAATGCCGAGGACCTGGGCGCCGTCGTCACCGTTCCGATGGCGGCAAGGAAATGGCGCGACTGATCGTTGATCGGCTTGCACTCTAACGAACGACAGGGTCACCCTTCAGCAAGGCTTCGAGATCCTGCGCGTAGCGCGCCTGCATCGGAAGACTGGCAGCGCCTATCACCCGAGCCGAGTAACCCAGGGTCCCGGGCAGAACCTTGAAGGGCGATAAACCTGTCGTCGGAAGCCTGCGGATATGAGCGTCTGTGCTCTTTACAATGAGGTCGCGAACGTGTTCGGGCATCGAACCGTCGATGACGATTTGCGGCACATCGGTGATGGCCGCAGCGCTGATACAGGCGATGGCGAGGTGGCTGGAAACCTGCTCGACCCAAGGCAGGACCAGATCATAGATTTGAGTCCATTCGTCTTCCAGATTCCATATGCCCGAAGCGTCCCGGCCGGCCGCCATCAGGTTGTGAACGAGATTCATGATTGAGGCGACCGACAGAAGTTGCCGGCCCTCTCCACCATCTTTCCTGTCGGTGATCAGCATGGAGCCGACGGCTCCGGCGTTGGCGCGTGCCCCACGAACGATCTTGCCGTTCATAACGAAGCCACCGCCGATAAAGGTCCCGATATAGATGTACAGGAAATCATTCGACGCTTCGCCCTTGCCGTAAATGAGCTCGCCGTTGCATGCGGAGGCGACGTCGTTCCAGATCAGCACCGGCATGCCGGCGACGCCTTCCAGCGCCGTCTGAACGTCGAAGTCGCGCCATGTCTCGATCTGGTCTTCCGGTGCGTCGAACTCCTTGCCCCAGCGCCACAGCTCATTCGGCATGGCCACGCCCATCCCAACACATTTGTCGAGAATCGAGGCCGTGAATTCGGAGCGAATGGCCTTCAGTCCCGCCACGACAAAGGCTGTCATGTCATCCGGCACAGGATAGTCGATGTGCTTGGTGATCCATTTCAGGATATGGCCGGAAAAGTCCATCAGGACCATTTCATAGCTTTTCCGTCCGATCTTGAAGCCGATCGAATAGGCTCCGGCGGGATTGAGGGCGAACGGCACCTGGGGTTGACCGATACGTCCGCGAATGGGCTCTCCGCGCAATAACAGTCCGTTGGCTTCGAGCCGGCCGATAACGTCCGACAATGTTTGCTTGGAAAGGCCGGTTTCCTGGGTAAGCTCGACCTTGGACAGGGCGCCCTTTGAACGGAGAATCGACAAGACCAGGCGCTCGTTATAGGCGCCGACCGCGACGATATTCGTTCCACGATTTACTTTGCTCATAGTGGTTAGCTGTAATCCGATTTTGGCGTTAGTCCAATGTGCTCGTTTGCCGGTTCACTCTCGAAAAGTCTTCCGGAACCTGAGTGTTTTGCTATTTTCAGGCGCTAAAAGCCCGCCAGGCTTGTGGAATAAGATTTTTAAGTCCGGTATATTGACTTAATGATCGGTATGGTGTGTAAAAAGGAGGACGGCAGTTTCGTTGCCGGCCTTAAGAGCCGGTCGGCAAGGGCCTGACCGGCCAGGACCCGTGTATGTTTCTCCCTTGTCTGGCGAGCACGACTTCCCCCGTTGTGCTCGCCCTTTTTTTAGAAACATAAAAACATCTTCAAGGCAGGAGACCACCGGAATGAACTCTACTCTGGTTCGCGGGATTTTTGTGGGCGGCCTGGCGGGTCTGCTTTTCGGCTTCGATACGGCGGTCATCGCGGGAACGACACAAGGCCTGACCCAGGCGTTCCATCTCGATCCCGCGGCGCTCGGCCTGACGGTATCCAGCGCGCTTTGGGGAACGCTCGCCGGCGCGCTGTTCGCAGGTAAGCCGGGCGATATCTTCGGAGCCCGCAACTGTCTTCGCGCCATCGCCGTGATGTACGTCGTTTCGGGCATCGGCAGCTTCTTCGCGCCAACGCTTCCCATTCTGATCGTATCGCGCATCCTGGGCGGACTTGCCATCGGCGCCTCATCCGTCCTGGCTCCGACCTACCTTGCCGAAATTGCGCCGGCAAAGAACCGCGGCGCCCTGGTCGGCATGTTCCAGCTGAACATCGTGTTCGGAATCCTGGTGGCCTATCTCAGCAACTACCTGATCGGAACGCTCAATCTCGGCGAAGAGGAATGGCGATGGAAATTCGGCGTCACCGTCCTGCCTTCGCTCGTCCTGTGGCTGCTTCTCTATACCATCCCGAACAGCCCGCGCTGGCTGACCGTCAAGGGCAAGCTGGACGAGGCCCGCAGCGTGCTGGCCCGGATCGGAGTCATCGACCCCGAGGCCGAACTGAATAAATACTGGGTCAATCACAATAGTCACAAGGGCGCCAAGGCGCGCCTGACCTGGAAGGCCTACGCCCGGCCCATGCTGCTGGCGATCGCCATTGCAGGCTTCAACCAGCTTTCCGGCATCAATGCCATCCTCTATTATCTGAACGACATCTTCGCCGCAGCCGGGTTCGCCAAGGTTTCAGCCGACCTGCAGTCGGTCATCATCGGTGCAACCAATCTCACCTTTACCCTGCTGGCGCTCACCATCATCGACCGCGTTGGCCGCAAGACCCTGCTGCTTATCGGTTCGGTTGGCCTGGTGCTCTCGCTCGCCGGGACGGCCTACATCCAACTCACCGCCACCCATCAGGCCTACCTGCTTTGGATGCTGATCCTCTTCATCGCGTCCTTTGCGTTTTCGCAGGGCGCTGTCATCTGGGTCTATATATCGGAAATCTTCCCGACCGAGGTCCGTTCGCGCGGCCAGGGGCTGGGCGCATCGGTTCACTGGTTCATGGACGCGATAATCGCGGCGGCGTTTCCGCTGGCGGCTGCGTATTCCAAGGGGTTGCCGTTCGTCTTCTTCGCCGTCGCCATGGTGCTCCAGTTCGTCGTCGTCTTGAAATTCTTCCCGGAAACGAAGGGCGTGACCCTGGAGGACATGGAACAATCGATCGGTCACTGAACCGACCGTCGGCTGGCGTTTGTGCAAATCACGAGTGACGACATGTATATCGGCATTGAAATCGGCGGAACCAAGGTCATCATGGCGGTCGGGACCTGCCCGGAAGACCTGACGCAGTTGGTACGGATCCCGACGGGGACGCCGGACCTGACGTTCGCGGCCATTGCGCGCCAGGTTCTGGATTTTCAGGCGGCTTATCCCGGGATTTGCGCGATCGGCATTGCGTCTTTCGGTCCAGTCCAGGTGAACCCCGCGCTCGAGGACTTCGGGACGATCTGCGATACGCCGAAGCCCGGCTGGCGCGGCTTCAACATCGTGCGCGCGCTCCGGAGTCGATTCCCGAGTTTGCCCGTCGCCCTGGATACCGACGTCAATGGCGCCGCGGTGGCGGAAGCGAACTGGGGCGCCGGCCGCGGTCTCGACACCTTCGCCTATGTAACCGTCGGCACGGGTATCGGCGCGGGTCTGTTTGTCAATGGCAAGCCGGTGCATGGCCTGCTCCATCCCGAGGCCGGCCACATGCTGGTACGCCGTGATCCCGGCCGCGATCCGTTTCCAGGTTCGTGCCCCTTTCACGGCGACTGTCTCGAGGGGCTGGCCAGTGGTCCGACCATCGAACTGCGCACAGGGCGGCGCGGAGAAGATCTGCCGGATGACCACGACGTATGGCATTTGATCGGCGACTATCTCGCCCAACTTTACTACAATATGGCCGTGATCGCCGCTCCACAACGCATACTGATCGGCGGCGGAGTCGGCCTGAAGCGTGAAGTGATTGACCGCAGCCGGTTGGAATTCTCGCGGCTTCTCGGCGGCTATTTGCACAAGTTGCGCAGGCCGCAGGACGTCCAGGATTATATTCAGGCTGCCGCACTCAAAGATCGGGCCGGTGTGCTCGGCGCGATCGGGCTGGCTGCGAGATTGACACCGGGGCATGCGCCGGCGGCTTTGGAAACACAATAACAGGCGAGGATACTGCGATGAAGACCAGGAATTTGACAGGCCCACTCCTGGCCGGGTTGGTTGTGACTTTAACGGCGGAACCCATGTCCACGGTGGCCAAGGCGGTAACGGCTGAGCCTTCGGCGGCGGAATCCTATACCGAGCCATATCGGCCGGCCTACCATTATACGCCACCCAAGGCCTGGATGAACGATCCGAACGGGTTGGTTTATTACAAGGGCACCTACCACCTGTTCTATCAGCACTATCCCGACGGCAATACGTGGGGGCCGATGCACTGGGGCCACGCCGTCAGCAGGGACATGGTGCATTGGACCAACAAGCCCATGGCCCTGGCTCCAGACTCGCAGGGGCTTATTTTCAGCGGCAGTGCCGTTGTCGATTGGAACAATAGCAGCGGATTCGGGACAAGGAAGAAGCCGCCTCTGGTGGCTATCTTCACCTACAATAACGACAACTACAAACAGTCCGGGCTGAACGAGCATCAGAATCAGGCCTTGGCCTATAGTACGGACGGTGGCGAGACCTGGACGAAATACGCGGGTAATCCGGTTCTGAAGGCGCCGGCCGGCAAGGCGGATTTCCGCGATCCGAAGGTGCGTTGGCATGCGGCGACGAAGTCGTGGATCATGACTTTGGCCGCGGGCGACCATACCGAGTTCTATGGCTCCCCCGATCTCAAAAACTGGACATATCTCAGCGCTTTCGGGGCCGGCCTTGGCGCTCACGGCGGAGTCTGGGAATGCCCGGACCTGTTCCCCGTAAAGGTTGCCGAAACGGGCCAGGTTAAATGGGTGCTGCTCCAAAGCCTGAATCCCGGTGGACCCAACGGCGGGTCGGCAACCCAGTATTTTGTCGGTGACTTCGATGGTAAGGCATTCACGATGGACCCGAAGTTCAGCGACCAGTTGCAGGCCCGCGGAGCGCACTGGATCGATTGGGGCAGCGACAACTATGCCGGCGTGACTTGGTCCGACGTTCCGAAAAGCGACGGCCGCGTTCTGTCGATCGGCTGGATGAACAATTGGGACTACGGTCAGTCTGTTCCCACGACCGTTTGGCGCAGCGCCATGACCTTGCCACGGGAACTGACCTTGCATGTCGAACCTGCAGGCTATTCGCTGCGGTCGCAACCGGTTGCCGAACTCAAGCCTATCATAGGCGCCAGCCACCTGACCCCAGCACAAACGGTCTCGGACAGTCTGCAGGCCGTCGCGCCGGCCAGCTCCGTGACCCAGTCCGAGACCAGATTAGAATTCACCCTTCCGGCCCAGGGTACGAAGGCCTATTTGGAGTTCTCAAACACCTTGGGCGACGTCTACCGGATTGGCTATGACGGCGAGGACGGCTACTTCAGCGACCGCCGCAAGTCCGGCGTAACGGACTTTTCCGACAAGTTCGCCAACGCCATTCATACGGCGCCCAGAATTTCGCAGGCCGACACCGTGAAGATGCGGGTCTTCATGGATCGTGATTCCGTGGAACTGTTCGCGGATGACGGTGCGACAGTGATGACGGAGTCGCTCTTTCCGACGGAGCCGTATTCCATTCTAAAATTCATCGTAGACGGCGAGCCGGTTAAGGTAACGAAGTTCAAAGTTGCACCAGTCAAATCCATACACTGACAGATAGGCGGGTACCTTGCGGGAAAGGCGTGAGGCTCAGCCTACTCCGCCGCCAGGGCCTCGTCCTGTTGCGCGCCGATAAATGTGCCCTTCACCTGCAGGTCCTGGTCGAGCCAGACGATATCGGCCCGCCGACCGGCGACCAGTGCCCCGCGGGCCGATTGCAGCCCCAGGAAGGCCGCCGGCGCGCCTGCCGCCATAACCGACGCATCGCTGAGCGACACGCCGATCTTCTGCACGGTGTTGCGCACGGCGGTGGCCATGTCCAGATCCGATCCGGCCAGCGTTCCGTCCGGTCCGATGCAGACGCCGTCCTCGACGTGTATCTGCTGGCCATTGAGGACAAAGGTCTTGGTTGACGAGCCGACCGTCGGCATGGCGTCGGTCACCAGCATGAAACGGTCGACCGCCTTGGCCCGCAGCGCGATGCGCAGCACGGTCCAGTCGACATGGCGGCCATCGGCGATCAGGCCGCAGAAACTGTCCGGGTCTTCCAGCGCGGCGCCGACCACGCCCGGGGCGCGATGCGTCAGCGGCGACATCGCGTTGAACAGGTGGGTAAAACCGGTGATGCCGGCCTTCAGCGCCGCGACCGTCGTCTCATAGGTCGCATTGGTATGGCCGGCGGCGATGATCACCCCGGCAGAGGCCAGTTCATGGATATCCTCAGGCGTGCAGTTTTCCGGCGCCAGGGTGACCAGGGTCTTGCCCACCTTCAGACTTTTGAGCAAGGTCTTGGACTGCGCGTCGAGGGTGCGGAACATCTCGGGGTTATGGATGCCCTTGCGCTCTTTCGAAATGAACGGCCCCTCGATGTGGATGCCCAGCACACCCGGTACACCGGCGGCCAGGGCGGCTTCGGTGGCGCGCATGGCGGCGTCGATCACATCCAGTTCGTCGCTGATCAGGGTCGGTAAAAAGCCCGTCGTGCCAAAGGTCCGGTGCGCCCGGCCGATGGCGTCGATGCCGTCGACCGTGGTCTGGTCGTTAAACAGCACACCGCCGCCGCCATTGACCTGGGTGTCGATGAAGCCGGGCAACAGATAGCCGCCGGCGACGTCGATCGCCCGCGCAGCCGCCGGCCCGCCCAATGATACGATGGTCTCGCCTTCGCAGGTCAGATTGCCCGAGACAATGCCGCCGGGTGTGACGATCTGCGCATTGGTAAAGCTGAGCGACGTCATACGGTTCTGGTGACCTTGTTGAGGTGGGGAGGACTGTCGGGATTGAGACCGCGCGCCAGGGACAGGCTGTTGGCCAGGCGGTAGAAGCTGGCGATCTGCAGGATCGGCTCCAGGGCCGAAACCGTATCGAGCGCGGGCAGGGCGATCGTGCCCGGTAACGGAGCGGCGGAACTGGCCAGCAGGACGGACGCACCGCGCTCGGCGAATTCCGCCGATACGTCGCGCACGCCGTCACCGGCCGTATCCGAGGTGGCGAAGGCCAGGATGGGGAAGCCGTCATTGACGATGGCCATGGGGCCGTGGCGCACCTCGGCCGAAGAGAAGGCTTCGGCGTGCAGAGCGCAGGTTTCCTTGAGCTTCAGCGCCGCTTCCTGGGCGACGGCAAAGCCATAGCCGCGACCGATGACGAACAGGTTGCGCGCCGCGGTCAGCGGCGGCAGGGCGGCCGACCAATCGAGCGCGAAGGCATGGTCGAGCTGTTGCGGCAGGCGATCGAGACCGTCGGATAGGGCGCGGTCGCCCGACCAGGCGGCGACGATGGCGGCCAGGCCGGCGAGCGACACGATATAGGACTTGGTCGCCGCCACCGACTTTTCCGGACCGGCCTTCAACGGCAGCAGTTCGTCCGCCAGGGCGGCAAGCGGTGAGGCCTCGTCATTGACCAGGGCGACAATATAGGCGCCGGCCTTGCGGTGGGCCTCGACGCTGGCCAGCAGGTCGGGTGACCGCCCGGACTGCGAAATGGCGATGCACAGCGAATTTTCGGCGACCACGGGCGCCGCATAGATGGACGATACCGACATGGCGGCGGTCGAGGTCGGCACGCCGGTCAGGGTTTCGATCAGGTATTTGCCGAAGGTGGCGGCGTGGTCGGACGATCCGCGCGCCACGGTGACGACGGAACGCGGCGGATCGGCCTTCAGCCGCGCGCCGAGACGCGCCAGGGCGGCACGGTTGTGACTGAGGAAACGCGCTACGGCAGCGCCACCCTCGGACGCTTCCGCAAACATCAGGGTGGTCGTGACGTCGATTTCAGTCGGGGGCGCGGGGGAAGCTAGGCCAGAGGAAGTCAAAGTAGAGGAGGTCATTACAGTGTCTCTTGAAATCAGCTTATATCGTTCAATTCGGCGACCACGTCATAGGCGTCGCCACGATAATAGGATTGGGTGAATTCGGCGGCGCGTCCATCCTGCAGGAAGCCGCGGCGTTCGATGAACAGGCCCGGATCACCGGGCTTGACGCCCAGACGTTCGGCGTGGTCGGGTGAAAAGGCCACGGCGCGCAGGCGTTGCAGGGCGCGCACCGGGCGGTGGCCGGTCTTTTCGAGCGCCTCGTACAGCGACGACCCGACCGATTCCGCCGAGGTCAGGCAGTAGCCGGGTATGGTCGAATATTCGAGCGCCATGGTGGTTCCGTCAGCATAGCGGACGCGGTGGAAGCGGTAGACCAGAGCCCCCGGCGACAGGCCGAGCGACAGCGATTCCTCCGGCGTGACCGCCCCGGCCGACTTGCTGACCCATTCCGAATGCGGCTTGCGGCCGCGCGAAATCATGTCTTCGGAAAAGGACGACAGCTTGGAAAAACTCTTTTCCACACGGCTGGCGACAAATGTGCCGGCGCCGCGGCGACGTGTCAGCAGGCCCTCTGAGACCAGGCCCTCGATCGCCTTGCGCACGGTGATGCGCGAGACGTCGAAATCCTCGGCCAGATCGCGTTCCGGCGGGATGGCGTCGTCCTGATGCAACTGGCGGCGCTGGATGGCCTCGCGCAGGGCCCGCTGCAGCTGAAGGTACAGCGGCGCCGGATCGTCCTTGCTCAGATGGCCGATGGTTTCAGCAAACGACATGGGCCATTCCTTCTGATATTGGGCTTTCGGTTTGGCTGTAGCTGTCGAGGGCGGCGCGCATCTGCGCCACTATGGCGGCATTGGTGTCGCGAAGATCGGGCGAGACATAGCCCAGTTCGGCGGCGCGCGGGCTGCGCACCGGTACAACGGCGCTGCAGGAAGCGTGGACGGCGCGGACGCCGGAGGCGAGTATATCCCCGAGATTGGCGGTGGTAACACCGCTGCCGGCGATAATTTCGATATTGCCCGCGGCTTGTTCGACCAGGGCCGTCAGTCCGGCAATGCCCAGAGGGGCGGGCCGTGCGCCGCCCGACGTCAGGACCGTGTCGAAGCCGAGACTGATGGCGGTGTCCAGCGCTGCGGCCGGATCGGGCGCCAGGTCGAAGGCGCGATGCAGGGCCAGCTTGAGCTCGAGGCTTTTGGCGTGTCCAGCCAGCAATTCCAGTGCGGCCACATCCAACTCGCCCGAAGCCAGGCTGGCGCCCAGGATGACGCCTTCCAGCCCCGTATCGGCCACCAACTCCATGTCGTGCAGCATGACCGCGATTTCGTCGGCGCTATAGATAAAGTCACCGGCACGGGGCCGGATCATGGCCCGCGTCGTCGCGCCCAGCTGGTGGGCGAGCCGCATCAGGCCGGCCGATGGCGTCAGGCCGCCTACGCTCAAGGCGTCGCACAGTTCTATCCGATCGGCGCCGCCGTCGATCGCGGCGCGCACGCCGGCGGCCGTGTCGACGCAGACTTCCAGGAGAAGAGGGGCTTCGAGGAGAAATGACGTCTGACTCATGCATGCACCTGCGCCGGCTTAAGGCCGCTGGGCTGGCCCTGAGCCATCAAAAGTGCGCCTTCCAGCGCGTCGTGTTCGGGTTCGGCCAGCAGGGCCTGCGCCACCGGGTTGAGCCAGGGCTTGAAGACGGGCGCCATGCCGCCGACCAGGGCGATCCTGTGCGCGCCGACTTCATGTAAGCGGGCAATATAGCGGCCCATATCGTGAGCCTGTTTCTCGACCAGGGCGACCGCGACGGGGTCGCCCTGTCCGGCGTGCTGCATGATCAGCGGTGCCAGTTCGCCGTAGTCCTTAGGCTTGGCGCTGGTAACGAAATGGACGATCTCGGCCGGTGTGTCGAACCGGGCCAGCAGGGCCTGGGTAAGGGAACTGGGCGGGGACAGGCCATCGACGGCGTCAAGCGTGGCGCGCAGGGCGTCGCGGCCGAGATCGGCTGCCGATCCGTCATCGCCCAGTTCGAAGCCCCAACCGCCGATCTGGATGCCGCGGCCGCCGACCCAGGCATAGGCCGCCGAACCGGTGCCGGAAATCAGGATGGCGCCATCGCGGCCGGAAAAGGCGCCCAGTGCCGCGGCATGGGCGTCGGACGAGGCTTCGCAGCGGGCGAATTTCGGCCCGGCGGCGATGGTGCGCGCCGCGTCGCCATAGTCGGAAATCCCGGCAAGACCGAGGCCCAGGGATATCTTGCCATAGGCCGACCGGTTGCGGCCGGACTGGGCCAGGGCTGTATCCAAAGCCTGCAGGATATGACTCCATACCAGGTCGAGGCCGAGCCGGATATTGCCCGATCCGCCCTCGGCCTCCCCGATCAGGGCGCCGTTCGCATCGCGCAGCCGGACGCGGCACTTGGTACCGCCGCCGTCGACGCCCGCAAAGATCTGGTACGGGGGAGAGCTCTGGTTCATGAACGAAATCATACGCGAAAAGAAGGACATGGTGGGCTCAAGCTTGCGTGACGGCGGCTCAGATATCGGCGATGGCGGCTTGGGCCGCAGTCTTGCTCTTGCCGCCGGCAAACAGGGCGAAGAACAGGATATAGGCGTAGCAAGGGATC
This sequence comes from Asticcacaulis sp. P2_C5, assembly GCF_056404555.1. NCBI lineage: Bacteria > Pseudomonadati > Pseudomonadota > Alphaproteobacteria > Caulobacterales > Caulobacteraceae > Asticcacaulis > Asticcacaulis sp. P2_C5. The sequence goes on from NZ_JBFUDU010000010.1 coordinate 150,321, forward strand.
ATCAGGCACGCGAAGACGAGCTGGAAATCGAACTGCGCCTTCAGGTGCGCGAACAGCTGAGGCACGACGGCACCGCCGGCAATGCCCATGACCAGCAGGGCGCCGCCGAATTCGGTCAGCTTGCCCAGGCCGCGAATGCCGAGCGGGAAGATAGCCGGCCACATCATTGCGTTGGCGAAGCCCAGCGCGGCGACGAAGGCGACGCTGACATAACCTTTGGTAAAGAAGGCGCCGATGGTCAGCAGGATGCCGAGCACCGCCGAGAAGCGCAGGTACTTTTCCTGGCTGATAAAGCGCGGGATGGCGACCAGGCCGGCGACATAGCCAGCGATCATGGCGATCAGCGTGCCCGAGGTGAAGTATTTGGTCTGTTCAAGCGGCAGGCCGAAGCCGTTGGCGTAGGTGGTGATGGCATCGCCGGCCATGACCTCGACCCCGACATAGAAGAAGATGGCGAGAAAGCCGAAGAACATCTGCACATAGGCCAAATTGCTGCCCTGACCCGAATCTGGATTGGAGTCGTCGCCGAGGGCGGGCAGGGGCGAGAACCAGGTCCCGATCGCCATCAGGATCAGGAAGGCGGCCACGGCCATGTAGGGCGTGTGGATGCGGCCGGCAAAGGCATCGAGAATGGCGTCGCGGGCGACCGGATCGGTCGCGGCCTTGACCTGGGCGTCCAGTTCACCGATGCCGTGCAGGATGAAAGCCCCGACCAGGATAGGGGCCAGGAAGCCGGCGCCCTTATTGAACAGGCCCATGACGGCGATGCGCTGGGCACCCGATTCGATTGGACCCAGAACTGAAATATAAGGATTGGCGGCCGTCTGAAGCACCGACAGACCGGCGCCGATGATGAACAGTCCGGTCAGAGCGCCCGGGAAGATGCGCATGGTGGCGAACTGACCGAAGCAGGCGGCGCCCACCCCCATGATCAGCAGACCCAGTGCCATGCCGCGCTTCATGCCCGTCTTGCGCAGCATGAAGGCGGCCGGCAACGACAGGAAGAAGTAGGACAGATAGAAGACCGACGGAACCAGGAAGGCCTCAACGTCGCTGAGCGAAAAGGCCAGCTTGACGAAGGTGATCAGCGGTCCGTTCAGCCACGTCACAAAGCCGAAGATGAAGAACAGCAGGCAGAAGAGCAGAACCGCGCCCCAAGGTGTCTTTTGAGTGGTCGATTGATCGGCAGGCATCGTTGTTTCGTCCCTGATAATACCAATTTGTCTAAATGGTATGGCTGACTTCCACGCAAATTGCAATCTTCAGCGATGAAAATATGCGCTTTGACGCAAAACCTTTGCGCAGCAAGGCATTTGTCGCAAATTTGTCCTTCCTGGGCGCGATAAAATTGCCACATTGGGCCGCGAAATCAGCCCAAAACAAGCCCAATGTAAAATTTTATTGACAGATTTTTAAAACCAAAGTTACCGTTGGTTCCGCAAAAGGTATGCGGTTGGTATGTTATGGTATCCTAGTGGTATCTCATCCGCACCTGACCACAGCTTATGCGCGGCAGCATAATGGTTTCGGGGCTCGCCTATGCCGCAGGCGGCAAACAAATAAAATAGGGAAATACAACACTATGAAGTTCCAACGTAAGATCCTGATGACCGGCGTGGCCTCCCTGGCACTCGTCCTGTCGGCGGGTTTCGCGGCCCAGGCCTACGCTCAGGATGGCGCCGCTGCACCGGATGATTCGACCACCGTCGTCGTTACCGGTATCCGCAAGTCGCTGCAGAGCGCCCTGCGCCAGAAGCGCAAATCCGACCGCGTGTCGGAAATCATCACCGCCGAGGACATCGGCAAGTTTCCGGACAAGAACGTCGCCGACTCGTTGTCGCGCGCCACAGGCGTTAACGTCGTCACCGGTTCGGCCAATGCCGGCGGTTTCGGTGAAAACGAGCACATCTCGATCCGTGGTACTGACCCGACGCTGAACCTAACCCTGATGGACGGCCATAACATGGCAACCGGCGACTGGTTCGTCCTCGACCAGACCAGTGGCGGCCGTTCGTTCAACTATACCATGCTGCCGTCGGAAGTGGTCGGCACCATTGAAGTCATCAAGGCATCGTCGGCCGACCTGCCCGAAGGCGGCATCGGTGGCACTGTTGACGTCCACGTCCGCAAGCCGCTGGACCTGAAGTCCGGCAGCTTCTCGGCCTCGGCCCAGGGCATGTATGCTACGCTGGCCGACAAGTGGCAGCCGAATATCTCGGGCATGTATTCGTGGAAGAACGAAAACCACGATTTCGGCATCCTGCTCGGCGCCTTCTATGAAAAGCGCAGCTTCCGCCGCGACGGCCAGGAAATCCTCGGCTATTCGCCCCAGGCCAATTTTGCCGGCTCGGGCAAGACGCTCAACGTGCCGTCGCTGATCGGCGCGGCCTATTTCACCCAGGAACGCACCCGCAAGGGCGCCAACTTTGTGATGCAATGGAAGTCCGACAAGCTCGAACTGGACTTCTCGGGTCTCTACACCTACCTGCAGGCTGACAACGAAAACCATAACTTCATGCTGTGGGGTTCGCACCTGGCGTCGCGCACGCCGACCGCCTATACCACCAGCGGCGACTATGTCACCTCCGCCTCATGGACGGCTGCGGACGCAGCAGCCACCGGCGGTTCGCTGGTCCAGGACGACATCTTCCGCAAGGCCCATTCCAACTCCTACGACCTGAACCTCGACTTCTCCTACGAGATCAGCGAGAACCTGAGCATGAAGGGCCAGGTCGGCTTCACTTCGGGTGAAGGCGTCACCGACGATACCGCCGCCTGGGAAACCTACTGGGATAATGTCGGCGCGACCTTCGCCAACGACGGCAAGATCAGCACGGTCAGCTATCCCGGCCTGCCGGCCGATCCGACGGCCGCGACCTATCTGAACAACAAGTTCAGCTGGTCATGGGGTGGCACCATCTCGTCGCCCGACAAGGAAGCTTACGCCAAGATCGACTTTGCCTACGACATCAACAAGAGCTTCTTCAAGACGGTCCTGTTCGGCGCCCGCTTTACAGACCACACGCGTGACCTGAACTACCTGGCCTATGGCTGGGGTGGCAACGGCGCCAACAGCGGCACGAATAATGTCGGCCTGGGCACTGTGTTTACCGGCAGCGTGACTCCGGACGACTTCGGCGCTGATGTCGGCGCGCTTCCGCACTACTCGTTCAGTGACGCGGCTGCGGTCTACAAGTATCTCGATACGCACAATGGCGGCCGTACCTTTGCTTTCTACGCGCCGGCCAGCTTCGGCGTGAAGGAAAAGTCCTCGGCCATCTACGCCATGGCCAAGCTCGGCGGCGACAACTGGCGTGGTGACGTCGGCCTGCGTGCCGTCAAGACCCAGACCACGTCGACGCAATGGTCGCCGAACGCGCCGAACAAGACGGTGAACAACATCTTCGGTTCCTACGGCGCCATCGTCACCGACAAGGAATATACCGACTACCTGCCCAGCGCCAACCTGACCTATACGATCGCGGACAACCTGCTGCTGCGCGCCGGCGCCGCCAAGGTCATGACTCGTCCGGGTTACGCGCAACTGGCCGGTTCGTTCACCCTGGTCGACTCGAACTTCACCGGCAACGCCGGTGGTAACCCGAACCTCGATCCGTACCGCGCCTGGCAGTACAATCTGGGCGCCGAATACTACTACGGTCCGGAATCTTTGGTGTCGTTCGGCGTGTTCGACCTGGATATCTCCAACTACATCACCCAGGAGAGCTTCCAGCAGTTCTTCACCACCATCCAGACGCCGCAGGGTCACCTGTTCACCATGACCGGACCCGCCAACGGCGGCAAGGCCAAGGGCCTGGGTTACGAGTTCAGCGTCCAGCAGCCTCTGGCCTACGGCCTGGGCTTCATCTTCAACTACACCTATGTCGACACCAAGGACCGCCTCGGTCAATCGGTCGACGGCAGTTCGAAGAACACGATGAACCTGACGGGCTACTTTGAAAACGACAAGGTCAGCGCGCGACTGGCCTATAACTACCGCTCGAAGTTCAAGTCGGGCACCGACCGCGGCACCGCCATGTGGCAGGACGACTTCGGCACGCTCGACGGTTCGTTCAGCTACAACCTGTCCGAACACGTCGAACTGACGGTCGATGCGCAAAACCTGTTGCACGAAAAGCTGTACTACTTCGTCGGCAATCCGAGCATCCCGCGCGCCTATTACGATAACGGTCAGTCCTTCTATTTCGGCGCTCGCCTGAAGTACTGATTTGAGACCAGACGGGCCGAACCTTCTCTACCCGCGTTCGGTCCGTTACGTCTGTTCCGCCGTTTGTTTTCCCAGGCGGCGAGTTGGGTTGTCCTGTCTTGTGATGCGTGTGTAGGCCGCTTTTGCGGACATGGGCGGGACGTGTAAAAAACCTGACGTTTCTCAGCGCTGCCTTATCCTCCTGGCGGCGGAACAGATACCCAGAGCAAGTCCGGCGTCGCACCCGGGCTTGCTCTTCTTTTTTTAAGGTGCCTATGCTGGCGCAAAACAACGGGCGGGAAACATGACTCTGAAAAGCTTACTCCTGAGTATGATCCTGTGCCTGGGGTTTGCCCTGCCGGTCGGGGCCGCAACACCCTTGCTGACGCCGCTGCCTTCGCAGATCACCGAGGGCGAGGGCCATTTCACCCTGACCGCGCAGACCCGCATCTATATTCCGGCCGGGGATCTCGCTGCTCGCAACGCCGCCGTCTACCTGCGCGACAAGATCCGGCAGTCACGCGGCCTGACCCTGACCATCGTCAGCGGAGCGGCGCCTGAAAACACACCCGCCATCGTCTTTACCCGCATCCAGACCTTCGTGGCCGAAGACGCTGAATCCTATCACCTGACCGTTGCCGCCGAAGGTGTGACCATCGCCGCCGCCGCACCAAAGGGGCTGTTCTACGGCGCAGTCACGGCGTGGCAATTGGCCACCCAGGAAGCCGGCAAGGGCGCAACCCGCATGTCGGCGGTTGCCATCTTCGACACGCCGCGTTTCAAATGGCGCGGCCTGATGCTCGACTCAGCCCGCCATTTCCAGCCGCCGGCCGAGGTCAAGAAGCTGATCGACGCCATGGCGACGCAGAAGCTCAACATCCTGCAATGGCACCTGACCGACGACCAGGGCTGGCGGCTGGAAATCAAGGCCTATCCCAGACTGACCCAGGTCTCGGCGTGGCGGCAGGAGGCCGGCGCGGCGGGCGTCGACAAGCACGGCCGGCCTATCCGCTATGGCGGTTTCTACACCCAGGATCAGCTGCGCGACATCATTGCTTATGCGGCGGCGCGCAATATCACCATCGTGCCCGAAATCGACATACCGGGTCATGCCACGGCGATCATCAAGGCCTATCCGTCCCTGGGTACCCAAGGCGTCGCGCCACAAGAGCGCATGTCGGACTGGGGCGTCTATCCCAACCTGCTCAGCCCAGAGGATGCGACCTTTGCCTTTCTCGACACCGTCTATGACGAGGTCATGGACCTGTTCCCCAGCCCCTATATCCATGTCGGCGGCGACGAGGCGATCAAGCCGCAATGGCAAGCCTCCCCGACGGTCCAGGCAAGGATCAAGTCGCTTGGCCTGAAGGACGAACACGAGCTTCAGGCGTGGTTTATTGCTCGCGTGGGCCGGCATCTGGCCGCGCGTGGTCGCCGCCTGATCGGCTGGGATGAGATACTGGAGGGCGGCATCGCCCCCGATGCCACCGTGATGAGCTGGCGCGGCATCGACGGCGCCGTCACGGCGGCGAAACTGGGCCACGACACCATCCTGTCACCGTCGCCGCAGATGTATTTCGACCATCGCCAGAGTGTATTTTCGGATGAACCACCGGGCCGCGGTGTTCCGACAACACTGAAGACCGTCTATGACTTCAACCCGGCGCTCGACGCCATGACGCCGGCCGAACGGCAACATGTGCTGGGCTTGCAGGCGAATCTATGGACCGAACACATCCGCACCGATGTCCGCGTCGAGGCCATGGCCTTTCCGCGTCTGCTGGCCGTCGCAGAGATCGGCTGGAGCCCGGCTGCGAGCCACGACTGGGACGATTTTGTCCGCCGTCTGCCCGCTGACCTGAAACGCCTCGATACGCTGGGTATCGGCTACAATACCGTACCGTTCGAGCCGCACGCCACTCTGACGGCCAGCGGTGACGGCATTTCAGTCAGCCTGGCCAATGGCCTCGGTATTGGTGACATCCATGTCGACGGGAAGCCCTATAGCGGACCAATCACCGTGAGTCGCGACACGACCGTGACTGTGCAGACCCTGCTTGACGGCCAGCCCCTGGGTCGCGCTCGTCGCGTCCCCATCACCCGTGCGGCGCTGGAAACCCGCGACAGCTATCAACTCGATATGTGCCAGGGCAAGCTCAACCTGGCGCTTGAGGATGACGGCGGCGACCGCGGCGTCGTGCTGATGGATATCTTGAAACCGTGCTGGATATGGCGCGCCGCCGATACGTCGAAAGGACTGGCCATGTCCGCGCGCGTCGCCAACTACCCGTTCAATTTTCAGCTCGGCAATCGTCCCGATCCGATCAAGTTCGAGATACCGCAGACGCCATCCGGTGAACTGGTCGTCCATATCGACACTTGCGATGGTCCGGTGGCGGCGCGGTTGCCGCTCGATGCGGCAGCGAAATCCACAGGCGTTACGGTTTTGACAGGGCAGATTGCCGCGCAATCCGGCGCCCATGACCTGTGCTTCCTGTTCGCCCAGTCAGCCCCGCCGCCGGAATGGGCGCTGAAAGATGTGCGTCTGACGCCGCAGTAGGCCGACCGAAGGATTAGTTAACCGCAGATTTCGCAGATTAGCGCAGATTATTTGAGAGATACTTCGATCGCTCCTCAACGCGCTTCACGATTAGATTAAGGCTCTGAAAAATCTGCGTTAATCTGCGCATGGCGGTCAAACGCTATACGTTTGACTCGGCATACTGACGGTTATGCTTTTAAACGTGCGCGGCCGCCCAGGCAATGCCGGCAATAACCGCCAGGACCGCAACCCCGGCGATGATACGCCAACCCCGAGGTCTGGCCAGCGCTTCAGGTTCGATGAGCGGTTCAACGACATGTGGAGTGACACGCACCGGCTCGATGGCGGTGGGGGCCGCGGTACGAACATTTCCTGGTGTCGATGCTGCTTCCTGGATCATCCGATCGGCGAACAACGCGCCGTCGAAGTCCGAAGACACGGCGCGGGCGCCTTCGAATACGGCCTTGCTGCCGAACCAGGCGGCGCGGAAATCGGCCAGGCCCATACCGTTGCGGCTGAAATCGACCCCGTCGCGGAAATAAGCCCAGTTGGCCCGCAGATAGAGAAAACCCTCGGCGTCCGGTACTTCGACCTCAGGCTCCCAGAGCCCGTCCAGCACCACGCCGGTCAGCAGGCTTGGCTTGTCCGCCGTTCCCATGGCCAGGCGTGTGCGCAGGCTGTTGTGCAGGTCGCGCCACTCGCTGGCGGTCCATAGTACCTTGGGCGAGGGGGTGCCGTCGGCGAAATTGAAGGGACAATGATAGCGCGTCCAGCGCCGGCCCGTGCCGGGTTCCGTGATCAGTTGGCCGGCTTCGTTGCGCCAATAGTCCTGCAAAGTGCCCTGATGGCCGCTGCGCCTGGCCAGACCGTCCCACGACAGGTCGAGCTGGCGCCACGCGTTCCACCACGCCGCCTCTTGCGCTGTCCGCGCCTGCGCTGTCGTATCAACCGGCATAAGATCCCCGAAAGCCGTGCCCGTAAAAACGCTAACACAGGCGCAACGGCCTTCGCTAATGCGAAATGATGACAGGCCTATGAAGCCGAACGATCGTGCTTTTCCGGCGACGCTTTCTCCTATTTGGAGCTCAAACGCCGCGTGGCTCCTCGCATCAGCTCGGGCGGGCAGTCGCCCTTGCCAAACGATGGCTCGTTTGGAGCTGGTAACATCCTAAAGACTGTAACCAAGTCCCTCGATGACCGGCGCCATCGCTTCGCGCCATGGCCAGAAATGTTTGGCATAGGCCTTCCAGCGGCCGATCGAACGGTCGTTGAGCGGCTTCGACACCTGGGCATAGGAGGGAGTCGGTGCATGGCGCGGATTGTCATGGAAGCGCAGGCAGGCCGGATCGTAGTCCAGCCCGCACTGGCCCAGGACACGCCGGGTCTGGCCGTCCTGATCGGCAACAAAATCCTCGTATTTCAACACCATGACCGGCTGCTCCAGCACCGAGTCATAGTGGCTGTTCAGGGCATAGGTCGCCTTGATATGCGCCATGACGGTCTCGATGGCGTAGCCGCAGTTTTCGCCATGGGTCAGGTTGTGGCTGAGGACCGACATGGCGATGTCGAAAGGATGGCGGACCATGCGGATAACCGCCGCGCCCGGAAAGGCCAGTTGGATCAGCGGCAGATAGACGTCGTTGAGCGGCATCTTGTCGGTAAACAGGCGGCGATCCTGACCGCCGATGCCGTAGGTCTGTGCCCGTTCGAGATAGTAGTCGCGCAAGACGCCGGGGATATGGTGGTAGTCGGCGGCCTGGGCGAAGGCCAGCTTGTCCGGAAACGCCGTGTCGCCGGGCAGGAGATTGCGCACCAGGGCTTGCCATTCGTAAACGAAAGGCAGTTCGCCCCCGGCATCGACCTGTGGGTGGCTGGCCAGCATCTGTTCCAGCATGGTCGTGCCGGAGCGCGGAAAGCCCAGTATGAACAAGGGCTGGGGGCAATCGCGCCGCACGCGCGCCTTGGGCAGGCGCGTCATGCGATCAGCCGTAAAAAAGGCCTTCAGGGCAGTGTACTGGTCATCGACGCGTGCCGCGTCATAAACCACGCCCATATCCTGCGCCAGTTGGGCCTTGGCGGCGAGCAGGGCCGGCCAGGCTTCATCGTGGCGCTTCAGTTTGTCGAGCAGGCGGGCGCGGTCGAGTTGGGCTGGACCCGCCAGTTGGCCCTGGGCTTCGATCAGGTCGAGCGCTTCCTGGGCGTGGTCGCTGTTGCCGAGATAAAGGGCGCGCAGAAGCGTAAAATCCTCGCCCGTTGCGCGGCCGGCGGCTTCGGCGCGGTCGAGCCAGGCCAAGGCGCCTGGCATATCGCGTCTGGCCTCGAAGACGCGCGAAATATGCCCCATCACCATGGCGGCATCGGGCGTCATACGATGGACTTCAAGCAGTGCCGCCAGGGCCTCGTCGAGCTTGCCCTGATTGTACAGGGTCAGACCGAGATTGAGCAGGGTCTGGGGATGCGGTCCGGCCAGGGCGAGGGCGCGGCGATTATGATATTCGGCGGCCGGCAGGTCGTCCTTTTCTGCCAGGATGACGCCGAGTTGCAGATGCGCCTGGGCGTCGTCGGGCAGGGCAACCAGGGCTTCGCGCGCAGCCATTTCGGCAGCGGCGCGCTGACCCGCCTGGCGCAACAGCACAGTCAGGTCGTTGAGCGCCCAATGGCATTCGGGATCGGCCGCTATGGCGGCCCTGACGGCGGTCTCGGCGCCCTGTAGATCGCCGCGGGACTGCAGGATCAGCGCCTTCAGCTCCAGGGCCTGGGTGTCGCCGGCCATGTCATTGAGGCGCATTTCAACCAGGCTCATGGCACCCGGCAGATCACCGGCCTTGAAGGCCTGACGGCCATTGACGACCAGCGGATGGGGCGATTGGGCCACGGTATTGTCCTCATCTAGCGTGGCCCCGACTTCTAAGGTGTTTGTTGTTATGCTTCAAGCGGTAAGGGCGTTGGCTTTGTACGGAACGGCAGGCCGAGGAAGGGTCTCAGAATGGCGACGCGTCTGACAATCAGGTAGGTCAGGCCGCACCCGGCAACGGTGATCGCAACCAATGTGGCAGCTTCGATCGCCACAGGCCAGTGGAGGCGATTGAGATACCAGGCGACGACGACGATGATCGTCTGGTGGACGATGTAGAAGGGGAAGATCGCTTCGGTCAGGGTGCGGCGCACGGGACCGTCGGCGCCAGCCAGGTGTTGGCGGGCAAAACCCAGCAGGGCCAGCATCAGGAAAACGGCCTGGGCGGCCTCGATGCCGTTGCCGATCATTTCGGCCAGGTCGTCGGAGATGTGGCCGCCGGTCCAGTTGACGCGCAGATATTCGAGCGCTGCATAGGCGGTGACACCTGTGATCAGGCTGACAAAGCGCAGCTTGCGGGCGATGTCGAAAAAGCGGTCGAAACGGGCGATCAGAATGCCCATGATGAAGAATCCAGCCGAGTCGTAATGGACGTACCAGTCGCCGACAAAAGCGTGGGTTTCGGGGAAGCGCGGGTCGAGGACATAGTCGCCAAACCAGTAGAAGACGAGCGGGATGGCGACATAGACCCAGGCCGGCAGGTTTTTCGCCCATGCGACAGGAATACGCTTCAGCAGAGGCCACAGGGCCGCGAAGATCAGGCTGTAGGCGAGGAGATAGACGACGTACCACAGGTGATTCCATGTCGGCACAGCCAGGCAGCCGTCAGGCGTGCACCAGCCTTTATAGTGGGTCAGATACTTGACGTAAAAGTCGAGATAGCTGCCGTCATAGCCTAATTCCTCGCGGATCTGGAAGAAGCTCTGCGGGGCGACGATGACCGCCATGCCGAATAGAAGTGGCCAGAACAGGCGGTTGAAACGCGAACCGGCCAGACGCAGAGCGCCGAGTTTGTCTGCCATGAAGCGCGTGGCAACACCGGAGATCAGGAACAGCAGGTCCAGCCGCCACGGATTGACCAGGCGCATCAGGGGTTCGATGGTATGGCCGGCGTGGTCGCTTTTGACGTGCCAGCCCCAAGTCACGTAGAACATGCCGATATGGTAAAAAATTAACAATGCGAAGGCTATGATCCGCAGCCAGTCGAGATCGTAACGCCGTGTGGTCGAGTTCATCAGGGTCTCCGTTTATCTGTGGCCTTTGGAGTGACACGGGGCTAGATTTGGGCCAAGCGCGCTGCCACGGGCGGCGGTGGTCTTGGGACGAACGGGGATGAACGGCAGATCATCAGGGACGAGCGGCAGGCTTTCCGGGACAAGCGGGATTATCCCGATGCGCCTGTGGCTGTTCAGCGTCGCCATTGTTGCGGCCGTCAATATCGTCAATATTTCGTCGTCGCTGATCGAGCATCCGCCGGGCCACCGCAACTTCGACGCCTGGGAACCCTTCTGCTGGGAGGTCAGCAGCCTTGTCGGATTTGCCGTGCTGCTGCCCGGTGTGTACTGGATTTACCGGCGCTTCCACTGGAGCCGGTTGCCCCTGCCGCAGTTCCTGGCGGGGCAGGTCCTTGCCTGGCTGTTCTACACCCTGGGTCACGACGCGATCATGGTAGGGCTCAGGCACGCCACCTACGCCGTGATGGGCGGCCGCTATGCCTTTTCACACGACAACCTGTTGCTGCAACTGATCTACGAAGGGCGCAAAGACGTCCTCACCGTCGCCCTGATCAGCGCTATCGCGTGGGTCGATGAACGGCTGCGCCAGCCGGTCGCAATGGAAGCACCTCCGGCGCGCCTGGAGGTGAAAACCGATGGTCGGACGCTTTTCCTGACACCGGCCGAGGTGCTGTATGCCGAGGCGGCCGGCAACTATGTCGAGCTGCATCTTGTGGCGCCGGCCAAGCCCCTGTTGTTGCGGGGCACATTGGCTGAGTATGAGAAGCGTCTGGTGATCTACGGTTTTGTGCGCATTCACCGCTCACGGCTGCTTAATCCGGTCCATATGCGTAGTTTCACGGCGACGCCGTCCGGAGACCTGCGGATTACACTTGAGGACGGTCAGGAGCTTGCCGGAAGCCGACGGTATCGGGCAGGGCTGGAAGGCCTGGCCTGACCTGATGCTAGGATGACTTTGTCCGAGGCATCAGAAGTGTCGCAAAGCATTATGTCGAAACCGTCCCGCGTCAGGCCTTGGGCGGGTTTTCCTCGAACACCGTTTCCAGGTCGCGTGCGGAGTGAAAGATGCGGGCCACGCCGAGAGGTTTAAAAATCGGATCATAAACGATCAGATAGGAGAATACCGGCCAGAATTTTACAGGGACCGGCGTAAGGTCCGAGCGACTATGTCCAGCGCCCGGGTTGGACGCCAGAAAGCGGATAGCATCGATAATTTCGTTACGGATATACCGAGCCAAGCGCGTGCCGCCGGCTTCAACCATATAGGTCTGTATGTCTCTGAGATCTTGCTGGGCTTCCAGCGACAGGCGGAAGCGGCTCACTTGACTTGGCGGTCGATTTCATCAAGCTCGGACTCGAGAGTCGCAAAAAACGCCTCTCCGTCACAATGCCGGCCTTCTTGCAAAGACTGGTACCCGGCCTCGATCTTTTGCGCCAGAGCGTCCTTGTGAATGGCGAGCAATTGGTCGCGTTCCTCCATGAGGCGGAGCGCGGTACTTACGACATCGGTCGCGCTGCTGTAACGGCCGCTGTTGAGCAGCACCTGCACAAACTCTTCCGAGTGACCGCGAATTTCAAAATTAATCGTCATACGCACCTCATGGACCGCCTCATCATATCCGCCGAGCGTGGTCAGTTCAACAACATCCTGATTAGGTGCCATCGAGCGGCTTTTCCATAAACACCAGATAGGGCAGAAGTTTTTCCGGATAGACGCTGTACGGCGCGATGCGGTAAAAGCCCAGGCTTTCATACATGGCGATGGCTTCCTTCATCAGGGTACCGGTATCGAGCTGCATCAGGCTGTAGCCATCCGCCCGTGCTGCATCGAACAGTGCATTGGCCAATTGACGTCCGATGCCCTGGCCGGAGAAGGCGGGCGATACATATAGCCGCTTCATTTCGCAGACCGTGTCGGAGGTCCTGCGATAGGCCCCGACACCGGCGACGTCATTTCCGCTGAAAGCCAGCATGGCCTTGCCACCGGGCGGTCCGTATTTCCGCGACAGGTCCATCAACTCGTCGTCCAGCGACTGATAGCCGAAGACTTCACTCACGAACCAGGTGTCGTGGGCATAACGCTCGCGGCACCAGCCGACATAGTCGCGGCACAGGGCAGCAAAGGCGTCATAGTCGGCGGGTGATGACGCGGCGCGGAGGGTGATGGCCATGAGATTTTTGAGGTCAGACGATGCCCGGACCGGGGCCGGACGTCAGATTGGGCTGGGCGTCGGCCATGGTTTGGTCAAAACCCTTCTGCCAGGCGAAAAATCCGTTGGCATCGGGCCAGACCAATTGCAGGCACTTGAAATCGTCACCGCCGTAGAACCAGAGATTGCGATCGAGGAGGACAGGATATTCCGCCTTGTCGACCGGCAGGAGATACCCGTTCATATTGTTGCCGAACACTGGCACGGGTTCATTGACCGGAGGGCGATTGCCGGCCTTGATCATGTTCCAGATATCCCAGAAGGCGTTCTGGGCGACCTTTTCCGGCAGGGAAAAAACGACCATTTCCGGAAACCCAAGATTAAGCCAAAAGCCAGTCGTATAGGCAAAGGCGGGATAGCCATCAGCGGCCGGGAAGCTGGTGAAGTTCCAGCCCCAGGTCCGGATGATTTCGACCAACTCCTGCTGGTCGGCGTCAAGGTCGGAGGGGGTAAGATCGAGAGCTGTTTGCATAGGATACTTTCGAACGCGGCCGGGCGTTTGTCAATTGTATGCGGCCGCCGCGGCGGGACCGTTTTTGCATTGGGCGCCGTTTTGCGATAGGGTTAAGACAGGGAACGAAACGGGCAAAAGGGGCAGGGCATGGTTAGCCACAAATCTATCTTCTCGCTGATGGGCCGCAACATGCAGGCCTATACCATCAGCTGGGTTACCACCTTCTTTTCATCGATCGTCAATGTGCTGTGGTCGACCCAGGTGTTTCACTACGATTTCGTGTCGGGGATCGATGGCGCCCTGGCCAGCCAGATCGGCGTGGTGCTGGTGAATGAGTTGTTCCTGCTTTATTCGGTATGGATCAGCCGCAAATATCTGTTCGGCATCGGGGCCATCGTCAATGTCACCTGGATAGTGTTGATGGCGGCGTTTATCTGCTTCCTGATCTTCGCGCCGATGACAGCGTTCAAGACCTATGCCCAGCTTGTCGGGGTCGAGATCAGTGGCCATTCGCCGCTATATGACGAGATCAATGCCTGGTCCGGACAGCTGATGGCCTATGTCGCTTCAGCGATCCAGTTCGATATGGCCGGCTTCCACACCCGTTACGACGCCATGTTCGGCCAGGTGTCGGGCTGGATCAGCGGTCTGGTGGCGCTGGTCTTCGTGGTTACCTTTTTCCATCGCAAGAAGGCGTAAACCCCTTCCGTTACGCCATCTCGAACGACGGCGGACGGTGGACCGGATCGCGGCCGAACTGCGGATTGGGCTGGTCGCCCATGACGAAGCGTAGTTCGCCGCCTTGAAGGATGTCGGCGTGTGAAATCCATGAGAACGGGTAGGGCGCGCCGTCGCGTGTCACGCTCTGGATATAGGGGCGGTCGTCGCCGGCATTGTCGGCGACGATACGCAGGGTCTTGTCACCGCCGACCTTTATCTCGGCGGCCGGGAAAAGCGGCGAACCGAAGACATAGATGCCGCTGACCGGATCGACCGGATAGAAGCCTAGCGCGCTGAAAATATACCAGGCGCTCATCTGGCCGCAGTCCTCATTACCCGACATGCCGTCGGGCGCAGCACGATACTGTTCCAGCAAGATCGAGCGCACGCGCGCCTGGGTCTTCCACGGCACGCCGGCATAGGCATAGAGATAGGCGATATGGTGGCTGGGCTCGTTGCCGTGGACATACTGGCCGATCATGCCTTCCATGTCGGGCGGGGCGTCGTCCGGCAGGTCGCTCGGCGCAGTGAACAGGGCGTCGAGGCGCGCTTCGAAGGCCGCGTCGCCGCCGAACTGGGCAATGCCGCCATACAGGTCGTGTTGGTTGCCGAACGTCGCCTGCCAGGCATTGCTTTCGGTAAAGTCCCACCAATATTTCGAATTGTGCCCCATGGCGCGCGGATCGAACGGTGTCGCCCAACGGCCGTCGCTCCATCGCGGGCGCATGAAGCCGGTCTTTACGTCGAAGACATTGCGGTAATTACCGGAGCGGCGCAGCAACGCCTGGGCGTCGTCGCGAGCGCCAGCGGCCCTGGCAATGTGTGCCATCGCCCAGTCGTCGTAGCTGTATTCGATCGTCTTGCTGACCGACTGGTTCTGCTTGTCGGCCGGCATGTAGCCGAGCGTGCGGTACAGGATCAGCTCGTCCGAGTTGCGATCAAAGGCGAGCTCGCGGTAGATGGCCCAGGCGCGGCCGGCGTCGATGCCGGGAAGGCCTTTGGCCAGGGCTTCGGCGATGACGACGGCGGAATGCCAGCCGATCATGCAGTAGGTTTCCACGCCTTGCAGCGGCCAGATGGCAGGCCCCTGGGGACTCTGCCAGGCGATCTCGATCAGATTACGCGCAAGGGTGGCGGCGCGATCGGGCGCGATCAGGGTCATCAGGGGATGCCAGGCACGGTAGGTGTCCCACAGGCTGTAGGTGCTGTAGTTTTCCTGGCCGGGGGTCAGCGTATGGACGGCGCCGTCCATGCCGCGATAGCGTCCGTCGCGGTCGCTGAACAGGGTTGGCGCCATATGGGCGTGGTACAGGGCGGTGTGGAAGATGCGGCGGTGGGCATCGTTGTCGGTTTCGATGCGAATGGGCGCCAGGACCTGGGCCCAGGCATCGCGGGCGCGTGCTCGTGTTCCTTCGAAATCGAACAGGGTGGGATCGAGGCCCGTATCGCCGTCGAGATTGGTCAGGGCGCCGACGCTGTCGACGGCCGACAATCCGACCTTGAGCAGCAGGGGTTCGGTCAATACGCCAAAGTCGAGCACGGCCTTCAGGTGGCGACCGGTCAGCGCGGCGAGGCGGTCGACCGGCCGGTCGTTGTCGTAATACTGGATGGAGGTGAAGGGCTGCGACAGGCGCATGATAAAATGCATGTGACGGCCGTTCGCCCACTGCTGGACGGTGCGAGCGCCTGTGACTGTCAAGCTATTACTATCCTGCAGCCAGGCCGAGGCGATATGGGTCGGCGTGGTCGCACTGTTGCGGAAACCGTGGCTCCAGTCGAGCAACAGACGCGCCGGCTGTCCTGCCGGGAAGGTGTAGCGGTGCAGGCCGGCGCGCGCGCTGGCCGTCAGTTCGGCGCGGATGCCGCTGTCCGGCATGGTCAGACTGTAATAGCCCGGCATGGCGGTTTCGTGGTCGTGGCTCAGTCGTGTGCGGTAGCTGCCTGCGGGATTGGCCAGGGTGCCGGGCGCCAGTTTTGTCTCGCCGACGAAGGGGACGACCAGCAGGTCGAGCATATCGCTGGCGCCGGTACCCGACAGATGGGTATGCGAAAAGCCGAGCAGGGTGGCATCGTCGTAATAGTAGCCCGAGCAGGCGTCCCAGCGCGCATTGTCGGTATCGGGCGAAAGCTGGATCATGCCGAAGGGGACGCTGGCGCCGGGATAGACGTGGCCGTGGCCGCCCGTGCCGATCATCGGGTCGACAAAAATCGTCGGGTCGGCCTGGCCCAGGGTATCGGCCCACGCCGTAGAGGCGGAAAACGGCAGGGCGGTCGCGACGCCGGCGGCAGCGGCGGACATCAACAATCGGCGACGCGATAATACTCGGTTCGACAACACTCAGGGGCCCCCAAAGGCAGTTACAGTACCAGTTCCGGTTTCCGTTTGACGATATCAAGCACGGTCTCGCCAAACAAGGTGTTGGCCCAAGCAAACCACGAGCGTGTGAATTTTGCCGGATCGTCCTTGTGAAAGGCTTCGTGCATGAAGCCGGTGCCGGCATGGCTAAGCTTCAGCATGTCGAGCGCCTTGCGGATCTCGGCGGGATCGGAGGTGGTCAGGGCGCGCATCATCAACGACATGGGCCAGACCATGTCGCGACCGATATGCGGCCCGCCTATGCCTTCGGCGGCCTGACCCTTGAAGAAATAGGGATTGGCCAGGCTCCACACGGCCTTGCGCGTGCGCTGATACGTCGGATCGGTGACCGGCATGGCGCCGAGATAGGGCAGGCTGAGCAGGCCGGGCGTGTTGGCGTCGTCCATGAACAGGGCGTTGCCGTAGCCGTCGACCTCATAGGCCCAGACGATATCTCCGGTGGGAAGGCGTGTCTTGCCCCAGATGTCGAGGGCGCTGGCGACTTCGTTGGCCAAGCCGGTGCAGTCGATGGCGAAACCGGCGCCCATGTCTAGCGCGTCGGACAACTCGGCCATGCGCCGCAGGGTGACGACGGCGAAATGGTTGGACGGGATGAGGAAGGGATAGATGCAGCTGTCATCCGATGGGCGGAAGCCGGAGTGGATCAACCCGATCTTTTTTGTCGGTGCGCCGTAGCCGTTGAGCGGCAGGGTGTCGACGGGATTCTCGGCCTTGCGCTGGAAATGGTAGGGCCCGTCGCTGGACTTGCGCTGCTGGTCGCGGAAGGTCTGCAGGATCAGGCGCAGGGCCTGTTGGAAGTCGCCGTCAAAGGGCGTGGTGTCGCCGGTCGCCTGCCAATAGCCGTGGGCTAGGCGGACGGGATAGCACAGGCTGTCGATCTCCCATTTGCGTTCGGCGACGCCAGGCTTCATGTCGGTCTTGTCGTCCAGTGACCAGACGAGGTTGGTCGGCTGGGCTGGGTCGCGCATAAAGGCGTTGGCATAGGGATCGAGGCGGATACAGTCGGCCTGGCGGCGTATCAGGCCATGGAACAGCGTACGCAGGGCCGGATCGTCCTTGGCCAGGGGCAGATAAGGCCAGACCTGGGCCGAGGAATCGCGCAACCACATGGCATCGATATCGCCGGTGATGACGAAGGTGTCGGGGCGGCCGTCGATGACGGATGTGGTGACGGTGGTGTCAAGCGTATTGGGAAAGCAGTTCTCGAACAGCTGAGCGAGTTCGCGGTCGCGCAGGCGGCTCTTGATGTCAGCGATCAGGGTTTCGACGGCGGGGCTGGTGAACTTGCGCTCAGCCGGGGCGGGGCGTGCGGCGGGGACGGCGGCGTTGACGCGGGTTGGGCCGGCGACGGCCGCGGCGGCAAGGCCGATCAGAATGCTGCGCCGGTCCATGATGTGCTCCCTGTTTGTGGCAGGTCAGCACTATGTGGGGACAGTTGCAACAAAAAATCGGCAGGTTCCGGGGTGAGGGGAGCCTGCCGCAGGATGGTTTTGGTATGGCTACTGGTAGGCCGATTCGCCTCATAAGGGAAGTCGGCCTTATTACGTCAGAAAGGCAGGCGCCCGGGTGGACGCCTGCCCTGAAAAATGTATCGGGTGCAGGGGCTGAGCCCCGGCGACTTTACTTACTTTTTGGTGATCTGATCGAACACGCCGCCATAATCGAATTGCTCCTTCTGGACCTTCTTCCAGCCACCGAAGTCGGCGATGGTGACCAGCGGGATCTTCTGGAAGCGGCCGGCATATTTGGCGGCGATGGCTGGATTGGACGGGCGATAGTAGTTCTGAGCGATGATATCCTGGCCTTCGTCGCTGTAGAGATACTTCAGATATTCGCGCGCCAGTTCCAGATTGCCGTTCTTCTGGGCGACCTTGTCGACCACGGCGACCGGCGGTTCGGCCAGGATGGAGATCGACGGCGTCACGATTTCGAACTTGCCCTGGCCCAGCTTGTTGACGGCCAGATAGGCTTCGTTTTCCCAGGCGATCAGCACATCGCCGACGCCGCGTTCGACGAAGGTGACGGTCGAACCGCGGGCGCCCGTGTCGAGCACCGGCACACGGCCGAACAGGTTCTTCAGGAATTCCTTGGCCTTGTCGTCGGTACCCCAGCGCTTCTTGGCGTAGGCATAGGCGGCCAGGTAGTTCCAGCGCGCGCCGCCCGAGGTCTTCGGATTGGGTGTAATGACCGAGACGTCGAGGCGGATCAGATCGTCCCAATCCTTGATCTTCTTCGGGTTGCCCTTCTTGACCAGGAAGACGATGGTCGAGGTATAGGGCGACGAGTTGTTGGGCAGGCGGCTCTGCCAGTTGGCCGGCAGCAGGCCGGTCTTTGCGGCAATCGAGTCGATATCGGCGGCCAGGGCCAGGGTGACGACGTCGGCATTGATGCCGTCGATCACCGAGCGCGCCTGGGCGCCGGAACCGCCATGGCTCTGACGGACGGTCAGATCGGTGCCTGTCTTGCCTTTCCAGTATTTGGCGAAGGCGGCATTGTACTGCTCATACAGTTCGCGGGTCGGGTCATAGGAGACGTTGAGCAGGCTGGCGGCCTTGGCCTGCACGGCGCCGGCGGTCAGGAGGCCGGTGCCGGCGAGGGCGCCGCCGATCAAGCTGGTGCCGAGGAAGTTTCTGCGGTTCATAGGTCTTATCCTTGAGTAGGGAGGGACGCGCGGCACGCAAACACGTGGCTATACTGCGTCCATTTGTGCAAAAAATCTATCGTGAGTGCGATCAGTAGCGGAACTGGAGGCGACCCGAGGCGAAGTCTTCGTCGGCCCGATCGCCGGTGACAGCGCCGCCCTTGAACTCGGTATGATCGAAGTCGGCCAGCAGCTTGAGATTTTCACTGAGGTACCAGGCGACGCCCAGGCCGGTCGAGGTCGCCTTGGTGGCGGACGCCGTAGCCGAGGCATAGGTGGTGAAGGCCGCATCATCGACATCGGTGTAGCCGTAGCGCGCCGTCAGTTCCCAGGCACCCCAACCGCCGCCGCCGGGTGAGAAGTCGTGGCTTGGCTTGACACCGCCCTTGTAGCCCAGGCTTTCGCCGGTGATGACCCACGAGGCCGACAGGTCAAGCGCGGTGTTTTCCAGCTGGGCCGACGTACCGCCGACCTTGGTCACGTCCTGTTTTTCGGAGATGTAGTCGGCGAGCAGGCCGAAATTGTTGAAGTAGAAGCTGGCCTGCGGGTTGGAGCGCGTGAGCTTGCCCGAGGAATAGACATTGGCAGCGTATTTGAAGAAGGTCTGCTGACCCGGTGTGCGATAGCTCGGCAGTTGGGTATTGGTGGCGTTGCCGACATGCTCGCCGTCGGTGCCGGCCCAGCCAATGCCGAGGCCTTGCAGGAAGACGAAATCGGTATTGGCGAAGGGCTGGGCGAAGACGCGCCAGGCGATGTCCTTCTTGTTGTCGAGGTCGTTGTTCAGATTGACGTTGTCGCTGGCGCCGTTGAACAGGCCGACCTGATATTCAAGCGTATTGGACAGGGCGGTGCCGAACAGCTGGAAGCCGACGTCACGGTTGGGAACCAGGTTGGTTGAATGGCCGCGTTCGGTCCAGATGACATCCGGGTCCGACTGCAGGCGCTCCAGGCCGATCGGCGATTTGAACTTGCCGGCGCGGACATTGAACAGGTCGCTGAACTTGTATTCGATGTAACCGTCAACGATGGACGAGGCGGCTGAGGACGAGCCGCCAAACTCGGGAACGATGCGGAACGAAGCATTGCCGGCGCGGCCGCTGAAGGTCAGGCGGATCAGGCGATCCTGGGTTTCGTCGACCAGGGTACCGGCGTCATTGCCGAAGCTGTGGACGTCGACATTGATCTGGGCGTTGAGGCCCAGTTCGTACTTCTGGTCGGGCGAGACGTATTTCAGGCCCTTCTTGTCGACGGTGACGGTCGGCGTCTTGGCGGCGGTAGCCGTCGTGACTTCCTGATCGACGTCGCGCTGACGCTTCAGCAGATCGACCTCGGCCTGCAGGGCGTCGATCTTTTCATCGGTGGTGAAGGGCGTGCCGTCGTCATGGACGAAGGCGCTTTGAGCCTGGGCGGCAAAGGGCGCGGCAGCCAGGGCCGCAGCCAGCGCGATGGCGCTGGCGGAGAGGTGAATGAGTCGCATGGAAGATGTCCTGTTGATGTGCAGATCACTTCCGGTGCGTCCGGTCAGTGTATTGTTTTTGTTGATTTAAGATTGTTTGGTTTGAGACGAAATCTTAGGAAATGCTTTCGCCCGTTCTTTAGCTTCTCGCTCAAGAAATGCTTTCGCCCGTTCTTGAGCTTTTCGCTCAAGAAATGCTTTCGCTAAGCGGCTTGCCCTTGACGTCGAAGCGCGTTTTTTCGCTGCGTTCGATCTGGACGACGCGAGAATCGTGAACCACGATCTCCAGGGCGCCGAAGCGGATATTGCGCAGGGTGTTCAGGATATGGCGCTCGGTCTCGCTGAGCCCCTGCTCAGTGAGATTGGAACGTACGGAAAGGTCTGACGGTACACTCATGTGATCCTCGTCTGATGAGTTAGGGTGGTGGAAAAATCGGGTTAAGCGGTACGGACTTCGAGCAGTTCGGGTGCCGAGATCAGGTCTTGCAAACATCGGCCGTCCAGTACGGCCGACATGGCGTCACGGACATCGCGCATCAGGCGACGCAGGTGACAGGCAGCTTCATCGCGGCAGTCGTCGCACTTCTGATAGGCGGTCAGGGAGGCGCAGCGAATGGGCGCCAGCGGACCGTCGATGATGCGGATGATGTCGCCCAGAAAGATCTCGCTGGCCGGCTTGGCCAGGACGTAGCCGCCGAAAATGCCTCGCTTGGAATCGACGAAGCCATTCTGGCGCAGTTCCTGGAGTATATTGTCGAGGAACTTCTGCGGTATATTCTCAGCCTCGGCGATCTGCTTGCTGGGCAGGGTCGGAGACTCGCTTTGTGCCATATGAATAAGCGCCTTCAACGCGTATTTGGCTTTCATGGATAGCATGTGTTGCCTCTCCGACGCCCGTTTTCAATCTACACCAGATTGATATTGTTTAATCCAAAGTGCGTCAATGGTATTTAATCTAAACTGATTGTGTAGAAATTTCGTTGATTTTGTGGCGGAGCGCGCAGAATTCCGGAAGACCATATCACCAACGCAGCGTATAGGCCCAGTTTGTTCTTGATTTGTTCCGGTTGAGGGTTAAGGTGACGCTATGCCGCCACCCACCCTGCGCACGACACCGATTAGCGATGACGCTGCCTTGCCGAACCGCGCGCGCAAGGGGCGGGGCTCAGTGTCCAACCGGACGAGCGGGCGCTTTGATGCGCCGGATCGCTATGAGATCGACGATGGCTGGACGCAGCAGGAACGGCACCAGTTCGAGCGCCGCGAGACGGTCCTGGGCGTCGATACGGCGCGGACCATCATTACGCGCAATACGTCACCCGATGTCGGCTTCGATCGCTCGATCAATCCCTACAAGGGTTGCGAACACGGCTGCATCTATTGCTTTGCCCGGCCCAGCCATGCCTATCTCGACCTGTCGCCGGGGCTGGATTTCGAGACGCGCATCTTCCGCAAACCCAATGCCGCCGAGCTGTTACGTGCTGAGCTGTCTGACCGGCGTTACAAGCCAGGCCCAACCGTTCTGGGGATCAATACCGACGCCTACCAGCCGACCGAGAAGCAGGAGCGCATCACGCGTGGCCTGCTGGAGGTACTGTATGAATTCCGTCATCCGGTCCACCTGATCACCAAATCGGCCCTGATCCAGCGCGATCTCGACCTGTTGGCGCCCATGGCAGCGGAGAGGCTGGTCAGCGCGACCCTGTCGGTGACGACGCTGGATCGTCACGTCGCCAGGGTCATGGAACCGCGTGCGGCGACACCGTCGCGGCGGATCGATACGATCGCTGCCCTGCATCAGGCTGGTATTCCCGTCAGCGTTCTGGCGGCGCCGATGATCCCCGGCCTGACCGATCACGAATTGGAGGCGATCTTAGCGGCGGCGCGCGACGCCGGCGCCGATCGCGCCGGCTATACTCTGGTGCGGCTGCCTTACGAGATAAAGACCCTGTTCGAGGAGTGGCTGCAGGCCAATTTTCCCGATCGGGCCAACAAGGTACTGAACCACATACGCGAGTCGCGCGGCGGCAAGCTGAACGACGCCCGCTTCGGATCCCGCATGGTCGGTGAGGGCATCTATGCCGACATGTTGAAACGACGGTTCGAGGTCGCGACACGGAAACTGGGCTTCAACCAGTATGGCCGCGAAGCCCGCCGCAATCTTGACTACAGCCGGTTTCGCGGCGGGGATCCGCAGTTATCGCTGCTGTGACCGTGGTGCTCATGGCTTTACTGCCCACAGAGCTGTGATTTCAAAAATCCCGGTCCGGGTGTAAGGTGTGATTTGCCGCACCGGCCACGGGGCCGGTAATTCTATAGCGGCAGGCCTGCCCATGTCGGCAGTTCCACGGAGGCAGCCATGAGCGAGACCTTGCCGTCGCGCGGCCGGATACTTCTGGCCGAAGATTACGAACCCAATGCGCAGTTTATTACCGATGCGCTGGAAATGGAGGGTTACGAGGTCGACCGCGCCATCAATGGCCGCGTTGCCGTCGAAAAAGCTCAGGGCGCCCGATACGCCGCCATCATCATGGATATCGAAATGCCGGAGGTTGACGGTATTGCGGCGACCCAGGCGATACGACGACGTGAAAAGGCGGACAATAGCGCGGCCGTGCCTGTGCTAGGGATCACTGGCCATACCATGATGACAATCCGCCGGCTTTGCCTGGAAGCCGGGATGAACGAACTGATCGTCAAGCCGTTCCTGCCGACAGATCTGTACGACCGTCTTGAGGCCTTGACGGCGACGCATTAGGCCAAGGGGGGAAGATCACTTTCCGGTGCGCGCGCGACCAGCGGTCTGGCGTTCGACGGCGAATCGCGCCTCCGTTGTGTCATCGGAAACTCGCAAATTGTAGTGATCTCATGTCCGCCTACGAAGCCCTTTGCAAGGTCATGATGGCCGTGCCCCGTGCCGACGGCCGTATGATCGACGGCGTGCGCGACATCATCAAGGCCGCCCGGAGCGACAACCGCCAGGTCCTGCTGGCCTATCCGCCCAAGGTCGGCGGCACCTTCATGCGCACGGCGCTGATCCATCTGCTGGCCGAGAACTTCACCAGCCAGCTGACGCGCGGCTCCTATGCCAATACCGACCAGTCGCGCGACCTGTATATGCCCAGCCTGTTGGAGGCGCATATCCAGCGCCCGGCGCGGCCGCTGGCGACTGTCATGCATCTGCACATGTACCCCAGCCGTCACGTCACCGAGATGATCGAGGCCTTCGACATGCCGGTCATCATTGCGACGCGCGACATCCTCGACTGCCTGAAGAGCAGTATCGACATGACTACCGGTATGGAGGCCAGCCAGGACTATGTCGACGACACCATCATATCGAACGGAAAGCCCTATCCCGAGATGACGTCGGACGAGCGGCGCCATAGCGTCGTCCATACGGTTACCCTGTGGTATGCCCGCTTCTATGCCCAGTGGCTGCGCTACGACCGTGAATGCCAAGCGGAGAGCAAGCCGGCGCCGTTGTGGCTGCGTTACGACGAATTCAAGGAAGAACCCGCAGCCGTCCTGATGCGCATGGCACGGCACGTCGATCCGAAACACCACTACGCCGAGGACGCCGTCAACGCAGCCCTGACGCGCGCCATGGAAAACAAGAGCGAAGTCCGGTTCAACAAGGGGGTGTCGGGGCGGGGCGGCAGCCACTTCAGCGATGTCGAGAAGCGCACCATCTACGATATCCTGGCCAAGGCCGGCGAAGATGACATGCTGCGCCTGGGCGTCCTGAAGCCGCTTGAGGCCAGCGTGCAGTCCGTTACCGAGGCTGCGCTTACGGTAAGTTAGGGCATTTCACGATCACGCTGATCGATGAAATGCCCTGATTTTCATGTTTTCCGCGATGGGCGCGATTACGCCACGGATTCAGCGATAACAGGTTCCGGTATGGCGTAGCGTTTGCCGCGCTTCAACGCGCCGGTCGCCAGGAAATAGGCCGTCCCGACCAGCAGCACGGCGGTGGTGACCAGGCTGGCCTCCGGACCGAAAGCGGCGCCGGTCAGCCACCATTGCGCGCCGTCGGTTGGCGCCAGATCGACGACCAGGGGCGCGACAGCGATCTTTTCGCCGCTGACTTCCAGGCCGAAACCGACGCCAAGCAGGGTGTTCCAGGCGGAATGCCAGGCGCAGACACCCCACAACGAGCCTTCCTTGATAGCGTAGAGGCTAATCATGACGGCGAACAGGACAATGTTGATCAGTCCGAGCGCCAGTTCCTTCGACGGCTTGATATTGTTGGCGTGGAGCAGGGAAAAGACGATCGCATTTATGACGATGGCCAGGATCAGTCCGTGGCGTGACGCGACCAGTTGCATCAGCCAGCCGCGCAGCAGGATCTCCTCGGTCGCGCCCTGGATCATGAAGCCGCCGAACAAGCAGGCAATCGGGATGAAAAGGGCCATGGTCGGGGCAGTCCAGACGCCGTGGTTCTCGATGTGGTAGCCGCCCATCACCCAGATAATGCCAACGACCGTCGTCAGGAAGGCAAAGCCAGCCAACAGGCCGCGGCCATAGCGGATGAAGGCCTTGTCGTTGAAGCCCAGCGTGACCGGGCTGCGGCGCTCGAACAAACCCGCCCACAGAAAGACGAGCAGGGCCGTGAAGCCGAAGCCCACGAGCTGGATAACCACGGGCAGCCATTGCGTACTGAGGTCGGCCTTATGAAAGCCCATCGGCTTCAGAATGCCGAATATGGTGGTCAACTGCCCGATCAGGACGAAGGCGACAAGCAGCACGATGACAACGGCTGTCCACGTGCGGCGATGGCGCGCCGTTCGCGGCGCGTATAGTTCAATTCCGTTCATATGCCCTCCCGGCCTGTTATGCGCCGTATCCTGCGGCGCGCTGATAGCGAGATGGTTTCAGATGCAAGGGTCGGTCACAAGTTAATTCGCGGTAAGGCCGCATGGCGCGGCTTGCAATATGACGTGAATATTGTTATCTTGGTACCATGGTAACAATAGACAGAATTCAAACCGGTGTCCGCATTGAACGCCGCATACTGAAGGTCGCTAAGGGCTTGGCCGAAGCTCTGGACATGCCGCTCGGCGAATTGATCGAGGGTGTGTTATTGCACGCCTATGAAGGCAAGCTGGCTTTCGGCCCCGATACCCTGCGCCGTATCGAAGGGTTGCGGGCGGTCTATGATCTCCATCTGACCGCCGACGATGCGCATCAATTGAAGGAGGCAAAGAATGGACGGTGAGGCTGCGGAACTGGAGCGATTCGAAAGCGGCAATATCGATCCGAAGACCTTCGGTCACGCCGGACATGTGCGGGTAGCCTACACGCTTTTGACGACGTCGCCTTTTGTCGAGGCGCTGCAACGCTTTGCCATCAGCGCTCGGGCATTGGCGGTGCGCGCCGGCAGACCGGAAGCCTATAACGAGACTATCACCGTGGCGTTCCTGTCGCTGATCTCTGAGCGTATTCGGCGGTCTCCCGACAACGATTATGCGCGGTTTGCAGCGGCCAATGCCGATCTGTTCGACAAGGACCTGCTGGACTGCTTCTATTCACGCGACCGCCTGCACTCACTTGATGCGCGGACAACATTTCTTTTACCGGATCGTCTGCCGGCAGCGGGCGGTGTTGTGGTTAGCCGAACACATACACCTTCGTCGGTAGCAGGCTGACCGCATCGCCGGCCCTGAACGTGCTGGCTTCTGAATCGTGGGCGTGCTGGGTCTCGAAGACCTGGCCGTCGGCGGCCTTCAGTTCCAGGCGCAGATTGGCGCCGGCCGGTAGGACGGACAGCACCGTAACGGCAAAACCCGGCCCCGCACGTGCGATCTGGGTGTCGAACGGACGAAAACGCGCCGTGACAGGACCATCGACCGCACCCGAAACGACGGCCGGCACGGCGAAGGCGCCGAAATCGACGGAGCCCTGGCGCAGGACGCCGTCGACCTTGTTGTTGCTCGACAGGAAGTCGAAGACGAAGGCCGATTTCGGTTCGCGATACAGTTCCAGCGGCGCGCCGATCTGTTCGATGCGGCCTTCCTTCAGCACAACCACACGGTCGGCGAGGTCCAGGGCCTCTTCCTGGTCGTGGGTCACGAAGACGGTTGTGACGCCGGTTTCGTCATGGATGCGGCGCAGCCAGCGGCGCAGGTCCTTGCGCACCAGGGCGTCGAGCGCCCCGAACGGTTCGTCGAGCAGCAACATGCGCGGCGAGATGGCCAGGGCGCGGGCCAGGGCAACGCGCTGGCGCTGGCCACCCGACAACTGGGCGGGAAAGCGTTTGCCGTAGTCCTGCATCTGGATCAGTTCCAGCAGACTGGCCACCTTGGCCTTGATGTCGGTCTTGGCCGGACGCTCGCTGGCCGGACGCACGGTCAGGCCAAAGGCGATATTGTCGGCGACCGTCATGTGGCGGAACAGGGCGTAGGATTGGAACACCATGCCAATGCGGCGGTCGCGGGCATTGAGCGCCAGGAAGTCTTCGCCATCGAAGGCTATGGCACCGGAATCGGGCTGGTCGAGTCCGGCCAACAGGCGCAGCAGGGTTGTCTTACCCGAGCCTGAAGGTCCGAGCAGCGCAAGGAATTCGCCGGGCTGGGCTTCAAAGGTCACGTCGGACAGGGCCGCAAACTTGGTGAAGGTCTTGGTGATGTTGGATACGGTCAGGGACATGGTTTAGTGCCTCCGGTTGGCGGCGAGCTCACCAGAGAAGCGCCATTCCAGGATGGATTTAAGGATCAGGGTGACGATGGCCAGGCCCGCCAGGATCGAGGCGCAGGCGAAGGCCGCGACTGATTCATATTGGTTATAAAGGATTTCGATCTGCAGCGGCAGGGTATTGGTTTCGCCGCGGATATGGCCGGACACCACGCTGACGGCGCCGAATTCACCCATGGCCCGCGCCGTACACAGCAGCACGCCATACAGCAGGGCCCATTTGATATTGGGCAGGGTCACACGGAAAAAGATATCCCAACCGCGTGCCCCCAGGGTGCGGGCGGCCACTTCTTCGTCGGTGCCCTGATCGCTCATCAACGGGATCAGTTCGCGCGCGACGAAGGGCAGGGTGACCAGGGTGGTGGCAAGGACGAGGCCCGGCAGGGCGAAGACGATCTGGATATCATGCAGGCGCAACCACATGCCGAACCAGCCCTGGGCGCCGAACAGCAGCATCCACACCAGGCCCGATATGACCGGCGAGATGGTGAAGGGCAGGTCGACCAGGGTGAGCAGCAGGCCCTTGCCTTTGAATTCGAAGCGCGTGATGCACCAGGCGGCGGCAATACCGAAAACAGCATTCAGAGGCACGGCGATGGCGGCGACCAGCAGGGTCAGCTTGATGGCGGCGATGGCGTCGGGCTCGGCAATGGCGGCCAGATACGGCGCCAGGCCGCCTTTCGACGCTTCGAACATGACGGTGACCAGCGGCAGGACGATGATCAGGCCCATCCAGAAGACGGCGCCCAGTGACAGGCCCCAGGCGCCGGCGGTCTTCGGGGTCTGTGCGGGAAGCGCCCTCATTTACCGGCTCCCTGGCCACGACCGAACAACCAGATCTGCAGCGCGTTGATCACGGCCAGCACGCCGAAAGACAGCAACAGCATGATCAGGGCGACACTGGCCGCACCGGCATAGTCGAATTCCTGCAGCTTGATGACGATCAGCAATGGGGTGATTTCGGACACATAGGGCATGTTGCCGGCGATGAAGATGACCGAGCCATACTCACCGACGGCACGCGCCAGGGCCAGCGAAAAACCGGTCAACAGGGCGGGCGCCAGGGCGGGCAGGACGACGCGAATGGCGGTCTGGATCGGTGACGCGCCCAGGGTGCGGGCGGCTTCCTCGACCTCGGCGTCGAAGTCGGCCAGGACCGGCTGAACGCTGCGCACGACGAACGGCAGTCCGACAAAGACGAGAGCGATGAAGATGCCGACCGGTGTATAGGCGATCTTTATGCCCAGCGGTGCGAACCATGATCCGATCCAGCCATTGGGGGCATACAGTGCGCATAGCGCAACCCCGGCCACGGCGGTCGGCAGGGCAAACGGGAGGTCGACAAACGCGTCGAGAATCTTCGAGCCTGGAAATTTATAGCGCGTCAGCACCCAGGCGATCATCAGGCCTACCACCAGATTAAGCAGGGCGGCAGCGGCGGCCGTGCTGAAGGTCAGCTTCAGCGAAGCCAGGACGCGCGTGTCGGTGATGACGGACCAGAAACCCTGCCAGCCGTGTTCCCACGGCCGCGCGATCAGCGCCGCCAGCGGGATCAGCACGATCAGGGACAGATAGATGACGGTGAAGCCCAATGACGCCTTGAAGCCCGGCAGCACACGGTTGGTGTGCAGGCTGGGGTGGGGCGGCTTGAAATTTTCGGGCACTCCGTTGGTCGGCGGTGCGCCAAGAGACGTGTCTGCGGATGCGGTCATGACGGCCTGAGAAAAGCGAGGTCGAAGTAAAACTTTAAACGTCGTGATCCTGGGCTCGTGCCCTCGCGATCATGGCATTGCTATGCCGCACCCTGTTCGTATTCCGGCTGAGCCTGAGAACGCTGACCCAAAGAACACCAACATAGTGTAGTATGGGCTATAGCGCAGGATCGTGACACAGTCATATCAGAAATTCTGCGCGCTTTCATCAGTGCGCCTGACTCTGGACGCCAATTTGCCGTTACCGGCCTTGAAGGGCGGGTTTCACTAAAGGTTATCCCAATCGAAAGAAAGGTGCGTTATCCCTTTCACGACGGTGCGATTCTGGTGCAGGCGCGGAGTCCGTCAGGAATAAAGATATGACCTATTGCGTAGGATTGCGACTTCACAGCGGACTGATCTTCATGTCCGACACCCGAACCAGCGCCGGTGTCGACGACATCTCCCAGGTCCGGAAGATGCATAGCTGGGAAGTCCAGGGTGAGCGCGTCATTACCCTGCTGTCGGCCGGCAACCTGGCCACGACACAGATGGTTGTCAGCCGCCTCGATGATGCCACGCGGGCGCTCGATCGCAGCAATCCCTCCATCCTCGATGCGCCGTCGATGTTCCAGGTGGCGACCCTTATCGGCAACACCCTGCGCGACATTGTTCGCAGCTACAGTTCTTCCAACGGCCAGCCGTTCAATGCGAGCCTGATTTTGGGCGGACAGATCAGGGGCGGGCCAGCCCGGCTGTTCCTGATCTATGCCGAAGGCAATTTTATCGAGGCCACGGATGACAATCCGTTTTTCCAAATCGGTGAGACCAAGTATGGCCGGCCGATCCTGGTTCGGGCGCTGAATCTCGATATGAGCTTTGAGGCGGCGGTCAAGCTATTGTGTGTGTCGTTCGATTCGACCATCCGCGCCAATGCCGGGGTCGACCTGCCCATCGATCTGCAGGTGCTGGCGAAGGACGCGCTGAAAATCACTGAGCAACGCCGTTTCGAACGCGACGATCCGTATTTTCAGGAAATCTCGCGCGGTTGGGGCAAGGCCCTGGTCGACGTCTTCGCCGCCTTGCCGGATATCAGGTTCTGAGCACCGACCGACCGATGTCGGCGCGATACAGCGACGTGCCGGCATAGTCGCGGAATTCCAGCGACAGGCCCTGCGACGTCAGGCGGAAGATGGAAAAGCCTGACTGCGCCGCGCAGAAGCGCGTGCCGTCGACGCTTTGGACAGGGCGCACTTCCGACCCGGCGCCGGTGCAAATCACGTTCACACCGTCGCGGACAATATGCTGCAGATCGTGGTCGTGACCGTTGATATAGGCCAGGACCTGGTTCTTTTTCAGGATCGGCAGGATGCGCTCGACCATTTCCGGCGTATCGCCGTGGCCGCTACCGCCCGAAAACAGCGTGTGGTGGCCGATGACCAGCTTCTTGCCGGCCGTCGATGCCGCCAGATCGGCGTCGAGCCAGGCCAGTTGCGCGGCAGTGTCCTGGCTTTTGACATTGTCGCCGATCGCGCCGGGCTTGTCGGCGTATTGATGGACCAGCGGCGACGTGTCGATGACGAACAGGTCGGCGTCGGGGTGGCCGAAGCTGGCGCCCGCGACCTTGAAATAGCGCGCTGGCATCCTCCAGCGTGGGCTGACGGCGCTGTAGTCGATCTGCGCCTGGGGCACGCCGCGATAGTCGTGATTGCCGAGCGCGACATACCACGGCATCTGGAGATGGGCGCCGATATAGACGTCCTCGAACGAGGTCTTCCATTGCGGATCGGTGGTCGACTGGACGCCGTTGTCGTAGAAGTTGTCGCCGACCGAGATGACGAAGGCGGCGCCGGTCTCTGCTGCTGCCTTGTCCATCTGAGCCGCCACGTCGGCCTGATGTTCGGTGCCGTCGCGGCCCCAATCACCGACGCCCAGGAAGGCGACTGTGCCGGAGGTGTCGGCCCGGGCCATGGATGTCAGGGTCAATCCAGCGGTAACCGCCATGCCGCCCACCACGTGGCGCCTGCTGAAGGATTGCGTCATGACCGTCTCCTGGTTTGCACATTGGCTGATTTCCGGCCAAGGGTCTGAGCCTCGAATATGACGTCTGTGCGAACCATTTGCGTCGATCGCAATATGTTGAGAGGGTGGCGTCCCACTACCTCAGATGCGGTTCGACCCGGGCCTTCAGCAGGGTGATCAGTTCCGGCTGCATATAGTCGTAATCGTCCGGAATGTTCAGGCACACCACCCGCGCTGCGCCGATATAGTGCTTGAAATGCCGGCTGAGCTTGGTGCGGTGCGCCTTTTCCATGACGAAGATAATATCGATCGCCTCGAAATGTTCGGGTGTCAGGGGATCGATCGCGTCGTGCGACAACCCCGCCGAGGTCGCATCAACATCCGGATATTGTGAAAACACCTGCTCGGCCGTCGGGCTGCGCAGGCGGTTTGCCGAACAGATAAACAACAGTCGCTGCAAACTCAGCCCGCCCGGCGTTCGAAGCGCCACACAGTGCCATCGTCGTCGTCCTCGCGGGCGCTGACGAAGACCATGCCGTTATTCGTCATCACGCCCTGCGAGGCCACGAGATCGGGCAGGGTCTCGGCGACGAAGGTTTTGACTCCGTCGGCAAAGGCGCGCTGCATCAGCAACCGGACGGCTTCGCTGGCATAGCCGCGGCGCTGATACTGCGGCAGGATCGAATAGCCGACCATGACTTCACCGTCGGCCGGCGGGCCGGTGAAGCCCGCCAGGCCGCACAGCACATTGT
This sequence comes from Asticcacaulis sp. P2_C5, assembly GCF_056404555.1. NCBI lineage: Bacteria > Pseudomonadati > Pseudomonadota > Alphaproteobacteria > Caulobacterales > Caulobacteraceae > Asticcacaulis > Asticcacaulis sp. P2_C5. The sequence goes on from NZ_JBFUDU010000010.1 coordinate 182,178, forward strand.
CCTCGCGCGCCACGACGTAGTAGCACCACCACGGCTCAGAGCCGGGATGACTGACTATGCCATTGCGCAACCAGGCGCGCGTGTTTTCGTCGTTATGCAGGGGGGGCCATTCGGGGGGAAGTGCTACGCCCAGCATGGCGCACAGTTCCGCCACGTCGCGGCCTTCAGCGTCGATATGGTCGACGCCGCCACAATACAGATCGACCGTGTCGCCGCGCAGTATCAAAGGGCTCACAAGTTCAGCAAGGCCGGGTCGCCCCCCTGCGCCGTGATATTGACGCTGACCGCGCGTTCGCTGGCAAACCGTGTCAGGCTGAGTGGTCCCCCGGCCTTGGGCCCCGTGCCCGACAGGCCTTCGCCGCCGAACGGCTGGACGCCGACGACAGCGCCAATGACTGTGCGGTTGACATAGACATTGCCAGCCGGAACGGCCTTCATGATCGCCTCGGCAAAGGCCTCCAGCCGCGAATGCACGCCCAGGGTCAGGCCGTAACCGCTTGATTTCAAGGCGTTCGTCATCTCTTCCGGATTTTGGGAATCGTAACGAACGATGTGCAGGACCGGACCGAACACTTCGCGCGCCAGTTCGTGCGGACCGGAAATCTCGACCAGGGTCGGGGCGAAGAAGTGGCCGTTGAGATAGGCAGGTACCGCCGTACGATGCAGGATCTGGCCGCGTTGTTTCAGCTTTTCGACATGCAGTTGCAGCAGTTCTTGCGCATCGGCGTCGATCACCGGTCCGATATCAACATCGAACTGCGCCGGATCTCCGACGCGCAACTGGTCCATCGCGCCCTTCAGCGTCTCGATATAGCTGTCGGCCACCTCATGCGGCAAGAACAGCAGCCGCAGCGCCGAGCAGCGCTGGCCCGCCGATCCGAAGGCCGACTGGATGACGTCGTCGACCACCTGTTCCTTTAACGCCGTGGTGTCGACGAACATGCCGTTCAGTCCACCGGTCTCGGCGATGAACGGCACGATCGGGCCTTCCTTTTGCGCCAGGGTCAGGTTGATCATCCGCGCCGTATCCGTGCCGCCGGTGAAGGCCACGCCGGCGATCCCCGGGTGCGCCACCAGGGCCGCGCCGATCGTACCGCCCTGGCCGGGCAGCAGGGCCAGCAGGTCGGGCTTCAATCCGGCGCCATAGAACAGCTTGACCGCCTTATGAGCGATCAATGGCGTCTGCTCGGCCGGTTTGGCCAGAACGGCATTGCCGGCAGCCAGGGCCGCGGCGATCTGGCCGGTGAAGATGGCCAACGGGAAGTTCCATGGCGAGATACAGACAAAGACGCCGCGCCCGTGCAACTGATGCGAATTGCGCTCGCCGACCGGCCCGTTGAGCGGGGTCGGCGCACCGAACTGTTGGCGCGCCAGCCTGGCATAGTAGCGGCAGAAGTCCGCCGCTTCGCGAACTTCGGAAATGGCGTCGCCCCACGTCTTGCCTGCCTCGCGCACCAACACGGCGCACAGCTTGTCGTGGCGGCTTTCCAGCGCGTCGGCCATGGCTTCCAGTACTTTGGCGCGACCGTCGCCGCCCAGCGCATCCCACGCCGGTTGGGCTGCCGCCGCGCGATCGAAGGCTTCGGTGATCATGGCCGGATCGGCGTCGTGCGTCTCGCCAACCAGTTGGGTCAGGTTGGCCGGCGCGAAGACATGCGCCGCATAGGTCGAATGCGGCTTGCCGCCGATCAGCGCATTGCCGTCCTTCGGATCGCTGTCCAGCGCCGTCACCGCCGCGTCCAGCCGCGCGCGCACGGCCGCGACCGAAATATCGGCGCCATGGCTGTTGAGCCGGTCACCGTACAGGTCGCGGGGCAGGGGCAGGCGGGCGTGGCGGTCGGGATGCTTCGTGACCTTTTCCACCGGATCGGAAATGACGTCAGCCGGCTGGATGCTCTCGTCCAGCAGGGCGTTGACGAAGCTCGAATTGGCGCCGTTCTCCAGCAGCCGGCGGACCAGATAGGGCAGCAGGTCTTCATGGCCGCCGACCGGCGCATAGGCGCGCAGCGGGAAGGCCTCGAACTGCTCCGCCGCCTGGGCATACAGTTGTTCGCCCATGCCATGCAGGCGCTGATATTCGACCGTCACGCCTTTCGCCTGGGCCATGCGCCGCACCGAGGCCAGGCTGTGGGCGTTGTGGGTGGCAAACTGGCTGTAGATGTGGGGGGCGGCGTCGATCAGCGCCTTGGCGCAGACCAGGTAGCTGAGATCGGTCGCAGCCTTGGTGGTATGGACCGGATAGTCTTCGCGGCCATAGACCTGGGCGCGCTTGATCTCGGTATCCCAGTAGGCGCCCTTGACCAGCCTGACCATCAGCCGTCGGCCGCTCTTTTGCGCCAGTTCCCGTAAAGCCGAAATGACCTCGGGGCAGCGCTTCTGGTAGGCCTGCACGGCCAGGCCCAGCCCGCGCCATTCGCCCAGTTCGGCCTCGTGGCACAGCCGGTCGAGGATCTTCAGCGACAGGGCCAGGCGGTCGGTCTCTTCGGCGTCCAGCGTGAAATTGATATCGGCTTTTGCCGCCTGGATCGCCAGTGCCCTGACGCGCGGATACAGCACGGCGAAGACGTCAGCTTCCTTCGCTGCCTCATAGCGCGAATACAGGGCCGACAGCTTGACCGAGATACCGTGCCCAGTCTCAGGACTAAAGACTTCGGGACCACCCTTCGCGACCTTGGCCAGGGCGGTGATGGCATCGGCATAGGCTTGGGCGTAACGCACGGCGTCGTCTTCAGTGCGCGCGCCTTCGCCCAGCATGTCAAACGAGCAGAGATAGCCTTCCTTCTTTGCTCGCTTCAGCGCGTCCTCGATGGTCCGCCCCAGCACGAACTGCTCACCCATGATGCGGATAGCCTGGGCGACGGCGGCGCGAATGACCGGCTCGCCGACCCGCTGGGTCAGTCCATGAAGATAGCCCTTGAGGTCCTTCTTGGCGCTGTCCTCGACATCGATGATCCGCCCAGTCAGCATCAGTCCCCAGGTCGAGGCATTGACGAACCAGTTGTCGGAATGGCCGAGATGCGACGCCCAGTCGGCCGAAGCGATCTTTTCGGCGATCAGCTGGTCGCGCGTCGCCTCATCCGGTGTCCGCAACAAGGCTTCGGCCAGGCACATCAGGGCCAGCCCCTCGGCGGTGCCCAGCGAAAATTCCTTCAGGAAACCCTCGACCACGCCCTGGCGACGGGCGGCCTTGCGCGTGGCGCGGACCAGGCTTTCGGCTTCGGCGCGCACCACGGCGCGGGTCTGGTCATCCAGTGCCACCGCGGCGTCCCGCAACAGTTGCGCACAGATAGCGCTGTCGGCCATATATTTGTGGTCATCCAGGCTATCCCAGTCGAAGACATGGACGGGGGCGCGGTTGGGGCTGGCATCGGGCATCGGGTCTGGCTCCATTTTTGGATTATATTGTAACGCGCGATACTATTTTTGCTGCCGCAAGGATAGGGAAATATCCTGGGGCCGGCGCCACTTTTGCGCAATTCCGTCGGGCCTGTCACCCTCGGTCGCGTTAATGTGATGTTGTCACGCGGCGATTGCTCGCGCCGCCGCCACGGCCGTGCTGAAACAGGCCTGTAGCAGATAGCCACCGGTCGGGGCTTCCCAGTCGAGCATTTCCCCGATGGCGTAGACGCCCGGCATACGCTTCAGTTCAAATCCTTCGGAAACCTCGTCGAAGGCGATCCCGCCGGCGCTCGATATGGCGCGGTCCAGCCCCTGGGCGCCGGTTAGCTGGAGCGGCACCGCCTTGATGTCGGTGGCGCCGGTTTCGTGGACCAGGGCGATGGCCGCCGGCGTCAGGTTCAGGCTCTTGCGTAACCGGTTGCTGAGGCTGTCCTTGGGCGAGGCGCGGCCCAGTTTTGAAATCACCTGGCCGGCGCTCAGGTCCGGCCGCAGATCGATCGTCAGCTCCGCCGATCCGCTGCGCGACACCGCGTCACGGAGGGCGCCGCTCAGGGCATAGACGGCACCGCCTTCGATGCCGGTTCGCGTCAGCATCAGCTCGCCGCGCACATTCCGGCCGGCGAAGTCGAGCGCGATGTTCTTCAGTGGCGTCCCGGCGTGGCGCTCGGCAAATCCGTCGCTCCACCGGCACATAAAGCCGCCGTTCGACGGCTGGAACGGCTTCACGGCAACACCCTGCGCCTCCAGCACAGGCTTCCAGCCACCGTCGCCACCCAGCCTGGGCCAACTGGCGCCGCCGAGTGCCAGCACCACGGCGTCGGCCTGTTGGCTTACCACCGCGTCGCCATGGCGGAAGATCACCGTATCGCCATCCCAGCCTATCCAGTCATGACGCATTCGAAAGATCACGCCCCGGTCATCCAGCCGCTTCAGCCAGGCGCGCAGCAGGGGGGAAGCCTTCATGGCCTTGGGAAATATCCGTCCGCTGCTGCCGGTGAAGGTCTCGGCACCCAGGCCGTCGGCCCAGGTGCGCAGATCGGCCGGCGTAAAGCCTTCCAGGGCTGGCCGCAGCCGTGTCGCAGCCTTGCCATAGCGTGCGACGAATCGTTCGAAAGGTTCGGAATGGGTGAGGTTTAGGCCACCACGCCCGGCCATCAGGAATTTCCGCGCCGCCGATGGCATGCGGTCATAGACGGTAACCGCGAGGCCGGCGGCATTCAGCTGCTCGGCACACATCAATCCGGCCGGCCCGGCGCCTATCACACTTACGCGTTTCATGATGATCCCTTAACGTCTTTCGCGTTCTGTGCAAAGCTCGCCGCCACAGATGAGGAGCGCAAAAAAAGGAGCTATGGCCGTGGACATCAAGGTGCATGAGATCGGCAATGACAAGAGCCGCGTCGTGGTAATCGACGACTTTCTCGAGGATGCCCGTTCGGCCGTCGCGACTGCCGCGGCCCTTGCGCCGTTTCCGCCGGAAAAGGACGTCGCCTATCCCGGCCTGCGCCGCGTTATCACCCCGGCCGATGCCGCGGCCGATGCCTATATGGTGGCGGTGGTCGAACAGGCGGCTCCGTTCATCGGCGGTGTCTTCGATGCTGACGCCTTCGATATGGTCGAGGCCAGTTTTTCGCTGGTTACCCGCCGCCGAGACGAACTGGCGCCCCAGCAGCGCGTCCCGCATTTCGATTCGCCCGACCAGACCCTGCTGGCCGTCCTGCACTATCTCAATGATATCCCCGGCACAGGCACGGCTTTCTATCGCCATCGTGCGACCGGCATAGAACGCGTGACCGAAGCTCGCTTGCCGGCCTTGCAGGCTGCCGCGGCGGTGGAAATGGCGCAGCTTGGTCCGCCCAAACCGGGCTTTATCGGCGCCTCGGACGAGCGCTATGAACAAATCCTGCATGTCGAAGGCCGCTTCAACCGTCTGCTGATCTATCAGGGCGCCTTACTGCATTCGGGGTTCATTCCCGACGATTTCGATTTCAGCCCGGATCCACGCCTGGGCCGCCTGACCGGCAATATCTTCGTCAGGACGCGCTGAGCCGGGTTGGAATGGCTATATTGCCCCTTTCGTATTCCGGCCCTTGTTGCGCATCGTATCCTTACCTGCTCTGAGCGATCATGGAACACGCCATACCGAGCGAGAGGATTAAGACCATGAAACGCCTTATTATCGTTGCCTTTGCCGTGTTGATTCCGCTGTCCGCCACCGCCTGTCACACCATTCAGGGCGCAGGCCAGGACGTCACCGCCGTCGGCAAGGGCATGGAAGACGCCACCAAGTAATTGGTCGGGCAAAAATGCAAGTTTAAGAAAGGCCGTGGCGTCAGCCGCGGCCTTTTGTGTGTTTGATACAATGCAATGGCGCATCACATAACGCTACATTGCCATGAAGAGGCAAGTCGCCTAAAAATGCCACAATTGCTGTCTCTAGTTTCACCTGTACATCTGAGGAGTCGTCCATGAAGCGTATTGTGATCGCAGCCCTGCTGCTGCTGGCCCCTATGGTCAGCGCCTGCCACACCATCCAGGGCGTTGGCGAGGACATCACCGCCGTCGGCAAGGGCCTGGAAGGCGCAACCAAGTAAATTAGGCATCACGCCATGAACCGGCGTTCGTTATTGGCGGCAGCGCCGCTGCTGGCCCTGTCGGCCTGTGCCGTCAAGCCGAAGGTCGTTGCCACCGAGGGCAAGACCCTTGCCTTCCTGACGGCGGCGCATGCCCAGACCCTGGTCAAGACAAAATATGACGGCGGCTATGCCAGGATCGGCTATCCGATGGGTGATGTCGCGGCCGATCGCGGCGCCTGCACGGATGTCGTTATCCGTGCCTATCGTGCGCTGGGGATCGATCTTCAGCAGTTGGTCCACGAAGACATGCTGGCCCATTTCGATCTCTATCCGCAAAAATGGGGTTTGACGGCGCCCGACAGCAATATCGACCATCGCCGGGTGCCCAATCTGCGCGTCTTCTTTTCACGTTTTGGGACAGTCTTGCCGGTTACACAGAACCCCGCAGATTACCGCCCGGGCGACCTCATCACCAATACGCCGTTTGGCGGCACGCACATCGCCGTCGTCAGCGACACCAAGTCGCTGATCACCGACCGCCTGATGGTGATCCAGAACTGCGGCGCCGGCCCGAAGCAGGACGATCAACTGCTCTTTTATCCCATGACCGGGCATTACCGTTTCGGCCTTTAAGAGGTCGCAATTTTCGCCTATCACGGACGATATACCTCTGACGGATTCGCTCTGGAATCGTCCTCATGAATCGTCGTTCTCTCCTGACCGGCTTACCCGCCCTGCTTCTGGCAGGTCCTGCGCTTGCCCAGGCTGCGCCGGCACAAGGTCTGGCCCTGGGCCTGGTCACGGCGGCGCGCGAACAGACCCGTCACGCCGTCATCTACGATCCCGCCTACACCCGCATTCCCTATCCCATGGGCGATGTCGCGTCGGACAAGGGTGTGTGCACCGATGTCGTCATCCGCGCCTATCGCGCCCTGGGCATAGACCTGCAGCAGCGTGTCCACGAAGATATGGCGGCGCATTTCGCCCTCTATCCGAAGACCTGGGGGCTGAGCCGTCCCGACAGCAATATCGATCACCGCCGCGTGCCCAATCTGCGGGTCTTTTTTGCCCGTTTCGGCACGGCCAGACCTGTAACGCGCAACGCAGCCGACTATCTGCCGGGCGATCTCGTGACCTATCGTCTGCCTTACGGCCAGCCGCATATCGCCGTGGTCAGCGAGCCGGCGGCGTCGCGCGTCATTCACAATATCGGCGCCGGACCGCAGGAAGAAGCCAGCCTGTTCGGCTACGACATCACGGGGCATTACCGCTATGCCGTTTAAACGCTTCCTCACCTGGCTGGTCGAAAAGCTGTTCGAACTGAACCTGGCCGTCGCTGTGGTCCTGCTGGTCAAGTTTTTCCTGCCCTTGTCGGCGGAGAACTATACCAGCCTGACGGCCTTTGCGACCGGTGTCCACGACACCTATCGCAACGCCATGGACGACGCGACCTATGTCACCGGCATGTTCATGCAGGGCTCGCCGATCAAATATGCCCTGAAGACCTGGTTTGCCGCCATCTATGTCGTGGTTTTCTACGGCTATCTGTCGAGCCTCTATGCCTTTACGTCGCTTCTGGCCGCCCTGTTGGGCCCGCGCCATCATGTGCGCAACTGCCTGATCGCCTATGGCGTATCGGCTGGCGTCTTCTGGTGGCAATTTGTCCACGCCTATGACGCCGAGACCCTGCGCATGGCGGCGGCCTTCATCGTGCTGGGCGTCGGTGTCGTCGTCTGGGCGGCCTATAGCGGCGACCGCTTCTATCACAGGATCGGCGGCAAGGATCCGGCGCCGAAACATCCATCCCCGTCCAAGTCAGTGGGCGGCCGCATACGCCTCGATCTCGGCACCTAAGGCGGCTTTGCGTTCGTCACTCAGGAAGGCGCCGGCTATGCTGTTCTGCGCCAGGGTGATGCAATCCGCCCTGGTGATCAGGCCGCGTCGTGTCAAAGCCAGGAAGTTGTCATTGACGTAACCACCAAAATAGGCCGGATCGTCGGAATTGACGGTGGCCCGCAAGCCCCGGCGCAGCATGTCGGGAATGGGATGCAGGTCCATGTCACGCACCACGCACAGCTTGTGGTTCGACAGCGGACAGACCGTCAGGGTCAGGCCTTCGCGCACGATGCGCTGTACCAGGGCCGGGTCTTCCAGAGAGCGGTTGCCGTGGTCGATGCGGTCAATCTTCAGGATATCGAGCGCCTCGTAGACATATTCGGGCGGGCCTTCTTCGCCGGCGTGGGCGCACAGTTTCAGTCCCATCTCGCGCGATCGGGCGAAGACGTTCCTGAACTTCGACGGGGGATGGCCGACCTCGGACGAGTCGAGCCCGACGGCGACCAGCCGGTCGAGCCAGGGTTCGGCCATGGCCAGGCTCTCGAAGGCGGCGTCTTCGCTGAGATGACGCAGGAAGCTGTGGATCAGTGACAAGGATACACCCAGCTCTTCAGCGTCGCGCTGTGCCCGGCTCAGGCCTTCGATGACAACGGCATAGGGGATTCCGCGATCGGTGTGGGTTTGCGGGTCGAAGAAGATCTCGGCATGGCGAACACGATCGGTGGCAGCGCGGCGGACATAGGCCATGGTCAGGTCGTAGAAGTCTTCCTCGCTCTGCAGGACATTCGCGCCCTGGTAATAGATGTCGAGAAAATCCTGCAGGTTGGAAAAGTCATAGGCGGCGCGGACAGCGTCAATGGTCGCAAAGGGTAGCGATATCTTGTTGCGCTGAGCCAGGGCGAACATCAGTTCGGGTTCAAGCGAGCCTTCGATATGCAGGTGCAATTCGGCCTTGGGCAGGTCGGCGACAAAGGCATCGAGGGCGGTGACAGCGATCGTATCGGCCATGGCATAGGGCTCCGTGTTGCGGCGCATCATCGAACCAAAATGCCGCACATGGCAAGGAGAAAACTACATCTGCTTTTCCATGTCTTCCAGTTCGACGCACACATGCCATTGTAGTTCCGCTACTAACTTGGACCCACTGACCGAGCATTGATCGTGTCATTCTTCACTTAGATTTTGCGTCCTCATTTCATAAGGTGTTCAAAAGTTAAGGCATAAGCTATGTTTCCTAAGACGCCAATTAATATGCCTCCAATGGTCGTGTAAATTATAGTCTTAATCATGTTGTTTGATTGCTTTATATGTTCTATTTTCATTTTTTCAGATTCATCTGTGAGTAAAATGAAGCTTGCTGGGCTTGTTATTAATTCAGCACTTATCAATATTGATATTATGGATGCGAATATGATGCTTATTATCATGAATGCCATGGTCGTTAATAGAGCTCTTTCCCAAATGCCCATACCTATCGTGTTTACTATGTATTCCATTTCGTGCTTTGTTGTCTTTTCAATATGATCTAGATTTTTCGATATATTAAGTTCTGCAAGTTTGCTTTTGTAAAAATTGTCAAATGTAAAGTATATGGCTCCAATACTTGTAGTTAGTATTGAAAAAAATAGAATCGTCGCAGCCTTTCCTTTATTTTTTGATATAAATTCTTTATGTTTTGGTATATTAATTAGTAATTTCTCTATTACGCCGCTTATTAAAGATTCCATATCCGCGCCCCAAGTGCGTGCGGTGTGGGAAATGCGCAAATTTATGCCGGGCCTGAAGCGTCGTCGCAATGGGATGGGCAAATCAGAGTCGTATTCGGGGGCATTTTGTTGGGATGAAAACGCAATGTCAATTTGCTGTTTCTCGAAATGATCTTTGTCATAGAATTTTATTAGAAATATAAGTGTTATATTTATTGATCTTACATACACTTTTTTACTTCGTTATATGATATAAAATCATCTATACTTTTTATTGTTACGGATGAATTGTCGGAGTAAGAAATTTGAGTATTAAATTCTGTAAGTATTGCCTCGTTTTGTTGAGAAACCCTTTGATTTATAATTTTAAATATATTTAAAATATCTTTGCGTGTTAGTTCAAATGGCATATGATATGTTTTATTTATAGTTTGTGGTTTTCCAAGTAAGCTGGATATGAAATCACCAAATTCTTTTTTAGTGTACGGTAATACCACAATTCCATCGGATTGTTGCATATCAGTCATGTTTATATCCCGGTCTGATTCAGCAAATGTTGGACTCGTAACTCATTTTTTTTCTCGCTACTTATGGTCGAATTCTCTGCCTACGTCTATATCCTCCAACTCGATTCCCTTGGTTTCGGGGAACCATTTCGCGACGACGACCAGTTGGATGAGGGTGCACGCAGCGAAAAAGGCAAAGGGCAGGGCCTTGGTCTGGGCGGCGACGATAGGAAAGACGGCGGCGATGGCGGCATTGGCCACCCAATGGGTCGCCGAGCCCAGGCTCTGGCCGGTGGCGCGCACGGGCGTCGGGAAGATTTCGCTGAGATAGACCCAGATGACCGCGCCCTGGCTGAAGGCGAAGGAGACGATGAACAGGATCAGCAAGGGCAACAACAGGGTCTGCATCGTGCCGGTGGCCATGATGACGGTGACGCCAAGGAGTGCTGCCGTTACACCCACCGCGCCGGCAATCAGCAGTTTCTTGCGCCCCAGGCGGTCGATAAAGGTCATGCCGACCAGGGTGGCCAGCAGATTGGCGCCACCGACGGCGATACTCTGGATATCGGCTGAGACAGCGCTGAATCCAGCGGCGGCGAAGATGTCGTTGAGATAGTAGAGAATGGCGTTGATGCCGCTCAGCTGGTTGAACAGCGCCAGCAGGATGGCGAAGATGATCGGCTTCTTGTGCTGGGTCCATGACAATTTGCCCTGCCCCACATCAGAGCGCTGGAAATCGGCGATCATGGCGGCGGGATCGGGAATGGCGAGCTTTTTCAAGCTGGCCAGGGCGTCCTCGATGCGGCCCTTGGCGACCAGCCAGCGTGCGCTTTGCCCGATGGTGAACAGCAGGGCGAAGAAGATGCCCGAAGGGATGACGGCCAGGCCGAGCTTCCACCGCCATGCATCGGCGCCGGGAATAAGCCGGCCGACCAGATAGTTGCTGAGGTAGGCCAGTAGAATACCGAAGACGATATTGAACTGGAACATACCGACCAGGGCGCCGCGCCGGTTTGCCGGCACGATTTCGGAAATATAGACCGGGGCCAGGACCGATGACCCGCCGACCGCTACGCCGAGGACAAAGCGGCAGGCGACGAACCACGGCAGGCCGGTGGCAAAGGCCGTGCCGAGCGTCGCTGCGACATACATCAGGCCGATCACGCGCAGGGCGTCGCGTCCGCCGATGGCGTCACCGATCCGGCCCATAAACAGGGCGCCGACACAGGTCCCGACCAGGCCGGCCGAGACAGCAAGGCCCAGTTGGGCTTCGTCCAGCGCAAATACCTCACGCAGGGCGCCGGTGACGCCTGAAATGACGGCGGTATCGAAGCCGAACAACAGCCCGGCCAGACTGGCGATGATGACGCCGGTAAGGTTGATCTTCATGACGCGCTTCCCTGTTAACAGCGGGCGACCGCCCGCCGCGCACGTTTGCGCGAGCCATGCGGCGTCTGAGCTGAGATAACGTAATTCTTATTTTGAATTACGTTATGTCATGAATTAGGGAGTCGTCAAACCCTGCGTCAGGCAGCGTCCTTCTTGCCCTTCGCCGGTTCATTTTCGAGTTGACGCAGGTCCAGCCCGCGCGTCTCGGTGCCGAACTTGATGAACAGGCCCAGCGTCACCAGGATCGGCACGATGATCATGCCCGCCGCGACGCCGAGCGCCGGCACCAGGGCCGTAATGCTGAGGGTTTGCGCCAGCACGCCGCCGATCTTCGAACATGCCGCCACCCAACCGGTGGCGCGGCCGCGGACCTTGAGCGGATAGCTTTCCGAGGCATAGGGCAGTAGAATCGCCAGGATGCCGTTCGAACCGACGATCAGCAGGGCGACCGGGAAAACCGGACTGCCACCAACGGTTTCCAGAGCCAATACCCACAACAGGCCCAGCAAGGTGATGCCGATCATGGTGGTAAAGGCCCATTTGGTGCTCCACTGGCTGTACATCCAGGTGCACAGGAAGACGGTGGGGAAGGCGATAAGGGCGGATTGCGCCAGCAGCTTGGACGACACGCCCATGGAATAGCCCTTGGCGACCAGGTCCGAAGGCAGCCAAAGCAGCAGGCCGAAATTGATCAGGCCCCACGCAATGGCGGAAATGCTGAGCGCCGCCGTCTTGCCGATCAGGCCTGGCGTCCACAGTTTCGGCTCGGTGCCGTCGTGCTTGGCATGATGATGGGCGAAGGTGTCGTCAGTATCTTCCTCATTGGCCTGCAGTTCGTGACTGACCGTGCCGAAACGCGCCATGATCTTCTGCGCCTCATCGCGGCGGCCGCGCGACAACAGGAATTTGGCCGATTCCGGGATCAATCCGCCCATGAAGATGAGGAGGAGGCCGGTCGGCAGGTTGAGCAGCCACATGATGCGCCAGGAAAAGGTCGGGACAAGCAGCGCTGAGAAGCCGGAGGCGGCGAAATAGCCACCGACCGCGCCGAGACCGCCGACCAGGACAAGGGCCCAGCCGCGGTGCTTGGACGGCATGGTCTCGGCCAAAAGGGCGTAGGTGACGGGCAACATGCCGCCGGCGCCGGCGCCCATCATGAAGCACATAATGACGTTCCATTGCAGCGAGGGCATGGCGCCGCAGATGGAGGTGCCGACGAAGACCACGGCGGACAGCAGGATTGACGCCTTCCGGCCGTAGATGTCGGCAATAATGCCCCACAGAACAGAGCCGCAGACCGTTCCGACCAGGGCGAAGAAGGGCACCAGGGCGGCGACCTTCTTGGCGACGCCGTATTCTTTCACCAGGCCCGGCATGACGAAACCCAGAGCCGCCGGCTTCATGACGTCTATGACCAGGGCGACGACGAGGACGACCATCAGCAGGATGTGGGCCGGCCCCAGCTTGGCATCTTCAGGGGCAGCGACCGTGATGCGCGAGGCGGCCGTGACCTGGTCGGCAACGCCTTTCGGCAGCAGACCGTAGGCGGCGATGGCAACGCCAGCAACAATGAGGAACATGCCGAACAACATGCCGTTGTCCATGGGCATGCCAGCCATGGCGAAACCCATGTCCTTGCCCATCAGGTACATCGGTATATGCAACAGGACGCCGAGGGTAACCATGGTGCAGCCGAGCCCGAAGGCCCAGACTCCGCGTCGGCCCAGAAATACTTTTGCGTCCATTGTGTCGCGCCCCTGCGTGGTTTTATGCAGGGTTAGTCCGATTTTCGGAAAAATAAAGCTTTATATTCATTGGCTTGATTAATATGGGCAGCTTATAAAATGTTGCTACGTTGGTATCATTGTTCGCCTTCAAGGCGTTGAGCGGTCGGGGCATTGGAAGATTTGGCCACGGATAAGGCACGGATGCGGCTGCGCCGCACACGGATTTGGCAATAGCCGTGTCATCCCCGTCGCCAATCCTTTACGGCTTCAGCCACGCCGTCATGGCAGTGGCGATGAAGTCCGCCACCCGTCGGATGCGGGCATTGCCGCGAACATCCTCATGCAAAACCAGCCAGACGGGCAGGGCCGGCAGGTGTATGCTGACAGGCACCCGCTCAAGTTCCGGCCGGGCGTCGGCCAGGCGGCATTGCGCAAAGCCGAGACCGGCCCCTGCCAGCAACAGATGCCAGTCGACCATCTGGTCGTCGCAGCGTACCGGAAACTGTTCGCGCGTCACATGGAAACCATTGGCAGCGTAGCCGCGCAGCATAGCGTCGTCGCGGTCGAAACCGATGACGTCATGGCCGATCAGCTCGGCCATGGATGACGGCCGGCCGCGGTGGTCGAGATAGGCTCTGGCGCCGTAAAGCCCCAAAGCCGTCTCTCCCAGTCGGCGGGCCAGCAGCGATTTCTGCGTCGGATCGAACATGCGCAGGGCGATGTCAGCATCGCGCCGCAGCAGGTTCTGCGACTGGTCCGAGGCGACGATTTCGATCTGGATCAGCGGCTCGGCCTGGCGCAACTGTGCGATCATGGGAGGCAAGACCAGATTGGCCACCACGACCGATGCCGTGATGCGCACCGTGCCCGACAAGGTCTCGGTCTTGCCTGTGGCTTTCAACGCCAGGCGCTCGGCAGCTCCACCCATGGCGCGTGCATCATCGACCAGGGCCAGTGCGGCTTCCGTCGGTTCCAGGCCGCGCACCGTACGCACGAACAGCGGTACGCCCAGATCGTCTTCGAGCGCCTTGATATGGCGCCCCAGGGTTGGTTGCGTAGAGCCCTGTCGTGTGGCGGCGGCGGACAGGGAACCGGTATCGACCACGGCCAGAAAGGATTGCCAGAGCGTCCAGTCCATCGATCCATCCATTCAATTATGCATATCATGAATGCAAAATGTGACAATTAACATGCAAAAATAGATATTGTAAAACCAGGCCATGCACAAGGGAGATTTCATCATGCACGGTTCAACAATTCTGGTTCTCGGTCCCAATGGCGGTATTGGCAAGGCCGTCGCGAAGGCCTTTCTGGCCGAGGGCTGGACCGTTCTCGGTCTCGTCCGGCCAGGCAAGTCGGCCGGCGAAGGCATCACGACGGTCGCCGCCGACCTGTTCGATCCGGCAGCGGTCGTAGCGGCGACCGGACGTGTCGATATCGTCTTCAACGGCCTGAATGTGCCCTATCCGGTGTGGGCGAAGGAGGCCCTGCCACTGTATAGCGCCGCCGCCGACATCGCCGAACGTTTGGGCGCGCGCCATATCTATCCGGGCAGCGTCTATAATTTCGGGGCGAACATGCCGGTCGACCTGACACCGCAGACGCCGTTTGCGCCCACCACACTGAAAGGCCGTATCCGGGTGGCGATCGAGGGCATGTTCGCCGAGCGGGCAAGGGCCGGGCGGCTGAAAAGCATCGTCATCCGGGCTGGCGATATCTTTGGCGACGAAGCGCGCAATAGTTGGATGAAGCAGTTGGTGGCCAAAGACTTTGCCAAGGGCCGGCTGGCGGTGCCCGGCGGTTACGACACCTTGCACGCCTGGGCCTATCTGCCCGACCTGGCGGCGACCGTCGTGCGGCTGGCGCAGGTCGAACACACCTTGGGCGACTACGAGGTCTTTCATTTCGAAGGCCATAATGCCTCGGTTCGCCAACTGGCCCGGGCCGGATGGGAAACGCTCGGGCGTAAGATTGGGCTCAGCCGCTTTCCGCGCTGGCTGTTCCACCTTCTCGGACTGTTCGATCCATTCATGAAGGCGACGCTGGAAATGCTGTATCTGTGGGACGTGCCGCACGGCCTGAAGGACGACCGGCTGGCTCAGGTCATTGGACCAGTACCTCATACCCCCCTGCCGGAGGCGCTGCGCAGTCTGCTGTAAGGAAGTTGACCCACAGATTACGCAGATTAAGACAGCAGGAGATTTTTCAGCGGTTTATCTGCGACGCTGGTCACGCTGCTGAGAAACCTGAAAGGCGCTTCGCGCCGCCCGATCGTGGAGCTGCCACACTTGTACCCAAATAAGGCGCTGAAAAATCACCTCTTAAAATCTGCGTAATCTGTGTTCCCAAAAACGAAAGGTGCCGCAAGCACGGCACCTTCCAGCAAATCCACAAAGAAAAGGCCGGGCGCACTACCCTCCGCCGAGGCTTCGGGTAGCAGGCCACCCGGCCTTTTCACAGTTTTAGTGTTCACCCGCCAGGGCGGTGTCGAGCGTACGGCCGTCTGTTTCCCAGAGCTGGCCGATCTGCACGGCGACCGGATCGGGGAAGATATAGGTGGTACCGGCGTCGATGCCCTTGACGATTTCGGCGGCGGCGTATTCCGGCGTCGCCTTTTCCATCGGAATATCGCGCGCCATATCGGTGTCGATCGGACCGGGATATATGCCGAGCACGCTGATGCCATTGCCCTTCAGCGTGACGCGCAGGGTTTGCGTCAGCGACTGCAAGGCCGCCTTCGAGGCCGAATAGCCCGCCAGGCCCGGTGCCGAGGTCAGGCCGACGACACTCACGACATTGGCGATGGTGCCCGCACCGCGGGCGACGAACTGGGGCGTGAAGGCGCGAATAACGCGCAGCGTGCCGTAGTAGTTGGTGTTCATATCGCCTTCGATCAGATCGGTCGGGCTGTCGAGGAAGTTGGCGAAGACGGCCGTGCCGGCGTTGTTGAGCAGGATATCGATATCGCTTGCCGTGGCGGCCGCTGCCTTGACCGAGGTGTCATTGGTGATGTCGAGCGCCAGCGGGACGACGCGGGCATCGCCGAAGTCGGGCAGGCTATCCGGCTTGCGGGCGGCGGCGTAGATCTTCTTGACGCCGGTCTTCAGCAGTTCACGGACGGTGGCAGCGCCGATGCCGCGGTTGGCGCCGGAAACCAGGATGGTTTTATTGGAGAGATTGGACATGACAGGCTCCTGTTAAAAAGTGTGGGCCGTCGTGGGGAGGCGGCGCGCGGTGGTGATACGTTCTTTTGTAAACCGATCTGTTTACACGATTGTAGGTAAACCGATCAGTTTACTTTGTCAACGCCGCGTGCTATAAATATTTTTGAAAGGGACCACCCTCATGGCTAATGCTTTGAAAAAACAGGAGATCGTCGATCGCGCCCTGGCCGTCTTTCAGGACGGCGGCTTTCATGCCACGGGCGTCGATGCCGTCATGGCCGACACCGGTATCTCCAAGCGCACCCTCTATAAGTACTTTCCGTCGAAGGAAGAGTTGATCGAGGCCGTGCTGGATCAGTATGGCTGCAATGTCGAACCGACCCTGTTCGCGCCGGCACGGGCGCGCAGCGACGATCCGAAAGCGCAGATCGCGGCCATATTCGATATCCGCCGCGAGATGATGGAGCAGGGCGACTACCAGGGCTGCCTGGCCATGAAGGCAGCGCAGGAATTCATCGGCAAGCATGACGGTATCACGGCACGCGGCCGCGCCTCAGCCCTCTATGTCGAGGAACGCTTCGCCGAACTGTGTGCCGCGGCCGGGCTGAGTGAACCGGCTGAGCGGGCGCGCAAGATCAACATCATTTTCCAGGGCGCGGTGCTGACGTCGCAGATGCGCCGCGACGGCGTGACGTTCGCCTCCGCCAAGGCGCTGCTTGCCGAACTTCTGGGCGAGCTTCCGGATTGATTTTTGTCACGTTTCTGTGCGGTTTTGGTGGCTAAATGGCGGGTCCGGGCCTAAGGTCTTGAGATCGAGTCACGGGTGCCGGCCAGCCATGGCGTTTCAGAACGATATCGATGGGGTCAGCAAGGCAGTTACCCGTCCCGTACTGCGTGGCGTGGCGCGCGTCCGCCGCAACCTGCAAACCAGCGACCTGACCTTTATCCTGCTGGCCGCTGCCGTCGGTCTGGCGGCCGGCGTGCTGTCTGCCGTCGCCGGCCATATCGCCCATGGCGCCCAGGCCATGCTGTACGGTTTCTCGCCCGACCTGCGACTCAGCGCCCTGCCGGATATACAACCCTGGCACCTGCTGGCCCTGCCGGCGGGCGGTGCGCTTCTGGGCTTGGTCCGTTTCCTGTTTCCGCGCCGTACCCGTGCCCCCATCGACGCCGTCGAAGCCAATGCCCTGCATGGCGGTCGCATACCGGCACGTGACAGCCTGGTCGTGTCGTTGCAAACGTTGATTTCCAATGGTTTCGGCGGTTCAGTCGGCCTGGAAGCCGCCTTCGCCCAGATGGGTGGTGGCCTGGCGTCGAAGATCGGCCAGTGGCTTGAGCTGAAGCGGTCTTCGCTGCGCACCCTGGTCGGCGCCGGGGCCGGCGGGGCGATCGGTGCCGCCTTCGGAGCCCCCCTGGCCGGCGCCTTCTACGCCTTTGAAATCGTGCTGGGCGGCTATACACCGGCGGCCCTTGCACCAGTCGCCGCAGCGTCGCTGATGGCCGTTCTCGCCGCGCAATGGATGCACAACGAGCCCTTCGTCATCGCCTCGACCATCGGCCGCGACATCGCCCTGTCCGGCTATCTGCTGTATGCCGTGCTGGGGGTAATCTGCGCCGGTATTGGCATCGCCATCATCCGCCTGGTCGCGGTGGCCGAAGCCCAGGTGCGGCGCCTGCCGGTGGGGGAGGTGTGGCGGCCGCTGATCGGCGGCATCTGCCTGATGCCGCTGGCCTGGTTTGCGCCCCAGGTCCTGTCGTCAGGCCACGGCGCCATGCATCTGTATCTCGACCAGCAGCCCCTGGTGCGAACTCTTCTGATGGTCTTTGTGCTCAAGGTCTGCGCCTCGGTTATATCCCTGGCCTTCGGCTTTCGCGGCGGGTTGTTCTTTGCCTCTCTGTTCCTGGGCTCATTGCTGGGCGCGGCCTTTGCCATCAGCGTCAACTACATCTATCCGGAAGCCAATCTCGACACGACCAATGCCGCTCTGGTCGGCATGGCGGCTCTTGCCGTCGCTGTCGTCGGCGGGCCGATGACCATGTCCCTGATGGTGTTGGAAGTCACCCATGACTTCGCCCTGACGGCGGCTGTGGTGACGGCGGCCCTGGTCAGCAGCGCCATCATCCGCGACAAGTTCGGTTATTCCTTTTCGACCTGGCGCCTGCACCTGCGCGGCCAGTCGATCCGTACGGCGCGCGACGTTGGCTGGATGAAGGCCCTGACTGCCACCAGCCTGATGCGGAAGAACCATACCACCTTGAAGGATACGGAGAGTGTGGGGCAGTTGCGCGAGCAGGTGCCGCTCGGCTCGACCAGCCGGGTCCTGCTGATCGACGGCAATGGCGACTACCGCGGTATATTGCCGACCGCCGAAGCCTATATCGACACGCTGGAACCCGAGGCGCCCTTGAGCACCCTGGCCAAGCAGACCGAGGTCTATGTCCGGCCGGACATGGACATATCGGCGATACTGCGCGTGTTCGAACATTTCGGCGTCGACGACCTGGCCGTGGTCAATGAGGAACACAAGCTGCTGGGTTTGCTGACCGAGCGCTACGTCAACCGGCGCTACGCCGAAGAGCTGGAACAGGCCCAGCGCGAGTTTTTCGGCGAATAGGGAGGTTGCCATGAGGTTGCTGGGCTTTGTGTTGCTGATGCTGTTGGTCATGCCACGCATCGCGTCGGCCGACGAACTCTATCGCTTTCCACAAAACGCACAGACGCGCTGGGCCAGCCCGGAGAATCCGACTGGCGCCAAAGGCGCGGGGGCAATGGAAAACCAGGGCGCCAAGGGCCGCGCCTTCGTGCCGATCGCGGCGGGCCAATCCCTTGTCCTGGCCGATATCCAGGGCTCGGGTATTATCGACCGCATGTGGCTGACCATCCAGGAGCGCTCGCCCGAACTGTTGCGTAGCTTGCGGATCGATTTCTACTGGGATGGCGCCAAGACTCCGGCCGTGTCGGCGCCGCTGGGTGATTTCTTCGGCCAGAATGCCGGCGAGATGGTCAGGCTGGATACGGAGCTATTGGCCAGCCCCGAGGCGCGGTCGTTCGTCTCTTATTTCCCCATGCCGTTCCGCAAAAGCGCCCGTGTGGTGGTGACCAATGACTCGTCCGCCGAGGTGCCGCTGTTCTTCTACGATGTCGATTACCGTCTGACAGCCGTGCCGGACGACGCCCTCTATTTCCATGCCTGGTGGCATCGTGACCGGGCGACGAAGCTGGGGCAGGATTTCGAGATCCTGCCGGCGGTGAACGGGCGTGGACGCTTTCTCGGCACGTCGATCGTCGTGCAGAGCAATCCGGCCTATGGCCATAGCTGGTGGGGCGAGGGCGAGGTGAAGCTGTTTGTCGATGGCGACCGTGATCATCCGACAATATCCGGTACCGGCACGGAGGACTATGTCGGCAGCGGCTGGGGCCTTGGGGCCTATACCGGACGTTATCAGGGCGCGCCGGTCGCCGATGAGGCTACGGGGCGGTGGAGCTTCTATCGCTTCCATGTCCCCGATCCGGTGCTGTTCGGTGAAGGTGCGCGCGTGACCCTGCAACAGATCGGCGGCGCGATGAAGGCCGATGTCATCAAGCTGCAGGCGGCCGCCGTGCCCTTGATCCCGGTGACCATTTCGGGCCCGCCTTACGGCCTGATGCATCTGGTTGGCAGCGGAAAAGCTCTGAACGACAAGACTCTGCCTGACGGCTGGACCAACTTCTACCGCAGCGACGATGTGGCGGCGGTCGCCTGGTTCTATCTCGACCGGCCTGAGAACGGCCTGCCGTCGCTGGCGCAGGTTGCTGAACGGACGAAGGACCTGCGCGAACCCGTGGACGATAAGTAGGTGTCGTTAAACGTAACGGCCAATCTGGATACAGCCGCGCTGCGGCACTTGAATCCGGCTCGCCGCGCTATCCATTCAGACATCTCAAGGAGATGCACTGAGAATGGTCTCCGAGAAAGCGCCCAGACAGTCATTGCACGGTTAGGTTACGTATGTCTGCCCACAGATTTTCACAGATTAGCACAGATTTTCAATGGTTTACTTGGCAAAGCCAGTGGCTTTCCAGGAGACAGGGATCGCTACGCGACCAAGACAATCCAGACACTAAAAATCTGTGCTAATCTGTGATAATCTGTGGGCAAAATTCTTCCTTATCAACCACTTGATAGAAATATGAATCCACTGGCCCTTTGCGGGCAGGCGGCTCAACGGCCATCCAAAGCTATATGTGATAGTTTCGCTAAAACAGCGTCGGCGTGCCGGTGAGGTTCTGCAATTTCAACGGCGTCGGCCGGCGCAGGTCGACCGGCTTGCGACGTAGCCACGGTTCCCAGTCGTCCGGTCCCAGGATCACCGGTTCACGCTCGTGGATTGCATTCATGTCGGGGCCGGCCTGGCGGGTCAGGATGGTAAAGCTGAATACCTCGCCCTGCTGGGTCGGCGCTTCATCCCATAAACCGGCAAACGCAAGCGGTTGATTATCGCCGCGCGTGATGCGCCATTTCGTCCGGTCGCCTTTCGGTCCCGACCATTCGTAGAAGGCTTCCGCCGGAACAATACAATGGCGGTATTTCCACGCGCCCTTAAAGGCCGGCTTACTGTCGGCCTCTTCCAGTCGGGCATTGAAGGTCGAGGCTTTCCATTCCGCCAGTGAGCCACGATACCAGTGCGGCACCAGGCCGAACCGCATCGGCATGATACCGATACTGCCGTCTTCCGGCGCTTCGACAATCACCGGCGCGCTCAGGGTAGGCGCCACCTTGACGGCCTCGCCCGAGAACACTTCGTCACCGCCGACGAAATTCAGCAGAGCCATGAATTGGGTGTAGGCCAGCAGGCCATCAAATTGTCCGCACATGGCGCATTACCTTCGGATAGCGCGTTCCATGCGTGAAACCGCGCCCTGTGTCGAGAGCCATATTACGATCTCGGTAGCGACCGCAATGGCGGTTTCGAGAGCCTCGTTTAGCAGCGACGGCGTGACTCGGGCGCGGGCAAAATCGAGATGCGCCGCCTCCTCAATCTGTATGGCGACGATCAGGTCACGCAGGTCCTCATCCTTGCCGGCGAGATAATGGATCTGCTCATCGAGATGACGGTGGACGGTCTGTTCGACGGCCTTGGTGCACACCATAACGGCATTGACGCCCATCAAGGCGGTGATCAGGCCCAGCGCGTAGCCGCCCGTCCCCCAAAGTGACATGGCGGCGCACGGGCGGGCGTTGCGTGCCGGCATGGCGTCGCGAAACTTTTGGCAGTGGTCGATTTCGTGGCCCAGGGTTTCGCTCAGGAAGGGGACCAGCCCCTTGTGCCATCGCTGTGAGGCCCATAGCTGAGCGCGATAAATCCGTATAGCGCCGTATTCGCCGGCATGGTTGACCTTGAGGATGCGGGCGATTGTGCGGGCGGTTACATCCATTGTGCCACATGGTCCCTGAGATAGGGCACGACCTCGGCCTCGAACCACGGATTTTTGCGCAGCCAGATGCCATTGCGCGGCGATGGGTGGACCAGTGGCAGATAGCCGTCGTCGACGTAATCGCGCCACGTCCTGACCGTCGCGCCAAGCGTTGCCTTGCGCCGATCGCCGAGATAGCGAGCTTGCGCATAGGCGCCGATCAGCACGGTCAGGCGGATGTCAGGCAGGGTCTGCATGACCTTATCATGCCACAAAGGCGCGCATTCGGGCCGTGGCGGATTGTCGCCGCTCTTGCCCCTGCCCGGATAGCAGAAACCCATGGGAACGATGGCGAACAGGCTCTGGTCATAGAACTGTTCCGGCGCCACACCCAACCAGTCGCGCAGGCGCTTGCCCGACGCGTCATCCCACGGAATGCCCGAAGCATGAACCTTCGTGCCAGGCGCCTGGCCGATGATCAGGATACGGGCGCGCGGATCCGACGCTCGCACGACCGGACGCGGTCCCAGTGGCAGATGAGCGGCGCAAAGCGTGCAGGCGGAAATGTCGTCGAACAGGGACATGGTCTATCGATGATGTGTCCGCGTCAGTACGACAGATTTTGTGAAGCGATAAAGACATAACATCAGCGGCCTCCAGGTCGCCTCTGACGTGCGACCTGGGGAATTGGCACGAAGATCTATGACGTCAGGGACGCTGGTTGCCTTACCACCTTGTGCGCAAAGGCGCGGATGTCATCGGCGAGAAGATCGGGAACCTCGAGCGCCGGGAAGTGACCGCCCTTGCCCGGAACGGTCCATTGCACGATATTGGGGATGTGGCGGTCGGCCCATTCGCGCGGCGCCGGCAGGTCGCACGCCGCCGGCACGAAGATGGCGTGTCGCACGCCGCTGGCCGGCAGGGGCTTCACAATGCGCTCGCGGTCGGCAAAGGCTTCCTTGTACATGCGGATCGACGAGCCGATCGTCTGGGTGAACCAATAGATCGAGACGATGGTGCACAGGGTGTCGATACCGAAATGCGTTTCGACATCGCCCCCAGAGTCGCTCCAGGTGCGAAATTTCTCGATGATCCAGGCGGCAAGACCGGCGGGTGAATCGTTCAGGCCAGCCGCCAGGGTCGAAGGTTTGGTGCCTTGTTCCATGGCATAGGCGCCCTCGGTCATCATCCACAGATCGACATTCTTGAAATAGGCCTTTTCGGCGTCACTGGGATTGTCCGGCCGTGGATACTGCGAATAGACATTGCACCAGTGGGCGCCCAGGATGCGGTCGGCGTCGTTGTGCAGCAGGGCCAGGACGGCGCCCGCGCCGAGATCAGAGGCAGAGGTCAGGAAGCGGTCATAGCCAAGGCGCGTCATCAGCTTCGCCCACAGACCGGCGGTCGCCGTCAGGTTGATCCCGGGACGCTTCGGCTTGCTGGAAAAGCCATAGCCGGGCAGGGATGGAATAACGACATCGAAGGCCGTCGGGGCCGAGCCCGCCTGGCCGGTGGCGAGGCGGAGCGCCAGGGGCAGCAGTTCGACGAAGTTGCTGGGCCAGCCATTGGCCAGGAGAATCGGTACGGCGCCCGGCGCGTCGCTCTTCAGATGGACGAAGTGCACCGCCTGGCCGTCAATATCGGTGATGAACTGGGGAAAACCGTTCAGTCGCGTCTCGGCACGGCGCCAATCGAAGCCGTCGGCCCAGTAATCGATGAAATGGCGCAGGAAATCCAGGTCAGTGCCGTAGTCCCAGCCCGAGCCCTCCAATTGGTCGGGCAGCCGGGCGCGGCGCAAGCGAGCCTTCAGGTCGTCGAGGTCGGCCTGGGCGATATCAATGCGAAATGGGGTCATGATCGGTCTCCACAAGACCCCCCAAGCCCAAGCCGGTTGCGTCGCAAGTGGGGCACCAGGCAGATGTTCGCAAGGGACCGGGAGAGAAAAAAACGGCGATTGACCTACTCTGCCAGCATGGCGCGATAGGTGTCGGCTTCTTCTTTCGACATATGCGACAACAGGGCACGGATGGTTTCACCGCCGACGATCTTGCCGTCGCGCATGTACATCCAATCGGAAATATGGTCGGGCTGAACGTCGATACGCTGGCCGAAGGCGACCGTTTTCACATATTCCGGATCATTGGCGATGGTGCAGGTGGCCGAGGCCGCATCGCCTTCGATCTGGTCGCACCAGAAGTGCTCGCTCTGGTCGTCGCCATCAATGCGGATCTTGAGCATGAAGTCGCTTTCGTTCGCCTTCGGATGATCGCGTTCGCTCCAGAAAACCGGCAGGCTGGCGACGGCCCGATCGCGGGCGGCGTTCATTTCGGCGTCATCGCCGGACACGATTACGACCGGATCGGTCTGGGCCTGGGCCGGTATGGCCGAAACCGTGATACAGGCCGCAAGTAGACAGACTACCAGACGTCTCATCATGCCCCCGCGGAATCGCTCGGACGCATCAGCGACAGTCCCATATCGCTGTCCATCCATGTGTCCTTGTCGTGGATAATCGCCTGGGCCGGCAGCATCTGGGTGGCAACCCCCATGCCGGCAACCTTCTTGACCGCCGTCCCGATGGCCATGAATTCGATCAGGCCCTGGCCGATCTCGACAATATAGGTCTTCACGCCCACCACCTCTTCGCAGCCCAGCTCGTCGGCCTCGCGCTTCAGCCGGTCCAGCGCGTGTTCGCGCGCGTCGTGGACCAGGGAGGTCAGCTCGGAAATCTCACCCTTGGCGAAGGCCTTCAACGCCGACATGAACCCGCCGATCATGCCCAATGAATAGATCGAGGTCGACATCAGCAGCTTGACCGGGGCATAGCCCAGTGACGCCATGGCCCACAGTTCCTCGCCGGTCAGGTCGCTGCTCACAACGTCATTGCCGGACAGGCCGGGATGGTGCGCCGCCGTTCCGGTCATGACCATTTCGTGCGTCCCCATCCACGGCAGGATCGTGGTGCGGATACCGAGAACGGCATTGGCGCCATCCGCCCGCGCCTGGGCGGTAATGCGGTCCAGAGCCTTGTGGCGAGTCTTGTTGAAGACGTCGGAATACTCAGAGATTTCACCGCGCGCCAGCTGCTTCAGCGCGCCGATCAGCCCGCCGCCGACCCCCATCGAATAGGCGATATTGCCGAAGACGTGCTGGATCGGCGTGTAGCCGGCGTCGATATGGCAGTAGAGTTCCTGGGCATTGCCGGCAGTGGTGAAAAAGGCCCCGCCGGCCTTCGAGAAGACACACGAGCCGACAAACAGGAATTCGGTATTGCCCGACAGGCTGCGCAGATCGCCCGATACCCCGGCAACGCCGGTCGCGCCATGGTTTTGCGCTTCCTTGGCCATGCGGGCGAAGGCGCGCATCCGGCCATCCTGGATCGCCTGGGTAACCTGGGGGATTTCCCCGCCCAGGATATTGTTGAGGCCGGCGCCGAGAGAACCGAGGAATCCCATGGAGTTGACGCTGTTGCCGATGACCAGTTCACCGGCGCTGAAGCCTTTCAGCGCCATGCAATAGATCTCGTTGCCTGACAAACCTGTGACCTTGGCCATGGATGGCGCTCCCGTTGCGTTAGAGTCTGGAGGTGAATTCGGGCCACAGGTGTCGCTTCTTTGGCGATTTTGTCAATCGTGATGCTTGGTTGCTGTCGGGTCCAGCAGTGGACCGGAGCTGGCCTGCCGCGGGCGCAATTTTATGCTGCATTTATGCCAGCAACCGCCTCGGGGCAGTGCAATCCTATTTCGTACCGCGTAAGTTTTCAGGTTCAGAGACTGGGTGGGCTTTATTCGGGGATTTCGGAGCTGGTATCGATGTTTACCCTGCGCGATAATGAAAAGGACCACAACACCGAGGCGCGGCCGCGGGTACATGGCCAGTTGCATGATGAAGATCGTATGGGTCTTATCCTGCTGGGCGTGGCCTTTTTGGCATTCGCCACCTATACAGCCTTTTTCTTCGCAGGTTTTCTGCACCCGATCGCCTGAGCGGC
Organism: Asticcacaulis sp. P2_C5; assembly: GCF_056404555.1. NCBI lineage: Bacteria > Pseudomonadati > Pseudomonadota > Alphaproteobacteria > Caulobacterales > Caulobacteraceae > Asticcacaulis > Asticcacaulis sp. P2_C5. Next base: position 207,867 of record NZ_JBFUDU010000010.1, read on the forward strand.
AGGCACGAGTGTCGCACAACACAAAGGGCGTCCGGTAGCACCGGACGCCCTTTGTGTGTTTTGGCAAGTGCCAGCTGTCAGATCTGGGCTACGCGGGTTTCGATATCGCCGGTCAGGCGTTTGTCCTCGGTAATACGGGCAATGTCACCGAGCGTGATAATGCCGGCCAGGCGTTTATCGCTGTTGAGGACGGCCAGCCGGCGGATCTGTTCCATCTTCATGATGTCGGCCGCTTCGGCAATCTCGTCATCTTCGAAGCAATAGACGATAATTTCCGACAACACCTCTGAAACATGGGCGTCGGGGCCTAGCCCGTCGGCGATCCCGCGTATGACGATGTCGCGGTCGGTGACGGCACCTTTCAGGCGATCGTTGTCGCCGACGGGCAGGTAGCCGAAATCCCCGTCGCGCATCATTCGGGCAGCCTCACGCAGAGTCGTCTGCGGCGTTGCGAGTTGAAAGTGGGTGGTCATGATGTCCTTGACGAGCATGGAAATCTCCTTTGGCGTTGGTGATGAGGCGGCATTTGAGTCTTAATACGTGCTGGGCGGGTCGCTGGCGGGAAAACTGTCACCGATCATGATGTCGATCCGGTCGTCGTCCAGATCGTTGCGCAGCTTCTTTTCCGCCCGCAGATAGCGCGCGCGTCCCACCGGGCCATGCATAAAGCCGTGGACGAAGGCGCGGACAGCATCGATGACGATCATGAGGATAGTCCTTTTTTGAAAACACTATTGGATGGTTGCGGGCGGGAGCGGCCATAGCTTCCGCGTTCATCATTGCCGCGGCCTTGATGGGGATTGTGCGGGGCAGGACCCTTGTGGCGCAGAACAGAGCCCTGGTCCGCGCGTTTGTCCTCAGTTGTGACGGAATCGTTGTGTTGAGCCGGTTGTCTGGTGGTGGCCATTGTTATCTCCCTGCCGGCCAGGTCGTAGGGCCGGTGAAGAGAGTACGAGTCCGGCGGTAAGATTATTATGCCGATGGGGCAGGGGGGCGATAAAACTTCGATAAGCCGCTTAACGTCAGATGCCGCAGATCCCTTATGAACAAGACGGCACAGGGCGCAGGACGAGGAATATGCGGCAAAAATTTGTCACGCAGTAGAATCCCCTCTATAAGCGCTTCAAGACCGAAATCGGTTGTCTATAATCACAGGGAAGCGATGTCGACCGTCGAAGTAAAAGCCCAGGAGTATCGGGGAACCTGTCTATTCGACGGTAACGATCTGAGATTGGTAGTACAGGACCACGGCGCCGAGACGGTCTTCCTTACCTTTACTCCCCGACCCGACATTGAGCGTAACAAGGGTTTTCAAAAACTTGGCTTTGCCCAGAAGTTTGTCGAGAAATACAAATATTCCGGAGTCTATATAATAGCCAAGTGGGCGCACTGGTACCAGACGCCGGAACTGGCGCAGGTCGAGGACATCATTCGCGGCCTCGATTTCTTCAAAGCCGCGCAACACCGTATAGCCTACGGAACCAGCATGGGGGCTTTCGCCGTGCTGCTGTGCTCGCAACGCCTGGGCTGCCAGCAGGCGATTGCTGTCGCTCCCCAGGTGTCGATGAAGCCCTCCATTGTCCGCTTCGAGACACGCTGGAGCGATGATGTCCGCAAGATCGACTTCATCGAGCCCGATGCGCGTTCAGGTATGGCTGAGCCTTGCCGCTACTACGTCGTTTACGATCGCTTCTATGCGCCGGACCGTCAGCATATCGACCTGCTGTGGCACTATGCCGTGACCAGGCTGGACCTGCCGTTCAGCGGTCACAATCTGCTCGACTATGCCCTGCAGACCGGCCTGTCGGACGATTTTCTCAACAGTTTCGCCAGCCCGTCGCACGACCCGGTCGCGGTTTTCACGGCGATGCGCGGACGACGACATGCGACGACGAACTTTTACGAAAAACTGTATCAGATCTGCCTTCAGCGCGGTAAAATCCACTATAGCGGTATCGTAGCGCGGCGTTGGTATGATTTCGACCGGGCGTCGTCGTCGGCCTTTCGGAAATATGCCAAATATCTCCGCGACGACCAGCGCCATGATGAAGCGCTCGAATTGGGGCAGACCTATCTTGCCGCCGGTGGGGACACGATCGCAGCCCATACGGTTATCCGCGACTCGTTATATTCGCTGCAGCGCTATGAGGAAAGCCTGGCCGCCAACGAGGTCCTGTTGCGTGAGCAGCCGGATGATTACGCTCATGTCCATTTCGTTCTGACCGCCCTGCGTCGCCTGCAGGACAATGACGGGATCGTCCGCTTTTGTGAGGCGCAGATGGCGCGGTATAACGATCGCAGCACGTTTCTGAGGGCTTTTGCGGAAGCCCTGGAACAGGACGGTCAGGCCGTCCGGGCAAGGGAAATAACGGCCATGGCAGAGGCCGCCGAAACGCCCCGTTGAGGCGGTTTTTGTCTTGACCTTGCCAGTTTTATCACCCTTACATGCCTGCCTAACTTTAGATGAGACCCAATATGACGAAGAAGCCGCGCCCCCTCGAACGAGCGCATATCGAGATAACTCCGGAGACTGTGGAGACTCTTTACGCCTTGTGCGAGACCTATCCCAACGGCGTCGACGTGCGGCTGAGCGAAGGGCATTTCCAGATCACCAGGACGGTTAAGATTCCGTCGAACTTCACCCTGACCGGTAAGGGACCGGGCAAGACGAAGCTGGAAATGATGCCCCATTCCAATTGCCACCTGTTCACCAATTCCGACTGGACCGACAAGGGCAACGACAACATCGTGCTGCGCGGATTTTCTGTCGAAGGCAATAGCGCCCAGCAGGAAAAGCCCGAGGGCATGCGCAGCCTGACCTTCTGCTGCGCCATCTATATGCGCCAGGTGCGCAGCATTCTCGTCGAAGACTGCACCTTTCACGATATCCGCCAGACGGCCGCCCACTTTACCCATTCGGCAGGTGTCATCGTACGCGGGTTCAAGGCGGACGGCCTGGGCTGGAGCGGCGTGTCGACGACCAACTCCAACAATGTCTGGGTCGAAGACTGCCATGTCTCGAACGCCGGCGGTGACGTCATGCATTCGGCGATCCATATCGACGGCGGTTTGGGCGTCTATATCGACGCCCATGTCAGCGACACGACCGGAAACGGCGTCATGCTCGACTCGCTCCATGCGCATCTGGTCAGCGCCATCGTCAAGGGCTCGGCCAAGCGTTGCCGCCGCGGCGTGTCGCTGAGCGGCGCCTCGATTCATGACCTGCGCAGTGTCTATATCGAAGGCGATTTCAGCGACAACAGTGAAGTCGGTGTCATGGTGTCCAATTCCAGTGCGGTCGCGGTTGCGCACTCGCGCATGACCGGTAACGGCCATCACGGTATCCTTTTCCAGGGCAAAAACGGTGGGCGCGAAACGGTTGTCGTCGATTGTGAGATCACCGGCAATGAAATCGCCGATATCAAGAACGCCCACGCCAGCCACGGCAACTGGGTTTTCACCGATCCGCGTCAGTCGGTTGCCCTGGGCGCCTGGGACATCAATGGCCGGCGCTTCGACGCTGTCGAACGCCCCAAGGCGTTGTGGCACGGTACGCTGGGCTGATCCCGGCTGCGTCGACGCTTCAGAATTAAAAAGCCCGCCGGTAGTTGCTCTGCCGGCGGGCTGTTCGTTTCAGGGCATTGGCGGATCAACGCGTTGGCAGCAACTCTGCAGGCGCTTCGAACAGGCGCTTTTTCAGCGGGAACGGCATATAGGCGCTGCCACCTTCCGAGGTCAGGGAGGCGTGATAGGTCTGGGCATTGATCTCGTAGGTGCGGCGCAGATCCTGCGACCCCTGGCGCGTGAAGCCCAGCAACGGGTCGTTGGTCAGGGAGGCGTCGTGGGCCCGGCCGAACATCAGAGTCGAGGTCAGACGGCCCAGCGCGCGCGGACCGAAGGCCAGTTCGATACGCTGGATATATTCACGATCAGCCGAGACGCGCACGCTGTCGAAGAAACCCACCTTGTCCATGACCGGGTCACGGCGCACGACCAGGGAGATGCACGACCGGTGGGCGATGTAGCCATCGTCCTTGATCACCGGCCGCGCGTCGCTGGTCATGCGCGCCCACTGAGTCTGGACCGCCACAAGGTCCGGCTGGGCCTGAAGGGTGGCGATGCTGATGGCGAGGCGGTCGGGATGCGACCAGTCGTCGGAGTCCTGGAAGGCGATAAATTCGCCCTTGGCCCGCGTCATGCCATTGTTCTTGCTGACGTAGGTGCCCTCATTGTGTGTTTTCAGCTTGAGCGTGATGCGCGGATCCTTGTCACGCAGCGCCTTCAGCAGGCGCGGTGTCGTGTCGGTGCTGGCATCGTCGACAATGATCAGTTCGAACGTCTGGTAGGATTGCTGCAGGATCGAGCGCACGGCCGTGGCGACAAAGGCCTCGGAATTGAAGGTGGTCATGATGATACTGACCAGTGGTCCTTCGGTGACCGGTGGCGTGCCCGCATAGGCGCCCGTTCCGGCCATGCTGTCGAAACTGGGTGGCTGGTCCGCCGTGATACCCTGGGCACCAAGCTGGGCAAACAGGGCATCGAGCTTCGCCAGGGCATTGCCTTCGCCGCGCATCCGGGCCAGGGCGTAGCTGTAGAAGGGCAGGTCATTTTCGAAGTCGGCCCGATCGGCGCAGGCCTCGAGCCAGGCGATCTCGTCTGCCAGCTTGTCGCCATCCGCCGTCTCGCAGCGAATGGCGGCGGCGAGCAGATGCAGGTCGGCGAAGGCCGGATAGAGGTCGAGCCCGCGTTCGACGGTTGTCGCGGCGTCGTCGAGTTGTCCCTGCATGAACAGGTTACGCACCCATTCGCGGTGCAGGCGGGCGCTGCCGATGGACAGATGGGCGGCGATCAGGGCCTGGGAACCATCGAGATCGCCCTGCAACCTCAACGCCTTGACGGCCAGCAATATAGCGTATTCGCGCTGCTGCGGGTGGGCCAGGCGGCCGAACCAGGTCACGACCGCCGGCCAGTCGCTGCGCAACTCGAAGAGGCGCATCAGTTCGAAGCGTGCATCGTCCGCCAGGGGGGTACGGGTTGCGCTGACGACTTCCAGGGACTCCTGTGCTTCGGCATAGCGGCCGGCGGCCATATCGGTCCGGCCAAGTTCAAGGCGGATCGCGGCGTCCTCGGGGCGGGCCTGCGCCAGATCTGCCAGCCGCTCGCGTTCGGTTTCCAGTAATTCCTGCAGGTTGGCCTGGGAACGCGTCGGATTCTTGCGCACGGCCGACAGTTCGAGTTGCAACATCTGACGGGTCAGATCCGGATCGGGCGCCAGGGCCAGGGAGCTTTCATAGGCCGCGATGGCGCCGTCGATATCGTCGCCGGCCAGCAGAAGGTCGCCGGTCAGCCGCAAGATTTCGGGTGATGGCTGGGTGGCCGCGGCGTGGCGCGCAAATGCCAGGGCATGGGCGCGATCGTCGGCGGCCATCAGGCTCCGCGTTATGGCCAGGCTCAGTTGCGCATCGTCGATCTGATCGGGAGAAAACCAGCCGAGCAGGGCAAGAACCGTATATAGACGGCCCTTGTTCGAAGCCTCGCTGACCAGGCGCTTCGGGGCGATCAGCCCGGTCTGGACGCCGCTGATGGCGAGGGCAGCGATGGTCTCGACCGGCAGGAAGGCGCGAACCATGGCGGTAATGACGGTGTGGGCCAACTGGGCGTCGACGGTTTCAGTTCTCTCCGGCTTTTGGGCCAGAAAGTCCAGAATGGCCTGGCAGAAGCCCGATGTCGACACGGCGACTTCGGGCAGGGCGCCTTCGGGCAGGGTCTTGACCCAATTCATGACAGTGTCGGAACGGATGCCGGCGGCGTAGCGCAGCAGGATGCCTGTCGGGACTTCGCCCGGATTTTCGCCTGATGCCCCATTTTCGCCTGATAAATGGGCAGCGGTGTCGATGGCTTCGAAATGTTGCCGCGCGCCGCCCATATCATCGTGCGACAAGGCCAGCCGTGCCATCAGATTGTGATACAGGGCAGGGTTGTCGCAATTGTCGCCGCCGACCTGATCGGCAAACGCTGCGGCGTCGCTGAAATCGCCGATCAGAGCCGAAATCTCGACATAGCGGCAGAGCGCCACGGCGCAGAACGGCACCTGGCTGATCCGCCGTGTCACGCGCACCAGGGCGTCGTCGAGATAACCCTGGTCGGCCAGGGCCGTGACCTTTTCGGTATCGGCCCTGATACTGTCCAGCGTGCCCTTGATATTGTCGGCGGTGATGGTGAAAGCGAAGGTTTCCTGGGACAGGTAGGATGCTGGACTGGCATCTCCCATCTGGCGCAGGCGCATTTCGCCGAAACCCTGGTGCGGGCGGGCGCGCAGCAGGGGGGCTTCGAACACCGCTTCGTAGCCACCACCTTCGGCGGCTACGACGGGCAGGGTCTTGCGGAAAGTCGTGGGCTTCATGACCACCAGTTCCGCTTCGAGCGGGCGGCTTGTCACCGGGTGGCGATCGAAGGGAAGGCTGGCAACCCAGCGGCGCGAATGGGTACGGCGGTAGGTGATGACACCCTGGACCTCGTACAGGCGTATCTGGTCGCGCAGGTCGCGAAGGCGGGCGAAGACCTCGTCCAGTTGCTCCAGTTGCTTGGACAGGCAGCGACGCCGAACGATATTGACCAGGTGTGCCTCGGTCAGGACTTCCGGTACGCGTGTGACACCCTTGCTGTCGATCCATGGCCCTGCCCCGAAAAGGCCTTCGAGCACCCTGGTTTCGTTGCCCGTCAATGGGATGAACGGGCCGAACTGCGCTGGATCCTGTACAGCGAGGGACTGAAAGTGCCGCTGGCTGAATTCGCGGCTGACCAGGATATGGCGCAGGACGTAGGCGTAAATTTCCTTCGACAACCGATCGACAAGATCACCATCGCGTGGATCGCGGCCGAGCAGGAACTTTACCAGCGCCTCGACCCCGAGCGCGCCCGCCGGTTGCAGGAGCACATCGCCGGTTTCGATTGGGGCGGGTGCGTCAGCGGTGGAGGCTCCGGATATCTCAGCGTCGTCTTCTGTTATGATTTGTGTCAAAAGCGCCTGTCCTGAAATCCGGTCCGAAATTCGGTAGCTGTACAATCGATCAATCGATAAAAATTTCCACCTGTCGTGTCAACCGCGCATGACCGGTGTCCGAGCGATTAATTCCATAGGGAAAATAACCCACTTCGGGTCTATTTCGCGGTTGCAGCATCTTGCCAGAGGGGACGAAAATGACGTATCAGGTAGCAGCTGCAGCGCCTTGTCGTGCTGTATATAGATATAAGGTACGTTTGTGTAATTCGAAAGATTACATGGTGTTTGGGTGACCGCAATCTCGCCCTGAACTTAATTTTGGCAGTATTGATAATGCAGTTTCAGACCTATGACCTGTCCGGCCCGGCCTTGATCATACCCAACCGGATTGGCGATGCCCGCGGTTATTTCATGGAGGCCTTCAAGGACGCCTGGTTCCGCGAGCACATTGCCGATGTCGGCTTCGTTCAGGACAACCAGTCCCTATCGGCCCAGGTGGGCACCATTCGCGGCCTGCACTATCAGGAAGAGCCGGTGGCCCAGGGCAAGCTGGTGCGTTGCCTCAAGGGCTCGATCTACGACGTCGCCGTCGATATTCGTCCGGGCTCAACGACCTTCGGTCAGTGGATCGGCGCCGAGCTTTCGGCCGAGAACGCGCATCAGCTTTGGGTACCGGCGGGTTTCGCCCATGGTTTCTGCACGCTGCTGCCCGATACGGAAGTCTTCTACAAGGTCACAAATCCCTATTCGCGCGAACATGATCGCGGCCTGGCCTTCGATGACCCGGAAATCGGCATTGTATGGCCGATCGATATTGCCACGGCGGTATTGTCGGATAAGGATAGGGTGCAGCCAAAACTGGCGGCCTTGCCGCGGTAGGCGGATTATGCCGTCACGGTTGGTTTTTATTACACTTCACGCTGGATGAATTTATGAAGATACTGGTTACGGGGGGGGCAGGGTTCATTGGATCTGCCGTAGTGCGCTATCTGGTCGCCGAGGTCGGCGCCGATGTGCTGAATTTCGACAAGCTGACCTATGCCGGCAATCTCGATTCCCTGGCGCCGATCGAAGGCGCCAACAATTATCACTTCGTCCAGGGCGATATCTGTGACCGTGGCGCGGTGTCGAGGACGATCGAGCAGTTCCGTCCTGATCACATCATGCACCTGGCTGCCGAAAGCCATGTCGACCGCTCTATTACTGGCGCCAAGGACTTCGTCGAAACCAATGTCATGGGCACCTTCACCATGCTGGAGGCGGCGCGTCACTTCTGGAACGGCCTGACCGGCGAGGCCAAGGCCAATTTCCGCTTCCTGCACGTCTCGACCGACGAGGTCTACGGCTCGCTCGGCGAAAACGGCCTGTTCGAGGAAACCACGCCCTACGATCCGTCTTCGCCCTACAGCGCGTCGAAGGCAGCGTCCGACCATCTGGCCAAGGCGTGGCACCGGACCTACGGTTTTCCGGTCGTCGTATCCAACTGCTCGAACAATTACGGCCCCTATCATTTCCCGGAAAAGCTGATCCCGCTCAACATCCTGAACGCCCTCGAAGGCCGCCCCCTGCCGGTGTATGGCGACGGCTCGAACATCCGTGACTGGCTGTATGTCGAAGACCATGCCCGCGCTCTGCACCTGATCTGTTCCAAGGGGCGCCTGGGCGAAACCTACAATGTCGGCGGCCGTAACGAGCGCAAGAATATCGATGTTGTGCGCCGCATCTGCGCTATCATGGACGAACTGCGTCCGCAGGCGGCGCCGCACGACCGGCTGATCACCTTCGTCACCGATCGTCCGGGGCACGATCACCGCTATGCTATCGACGCCACCAAGCTGGAAACCGAACTGGGCTGGAAGGCGCAGGAAAATTTCGACAGCGGTATCGACAAGACCGTGCGCTGGTACCTGGCCAATGAGACCTGGTGGCGGCCCCTGCGCGGCGAGGTCTATACCGGCGAACGCCTGGGCGTGCTGTAGTGTCGCGATTTCGAAGTTCGTATCATTTCGATATCACCCACCGGAGCGAACTTCGAAATCAAAGCGGCACTACAATCTTTAAATACTTGGTGTCCTTTTGATTCTGAAATTCGTACAGTAGCCTATATCGGTAAAAACGAATTTCAGAATCAGGACACCCGGATGCGTATACTGGTTACCGGCAGGCACGGTCAGGTGGTCACGGCATTGCAGGCCGTGGCGCCGCAACGCGTGACCCTTATTCCGCTGGGCCGGCCGGAAACCGATCTCGCTGAGCCCAATACCCTGCAGGACGCGATCGAGGCCGCCATGCCCGACGTGATCATCTCGGCGGCCGCCTATACGGCGGTCGACAAGGCCGAGAGCGAGCCCGACCTGGCGCGCACTATCAACGGCCTGGCGCCGGAGGCGCTGTCGCACATCGCCCGGGAACTGCACGTGCCAATCCTGCATCTGTCGACGGACTATGTGTTCGACGGTTCCAAGGCCGAGCCCTATGGTGAAGATGACGCCACCGGTCCGGTCAGCGTCTATGGTGCCACCAAGTTGCTGGGCGAGCAGGGCATCCGCCATGGCACGGACAACCACGTCATTTTGCGCACGGCCTGGGTTTACAGCCCGTTCGGCGCCAATTTCGTCAAGACCATGCTGCGCCTGTCGGAAACACGCGACGAACTCAATGTCGTCGCCGACCAGCACGGCTGCCCGACTTCGGCGCTCGATATCGCGGCGGCCCTGATCGAGATTGCCCAGAAGATGAAGAAGGATTCGTCACCCCATCTGCGCGGCACGTTTCACTTGACCGCGCCGGATGAGGCGACCTGGGCCGAATTCGCGCAAGCGATCTTCGCCGGCCAGCAGGCGAGGGGCGGCAAGGCCGTGACGGTCCATCCTATCCCGAGCAGCGCCTATCCGACTCCGGCCAAGCGGCCGGCCAATTCACGGCTGAACGGCGCCAAGCTGAAGGCTGCCTATGGTATCGAACTCCCGTCGTGGCGCATGTCCCTGCAGACTGTGCTGGATCAGTTGATCGGTTAACGTGCCCAAGGATCAGGGGGCAGGCGCGGCTTATTATGATGCTACCGCAGGGGCCGGGCGCGATCTCCTGTTTTTGTGTCCGCCCGGTCTCGCTATCCGCTATCTCATACCGCACCGCACACAGTCCTGCCTTCCGTTCTTGACGCAGGCTTCCTGATAGCCTAACCGAAAAGGGCTGCAGGGGCTTCAATCTGCACCTTTTTTTACGTTATTGCATCCTGACGTGGCCTGCCACTATCAAGATAAGGCGCCGTATGACGAACGACTCTGGACTTGCCGACATGTCGAACGATCCCGTCATGGATATCGTGACCCGGGTCATAGAGGCCGAGGCCCGGGCCCTGCTTAATCTGAATCTTGACCGTGCTGCAGTGCAAAACGCCGTCGATCTGATTGCCGGCGATGAATATGCCGTCATCACGACAGGTATGGGCAAGTCGGGCTTTATCGCCGCCAAGCTGGCCGCAAGCCTGTCCAGCCTGGCCATTCCCGCCGCCTATATGGATCCCGCCGCTGCCGCCCATGGTGATCTGGGCCTTGTCCGTCCCGGCTCGACGGTCATCGCCTTTTCCAACAGCGGAAATTCAGGCGAGATCGTTGCCCTCCTGGCGGCCCTGGCGGCACGTAACGTCAATCTCATCGCCATTGTCGGCGACGCATCCTCAAAGCTCGCCAAGGCTTCCGGCCGCAATGCCGTGATCTATGGTTCGGTCGTCGAGGCCGACGGCAACAACCTGGCGCCGACCACCAGCACGACCGTCCAACTGGCCATAGCCGATGCCTTGGCGGTGGCGGCCTCGCGGCGTCGAGGTGTCACCGCCGAGGCTTTCCATGTCAACCACCCCGCCGGATCGCTGGGGCGCCGGTTGGCGACCATCGAACAGGTCATGCGCAGGGACATTCCGAAGGTCGGGCAAAACGCCGACTTCGCCGATGTCATCGACGAGATTTCGGCCAAGCGGGTCGGGCTGGTCTGTATCGTTGACGACGACGACAATCTCGTCGGCATCATCTCGGACGGTGATATCCGCCGCGTTCTGGCATCCAGCCTCGATCCGCGCGTCCTGACGGCGCGCGACATGATGCGCGTCGATCCGACGACCGTCTCGCCCGATGTCCGGGTGGGCACCATACTCGACACAGGTTCGGGGTTTGCGAAGCACCTTTCGCTGCCGGTCGTACGCGACGGCAAGCTGGTGGGCGTGCTTGTGGCCCTGGATCTTCTTCTCTAAAGACACTTCATAATCTTCCCCGAGGTCAATTCCATGCGCACTATCGGTATCGTCCCCGCCAAGGGATCCAGCGAACGTATCCCGTCGAAGAATATGCGGGTTCTGGATGGCGAGTATCTGTTCCGCCGCAAGCTGCGCCAACTGGTTGAAAGCGGCGTCTTCGACGAGGTCTGGCTCGACACCGAATCCGAAGAGATGATCAAGGCGGTCGGCGACCTGCCGGTGAAGGTCCTGCGTCGCGATCCGACCCTGGCCAACAACGCCACCGACGGCCATGAACTGTTCGCCAATTCCTGTCGCAACATCCCCGGCGGCGATCTGTACGTCCAGTGCCTGTGCACGGCGCCCTTCGTCGCTCCGGATACCCTGAAACGCGCCGTTCAGGCCATGCGTGACAATCCCACTGCTGACAGCCTGGTCGCGGTCAACAAGACCAAGCTCTATGAGTGGGCCGATGGCGAGCCCGTCTATGGCCGCGGCCGCATTCCCAACAGCGTCGACCTGAAGCCACGCATCATCGAGGCGATGAGCCTGTACATGGTGCGCTCGACGTCTGAAGCTTTCCCGGACAAGCGTTTCGGTGCGTCGCCGATCATGTTCGAACTGACCGAGCTGGAGCAGCTCGACATCAACCACCCGGCCGACCTCGAACTGGCCGAAGCCATCTGCGCCGGCAACCGCCAGAAGGAAACCATGCTGTTCCGGGCCCTGCGTCCGCACCTCAGTTCCTGCGTCTTCTCAGACCTGACCAAGGAACTGGGCATGAAATGCACCCTGCCGGCGGAACTGAAGGCTGTTGCGGGCAACCGTATCCTGGGGCGCGCCAAGACCCTGCAACTGGGCGCCTTGCCGCAAGGCGCCACGCGTGAAGACGGCTCGTGGAAGGGCATCTATGACGCCCTGCAATCCTATGACTTCATTCGTTCGGGCGATGTCATCATGGTCGCGACCGAAGTGCCCAACCGCGCCTATTTCGGTGAGTTGAACGCCCACCTGGCCATGCGGGCCGGTGCGGTCGGCGTCGTGGTCGACGGCTATACGCGCGACGTCGAGGCTGTCCGCCCGCTCGACCTGCCGGTCTTTGCGCGCGGCAACTGGGCCAACGACATCAAGTACGAAGGCACGACCTACGCCATGAACGCCCCGATCACGATGGGCGAATGTCAAATCAAGAACAACGACGTCATTTTCGGCGACGCCGACTCGCTGATTGCCGTGCCTACCGAGCGCTGGGATGAAGTTTTGAAAATCAGCCTGGACACGATTGTCAACGAATCCAAAGTCCGGCTAAATGCCGCCCTTGGTCGTCCGATCGGCGAACTGTTGGATAATTTTGGTTATTTTTAATCTCTGACGCGCTTTGCGTCGCCTAACCTTCGATATTGCTATACACCGCGAGCCCCAAGATGCGGTGGCGCCTGGAGTTGGATAATGACCCTTAATCTTATTGCCCTGCGCTGGCACCACTGGCTGATGTTCATGTGGCTGATCAAGGCCTATTACGTCAAGCGGGGCGAAGAGACCCTTTTCATTGCCAAGCGGCCGCAGTTCAAGCCCCTGGCCAGGATCGGCCTGGAATACGGCAAGGATTTTATCGCCATCGACGAGGTCCCGGCCTTCCTTGAAAAGAACAAGGACCGCGACATCAACATGGTCATCCATCACCATCCGTCGACCCTGCCCGAATGGGCGATCATGGTGCCTCCGACCGTCACCAATACACTGACCATGACGTTGTATGGCGATGGCTATACCAACCGCCTGCTGGGCGGCAAGGAAGTTGCCGGGTTCGTGGCCGGGCTGCCGCACGTGACCCCGCGCCACCTGCTGTTCTGTCCGGGCTTCCAACCGGTCGGCGGCGGGTTCCTCAAGGCGTTCAAGCGTGATGTGCTGGACTACAGCCTGATGGAGTCGATCTTCACCTTCCCGCGTTTCCGCGCCCTGGCGGAATCCGCGGCGGCCGACATCAAGGCCTTTGCCGGCGATCGCCCGATATTGATCGCGGCGTTGCGACCCTGGGGCAGCACGACCTTCGCCGAAGGCATGGTCCAGTTCGACAAGCCTGAGGACCAGTTCGTCGAAATCGTGCTGCAGACCATCGCAGCCATCGAAACCGAGATGAACACCGAGTTCGCCCTGATCATCCGGCCCGACCTGCGCGGTGGAGAATTCATGGACAACGCCCTGCTGGGCTTGGCGCACCGTTTGGGGGAGCGCAAGTTCCTCGACATGAATACGGTGTGGCCGGACTACATCGCCATGGAGCCTCTGATGGGCAACCTGCCGGAACTGCTGGGCAATAATGACTTTGTCGTCTCCAGCTTCGACTCGACGGCCTCAGTACCTTTCATTACGCTGGGCATCGGCAAGCGGCACTATATCGGCTCGCCAGAAGCGACCGTGCGTGAATGCACGGGCGACCGCGGCGCCTTTGAGTTCCTGGTCGGCCGCATGGCGTTGCTGAAGAAGTTCCTCGACGAACTGGCGATCGTCGGCGGTGGCCGGGCCACCCACCTGGATGGGCTGTTCGTCAGGACACAGTTGATGACGCCGGAGGAAATGGCGGTGTTCGACGCGGACAAGGCCAACAGGGGGACGGCCGTTCCCGACGTCCCAGGCACCATCGACGCCCGTACGCTCTAGCAACAACTGTCATCGCAATGTCTCCGCCACGCTTAATAATAGTAGCACATAGTTCAAGGATAGGTTCATGAAGGGTATAATTCTGGCAGGTGGATCGGGGACGCGTTTGCATCCGATGACCATCGGCGTTTCCAAGCAGATGATGCCCGTCTACGACAAGCCGATGATCTATTATCCGCTGTCGACCCTGATGATGGCCGGCATACGCGATGTCCTGATTATCTCGACGCCGCACGACCTGCCGCTGTTCCGTAAACTGCTCGGGACCGGTGAGCAGTGGGGTATCAAGCTATCCTATGCCGAGCAGCCGAGCCCCGACGGCCTGGCTCAGGCCTACGCCATCGGCGCCGATTTTGTCGGCCGCCAACCGTCGTGCCTGATCCTGGGCGACAATATCTATTACGGTCCCTCCCTCTCGAGTTCGCTGGAAGAAGCCGCAAAGATCCAGAGCGGCGCCAGTGTCTTTGCCTACCAGGTCTCGGACCCGGAACGCTACGGCGTGGTCGAGTTCGATGCCGAGTTCCGTGCCCTGTCGATCGAGGAAAAGCCGATCCGTCCGCGTTCCAACTGGGCGGTGACGGGGCTGTACTTCTACGACAGCCAGGTCGTCGATATCGTCGCCGATCTCAAACCGTCGGCCCGGGGTGAATACGAGATCACCGACGTCAACCGCATCTATCTGGAGCGCGGCGAACTGAGCGTCCAGCCGATCGGACGCGGCTATGCCTGGCTTGACACCGGCACGCCGGATTCGCTGCTCGATGCCGCCGAATTCGTCCGTGTTCTGGAAAAGCGCCAGGGCTTCAAGATCGCCTGTCCGGAAGAAATCGCCTGGCGTCGCGGTTATATCAGCGCCCGCGACATGGAAAACCTGGCCGACGGTCTGGGCAAGAGCGATTACGGCCGCTATCTGCGCAAGTGCCTGACCGGCAACTGAACCGGCGCGGGTTTCCGAGACGGAATTGATGCCATACTGGATTTGTAACCTGGGCGCCTTCTTGCGCACCTGGCGCGCCGTGTGCATTATGCCTTGGCGCTGGTGCTTAACTACCGTGTGCACGTGCGGAAAGCAGCTCGCGCTCGCATAGGCTGAATGGGTTGGCTAATTTGCTACAGACCCAATTTCGCACTGCGTTAGGACCATTCCGTTGTTGCGTTGCACCAAAAAATATAGATAGTGTTATTTGAGGCTATAAAATGGCAGGCGGTGGGTGAATTTTGAGCCAGTTTGATACACTTTCGGTACGTGTATTGGTACCATCAGATAATCGTTCGGCGTGTTTAGATCTTTACTTGGTCAGTAAATTTTAACTGGTGGTTGGACTGATCGTAATATGATTAAAGAGAAAACCATGCTGGTTGGAACTTCTTTTTTTGATAATACTGTACTGGGTGAACCGGTTTCTGACGGTAAGCTCAAGCGTCACTGGTACCTGACCGCCGAAGATGTTAATGATATCGCGCGTGTCGAATTCACATTCCGTGACTTCGGTGAAGCTGGCAGCCATGCCCCCGTCCTGCAGATCAACACCGAGACCTGTCGCGGTCACGTCAGTTTCTACTGTGAAATCCCAGCCGAGATTTTGAACGGCAGCCAGGACATCACCTACAGTCTGGAAGCGCGTTGCCTGCAGTCGGGCAATAATCTTCTGCATGCCCGCATCGTCAATTCGCAGGCGCAGCTTGTCGCTTTCGACGTCGAAAGCCTGGGTAATGGCGTCGCATTGGACGACGAATGGAGCGAGCACGTTTATCAGCAGAGGTTGGATGTCACCACGCCCAATCCCGTCTCCTTCATGACCCTTGTGGTGGCTCCCGGCATACACAACCTCTATATTTCCAAATGCAGTCTGGTCGAGGACGGCGAGACATCGCTCATGCCGTTGGCGCCTACCGCGCGCGATGCGGCGGATTTTTCGGCGGCCGGTGCGGCGCCTGAGACTCCCCGTCATCAGGCCGAAACTCTGTCCGAGACAGTAGCGTCGGCCACGACAGATGCGGCCGTTTCGGGGGAGACAGCCCGTGAGCCGCGCGTCGGCGTCATAGGCTGGAGCATGGGCCACAATCCTGCCGGCCGCTCATACCTCATCGCCGACCTTCTCAGCGGGCGGTACAATGTCGAACTGGCGGGCCCCCTGTTCCCGCGCCATGGTGCCAGGCTGTGGCAGCCGCTGGAAAACCTGAACAAGTTCCCGATCCACACCTTCGCCGTTACCAGCTTCCGCGACTTCATTGAAAAGAGCCTCGAATTCGTCAAGACGCACCCCTACGACGTCGTCTATATCTGCAAGCCGCGCTTCCCAAGCCTGTATATAGGCATGCTGTACAAGCTGATCTGGAATGCGGCCGTGGTGCTCGACATCGACGATTCAGAGCTGTCCTTCTTCAATCAGGACACGGGCTATTCGTTTGACGAACTGACGACCCACCTGCGCCCGCTCGACTGGGAATGGCCCTACAGCGAAAAGTGGACGCGTTACGCCCTCGACATGCTGGACATCGCCGATACGGTCACGGTGTCGAACAAGACCCTGCAGGAACGCTTTGGCGGCACCATCGTGCGGCACGCCCGCGACGAAGCCGTTTTCAATCCAGCGCTGTATGATCGTGAAAAGACGCGCACCGAACTGGGTTTTGCGCCGACGGACAAGATCGTCCTGTTCCTCGGAACGCCCCGCCTGCACAAGGGTATCAATCGCGTTGCCGCGGCGCTGGACGCCATCAGCGATCCCGATGTTGTGCTATGCGTCATCGGGACGGCAGCCCGCAACGACATTTCTCCACCCTTGTCGAGCTACAAAAACGCCCGCATCGCCACCTTCGACAATCAGCCTTTCGAGCGGTTGGCCGAACTGGTCAATATCGGCGACGTCGTCTGCATCCTGCAGGACGAGGACTCGCTGGTCTCGAAGTATCAGATCCCCGCCAAGCTGACCGACGCCATCTCCATGGGCGTGCCCATTCTGGCGTCGCCGGTGGCCCCCATGCAGGACCTCATCGAGCAGGGCGTCGCCGTCGAGATCACCCGGGACAATATCGAATCCGTGCTGCGTGAGGTTCTCTCTGACCTGCCCAGCCTGGCGCCGAAAGCGGCACTTGGCCGTCAGGTCTTCAGCGAGGGTTTCAGCTATGCAGCCAATGCTCCGGTGGCCCAGGCGGCCGTTCGCGAGGCGATAGCCACAAAGCACGTCGTGCCGCCGGCCTACGGGCGCCTGTTCGACCTGCTGCAACGCGGTGCGCCGAAGGGGATGTCCGACCAGGATGCGGCCGACCTGCTTGACGCCCTTGAAAATCCGCAGTTGATCCAGAGCCCGGCCACTGGGGCCGCGCCTGCCGCGCGCAACGCGGAAACGCCGGTGGCAGCTTCCGAAGTCGCGCCGGACATCGCAAAAGAGCCCGAGCCACAGTTTAGAACCATTCCCGCCAGCCAGCCGACGCCGCATAAACCGGGTGTCGCGACTGTGGGCGTCATCGGCTGGGATTTGGGTCACAATCCGGTGGGTCGCTCCTACCTTGTCGCTGAACTGCTGAGCAAGGCTTACAATGTCGAACTGCTGGGACCGCTTTTCCCGCAGTACGGCACGGAGCTGTGGAAGCCGCTGCAGGGCGCGACCAAGCTGCCGATCCATACCTTTCGCTGTCAGGACATGGCGGAATTCGTCTCCAAGAGCATTGCCTTCGTCAAGAGCCACCCCTACGACGTCGTACATGCCTGCAAGCCGCGGTTCTCGGCGATGTTCCTGGCCCTGTTATACAAGCTGATCTGGAACAGCGCCGTCATCGTCGATGTCGACGATTACGAACTGTCCTTCTTCAATACCGACAAGGGCTATTCCCTGGCCGAACTGATCCCGCTTCTGACCGAGGAGGACTGGAAACAGCCCTATCTCGAAAAGTGGACCAAGTACGCCAACAACATGATGGATATCGCGGACTCGGTCACGGTATCGAACCCGACCCTGATGCGCCTGTTTGGCGGCATCATTGTTCGTCACGCCCGCGATGAGACGGTCTTCGATCCCAAGCTGTATGATCGTGACAAGGTGCGGGCGGAATTCGGCTTCAAGCCTTCCGACCGCGTCATCCTGTTCATTGGCACGCCCCGCCTGCACAAGGGCATTATCGAGGTTGCCGAAGCGCTCGACAAGATCAACGATCCGGACGCCGTCCTGTGCATTATCGGCACTATCAACGACAAGCGCGTCAGGGCGGCCTTCGAGGCGTACAAGAAGGCGCGCGTCGTCTTCTTCGACGACCAGCCCTTCCAGCGTCTGGCCGAACTGACGACCATGGCCGACCTGAGCTGCATCCTGCAGGCGCCGGACCATGCCATTGCGCAGCACCAGATTCCGGCCAAGCTGACCGACGCCATATCGATGGGTGTACCGGTCCTCACAACCCGGGTGCCGCCGCTCAGCGACCTGATCGCCTCGGGCGCCGTCATCGGAGTCGCACCCGACGAACTGGCGTCCAAGCTGAAAGAACTGCTGGCCTCGCCGCAGGCCCTGGCGCGCCAGGGCGCCATGGGGCGTCGCTTCTTCGCCTCCGACTTCAGCTATCAGGTCAATGTGCCGCGTCTGAAGCTGGCCGTCGATCAGGCCGTGGCCGAAAAGCAGGCCGTATCCAGGGACTACCGCACGCTGCTGAAATTGATGCAGCAGAAGCTGAAAACAGCCTTCGAGCCCGACGATTTCAGGACCTTGCTGAAGGCTATTCCGGCCAGTCGGCAGTGGGGCGCGATCAATTTCGCCGAGAAGGTGAACGTCGCCTATTTCTGGAAACAGAATGATTCCGGCGTCTATGGCCGCCGCCAGGACATGCTGGTCAAGTACCTGCTCAATTCGGGCCGGGTGAACACCATTGTTCACTTCGACGCACCGATCGGCATTTCCAACCTGATGGGCAATGTCGTCACCGACGATACAGCCAAGTTCCAGCAGGGTAATTTCGTCGTTCGCAACACCATGGAGCGCTTCCTCAAGATGCGCGACGAGCCGGGACTTATGCGGCGTACCTTCATCTATGACGACCGTGACGGCGCCACCTTCATGGGCCGCAAGCTGCCCAAGCTGTCGGGTTTTCCGGATTTCGTGGCGGCGTCTCTGGAGGAGGCCGGGGTGAAGGATAACCTGATGGCTGTGGTCTGTCCGGTGCAGTTCGACTTCCGCAATGTGATGGAGAAGCTGGAATTCCCCTTCATCATGGCCGACGTCATCGACAATCATCTCGCCTGGCAGGTCAAGCCGGCCTATGAGGCCAGGCTGCGGGCCAATTACGAATATATACTGGGCCAGTCCGACGCCGTGTTTTCGAACTGCGAACCGGTCCAGGCCGCCATGCTGGAATTCAACAGCGGGGTGCAAATCGTGCCGAACGGCGCCGAAATGTTCCCGGAAGGCCATGTCTTCCCCAAGCCCGACTACTACAAGCGCTTGAAGGGGCCGGTCGTAGGCTATGTCGGAAATTTGCGCGATCGCGTCCGCTTCGACCTAATCGCCACCATGGCCGAGCAGAATCCGGACTGGAACATCGTGCTGATCGGCTCGGCCCACGGCAACCAGACGGCCCTGACCTTGCGCAAATACCCCAATATCAATTTGCTGGGCGTTGTACCGTACGAAGAGGCGCTGAACCATATCGCCAGTTTCGATGTCGCCATGATCCCGCATGAACTGGGCACCCTGACCGAAAGCATGAATCCGCTGAAACTCTACGTCTATTCAGCGGTCGGTGTACCGGTGGTCAGCACGCCCGTACCCAATCTCGACGACCTGCGCGACACCATCTATGTCGCCGAGAGCGACGAGGACTTTATCGCCTGTATCCGCCAGGCTATCGCCGATAAGGCGGCCGGCAAGGCCCGTTCGGTTGGACGCGATGCGATGCGTGAATTCTCGTGGGAAAAGCGCGTCGAGGATATTTTCAAGGTGCTGGAAGCTGCGGCACAGTCTTAAATCCGTCCGCCTTTCCGGAAGCTTGGCGATCCGCCACAGCCGCGCGGCAGTGCGCCCGACGCGGTTAGATTTCCTTCGTTCCGTGGGGAAGGCAGGGTAGCCAAATAATCTTTTGCGCTGCGGCCTCGCGGTTGCACATCTTGATTGACAACCCTGTTAAGCTCGGGCTTCCTGTTGTCAGGCTTGGGGTCCAGTAAGCGTTCTTTTCACGATTTTCTAATGCGGCCCGACATTGTTCCAAGGACAGTGTGCGCGCGCAAATCATATGCGGGAGTCAAGAATGACGGTTGATCAGCGCACGCAGCTCAATATCAGGAATTTGAACAGCGCGAATGTCTGGGATTTTGAGAATGCCTTCTATTGGTACAGTCATCCGGCCCGGCTGAACAAGCTGCTGGCCCATTATGAGCTCTACAAGACCATTATCCATTTGCCGGGTGACGTCTTCGAACTCGGTGTCTACAAGGCGGCCTCGCTGATCCGGCTGGCGACATTCCGCAATGTGCTGGAAAATGATTATTCCAGAAAGATCGTAGGTTTCGATGCCTTCGGCAAGTTCCCAAAAGACAATCTGACCTCGACCCTCGATCTTGATTTTATTGAAGAATTTGAAAAGCAGGGCGGGGACGGGCTGAACCTCAGCGAGGTCGAGGCCATCATTGAGCAAAAGCATTTCCAGAATGTGCACCTGCGCGAAGGCAATGTCTTCGAAACCGTTCCGCAGTATCTGGAAAAATACCCGGCCACGCGCCTGTGCCTGTTGCACCTGGACATGGATGTGAAGGAGCCGACCGTGTTCGCGCTCAATACGCTCTATGATCGCCTTGTTCCCGGCGGCATCATCGTGCTTGACGACTACAATTCGGTCGCCGGCGAAACCGATGCCGTCGACGACTTCGTTCATGAACGCGGTCTGATGCTGGAAAAGATGTCGCACTATTACGTGCCGTCGTTCATCCGCAAGCCGATATAAGGCTAGAGCGCAATCCGATAAAGTGGATGCCACTTTTCGGTTAAATTGCGCGACAAAACAAAAAGTTAGAGCGAAATGACGATTCTACCTAAAGTCATTTTGCTCTAGCGGCCTTTAGTCTTCGCGTGCATACGGCGCTTCCGGCGCCTTGAGAGCGTCGCGTGCCGCCTGATATTTCTCGCGAAAGCTGACAGTCGTTGCACGACTGTCGGCCAGGGCCTGACGCAAATTCCTGATCTTCCGGCGTTCCGCCAATATGGCTTCGCGTGCGATCAGGGCGGCTTCGCGGGCCCGGTCCTTCTGGCTCTCGGTCTTGCCCATTTCGTGGAAAATACCGACGGCAACATTCGTGTAAGGCTTGATTAGCAGCTCAAATTTTGCCCGGATATCGTCCAGGTTGGCGATCCGGTCAGCATGCTTGCCGGCGGCCTTCAGCCGCTTATAGGTTTGCGAGCACAGCACCGCTATTTCGGACTGGGGCAGGTTTTCGTCGCTTCTGCTCAGCAATCCCCGCTGCAGGAAGTCGTCGATCGCCTGGTCGGCGACCGCGTCAGCAGGGGCCAGATCTATGCCCAATTGCGTGACCGCGAGATGACGGGTCGTTCGCCAATCCTTGAGATGGGCGCGCGCCGAACGTATGACGCGAACAAAGGCGCGCGTGTCGCGCTCGGCATCCAGCACATGGCTGAGCCATAGAATGAGCCCCTGGTCCAGGCTGAACCTGTTGCGCGCGCCTAGGGAAAGCGCCACGTCCAGCGGCTGGCGCAGCGGCAGGATAATTTTCACCTCGTAACCGGCGGCCTCCAGGAAATGCAGCCACAGGGGCACCAGGCGGCAGATTCGCGGATCCTTCAGCACGATCAGGTCTGCGGCGTCAAACTCCTCGGCGATCAGGGAAATCGCTTCGCTGCACCAGCCGTCGACGACGTCGTCGGCGATCACGGACAGGTCCAGGCTGCGCCAGTCGAGCCAGCACGATCCCAGATGATGAAGGATGCGGTCATTGAAACGCGCGACCAGGACGGATTCGAAATGACCCTTGGGATTGCTGTCATTGGCACCGATCGGCGTCTTTGGACCGGTCGCGCCCATCAGGGTGAAGCTGCCCGTCAAGGCGGATGTACCGCTGCGATGCATGCCCAATATCAAGATTGCCTGCTTCATCGCCGTTTCACCGCCATTTTGCCGGTTGGAGCCTGATTAACAACCCAAAGCTATACAAGACAAGACTTACCAAAAGGGAAGGGCTGTCATTCCAAATTGCTTATTATTCGCGTGAGGCGAATTTTCACAGGGTGACGGCGTCGCGGTCATTTGCTAAAGCTGCCGCATGGTCGCTGTGGACGCTTTTTGTCGAAGACCTTGCGCCGGATGGCGGCACTATGCCACCGTGATGCTTCGCCCAACTACGTCTTTCAGAGCAGACATCTTTATCAGATACGCAGGCCCATGACGACGCCGACAACGACACATAAGGCCGCAACGGCCACGCCCGGAGGAATCGACCCACTACCCGGCCTGCTCGAACGTGAGCGGGGCGGGGAGGCGTCGGTGGCACTCCTGACCGACATTGCCCGGCTGTACCTTCAGCGCCGCGAGCCGGCTCAGGCCGCGCCGTGGTACGAACGCGCCCTGGCGGCGGGCCCGATGACGACCATCAACTTCGTCGACTACGTCATGGCGCTGATGGACAGCGGCCAGCTCGACCGGGCTGCCGAGGTGACGGCGGCCCGTCTCGAGACCAGCCGCAAGGAATACGCCCTGGTCAATCTGATGGGGGTGATCTTCAAGCGTCAGCGCCGCTTTGAGGATGCCCTGGCCCAGTACCGCCTGGCGGGGAAGCTGGACCCCAAGGCGCTCGGCCCGTGGATCAATGCCGGCAATGTCTATATGGACATGCTGGACGGCGTCCGTGCCGAGGAGATGTACCAGAAAACCTGCCGCATGGATCCGAAGAATGCGGAATATGTCCGCCTGCTCGGCCGCAGCCAGCAGGTGCAGGGGCAGAACCTGAAGGCTGTCGCGACCCTGCGCCGCTGCCTGATGATGAACCCGAAGCTGTTCAACGCCATGGCGGACCTGACCCTGGCGCTGTTCCGCGCCGACCGCCCCGGCGAAGCGCTCGACTTCATTTCCAAAAAAATGGAAGCCTTTCCGCAAAACCCGAAACTGATGCGGGCTGCTGCCGATCTCCTGTCGAAGATGGGTCGGCCGGCGGAGTCGATGCGGTTTTTCGAAGCGTCCCTGATGCTCGAGCCCAACGATATCGACGGCTGGATTCAGTTCGGCCGCTCTGTCAGCCGAACCGACCGCGAAAAGGCCAATGCCTGCTTCCGCCGCGCCCTTCAGATCGACCGCAAGTCGATGCGTGCCCTCAATGCCTTCTGCGGCAACCTCGTGCGCAGCCGTTATGGCGACGAGGCCGAGCATATTGCTGAAGCCTATTCCGTGGCCTGCGAGCTGGCCGAAAGCTACAAGGTGACCAATGTCACGCCGTCGGACGACGTCAAGGCGACCCTGATACGCTGCCTCGATTTCGAAAGAGTCGACGAACTGGGCGACAAGCACGTCATGTGGGACGCCTGGCTGCGCGAAGGCAATGCCGGCGCCTTTCACCAGGAACTGGCGCGGGTCCTCACCCTCGACGACCGGATCGACCTGCTCAACTACCATCGCAAATGGGGCGAGAAGGTCGCGGCGGCGCGCCTGCCCGACGCCATCACCCGCGCGCCGCGCGGTCCGCGCGAAAAGATCCGCATTGGCTTTTTCTCGAGCGATCTGCGCAACCACCCCGTCGGTTATTTCGCCCTGCCGCTGCTGCAGAACTACGACAAGAGCCGCTTCGAGGTTTTCGGATACAGCTGCTTCTCGCGCGAAGCCGACGACGTTCAAAAACATATGGCGACCCTGGTCGACGGGTTCCGGGTGTGGCCCGGCGCCTCGGAACTGGCCGTCGCCCAGGGCATGGCCGACGACCGCCTCGATATCCTGATCGAAATGGGCGCGACCACCATGGAGCGCTTCGAGGCCATGGCCTACCGTCCGGCGCCCGTCCAGGTCAGTTGGTTGGGCTATCCGCATTCCAGCGGTCTGCTGTCGATCGATTACATCCTGGTCGATCCTTTCCTCAAGCCGTCCGACCCGCGCCTGCTGATCGAAAAGCCGCTCGAAGTGCCGGAAACCTGGGTCACGGTATCGAAGGGCGGCTTTGTCGAAATGCCGATCAATCCCGAGATTCCCGAAACCCGGCGCGGCTTCATCACCTTCGGGACGATGAACAATCCCTACAAATACACGCGTGAGGGCATTGCGGCCTGGGCAGCCATCATGAATCGCGTGCCCAATTCGCGCTTCCTGTTCGTCCGTCCGGAAGGCAAGGTGGACGCGTTCCGCGCCAATGCCGAAGGCGCCTTCGCAGTTCACGGCATCTCGCCCGACCGCCTGATGTTCACGGCCGTGCGCGGGGCCCACCTGACGCACTACAACGATATCGACATCGCGCTGGATACCCTCCCGCACGTCGGAGGCACCACGACCTGTGAAACCATCTGGATGGGTGTGCCGGTCGTCACCCTGGTCGGTCCGGCCTTCTTCGAGCGGCTCAGCTATTCCAACCTGAGCAATGCCGGTCTTGGCGACCTGTGCACCTTTACCGTCGCGGACTATATCGACAAGGCCGTTGCCCTGGCCGGTGATCGCCCGTTACGTCAGCACATGCGGACGAACCTGCGCCAGCAGGTCAAGGACAGCCCGCTGGGCCAGGCCGAACGCTTCGCCGAAACCTTCTACCAGACCATTACGGATGTACTGTCATGAAGGCCCAAATATGAAAGCCCAAACATGAAGGCGATGATCCTGGCCGGAGGCCGCGGTACGCGTATTTCGGAAGAGTCCAATGCCCGACCCAAGCCGATGATCGAGATCGGCGGCATGCCCATCCTGTGGCACATCATGAAGATCTATGCCGCCCATGGCGTCACCGACTTCGTCATCTGCCTGGGCTACAAGGGTTATATGATCAAGGACTTCTTCTGCAACTACGCGCAGCATCGCGCCAACCTGACGGTCCGCCTGCGCGACAATCACGTCACCCTGCACGCCGCCGAGGTCGAGGACTGGACGATCACCCTGGTCGAGACGGGCGACGACACCCAGACCGGCGGCCGTGTCAAGCGCGCCCTGCCGTTTATCGGCAGTGACGACACCTTCTGCCTGACCTATGGCGACGGTGTCGGCGACATCGACATCTCCGCCGTCATCGCCAGCCACCAAAAGGCCGGCCTCCTGGCAACCGTCACGGGGGTCCAGCCACCGGGCCGCTTCGGCGCGCTCGATATCGTCGATGGCCGCGTGTCGCAGTTTCTCGAAAAGCCGAAGGGTGACGGCGGTTATATCAATGGCGGTTTCTTCGTCCTGTCGCGCGCCATCGGCGACTATATCGATGGCGATGACACGGTGTGGGAAAAGGAACCGCTGCAGCGCCTGGCCGCCGAAAACCAGCTTGGGGCCTTCCATCATGACGGCTTCTGGCAGCCCATGGATACCCTGCGCGAAAAGATGCAGTTGGAACAGCTGTGGGACAGCGGCCAGGCGCCGTGGAAACTGTGGTGACGGAAGCGGTCAATGATTTTTGGCAAGACCGCCGGGTTCTGGTCACCGGCCACACCGGCTTCAAGGGGGCATGGTTGTGCGCCGTCCTCAGCCATCTTGGCGCGCGCGTCACGGGCCTGGCGCTGGAACCCGAAGCGGGTGACAGCCTGTATAACCTGATTACGCCGCTAAAAACCGCCGACAGCCATATCGGCGACATCCGCGATCGCGACGCGGTCCGTCGTGCGGTTTCTACCGCCGCCCCGGACATCGTCCTGCATCTGGCGGCGCAGTCGCTGGTCCGACGGTCCTACGACGCGCCGTTCGACACGTTCGACGTCAATATCCTGGGCAGCC
This sequence comes from Asticcacaulis sp. P2_C5, assembly GCF_056404555.1. Classification (NCBI taxonomy): domain Bacteria; kingdom Pseudomonadati; phylum Pseudomonadota; class Alphaproteobacteria; order Caulobacterales; family Caulobacteraceae; genus Asticcacaulis; species Asticcacaulis sp. P2_C5. Next base: position 233,636 of record NZ_JBFUDU010000010.1, read on the forward strand.
TGACCCTGCTCGATGTCGTCGCCGACATCGCGCCCGAAGCCGCCATCCTGGTCGTGACCAGCGACAAGGTTTACCGCAATGACGACCTGGGGCAGCGCTTCCGCGAGGGCGACCCGCTAGGCGGCCATGACCCCTATAGCGCCTCGAAAGCCGCCTGCGAAATCGCCGTGCGCGCCTTTGCCGACGCACGTCGGCTGAACCTTGCCACCGCACGCGCCGGCAATGTCATCGGGGGCGGCGATTTCTCGGCCGACCGCCTGCTGCCCGACGCCTGGCGCGCCTACGCCGCCCATCAGCCGCTGGTCCTACGCCATCCCGAAGCGACGCGTCCGTGGCAGCATGTGCTGGACGTCGTCTTTGCCTATCTCGCCTATGCGCAGCATCTTTATGAGGCGCCGGATACCACGCCGAAATCGGTCAATATCGGTCCCGACGATGACGCCCTGATGGTGGGGGAGGCGGTCTCTGCCTTTCTCTCGGCCCTGGGTCGTGCGGTGCCGTCATCCCTGGCGCCCGACGCTGCCCGGCCGGAAAAGACGCGGCTGGAACTGGACACGGCGCTCGGCCGCACGCAACTGGGCCTGCATAACCGCTTGAGCCAGCGCGAGGCCATAGGCTGGGCCGCCGCCTGGTATCTCGGCTGGTCTCAGGACCAGGCCCCCAAGACCCTGACCAACGCGCAGATCGAGGACTATGTGAACCGCCATGGCCAATCCTGATAGCCTCGTCCCCTGCCGGTTTTGTGGCGCGCGCCTGACGCATTTGTTCCTCGACCTGGGTGAAACGCCACTGGCCAACAGCTATCGCAGCGCCGCCGATTTGGAAAACCCAGAGCCCGTCTATCCTTTGATCGTCCATGTCTGCGATGCCTGCCTGCTGGTCCAGGCGCAGCCGGTCGTTCCGGCGGAAGACATCTTCAGCGACTATGCCTATTTCTCCTCCGTCTCGACCAGTTGGCTGGCCCACTGCGCCCGCTACTGCGAGACAATCACGCGTCGCCTCGATCTTGATGCGCAGTCCTTTGTCGTCGAAATCGCCAGCAATGACGGCTACCTGCTGAAGAACTTCGTCGCCGCCGGCATTCCCTGCCTCGGCATCGAACCCGCCGCCAATGTCGCCGCTACCGCCGTTGCCGCCGGCGTTCCGACCGAAGTCGCGTTCTTCGGCGTCGACACTGCACGCGATGTGCACGATCGCCACGGCGCCGCCAACCTGATCGCCGCCAACAATGTCCTGGCCCACGTCCCCGACCTCAATGATTTCGTCGCGGGCTTCAAAGCATTGCTGGCGACCGGCGGTACGGTGACCGTCGAATTCCCCCACGTTCTCGAATTGATCCGCCACGTCCAGTTCGACACCATCTATCACGAACACTACAGCTATTTCTCGCTCTACACTCTGGAACGCGTCTTCGGCCGACACGGCCTGTGCCTGTTCGATGTCGAAACCCTGCCCACCCACGGCGGTTCGCTGCGTCTCTTTGCCTGCCACGCCGACGATCCGCGGACAGCCACAGCCGACCATAACCTGGCCGCCGTCCGGGCCGCCGAAACGGAAGCCGGACTCGATACGCCCGAAGGCTATGACGGCATGGAGGTCCGCGTCCGCGCCATTACCGACGGCCTGAAAGCCTTCCTGGCCGGTGCTCGCGCCGAGGGCAAGACGGTGGCAGCCTGGGGCGCTGCAGCCAAGGGCAATACATTGTTGAACGTTGCCGGTGTAACGGCGCTCGACATTGCCTTTGTCGTCGACCGCAGCCCGGCCAAGCAGAACCTGTTCCTGCCGGGCAGCCATATCCCGATCGTCGCCCCGGAACGCCTGTTCACCGCCCGCCCGGACTATCTGCTGATTCTGCCGTGGAACCTGCAGGCCGAGATCCGCGCTGAAGCCGCCGCCATTGCCGAGTGGGGAGGGCACTTCGTCACGGCAATTCCCGAACTGACGGTTTGGCCCTGATGCGCTTCACCGCGACACCGATTGCCGGCGTGGTTGTGGTCGATCAGCAACCGATCCGCGACGATCGCGGCGCCTTTTCGCGCACCTGGTGTCGCGACGAATTCACCGCTGCCGGGCTCGATTTCCAGCCATTGCAGGAAAGCCTGTCGACCAACAACGCCCGCCATACTCTGCGAGGGCTGCATATCCAGAAGGCGCCGGCCGAAGAACAGAAGCTGGTTCGCTGTACGCGTGGGGAGGTCTTCGATGTGGCTGTCGACCTGCGCCCCGGCAGCCCGACCCTGAACCAGTGGTTCGGCCTTACCCTCTCGGCCGAGGCCGGCAACGCCCTGTTTATCCCGCGTGGCTGCGCCCACGGATTCCTGACGCTCAATGACGCCGCTGAAGTCTTCTACCTGATCGATACGGCCCATGTGCCGGGCCTGGCGTCGGGCGTGCGCTGGAACAGCCCGCGCTTCGCCATCGACTGGCCGGCGGTACCTGCGGTCATGTCAGCCAAGGACGCCGAATGGGGAGACGATGCGTAAGGTCGTGGTCACCGGCGCGTCGGGTTTTGTTGGCCGCCAGGCCTTGGCGCCTCTGATCGACCTGGGTTTTGAGGTCCACGGCCTGTGCCGGACTCCACCCGACGTGCAGGGCGTCATCTGGCACAGCCACGATCTGCTCGAGCAACCCACCGATGGGCTGATGGCGGCCATACGTCCGACGCACCTTTTGCATTGTGCCTGGGTCACCGAACACGGCCAGTACTGGGCATCGCCCGACAACGCGCGCTGGATTATCGCCAGCCAGCGCCTGTTCGAAGCCTTCGCGGCCGCCGGCGGGACGGATATTGTCGCGCTCGGCACCTGCGCCGAATACGACTGGAACCGCAGCGATGCCACGCCGTGGCGCGAACGCGATCCCTGCCTCCCGGCGACGCCCTACGGCCAGGCCAAGCTCGACCTGTTCCACTGGCTGGCCACCTTTGCCGCGACCCATGGCCTGCGCCACGCCTGGGCACGTTTGTTCTTTTTGTTCGGTCCGGGGGAGGACTCCCGCCGCCTGGTGCCGTATCTTGTCGAATGCGCCAAAACCGGCGTGGTGGCGCGCTGTACGTCGGGGCTACAGGTCCGCGACTTTCTCGACACGGCCCACTGTGGCGCCTGGCTGGCCGATCTGGTTTCATCTAACCTTTCCGGTCCGGTCAATATGGCTTCGGGTCACGCGATTACATTGCGCCAGTTGGCCGAGACCGTGAACCTGGCCAGCGGCGGCCGCCTGAGGTGCGATTTTGGCGCAATCCCCGACCGCCCCTCCGACCCGCCCTATATCGTGGCGGATGTCAGCAAACTAGCGAGTGTTCGCCGTACAATGCCAGAGTTCGACCTGACCGACTCTATGAAGACGTTGTTTTAAACCTTGCGTATTCCCGCTTTGCACCACGGGTCGTTGGCAAGGTTTTCTCCCTCCTCCCTGTTCCCGAAGCTCATGCGAAGGGAATGGGGAGCGGGGCGCCCCGTGGCGTGGCGAGCGAAGCGAGACGGAGGGGCATTGCATCGACTTGTCAGCTTTTCAGGCGTTTGGAAATACTTGACCGGCAGAAGATACCCCTCCGGCTCGCGGGCTCGCCACCTCCCCAAGCTTCGCACAGGGAGGAGGGAGGAACCCGGGACCTGCTTCGGCTTAACCCAGGTTTGAGAAGAACCTGTCAATCGCGTCGGTTGCCGGCTCGATCAGATGCGGATCGTCGTAGAAATCGATCTGGCCCTGGGAGGTCAGCCAAAGTTCAGCTTTCGGGCCGGGAAGGCGGGCGAAAAAAGCTTCCGCCAGGCCGGGCGCCAGAGCATTTTTGGAATGAACAACCAGAGTCGGCACTTTGATGGCGGGCGCTAAAGTCTGGACGTCGAAATCCAGCGTATAGAGTCGCGATTGGACGGCGAAGCCGTTGACATAGTTGGCAACCTGGCCGCGCGGTGTCCCGTAATATTCATAAGCCTCCAGCAAAGGCATGGCGACATCGCCGAGATCGGCCGCGACGGCCGGAATCGTCTCGACCTCACCGGTAGCATTGAAGCGCTCCAGCGCGGCCTGGGCGCGCGCCTTGGCCGCGGCATAGCCGTCGCCCATCCAGGCCCGCGTCTGCTCACGGTCGCTATAGACGCCGGCGACACCGGCAAAGCCGCTGAATCGTGTATCATTCGCCACGGCCTGCGCCATGTAGCCGCCACCGGCGCATATGCCGACGCCGAAGACCTTGAGGTCCGCCCGGCCATCGCGTTCCTGGAGGGCCGTAACCGCTGCCTGGATGTCCTCGGCCTTGGCATAGGGGTTCTCGAATTGCCGCGGCAGCCCGCTGCTCTCACCGAACGTACGATGGTCGAAGGCCAAAGCGGTATAGCCGAGTTCCGCCATGGCCCGGGCATAGACCCCGGCGGCCTGCTCCTTCACGGAGGTCAGGGGGCCAGTGGTCACGACCAGGCCTTTTGGTTGAGATGTGGGTGTATACAGGTCGCCGACCAGGTCGACGCCGTGGCTGGCAAAGGTAAAACGCGATCGGGTCATGATGTGTCTCCGGGATGTTTCGGTCGCCTGTATTTTGGTGAGGCCACACTATTGTTCAAATGGATATTCAGAACTAATATTATTCACATGGTGAATATAAGGGCTTTCGACCTCAATCTCCTCACGGTCCTGGCGGCGGTGCTTGAACATCGCAGCGTGTCGCGCGCGGCGACGGTCGTCGGTCTCAGCCAGCCCGCGACCAGCAATGCCCTGGCCCGGCTCAGGCTTGCGCTGAACGACCCTCTACTGGTTCGTCGCGGCCACGCCATGTACCCCACGCCCTTCGCCGAAACCTTGCTGCCGCGAATCCGCACCATACTCGATGATATCGGTACGGCGCTGAATCCGGAAACCGGTTTCGACCCGGCCCAGCAGACCAGACGCTTTCGCATCCTCGCCAACGACTATGCCGTCACCACGGTGCTGATCCGCTTCCTGGCATTGGCCGAGGCCCGGCACTGGCAGGCTTCGCTGGAGATATTGCCGTTCGAAGACCGGTTCACGGCGCGTCTCGACGATCCCGATTACGACCTGGCGATCCGCGACGACTGGGCGCTGCGCGACTGGCCTTGGCGCGAGCCCATAGGGGAGGACGATCTGACGGGGATTTGCGCCCGGGACCACCCGCGGGTCACCTCCGCGCCTTCCCTCGACGCCTTTCTGGCTGAGCGTCATGTCCTGATATCACCGGTCGGAGAGAGCACCGGCATGGTCGACGCCTGGCTGAAGGGCAAGGGCCTGGCGCGCCGGATCGATACCTACCTGCCCCAGATTGCGGCCGCCCCGGCCCTGATCGCCGGCAGCGACCGCATCATGTGCATCGCGCGGACGGTCGCGGACCATTTTGAAACCGCATACGCCATCCGGCAATTCGCCCTGCCTTTGCCGCGGCAGTCCTTCAAGATCGCCATGGCCTGGCATCCCCGCAAGGCAAACGACCAAGCCGTTACGTGGTTACGCGCGACGCTGAAAACCATGGGCATTTAAAAGCGCTGAAATTCCTGCCCGACCAACTAAAACCAACTTTATCTTTATAAAACGACACCTACTCCGGACATTTTCAAACCGCGCCACCCTGTGTTAACCTCTCCCGACAGCGAGCCCTTATCGCAACGACGGCCTTTCCGGCCATCGGCCATAACGGATGCAGCAAGGAGCCTTCGGTGCTTAAAAGCTTTCCGCTCTTACTGATACCGGTAGCCATTTACAACTTCATCGCCCTGGTCTCGCGGTTCGGTCATTCAGCCACGACCGACAGCCTGTTGTTCATGCAACAGAAGTTGTTCAGCTTGGCCATGCCGTCTCATGGTTCGCTGTGGGTGGTCTGTGTCGGCGACATCGTTCTGTTTGTCGGTCTGGTCTGCCTGTTTTTCGAAGTTCTCAAATCGACCGGTTCCGGCAATACGATCCTGCTCAACCACACATTTTCGATGATCGTCTTCATCGTCTGCCTGGTCGAATTCCTTTTGCTGCATCCGTTTGCAACCTCGACCTTCTTTCTGCTGATGATCATGACGGCGCTGGACGTGCTGGGCGGTTTTATCGTCACCACTATTTCAGCGCGCAAGGATATTGGCAACGGCTGATCGCGATCCAATAAACATCTGGAGCCGGGCGCGGACTCCCTCTACCTCTTCCTGATGGGTTAAGAGTCAGGGAGTGGGGCGTGAGGTTAGGTCTATCGACAATCGCTATGGGCGGCCTGTATTTGTTGGCCCAGCCGGTAACGGCGCAAGAGGCCGCGACCGAAGTCACTGTTGTCAGCACCCGACTGCGCTCCGTCCTGCCCAATTCCGAATACCGCACAGCGCACGAAGGCCAGGACATGCGGGCGATCCTCGAACAGGTGCAGGGTGTCGTCGTGCTGGATTCGGGCGTATCGGGTTCGCGCAGTGAACTCTATGTCCGCGGTGCCGACGCCAACTTCACCGCCGTCCTGATCGAAGGCGTGCCGGTCAACGACCTTGGCGATTCGCGCGGTGGTGCTTATGATTTCTCCACCGTCGCCGGCGACGAGATCGCATCGATTACCCTGGGGCAGGGGCCTTTGTCCGCGCTCTATGGCTCGGGCGCCCTGGCCGGCGTCGTCAATCTCGGACTTGCCTTTCCCAGCACGGGCCACGGCAGCTACCGGATCGCCGCCTCGGGCGATGACGAATATGCTATTAGCCTTGGCGGCCGGGCGACGCCGGCGGCCGGCTGGTCGCTAACCGGTCTGGCCCGAACCGGTGCCGATGGCGACAAGAGTCTCGGCCAGTGGCGCGACCTGTCCAGCCTCAGCGCCAGACTGAGCGGAAAGCTGACCGACAACCGCACCTTGACCGTCTTCGCCCGTGCCGCCGACAGCGACCGCGAAGGTTTCGACGTGGCCAGCGGCGGCCCGCTCTATAGCGCGACCGGCGACCATCAAACGACGCGCGATCGCGACCGCCTGCTGGGCGTGAGGCTGACCCAGGCTGTCGACGATCGTCGCCGTCTCGACCTGCACCTGTCGGTCTTCCGACGCGACGAAAACCTGTTCACCCCCGCTAATCCCGACGGCGTCTTTGGCGGCACCCCGGCAACGACGCAGGTCAGCCGGTTCGACCGCGTCCAGGCCACGGCCATCTACCGGGCGCAAGGCGATAACCTCGACTACAGTGCAGGCCTCGAGCTGATGCGCGAGCAGGGCACAGTCGATGCCGAGCTCGATTTCGGCGGCGGCTTCGTCCTGCCCGCCGGCTTCGAGCACAGCCGCGATACCGTCGGGCTGTTCGGCGAAGGCCAGGTACGCCTCGGTCGCGGCTGGCAATGGCGCACCGGCCTGCGCGCTGACAGCCGCGACGGCGCCCGTCCTGACTGGAGCGCCCGGACCACCATCGAATGGCGCTCGGATGACGAACGCGCGAGTTTCGGCGGTACCTGGGGCCGCTCGCTGAAAGTGCCCAGCTTCTATGCCCTGGGCGATCCCCTGGTCGGCTCGCCCAACCTGCGCAATGAGGAAAGCGCGGGCGGTGAACTGACGGCCGGCTGGCGCCTTGGCGCGGCGCAGCTTAGCCTGACCGCCCACAGCGCTACCTATTGCAACCTGATCGACTTCGATTTCGCTACGTTCAAACTGGTCAATCGCGGCGAAGTCGCTATTCGCGGCCTGGATCTGTCCTTACGCGGCGCAGCGACCCCGCAACTGACCTACGATGTCCGGCTGTCGTCGCTGCACCACGAAGTCAACGGCGCCAACGGCGGCCTGCTGCACCGTCCCAACCTGACGGCGGCGGTCGACCTGACCTGGCAGGCGACGCCCAGCCTGACCCTGGCCCTCAACAGCCGCTATGTCGGCAAGCGCCAGTCGAGCTCGATACCGACCGGGGCGCAGGACCTGAAACCCTATCTGATCAGCGACCTGACCGCCGGCTGGCGTTTCCAGAACGGCGTCAGCCTGGCGCTGAAGGTCGGCAATCTGTCGGATGGGCGCTATGAAACCATATCGGGCTTCCGCGCGCGCGGTCGTCATGCCATGATCAGCCTCTACGGCGCTTTCTAAAAATATTACAGGGAACTGACATGTCGACTATCCTCAAGCGGCACCGGCCGTTCGCGCTCCTGGCCGTAATCCTGGCTACCGTCCTGTCCCTGGCCCTGGTCATGGCGGCCCACAGCGCCCAGAAACGCCACGGCGCCAAACGTCACAAGGCGCGCGCCCACGCGACGGCCCCGGCCTCGCCGCCAACTCCGGCCGTCACCTCCCTGAAAGGCGCCCAAATCCTCGTCTTCTCGAAGACCGCCGGCTACCGCCACGCCTCGATCGAAAAAGGCCAGGCGACTCTCCAGGCCCTGGCCAAGCAGGACGGCTTTTCGGTTACGCTCAGCGAAGATCCGGCCCTGTTCCGCGACGAGGTGCTGAAAACCTATGACGCGGTTGTTTTTCTCAACACCACCGGCGACGTCCTCGATCCTGCCCAGCAGGCTGCGTTCGAGCGCTACATCCAGTCGGGCGGTGGGCTTCTGGGCCTGCATTCGGCGACCGATACTGAACACGACGGCAACTGGCCGTGGTTCATCAAGCTGATCGGCGCCAATTTCAAGTCCCACCCTGCCCAGGCCGAAGCCCGCCTGGTCGTCGCCGATCCGCAGGACAAGGCCCTGGCCGCCGATCCTGCCCTGATCAAGGCCGGTGGCTTCCGCCTGATGGACGAATGGTACAATTTCGAGAACGTCAATCCCAACATCCACCGCATCCTGGATATCGACGGCGCCTCCTATAAGGACGCCGCGGCGACCACGATCAATCCGATGGTCTGGTCCAACCTCTTCGACGGCGGCCGCGCCTACTATATCGGCCTCGGCCACCGCGAAGAGGATTACGACCTGGCTGCGATGCGGCGGCTGATGATCGAAGGCCTGACCTTTGCGGCAGGACCTCGCGCACGTGACTATGGCCGTATCCGTCCCGAACCCGGGCGCCTGGTCAGCGAAGCCGTCACCACCGACATGAACGAACCGGTCGCCTTCGACTTCCTGCCCGATCGCAATGTCCTGATTGTCCAGCGCGGCGGCGACATCATCAAGGTCGACACCACATGGGGCACGCGCAAGGTCCTGGGTGTCGTCGCCACCGACCAGTCCAACGCCGAACACGGCGCCTTCAGCATCGTGGTCGACCCCGGCTTCGTCACCAACCGCATCATCTATGTCCAGTTTTCCAAGCGCGGCGCCGCCGGCAAGATGCAGAACCGCGTCGGACGATTCCGCATCGAAGCCGGCACCGAACGCCTGGTCCCGCTCGACACCCTGATCGACATCCCCATCGAGGACAATTGCTGCCACACCGGCAACGGCCTGGCTTTCAACGCGCGCGGCGAGCTGTTCATCACGACCGGCGACAACACCAATCCGTGGAACAAGGAGGTCAACGGCTTCGCGCCCATCGACAACCGACCGGACGCCATGGAAACCGACGCCCTGCGCTCGTCGGGTAATACCGACGACCTGCGCGGCAAGGTGCTGCGCATCGTGCCTAAGGCCGCGGGTGGTTACACCATCCCCAAGGGCAACCTCTTTAGCGATCCGCGCGCCGGGCGGCCGGAAATCTACGCCATGGGCTTCCGCAATCCGTACAGCCTGGCCATAGACCCTGTCACCGGCTACCTCTATATCGGCGACGTTGGTCCGGATTCCTCGGTCGATGACGCGACACGCGGCCCACGCGGCCAGGATGAGATCGATGAGGTCAAGAGTCCGGGCAACTACGGCTGGCCGTTGTTCATCGGCAACAACATGCCGTATCTGGCGCATGACTATGTGACGGGCAGAGAAGGGGCCGCCTTCGATCCGGCCCGCCCGGTCAATGCCTCACCGCGCAATACCGGCGCCAGGGTCCTGCCGGCGGCGCGTCCTGCCTTGGTGTGGTACCCTTATAACCAGTCGACCGACTTCCCCGAACTGGGCACCGGCGGCCGATCGGCGGTGGCCGGCGGCATCTACCACCGCCCGAAAGCCGCGACGGCGGACAACCTGCCTGCCTGGTACGACGGCAAGCTGTTTATCTCCGACTTTGTCCGCAGCTATATCAAGGTCGTCGATTTCGACGGTCAAGGCCATGTCCGCCAGATCTCCGACCTGTCGAGCAATATCGCCATCGACGATCCGATCGATATGATGTTCGGCCCCGACGGCCATCTGTACGTGCTGGCCTATGGACCGAAATGGAATGCCCCCAACCCGACGTCAGGCCTGTACCGCATCGTCTTCCGCCCGGGCGAACAGCCAAAGGCCGTGGCCGCGGCGCCGGCTGTGGCGGCGTCACCCGCCCTGGCCCTGATGGACGCCAACACATGCTTGTCCTGCCACCAGTTGAAGGAAGATTCGGTCGGTCCGGCCTATACCAAGGTCGCGGCCAAGTACAAAGGCCGGACGGACGCGGTCGCCTATGTGGCAGGCCGCATCGCCGCAGGCAGCCAGGGCGTGTGGGGCTCGGAACACGCCATGCCGGCCTTCGACGCCCTGAGCGCGGAGGATCGAAAGACCCTGGCGGCATTCATTATGGAACAGTAGGCTTCGTCAAGCCAGCCTGGCGCGACGCGACCGTATCGAAGTAGGAAGTTCCCTTAACGGGACCTCCATTCCGATCCGTTTCCGGCGCCAAATTCGTTTCATTCGCGAATAATTATTTTACTTGTAAATTTTCCAAAACCAAATAGTTTTAATAGGGGGCGATGGGCTGCCGGCAGTTTCGATGCGGGCCGGCACGTGAGCACCTGTAACCATAAGAACAAGACCAGTGAGGATTGCGTATGAAACTTGGTAGGCGTCATTTCATGTTTTCGTCGGTGGCAATGGCCGCAGTCTGTACGGCCTGTGGCGGCGGTGGCGGCAGCGGTGGTTCGTCGGGTGGTGGCTCGTCCAGTTCGTCATCGTCTTCTTCATCATCGTCGTCGTCCTCTTCATCGTCTTCGTCTTCGTCGTCTTCCTCTTCCTCTTCTGGCCTTTACCCAAGCTACAATACGAGCCCGATCGCAGCCGATTCCACCGGCATGACCAGCACGGCGGTAGATATTGCCGGCCACATCAAGCTTGGCTGGAACATTGGCAATACTCTGGAAGCCAGCGGCGGCGAAACCAACTGGGGTAATCCCATGATCACCCAGGACCTGATTACCAAGGGCAAAGACCTGGGCTTTGATGCGATACGACTGCCCTGTGCGTGGGATCAATACGCCAATCAGACGACCGCAAAGATTTCCGACAGCTGGCTCAACCGCGTCAAGGACGTCGTGCAGTACTGCATCAACGCCAATCTCTACGTTCTGCTCAACATCCACTGGGACGGCGGCTGGCTTGAAAATCACGTCAACGCTGTCAGCAAGGACGCTGTCATCGCCAAGCAGAAAGCCTTCTGGGAACAGATCGCCACGCATCTGCGCGATTTCGACGAACGCCTGATGTTTGCCAGCGCCAACGAGCCCAACGCCGACGACGCGGCTGAGGCGGACATCCTGCTGGCTTATCATCAGACCTTTATTGATGCCGTTCGTTCAACTGGCGGCAAAAACGCCTATCGCGTTCTGGTATTGCAGGCGCCGAACACCAGCACGGAGTATGCGGTATCACTGGTTAAGAAGCTCCCGACCGATACAGTGGCCAATCGACTGATGCTGGAAGTACACAACTATACGCCCTTCCAGTTTACGGCGCTGAGTGAAGACGCATCGTGGGGCAAGATGTTCTACTACTGGGGCAACGGCCATCACTCGACGATTGAACCGGATCGCAACGCCACGTGGGGCGAAGAGGATTATATCTCACAGCAGATGACGGCGATGAAGGACCATTACACCAGCGCCGGTATTCCGGTCCTGATGGGGGAATATGGCGCCTTCCGCCGTGGCTCCGGCCCGGCCGATATGGCCACGCACAATGCTGCGGTGACCTACTGGATGAAGTACAATACGCAGACGGCGCTGACCGCCGGCGTCCTGCCCTTCGTATGGGATACCGGAGGTCTCATCGACCGCCGCACCCTGGTCGTCAAGGATCAGGCCAGCCTGGATGCCATGCTCGAAGCCGTTGGCAAGAAGTAGATCGCTGTGCGGTGGCAGCCGCCTATCGCGCGGCTGGCAATCTGTGCCCTGGAGACGCAATATGGCCGCAACATCCTGTGTCGAAGTGCGGCCCAAAGCGACGCAAGATAGGGTCGCCGAGCTGGGGCCGCAGAGTCATTTCGTTGGGTTGCAATTATGCAATTGTTGTCATGCCTCCGTAAACTGGAAAGTCTTTTTGCTGGCGCGTACGGCTGCAATCCCCGTGACGCCTGAAGTGGCAGCGAGGACTCAGACCCACGCATATTGATCTAGAGCGAAATGACTTTAGGTAGAATCGTCATTCCGCTCTAAGTTTTTGCTTTGTCGCGCAATTTAACCGAAAAGTGGCATCCACTTTATCGGATTGCGCTCTAAACCTGCTGAATACCGGGGAATGAAATACTCATGCAGCAAGTCAGAAATGTCGTCGTCGTCGGCGGTGGGACCTCCGGTTGGATGGCGGCCGCCGTCCTTTCGGCGAGTCTCACGCCGCAGAGTATTTCTGTGACCGTCGTGGAGTCCTCGGAAATCGGCACGGTTGGCGTCGGTGAGGCGACGATTCCGCCAATCCGTCAGCTTAACTTCATGCTCGGATTGGACGAGGACGAGGTGGTTCGACGGACGAAAGCCACCTACAAGCTGGGTATCGAATTCGTAAATTGGGGCGCCCTGGGCGACCGGTATTTCCATCCGTTCGGAGAAATCGGCCATGACCTGGGCGGGGTGCCGTTCCACCATCACTGGCTGCGAACACGTGAGGGCGCGTTTTCCGACTATGCGCTGACCGCTGTGGCGGCGCATGCCGGGCGGTTCGGCCGGCCGACAGACTACCCAGGTCAGGTCCTGTCTAAAATGTGCCACGCTCTGCATTTCGACGCGACGCTTTATGCGGGAGTTCTTCGCGACGTTGCGGTTAAAAACGGGGCGAAGCATATCGACGCACGCATTACGGGGGTGAATCTTAATGCCGAGACGGGATTTGTCGAAACCTTGCAGTTGTCTGACGGCCGGATTCTGGAGGGGGACCTCTTTATCGATTGTTCGGGCTTTCGAGGCCTCCTGATAGAGGACGCCCTGAAGACCGGGTATATTGATTGGTCACACTGGCTGCCGATGAACCGGGCACTGGCGGTGCCGAGTGCGATAACGGGTCCAACCGAGCCCTATACACGTTCCACGGCCAGAAGCGCGGGCTGGCAGTGGCGCATCCCGTTGCAGCATCGCATCGGCAACGGCCATGTCTATTGTAGCGATTTCATCAGCGACGAGGAAGCCGAAGCGGACTTATTGGGCAATCTCGACGGTCCGGCCCTGGCGACACCGCGACCTCTGCGGTTCACGACCGGCCGGCGTCGTCTCACCTGGAACAAGAACGTCGTCGCACTGGGACTGGCATCGGGTTTCGTCGAGCCTTTGGAATCGACCAGCATTCATCTGGTGCAGCGGGGCGTTGCGATCCTGAAGTCGCTTTTTCCGTCGCGCGGGATCGTTCAGGCCGAGGTCGATCTTTATAACCGGCGAATGACCGCCGAATACGAATATGTCAGGGACTTCGTGATTTTGCATTACAAGCAAACCCGACGGGACGACACGCCGTTTTGGCGTCAGGTGCGCGACATGAGTGTTCCGGACACACTGGCCGCCCGTATGGAGGTATTTGCCAATCTGGGTCGCCTGCTTCTGGACGCCGGTGAATTGTTTACGGTGGAAAGCTGGAGTGCTGTCCTGCTGGGCCAGGGACTGATACCCCAGGGTTATGATCCGCAGGCCGACAAAATCCCGGAAAATGAAGCCCGAGATGCCATGCGTACGATGAAAGGCCTTATTCGAAACGGGGTCAACACCTTGGTCAGTCACGACGACTACCTGAGAAAGCATGGTTCCTTGATGGTAAAGAGCGCCCAATCTCAATGACAGCCTAGCTGCGGCCGAAGAAGGCTTGTTGCAGCGCGTTCATAAATCCCTTGCGAATCTCAGGCGTGTGTTGGCCGAGCGCTCCCTGGTGCTTTTCCGGTATGTGCGCGATGGGGTCACCGTTGCTGTGGAAGATATAATGGTTGAACATCGTCTTCCAGTAGGCGCGTTCAGCTCCGGGCAATTCTTTCAACGCCAGTATGGCGTCAAAGTAGCACAGGACCGGGTTCTCCAGAGGATTGACCGGCATGCCCCACCAGTAGTTGATCAGGACGTTGAAGGCGCCCAGAGACTGGACGTGATGCCACCAGTAACGCGGTATGTACAGTGCGTCGCCCGGCTCAAGCTCGGCGACCTGCGCCGCGGCGAGGGCGTCGCGGAATTTCGGGAACTTTTCAAAGTCTGGGTCTTCGAGGCTGGCCATACTGATAGCGCGGCCTGACGGCGTGTGTTCAAGAGGACCGATGTATAGATTGGTCACCTGGTCGGGTGGAAAGAGCGTAAAGCGCCTGCGGCCGGCGACGACGCAGGCAATATTGTAGTCATTGTCGTTGTGCGTTGGCGTCGTCGTCCGGTTGCTGATCCAGATGCGCGGCGCGATCTGTGATGACAGCAAGGGGTTCGGATTTTCTGCGGCGAAGCGGGGCAGGTATTGGGCTGTCGGTGTTGACTGGACATAGAGCGAGGTCGGGTTTGGGTGATCGGCCAGAGCTACGAGCTGATCGATGCTTGCCGACACCGATTTTCGCTGACGGTTGAAATTGAAGTCGGGCACATTGGGCCCATAGGCGAATCTGCCTTTGACATCACTGTCGGCTTCCAGAACGCTTGCCGGATGCCCCGTGTCCATCGCCTTGAGATAGTCAGTCACCGCATGCAGGGATTTCCGGGCGTGACCGACAGCCGGCCAGTCCGCCACCAAACCCTTGAGCAGCACAGGACGCGCCGCTGTCATGATATCGCGGGCGAAGCTTTCTGCGGTGACGTCCGAGCGTTCATCCACACGGGTGATGTCGAGGTCTTTCAGCATGGGAAGTGCGCTATCCTGTCGTAGGTTAGGTATTTAGCGATTGAACCGCAGAGACGAGGTCCGGCCGAAAGTCAGGCCAGAACAGGCCCTTTTTATTATGTCTCGCAGCTAAAAGGTTTCGCTGCCTGCGACGCCCGAGGCCCTGGGTACCATAGGGTACTTTATCGCCCGTCAATGTCCGGTTGCCGGTCGGCAAGGTCGAGCACGCACCACTTCTATTATCTGTTGACAACTCACATGTAAAATTCAATTTTATTTGTGAAGGCTTTGTGCTGGTTCTGCGGTATATTGCGGTGATACAAATTCATGGAAGGGGTGGGTTGCTGATGACTCCCAAGATTGTAAATAAAGTCGCTCTTGGCTTGGTAACAATTGCCGCCATTGTACTTTCGGGATGCGCGACGACCGATGAAGGCCTGAGCCAGAAAAACACCCAGTGGGAAGGAAAGGAGGCCGCATCCGTAATCCAGGAATGGGGAGTCTCGGAAAATAAGGCGATGATGAGCGACGGCTCCGAGGTCTGGACGTATCGCACGACAAAGCAAGCCACTATAGGCGATCAGGCACCAGCGACGACGACCAGAAAAGAACGTACGGAATCTTATGTCGTGAATGGCGTAACCATGACGCGTCAGGTTCCTTACGATGAAACCAGCTATGATCCGACAAAGATCCTTTCGTCGGATTGTGTGGCCACCTTTACGATCAAGGATGGTGTGGTTAAATCCGCCAAATTCGAGGGCAATGGCTGTGAGTGAAAGACTGTGCAGGAGCCACGGTTCGCAACACCCCGCTAGATGCTTGTTTTGCGTCGAGGATCAACCATCCAGGTTTCCCTTGCGGACGGATTAGCCAGCGGTCCGGCGACCCGCGTCTCCCCTGTCCGTGCACCCAGAAGGTCGCCTTGAATGCCATTGACGGAGGCCACCTTTGGCAAGGGCCGGGTACTCGATAGTGTCAGATTTAGCGTAGCGGGGTCGAACTCGACATGCAAATCGGCCTCGACAGACGTCCGGTCCCAACCGTGGGCGGTGCGCCAGGCCGCCAGGTCGAGATAGGATTTCGCATCGCCTTCGTAATAACCGAGGTACTGCGCCGGCATATCGACATAAACATTTCCGTCGGCCGTGTTCTTCGGGTCGAGAAAGACGATGGCCGAAGCACCGCACCGGGCGAAGATATTGTTGGCGATGGTGTTGTCGCGCGCCTGTCCCGCGCCGGTACGGTCCGGGCGCGTGATGGCGAATATCCCCGAATTGTCACAAGCCCCGATCAGGTTCTGCGCCACGATTAACTTGTCGGTGGCGTTGATAAACAGACCCGATCCCGCACAACCCCTCTGGCCGGGCGTTCCCGGCTCGGCATTGCGCACGTCCCAGATGATATTGTTGTCGATCTGGTTCGCTTCCCGGTTCATCTCCATATGCACAGCGGCGCTGACGGTCAGGACATCGGCGAAGATATTCCCGGTGATGCGGCAATTGGCGTCCTGGCTGTCCCACCATGCGGCATTGGCATGGCGCATATGGCGAATGACATTGCGTCGGAACATCATGTTTCTGGCGCGGTGAAACTTGGCGCCGGCCGCCTCCCAGCCGCGTTCGGCGTCGGCCCAGCCGCACCATTCGATCAGGTTGTCCTCGATCAAGGTATCGGTCGTGCCCATGCCGCCAATGCCGCTGACGCCGCAATAGCGGATCGTGTTCCCGCGCACGACTTGCGAGACTCCGGCCTTGAGCGCGCCCGCGCTATTACCGTCGAAGCCGATGTCGAGGCCGAGACCATTGGCCCATTCTAGGGTGTTGTCCTCCAGGATCCAGTGGTCGCCGCCGGCCAGTGAAACCATACCGTACTGGGGAAAGGGATAGGCATTACTGACCTGCTGAAAGGTCAGACCTTTGACGCGGATATAGCCCAGCCCGCTGCTCGCCGGAATGAAAGCGTGCTGGCGTGTCGTCACCTCGATCACATGGTCGGCAGGGGTACCCGACGTCAGGCGGATCTGGATCGCCGTGCCGGACGGGTCCACCCAGACCCGGGCATCGGGCACGCCGCCGACCTCCTGCATGATCGGGCCGCCGCGCCGTCGTCCGGGCAGCCCGTTCTGCGGCGCAGCCGGCTTGGTGAAATCCGGAAAGGGTGTCAGGGCCGGCGCCGCCAGTTCGCGAAGCTGCTCTACGGGCTCCAGTGGCTTTCCGTCGACAAACACCAGGCCGCGGCGACGCAGATAGGGGCCCATATCGACCTTGGTCGGGTCCAGCCAGTTCCATTGGCCCATAAGGCTCGGCAGGGCAAAGGGGTTGTAGGCGTCGGGAAACAGCGCGCCGTCCAGCACGTGGCGCCAGGTGGTCACGCCGCCTTCGGTTGGGGAGGGGGCGCCAGGCGGGCGGAAACCGACCGTGACGGTTTCCTGGTGCCAGCCATCGCTCAGGATTTCCGAGCCCTTGATAAGGACCTTGGCGCCCGGGGCAGCCTCATAGCTGATCATCCGCGAGGGATCGTCGCCGCCGCGCGCCGGCCGCACGCATTCGCGGTAGGTGCCGGTAGCAATAACGACGCGTTCACCCGGCTGAAGCACCTGCGCCGCCTGGTTGATCGTGCGGAAGGGCCGCGCCTGGTCGCCCGGCCCGCTATCGTCGGCGGCGGCCGAGCTGCTATCGACATAATAGGTCTTCGAGAAGCTGAGCGGCTGTTCCCAGAGCGCGAAGGCCGTGCCGTCCGGCAGCCGGTCATCTGGTGCGGACTTTGCCCGGGCCCAGGCAATACCGCTCATCGCTGCCATCCCGCTAGCGGCCGCACAGCCCAACAGGCGCCGGCGATCGATCCGCCCCTCATACTGCGTCATGTCGCGTCCCCATTACCGAGCAGCCCAGTGTACGTTTGAGCATCTTCCCTGCCAGGTTTTGCAGATCTTATTTGTCTGACATATGGCTAGACTGTTTCAGCGGAAAAGTCATGGAGATTATCGAGCTCTGTTGCAAATCATCTCTCATGATCCGCAATCGGCACGTCTGCCTGTCAGGCGATTTGCGCGGCAGGCATCATATCTTCCAGGGCTGACAATCCTGGCGTCCAAGGAAACGGGGTAGGGGGTAGGAGGAGTACTGCCCAACGTGTCGACACTGCACGGCGGAATCCCAATCAGAACGCTCGGATAAAAGCGAGAATATTGCTCCCGTTTCCCTTATTCCTGCGCTTGATGCCGCCGGCAAGTAGAAGGTCATCGTGCAGTGCAGTTGCGCCAGCAGAAGGCTTGGCAAGCCTGAATTTTAGGAGAACGTATTTATACAATTTTTATACTCCCCCGAGAGTGGGGAAGGTGGCATCGTCAGCCCTATCGACATTCAGGTTAGCGGTGGCCCGCCCGAGGTGACCTATCGCTTCGAGGACAGCCGTCCGAAAGAAGTAAGTTATTCAAAGTCTTTTAGAAGGGCCTGACATTTTGTACCATTTACCAAGTTTCGGAACCGCCTAAATATTCCTGCGCAGCACGTACCTGACGACGTAGTGCGGCCGTCAGATCGTCCATATCGGAAGCAATAGTTTCTGTGACTCGCTTGAGTTCTTCAAGGCGGCCCTGAATCCCTTGAGCACGGTGGTCCCGCCAGCTATCAAAGACTGCTTCGTACAACACACGTTCATCTCCCAGACGCTCAGCTAGCGCTTCACGTCTTGCCGTGAGCTTACCGCAAAACTCTTCAACAGCTTCGACATTAAAATGGATTTCGCTCACAGGTCAAACCTTTCGAGTAAGTTCTACAAGTGCTGATAAGCGCTCTATTTCTGGAGTCAGGCCATCCGCTATTGCATCAATCGCGGCTCCCAGAGTTTCCAACCGACTGGCCATCTCAAGTGCCTGCTCGACGGCTAGGTCATGCGTGTTGGTTTCAGATGCTTGTTCCAACCCGTTCGCGGCGCTGCGTAGCAGACTAGCTTCGCTTGCATATTTATTGGCGGATGTGACGAGCCCGACTTTGAGCCGCATCATCGAGTCTAAGTCACCGTGAACTAAGCTAGGCATTAGCGGCCTCCGATTCGCTGACAATTGCCACTGTATCCGATTGAAGCGATGGCGTTAGAACTTGCAACCGCATAAGGCGGCCCGGAACCATATCATCCAATATCAAATATTGATGCTCGGCGCTCAGTGATTCGGCATCATTGGTGTCTAAGAGTTTTTGGGAATCTGAAGCGGAACACGAGCCTAGCCCGCGTATGCCGAATTCCGTTATTGTTGAGCGTTCTATGAGACGTTCCATATTCTTCACACCGTCGCATGTGGCGATCACATGAAGGCCGAATTCCGATCCTTCCTTGAGGAGTTTTGAAAAGGCAGCCGAACGGACGAGATTAGTTCGACCAGCACCCGCAATGCCAAACACCGTCCGCAGGCCAGTGTGCGGTGCCGAGAGATTAACAATTAGCTTTTCTATTTCCGCTTCGAGTTCTGTCGGCTGGACGACTCGAACCCGACCATTGAACGCCTTTGCTAGACTCTCTACGAGTGGTACATTGCTGAAATCAGTTGATTGCTCCAGATCGCAAATGACAGCTTGGCAATCAGATTGAAGCGCTAATAATGATTCGACTGCTGAATAAAAAAATCCGGATCGAGTGTCATCCGAGCGGTGAACAAACAAAACATTGCGCGCTCTAGTGTTACGTAACGCGCCAAAAGGCCGATCACCGAATGTGGTTGGTGCGCCCAATGCGAAGATACCGGCATTAGCATCACGCTGCTCCGCCTTCACTGCCTTTAAGTGCGGCATCATTTCGGTCAATTCGTTTTGACCGCTTCCGCGAAAAACAAATGGAACGGGTGGTGTTCGGCCATCTGCTGACGCGTGGTCACGGCTTGTAGCCGCCAACTTAGGCAAATCATCTAGGTCGGCGGCGAAAATCTTTGCCAAATGAGAATCTGAAACCTCACCTTGGCCGGCTCGCCAAATTATGGCATCTCCGGGGGCCCGCAATTGATTTGAAATCGGTTGATCTCCTAGCAACATGGCCGCATCAGGAGCGCTGCAGGGAAGTACGATCCGCATTGCCAACTGGCCGAGCGTTGCCGCTGTTAATTCGCGCCCCGCCAGGGTTTGCGAGCCAAGGATCACATGTAGACCAAACGAGCGCCCCCGGCGAACGAGGTCTTCCAAGGCTGCTGCGGCTGCCCCTGATGCTGCTCCTGGTGTACGTTCCCCTGCTTGCAAGAGAACTTGGAACTCATCTATGAGAAGGACTATGCGAGGCATGTTGTTGCCGGTGGCTTCCTCATATCGCTCAAGACTCGCAATACCGACCCCGGCTGCTTTGAATATGTTCGCGCGCCGATTCAGTTCGCGTTTTAAGTGAGTCAATACGCTTAGGCCAAATCCGCGATCAGCATCGATAGCAACGGCTCGACAATGTGGGAGAGCTAGGTCTGCGTAAACGGCGAATTCTACCCCCTCCTTAAAATCCAACAAGTAAAGTTCAAGTTCGTCTGGCGAATAACGACGCACGAGGTTACTGATAATCACATGAAATAGATTGGTCTTGCCTGACCCGGTTCGACCTATGCAAATCGCATGGTGCGCGCCTTCACGACCAAGAATGAATTGAGCGGAACGATCTGCGCCGTGCCGACCGATGTCGATTTCCAAGCCATAACGACTATCGGACAATTCTTTATCTGACCAGTCAAGTGTGGCCCCGGTCTGATGCAAAGTAGAGTCGGCTTTTTTAGCAGCCTTGGCCCACAAGTCACATGCGGTCGCAATCGAAGCGGCGCTTTCAGCGTCATTGAACGCGGCCCTGATATCGCCTGAGAATGTGAAACAAGAACTGCTGGCATTAACGCGGATTGTGCGTTCTGAGGTCACAGGTAAATCAGCTTCTGGAGTTCCCACTGGCTGGCGCAATCGAATTAAGAGTACGCTACCTTCCCGTGCTCCAACCTGGCTTAGGGCTTTTATCTCATCGTAATATTCCAACACGCGGCGTTGATCTTTTTGCGGCCAATGTGACCGTTGCGTCTCATCCAAAACGACAATAGCGCGCTGAAGTAGGATAGTGCCCTTGTTGCCCACTTCTTGATCTGTGATCCTTCGATTGGCATCAGCCTGCCGTGTCATCGCCTCCTTTGTTCTGCCAACAAAGGTTCGCAAGGAATCAACAGCCGTAGCCAATTCATTGAGTTGGGTAATATATAGGCGGTCCGCTAGGCGCGTGGCGGCCGACTCATTAAGTGCGCCAAAGACACGGTAAGCCTCTGCCAATCGCCCAGGTTCGACAAACATAAAGCGAGCTTGCCCTGGCTGAGAAGCCATAAGAATTGCAGAAGTGAGATAGCGACCAACCTCATATTGGCTGTCATCTTGAGCAACAACTACGTCAATCTCGTCGCACTCGCCCAAAGGCATGTGCGCCAGACAATCCTCTATAACGTGCGGCCTTTCTTGAACGCATTTGAGATAGAATTCTGGGTCAGCGTAATCTGCGAAATCGGGATTACCTTCTTTTCTTGTTACGTGGTCAATCAAAGGAGAGATCGTACATTCACCAAAAACAACGTCTGCGGTAGGAGGCTTTGTTTGAACCGTCTCCGATGCAATTCCTCGCAATACCCTGCCAAGATCAGTCGCGACTTCTGAAGCCCCATTGAGGCGATCGATTATCTCCGCGAGAGTACCAGACATTAACTCACGAGCGCGCAAATCCAATTTCTCAATATTATCCTTTAGCGCTTTATCTCTGTTCGCTCGCTCTACCCTCGAATTTTCCTCTTCTAAATCTGTGTTCGAGGTAACAACTGCTGATACGACAAAAAATAATAAGGCACCGGCAAATACAAACCAACCAATCAAATGAAATATTAGAGCGGCGACGAACAATATTCCCAATGTCCAAAGTGCCGTGCCTACTCGCTTACCCCGTTTTGCCTCTGGAACATAGAGTGATGGCCTTTCTACCTGCGTCGCTGGGGGAGTTGCTGCGGCGCCCTTCACCATATCCAGCAATTCGGGTAAGCTTGTTTGCTGAAGTTGCGTAATTTTATCCTCTGACGCATCCCGAATGATTTCGCGAGTGTTGCGAATTTCATCTGCCAGGCTATCAAAATAAGAAATAAGTTTTTCAGAAGTTACTAAACTTTGAGTTACTTCATAACCAAATCGGTACTCGCCTTGGTTTGCTCCGACCAGGAGTTTCCCTGGGGAGGACGAATTATAAATTCTTCCACTTACACGGGTACCAAAAGCATCTTGGGTTTTTTGAAATTGTGCGTGCTCCTTGAAATTTTCATACGCCAAGCAACCCCGGACTGATTGCTCGAACTCTCCTAAAGTAGCCGCAACGCCTTGGCGGACAAGGCCCCTATCGGCGAAAACAGGATCAGTTTTTGCACGCGCGACTAATGCCTTCAAAGTAGAAATGTCATCGTCGCGCCGCTTGTTGAAATTGTGCAGTATTTTGCGCCCCACAAGTACTTGCTTTAAGGCCTCGTCACACCACGCCGCCACATATTCGTGCAAACCCATGACACACCCCATTCAGTTGCGCTGAGCAATACAACCATAATTATTTATTAAAAGCAATTAACCGTAGTTGTGCCCGAGAACCCTGTCAGGCACAGGTTAAAGACATTCTCCTTCGTTCCATGCCAACTCCGCAAATGAACGCTGAATTAAGGTGACAAATTAATGGACACCTTATCAATTGCACAAACTATTTGGCGCAGTCCCATGTGGTCGCCTCAATGGCGCGTAATGACCAACAATAGCCTTCTCACGACAAACCCCTGCCTCCGCCGCCGCCTACAACGACTCCGCCGTCTCCGACTGCGTCTCGACCGTCGCTGAACTGTGCGGCGCAAAGGCGCCGACCGTCAGGAAAGCGGTGCCCAGCAAACCCACGAACAGCACCATATAGGCCCAGTAGCGCGTCGGAATAAAGAACAGGCTGCCGGCGTCGCGCCGGATCTCGAACTGCTCGCCGGTGTTCTGATCGACCAGTCGCCGCACCGGCCCGCTGGATAGGGCCTTCGCCGTATACCAGATGGCGGCGGCGCTGCCGCAGGTCGCAACAAGAGCGGCAATGACCAAGGTCCACGACTCTGGCGCGCCGATCGCCTTCAGGCCCATTGCCGCCGCAATGCCGGGAAGTGCCCCGAGAAAGGTTAGGGGAATTACCAGAATGCCCCAGCCGCGCCAGATAATGAAATACATCGAAAAGCCCCCTCGAGCCGTTAGCGCTCCATTGAGCACGTTAACGAAAACCCTGTCAACACACCGCCTTGACAGCCTTATCCGCCACTCCCCGTTCAGGAGACCACGAGCAAAGAAGAAGCTACATTCGCCGTCCCGTCAAAACTGGAATCGCGTCCGCAGGCTCAAACTGCTCCCCGTTGTCTCTCCCACCTTTTCATATTCGCCTTCCAGCGCCAGATAGCTGTAGTCATTATCCAATGAGAAACGGAAGCCGGCCACAGGTCCGCCGCCCTCGACCGTGCCGGCGGTGAGCGTAAAGGCATCACCACCGGCAAAGCTGGCCACCGTATCGGGCAATTGCACCGAAAGGTTCTGCCGATAGCCGATCCACAGTTCGGGGCGAATAAACGACGCGTTGTAGCGCGCCCGCAGGATGGCCGCCGAACTGAGCAGATGGCCCGAACGCTGACCCACACTTAGGTCGAAATAATCCCCGCCGCCGCTCTCGCTGTGCCTGGCTTCGTTGAGCCGGTAGTAGTCGGCCGTGACCTCAGGGATCAGCGACAGCTTACCGACACGGTAATCAACCGACGCGCCGGCGCCGGCGCTCAGCGAATAGCCACTCCATTTGGCTTCGGAGGTGTGGGCGACATAGGCCGTCAGGATGCTGCGCGACGTGTTGAGCGAGACATAGCCTGCCCCGGCATGGGCCCAAGTCTTGAAGGCGCCGCTGTTCAGCCGCCAGTAGCCGCCCAGGCTGTATTCCGTCACCGACGAGGTCTCCGTTCCGCTGGCGAATTTGTCCTGCGGAGAGGCTGTGGTCAGACTGGCATAGACACCCAGCATCTGGTTACCATAGACCTGACGCTCGCGGCCGCCGGCAAAACTGAATCCGGTTGAGGTAAATCCCGCCACGTCGCCGGTCTCACGCGTCGTACCGTAGCCATATTCCTGCAGCCAGTACTGGCCGCCGTCACCGGTCGGAATGAAGGTCAAATTGCCCAGCGACCGGGTCAGGGATTGTGCGCCGTGCGACAGTGTCAGCAGATTTTCGCCGGAATAGTCGGGCAGATATTGGTTATAGACGGCATCGAAGCCCGCCTTGTCCGTCGCTCCCAGCAAGGATGACTGGGCGCCCGACTCCTGGGCGACGACCACCAGGACGGGCAAGAGGGCGGCATACTGGTTGCTGGAATAGCCGGCCTCGGCCTGGGTTTTCAGGCGGAAATTGGCGTAGAGCGCGGTCTTGGCGTCGTCGGTCTCCAGATCGGCATGGTAGAGATACGGGATATAGCCGTCGCGCGTCGAGGTGGTGATATCGCCCAGGCTGATATTGGCCGCCGTCATCACCGTAAACGACACCGGACTGGTGACGATCCGGCTGAGCGCCAGGTCCAGCTCGGCGCCGTCATCGAAGACGGCCGAACCCGAACCGAAAAGGACCGGGGTCGTGGGGTCGTCGACGTCCAGGGTCAGGGCCAGTTTGCTGTCGGCGCCGACGTGCAGCGTGCTCAGCTTGACCGAACTGCCGGCCAGCAGATAGGCATTGGCCCCGCTGTCGATATCCATGGCGATATCGCCGGTCGAGGTTATCTGGCCGGCAAAGACGGCGTCGTCGGTCAGGGTGAAACTGCCCAGGCCGGTGCCATAGTCGATGGCGCCGTAGATATAGCCGCCGGAGGACGTGATATGGTCGTCGCCCGACCCCAGCCGGATCTGGCCATAGATATAGGGCGCCGAGATATCATCGTCGTCGGGCGCAGAGTCAGTCTGGGTCAGGGTCAGGCCGGCCGTGTTGGTGCTGGCGTCGATGGCGATCGCCGAGCCGGTGATGGTGTCGGCCACGTCGTCGCCGTCATCGTCGCTGGCCGTGACGGTGGCGCTGATCGTGCTGCTGTTCGTGATCTGGGTCAGGGTATTGGAGCGGTCACGGATGGCCGTGGCATTGGCCGTCGACCCGATGGCGGAGGCGGTCAGGCTGGAACTCTCGGCGACCGAAATCGTGCCCAGGCTGGCCCCGGCGGCGATGTCGACCGCCCGCGCCGTGGTGCCGGCGCCGACTGTCGTGTAGGTGGTGACGCTGTCCGTGGTGGTCGAGGTCGTCGCCGTTGTGGTTGACGCCGTGATATAGCCGGTGACATCGAGGCGCGGTGTGTTGGCGCCGTCCAGCAGATTGATGGCCGTCGAATTGGCGCCGTAGGCGGTGGCCGAGACGGTGCCGGCTATGCCGATGCCGTTGTCGATGGTCACGGCGTGACCCAGCCCGCCCAACTGGATGGCGGTCGTGTCGACACCGGAATAGATGCCCGACGCGCTGATCGTGCCGCGATTAAGCAGGCCATAGGCTACGGTGGGTGGATCGATCGCCGTCGAACCATAGGTCAGGCCGCCCAGGGTGATGTCTTCGGTTGAAGAACCCACCAGAAGGGCCGGGGCGCCGCCATATTGTGTAATGCTGGCTGTGGTTTGGGTCGAGTCGGTCACGCCGTCGCCGTCCTCGTCCGTATTGTCGTCGTCCGTGCTGGTCACTGCCGATCCGAATAGGACGCCATGGGCGATATTGCCCGACAAGGTGACGGTCGGTCCCGCCTGTAGCAGGTTCAGTGCCGGATCGAGCCCGGCCAAGGTATCGGCATCCATCGAATAGGTCGTCGAATAGCCTGTGCCTGCATAACTGCCGTCGATGATCAGCGATCCGCCGATGTCGCCGTTCAGCGTGACGACCCGGCTGTTCTTGCCCAGGACACTAGCCGATCCGGACAGATAGACATTGCCGGTGACGCCGCTGTCCAGTGCGATGGCGGTCGATTCATCACCGATCACGGTCGATGAGCCGTCAAAGGTGAAGTCGCCGTCGATCAGGTTCTCGAACCGGACACCCCACGATTGATTGCCTTGCACGCTGATCGTGCTGTCGATCGATACATCGCCGACGAATGGATTTGTCCCCGCGGATCGGATGCCATAGCGGCCGGAGCCTTCCGCCCACGGCGCATCGATGACGTCGTCGTCATTGGTGTCGGCCGTCGTATAGTCGTCAGTGACGGTGATGACGCCCGACAGGGTCAGGGCCTGGGTGCGGTTAGCGACGTCGCCGATCAGGATGCCGGTCGATCCCGAGTCCGAAGCCGTCATGGTGATGGTGCCGTCGAAATTGAGGCTATTGTCGCTGTCGACCGTGATTGCGGTGCCGCTGGTCAGGGTGATGCTGCCGTCTGAGGTGACGGAGACATCGCCGGCCGTGCTGGTGGCCAGCGGCACGGTGGTGGCTGAGGTGACGGATGTGGCGGCGTGGGCGGTGGCCGTCATCCCGCCGAGAACGAGGCCGATGGCCGTGGCGGTGAGGCGGGCATGTGTGCGCATTGAGTCTGTTTCCGGTTGGATCGCGATGGCGGGACCATGGGAAACGAGACTGGCGCTAATAAGTCGCGGTTTTTACCGCCGTGACACGACGCTGCAAGGGCGTAACAAACGGCCTGAATTGCGTCAAAAAGCGGTTCGGCTTTGCGTCACAAGATGCAGATCCGCAACCAGCCGGGCGATTTCGGCTCGGGCGGCGATATGCGACAGGCTAACTGGCAGCGGGCGGACCTCACGGCTGAGATCGGTCACCGTCAACCCGAGGGGAAACAGTTCACGGAAGATGACCCGTTCGCGCAGGCCCGGCAGTATCCGGCAGTCGGCCTTGGCAGCAAAGGCCTGCAATTCGGCGTCGAAACGTTTGCGGTTGCGCGGTTCGGCTGACGACAGGCGATTGCGGACGATCGACCACGCCAGATCGCCACCCCCCGCCTGCTGGCGTTCGCGGCGGTAGCGCATGATGACGCTGGCATAGGGTGTGGAGCCCGTGTCCGCCTGGGTCAGGGCGCTGAGATCGATAAAGCTGTCATTGACCGGTGTAACCACGACATCGGCGTGCCTGAGCAAGGTCTTGTGCAGGTTGTTAGCCTGGCCCGGCGTGTCCACCATAACGTGGTCGAACCTGCCGCGCGCCGTGTTCAGCAACGCTTCGAGCATGGCCTGTCCGCCAGCGGAATCACCAGTTGGCGGTTCGAAATCCAGTTCATCGGCCTGGGCCACGGCGAAACCGCTTTTGCGGCGGTTATGGAAAAACACCCGCAGCGATGCTTGCCGCCGGTCGAGATCGAGCCAGGCGACGCGCTTGCCGTCATGCAGCAACTGCACGGCGATATGCGCCGCCAGGGTGGATTTACCAACGCCGCCTTTTTCATTGGCTATCGCGATGACATTTCCGCCTGACATGGTGTTTTCGGCCTGTTTTGAGTTAAGTTTAGGTTAATTTGCTGCGCTGCAAGATTTGTGCCTTTGGCGGCTCGAACGTCCTGACAACCTGGCCTGCCTGCAGCACCAGAGTCGTGTTCTCCCTGACCAGAGTCCAGGTTTCGTTGCGTGTCAATGGCCGCGTGGCGACGATGGTGACACGGTCGTCGGGCGTGGTTTCCTGGGCGAAGTCGACCTCCAAATCCTCGTCGATCAGGCTGGCCTGGCCGAACGGGGCGCGGCGTTCGATATAGCATAGTTTTGTTGAGCAACTGGCATAAAGCGACCGACCATCGCCGAGCAGGGCGTTGAACACGCCCAGTTTTCGCAGATCGCCGAACAGTTCGGCAATCGTCCGGGCCAGGACCGATTCCGACGGACGTTGCGGATACAGGCTGCGCAATCGATCCATGATCCAGCAGAAGGCGTGTTCGCTGTCCGTCGTTCCGATCGGCGCGCAGTGGGTCAATTCGCGTTTCTTGACGCTCTTCAACTGGCCATTATGGGCAAAACTCCAGCGCCGGCCCCACAGCTCGCGGGTAAAGGGATGGGTATTTTCCAGCGAGGTGCGGCCGCGATTGGCTTTGCGGACGTGAGCGATGACCAGGCGGCTCTTGATCGGATAGGCGCGGACAAAACGCGCCAGTTCCGATTGGGCGCTGGGGTTCGGGTCGTGAATGGTGCGGCAGCCCTTGTCTTCGTAGAAGCTGATCCCCCAGCCGTCGGTATGTGGTCCGGTCGCGCCGCCGCGCTGCGACAGCGCCGCGAAACTGAAGCGGATATCGGTCGGGACATTGGCGCTCATGGCCAGCAGTTCACACATTACCGCCGCCTCCTTATCGGCCGCGCGTTTGGGCTGTCACGGTCTCACCGGCCGGTTCGAAATGCCGGCGCAGCACATCGAGCGCCAGATAGGGATCGCAACCGCCGCAGACAAAGACGTCGAGCGCCATATAGTCAAGTTCGGGCCAGGTGTGAATGCTGATATGGGATTCGGCCAATAGCGCGACGCCCGTGATGCCGGCGTCGTCACCGAAACCGTGCAGCATGACCTTCAGCACCGTGGCACCGCAGGCCTCGGCGGCTTCGCGCATGGCGGTTTCGATGCGCGCCGCGTCGCGATAATGGCGCGCGCCGCGAAAATCGATCAGCAGGTGCAGGCCGGGCGGAACCACCTCAGTCATGGCGGGCGCCAAACAGGATGCGGCTGAAATCAGGGACATTGCCATCCTTTCGCCAGATAAAGGCGTCGAGCACATAATGGGTTGATTGCGGCAGGCTGAGCAAGGGCACAAGGCAAATAAGCAGCAGCGGATCGGTTATGGCGGGCAGATGCGAGAAGGCGGCGAACAGTCCGGTATGTTCGCGCCACACCAGGCCATCCCACAGACCCTCCTCGACAAAGGCCAGGACGATCAGGATCACGACATAGACAGGGATCATGACCGGGCGGAACAGCCAGGCTATGGTCGGCCAGACATAGGTGTTGCCCGGTCGAACCGTCTTTTGATTTTCGCCGTACAGCCAGTTGAGCGCCAGATAGGGAACGCCGTGCGCCACGACATTGGTGGCGGTAAAGACGATATCGTTGTTAAACGCGACAATCCCGACGCCCCATGACAGGCCGGTCCCCAGCAGCAACAGGTTTTTCGGCCAGTTGATTTCACGCGTGGCGCGCCACCGCTGCACCTCCTGCCACAGATAGGCCAGCAGGATCAGGCCGTAAACGATGGCGGCGGCCGCGAACAACAAGGGCAAAGGCAGGCTGATCACGTCACCGTCGACGAACCAGTTGAAGGTGCGCGCATGGCTCAGCCAGTAGACCAGCGGCACGATCGTGGCGCCGTAGATGGCCGCCTTGTCTAGCCATTTTTTGCCGGTTTCCCGCCGGCTGTAGATCAGCATGAAGCCGTATTGCTGGCGGACGAAATGGAAGATGGCGAGATAGGCCAGGCCGCGCCAGAAGACCATGGCGTCGAAACTGTACAGTATGGCGCCGATGACCCACAGCAGCAGGGGCGTCAGCTGATACAGGCGTGGGCGCAGACGCAGTTCGTCGCGATCGAGATAGGTGCGGAACAGGCTGGCATAGACGTGGCTGACATCGACGCACAGGATCAGTGCAATCCACAGCCAGACCGGAAACTCGGCCAGGCTTTTCGCCCAAGGCGCGGCCAGCACCGCCACCGCGGTCACGACGAAGGCAGGGCCGATGATGAAGGCGAGGTCGAAACGGGCATTGGCGATATAGGGCTGGCTCATGCGAGATAGGCCTTTACCGCCTGCGCCGTCTTCAGGCCATGGGTATAGGCCTCCTCGAAAATCGAAATACCGCTCATGTCGGAATGAGCGGTAAAGACCGGCGGGGTCTGTTTCAGGGCAGCAGCGCGCGCCGGGCCCCAGATAAGGCCGGGCACGGGCCGGACCATGGCATGGCCCCACAGCCAGACATCCATGTGAGCCACCTGGCCAACCAGTTCGGGATGAAGGCGGTAGAGCTCGGTCAGGAAGAGCTTTTGCCAGTCGCTATAGGATCGCGCCAGGGCCTCCTTGCGCGCTTCCACGGGTGTGGTGTGGGTCAGCGGCCAGTAATAGGTGATGACGGTTTTCAG
Organism: Asticcacaulis sp. P2_C5; assembly: GCF_056404555.1. Classification (NCBI taxonomy): domain Bacteria; kingdom Pseudomonadati; phylum Pseudomonadota; class Alphaproteobacteria; order Caulobacterales; family Caulobacteraceae; genus Asticcacaulis; species Asticcacaulis sp. P2_C5. The sequence goes on from NZ_JBFUDU010000010.1 coordinate 263,715, forward strand.
CGGCTGCATCTGCGGAATCTGATGCGTCGCCACGACATAGCCCAGGGTCTGGCTGTCCTTGATGACATTGTCCCAGGCGAGATCGGCGCCTGGACCTTCGGGTAGTTTATCGAGGGTCAGGTTGGCGACCACCCACGGCGCATAGGTGAACTCCCCGCTGGCCAGCGCCGGCATCAAACGCCCGGCGATAAAGCGTGGTGTGGCGATGATAGCGGCGCGTGCCGTCAGGCGATGGCTGATCTCGCCGTCCCAGTAGTCGACCGTGACGCCGTCCGCTGTCTCGGCGATATTGTGGACCAAAGCGTTGGTGACGATGCGGTCGCCCACAGGCTCGGCGAGCCTGTGGGCCAGGAAGCCATTGCCTTCCGGCCAGGTAATCACCGCATCCGGTGTCGTATTGGCGGCCTTGCCGTCGCGGCCGGCGAAATAATGGATACCGGCATAGGCCGAGATCTGGTCGTGACAGACGCCGAAATCGTCACGGCAGCCGTAGTTGACGAAGGCGTGCAGGGGGTCGGACGCATAGCCCTGGGCCAGCATCCACACCTTCATGGTGAGACTGTCCAGCGCGCGGGCCTCGGCGTCATCGCTGCTGTCGTCGATCGGAATGGCGAACCAGCGTTTGCCGTCACCACCGCGCTTGACTTTGAAGGCGTCCATCTGGGCCAGGAAGCGCTTGTACTGCGCTAGGTCGTCGTCCTTGACGCCGAGAGTCGGCAACAGGCCTTCCTGCCAACGCCCTTCGAGGAACAGGCGCTCATCCGGATCGTTGAGGATATAGTCTTCGTTATAGATCGGCAGGCCGTCCTGTTCGCCGGTGATGATGCCGAAGTCGCGAAACAGGTCCTTGATGTGGTCGCACTCGCTGCTCAGAAGGGGCACATAGTGCGCGCCCCACGGATAGGCGCTGACGGCGTTTTGACCGCTATGGGCATTGCCACCGCTGTGGTCTTCCAGTTCGAGAAGGCGGAAATCCGTCACGCTCATTTTATTGAGATGATAGGCCGCGGTGAGGCCCGCAATGCCCGATCCGATGATGACCACGTCGTGGTGGCCGGCGTCTTGCGACCGTGGGAAGGCGCTCTGACGCAGCCGATGGCCGCGCGCTGCATTGGCGCCGACAATCCCGCCCGGGATCGCCTTTTTCGGCTTTATGGCATCCCACAGAAACGGCGAGACGGCAGCCAGCCCAAGGGCCGCCGCGCCCGATCCGTACAGCAACTGGCGGCGTGTCGGTGTCATCAATAGATCAGGTACTTCGCCCATTCCTCATCGAAATAATGGATGAGGGCCTGGTCGTCGAGGCGCTGGATCTTGGTGGCGACCGGCCCCATGTCGGGCGGGAAGCTGAACATGTCGCGCGCGGTTGCGGCATCGATAAAGCGCAGGCCGGCAGGGTACTGCGTGGGCACGGTGTAGGGGCGGTTGGCGGCAATGACATAGCCCCAGTCGCCGAAGGCTGGCACCAGGGCGTGATAGGGCGCGGTGACAAAGCCGCTGGCCTGGAGGGTATTGTTGACGCACCAGAAAGATTTGCGCGCCACGAAGGGCGAGGTGCTCTGGACCACGGCCAGACTGTCCGGCCCCATGACCGAATGCAGCAGGCCGTAGAAGGACGTGCTGTACAGTTTGCCAATCGAGAAGTTCGACGGGTCGGGCAGGTCGATAAAGATAGCGTCGAAATGCGGTGGTTTACTGCGTTGCGCTTTCAGCCACATAAAGGCATCGGCATTGATCACGGTCAGTTTGGGTGAATGCAGCGAGTCGTCGTTCAACTGGCGCAGCATCGGGCTCTTGCTAAACAGCCGCGTCATGGCGGGGTCGAGATCGACCAGGGTGACGTGCTGGACGCTGCTATATTTGAGGATTTCGCGCAGGGCCAGGCCATCGCCGCCGCCGATGATCAGTATCTGTTTCGGGGCCTTCAGCGCGCTCATTACCGGATGGACCAGGGCTTCGTGATAGCGGTATTCGTCCTGCGACGAGAATTGCAGGTTGGAATTCAGGTACAGGCGGATATCGTCCTGCTGGCGGGTAATGATGATGCGCTGGTACGGCGTCGATTTGGCGAAGACGACGTGGCCAGCAAAACTGTTGGACTCGGCCAGGCTGGTGATCTTGTCGGACGCAGCGAAGCCCAGGGTCAGGAAGATCAGGACGACGATCGCCGCGGCCTTGTGCAGGCGCGCCCACGGCATGGGCTCCTTCAGCGAATAGAGCAGCCACAGGGCGACCAGGACGTTGAAAATGCCAAACATAAAGCTGGAGCGGATCAGGCCGAGATGCGGCACCAGGACCAGTGGAAACAGGATCGAGGCGAACAGGGCGCCGATATAGTCGAAGGTGAAGACCTTCGAGATCAGGTCCTTGAATTCCAGCCTGTCCTTCAGGATGCGCAGCAGGATGGGAATTTCGATCCCGACCAGTATGCCGATGATTGTAACGATGAAATAGAGCAGGAAACGGAATGACGCGACCTGGTCGAACAGCAGGAACAGCAGGGCCGCCGACGAGCCACCGACCAGGCCGACCAGGATTTCGATGCGCACGAAGAAGGCCAGCAGGTTCTTGTCCACGCGCGCCGACGCCCACGAACCTATGCCCATGGCGAACAGGTAACAGCCGATGATGGTCGAAAACTGGGTAATCGAATCGCCCAGCAGGTAGCTGGCCAGGGTGCCGGCAATCAGTTCGTAGATCAGGCCGCACGTCGCAATGACGAAGACGGAGATAAGTAACAGGCGTTGCAACTGATTCTAGCCGTGTCCAAAACTAACCGTGAATAGCGGAGCCGATGATGTAGGCGATGCCCAGCGCAAAGGCGCCGACCAGCACGGCCAGCGCCATGTTCTGCTTCTCGACGATTTCCTTCCACACGGCGACCTTGGGCGTCAGAACTTCCAGCAACAGGAAGGCGACGCCAAAGACGACCAGCCCGATGACGGCGAAAACAACGGCGGCGACGACATAATGCATATCAATCAGGTTCGACATGTCGGGATCCTATTTGTGGTAATGAGTGGCAAAATGCGAAGCCTGATGCGAGGCCTGGCGCGCGCTGGCCGTGCCGGCCGAACTGGCCATTCCGTAGCCCATGATGTCGGCAGCCGCGAGACCGCCCAGGACGGCCAGGCAGAACAGGGAAAAACCGGCGGGAAAATTTTTCATGAGTCGGACTTTCCATTGCCAGGTGAATAATCGGAATTGGCCCAGCGCGCCGATTCAAACGACCAGCGCCGGTAGATGGCGTAGAAGGGGTAAAAGGGCAGCAGGAACAGGGCGAAGAGCAGGTTTGTCAGTTCCGTCACCTGACGGCGCAGAGTGAGCGAGAAGGGCAGGGCGCCGGTCTTGCCAAGCACCTCGGATTCGGCGTCGATCAACAGATGGTAGCGGCCGGCCGGTACGCTGGCCAGGGCGGTCTGGGCGGAGTTGTGGCCTTCGCTCCAGCTCTCGCCATCGTCGTAGCCGTGATATTCGCTGATTGATGTTTGCATCGGATAGGTAGCGTTGGTGACTTCGTTGACCAATGTCAGGTCGAAATCTGCCCAGCTGTTGTCGAGACGCGTCGCGATATCGATCACGATATTGCCCGCGCGCGGCAGGGTAAAGGATTCGGTCACGACCGGTTGGCCCGCGTTCTGGCCCGCGTTTTCGCTGTTCCATGTTCCCTCACCGGCGGGTTGGGGGGCGGCAGCGGAGCTGGATGCGCGGGATTTGTGAGTAGAAGGCTTGCGCGCAGCGGACTTGGACAATTTGGAAGCCGACAGCCCGGCCTCGGCACTGGGTTTGACCTTGATGGTCTGGTTGGCCAGGTCGAGCATCTGTTGACTGGGCATGGCAATGGTGACGCAGATATGGAGGACGATCGCGGCAGCCGCAGCCATCCAGGCCAACCTGACGATCTTTGATGTCTGGATCGGCGCGGGCTGGCAGGCGCCAATGCCGTTGGGTACAGGCAGGCGTGCATCCGGAAAGGCCCGACGCATTTGATCGACGGGCACATAGGTGCCCAGCGAGATGTTGCGCTCGTCGTTCGTTTCTTCGCAGCTCAGCATGTAGGGTGGGCAGATATAGTCGGTGCCGCGGCTGAGGTCGCCCTGCTTGACACGCCAGTAGAATTCGCCCTGGACACCGTCGACCTGGACCTGATCCTGACTGAAGACGTTGTAGGTCCTGCCGTCCATGAAAAGCGAATTACGCTGCCCAATACCGGCGACGTCGCGGTTCAGTCGTTTGAAAAAGGTCCAATGGCCGTTCGACGCCGACAGGAAGCGGAATCCTTCCCAGGGGTTGAACAGCAAATATTCGCCCCAGTTATATTCGGTGTTGACGACCGACTTTCGCGTATGGCCGATCACTTCCCACAGGTGGCCAAACAGTTCGCCGCGAGACCCCAGCGTGATGAAGGTTTCATAGGCTGCCGTCCGCGCCTTTTGAATGACGCGCAGGTCGGGATGGGCGGTGTCGATTATGGTGCTGCACTGACGGCAGATGGCCGTCACGGTGATGCCCGGCGCGCGCAGCTCGATAGGGCCGCCGCAGCTGGGGCAGGCGAAGGCGCGCACCGACTCTACCGCCGGGCGCTGACCAAAAGGGGTGGGGGGGCCTGTCATGACCAGCCCTCGATGGATCTCAGATTGGTCGCGGCCAGGTCCTTCCATTCGACATAGCGGCCGGTGAAGACGCGTCGTTCGCCGTCACTGATGTCGACGCTGGCAAATTCATCGGGTTCGCCCATGAAGTCGAAACTGAGCGAACGGCGGCCGCGCGGACTGATCAGCGGCAATTCACCTTCGCAGCCGACGCAATCGGCCAGCTTGACGTCGGTCAAGACGTAAGGCCTGTCATCGAACGTCAGGACCTGGCCGACCAGGCTTTGGCGTTGCGCATGGCTTGCCGCCCAGCGATCGAGCGCCGTGCTGGTCTGGGGGGCGAGCGGTGTTTCCAGCTCGTGGGACACGGCATAGGTGCCCTGGGCCTCGGCCAGCCAGCCCCGGCGGCCGTCATCGCCGATGAAATACCATTCGTTCCAGAAGCCGTCGGCCCAGGCCATGCGGATGCGGCCGACCAGTGTGATGGTCGTTTTACCATGCGCCTGGCTGCCGATCTGAAAGGGGGTCATGTCCGGCGGCAGGGCTGCCACCTTGCCCATGGCTTCGATATCGGCGTCTTTGCGGACGACGAGGGTCTGGCAATAGGGACAGACGGCGGACACCGACAGGCTGGAATGGAACCGGACAGGCGCGCCGCACGAAGGGCAGGCAAGGTCCGTCATCTAGATAATTTTGCTGAGGATTTCGGCCTTCTTGGCGGTAAATTCGGCCTCGGTCAAAATGCCTTTCTGGAACAGGTCACCCAGCTTTTCGAGCACAGCCATGGGATCGGGCGCATTGGCCACGGCCGGTTGGGTGCTTGCGGCCGGATTAAGTGCCTGTCCCAGTGCGCCGGCCATCATCTGGCCCATGGCCAGGCCGGCACCCAGGCCGACGCCTTCGCTGGCCAGGCCGCTATTGCCACCGGCGGCCGCAGTGCCCAGGGCTTCGGCGGCCTGGAAGCGGGTATAGTCGTTGAGATTGCCGACGATGCGTTGTGAACTGGCGCGATCGAGGTGGCGTTCCAGCTCTTCCGGCAGAGACAGGCTCTGGACGTAGAATGTGGTGAGGGTCAGGCCCATCTCGGTAAAGGTCGGCGACAGGGCGGTTTGCAACAGTTTCGAGAACTCGCCCTGCTGCGCGGCCATGTCGACAAAAGCGATGCCTGCCGAACCCAGGTTGCTGGCCATACCGGTGAGTATGGCCGTGCGCAGCTGGCCTTCGATATCGGCGACGCGGAACTGCGCGCCGCTGCCGCAGAAGCGCGTCCAGAACAGTTTCGGGTCGCTGATCTTGTAGGCATAGCTGCCGAAGGCGCGGATGCGCAGGGGACCGAATTCCTTGTCGCGGACGGTGACCGGCTGGGTGGTGCCCCATTTCTGGTCCAGCTGTTCGCGCAGATTGAAGAAGAAGACGTCGGACTTGAAAGGTGACTGGAACCCCTTGTCCCAGTTCATCAGGTAGGTGAGGATCGGCAGGGTCTGGGTGGTCAGGGTATAGGTGCCGGCGGTGAAGACGTCGCCCAGCCCGTCCTTTTCGAGGTTATCCGCCGTGCGGCCTTCATTGAGGAACAAAGCCGCCTGGGTCTCGCGCACGACCAGCTTGGCGCCGGTCTGGATTTCCTGCCCCTCCATGGGGTAGCGCGCCGCCAGGACGTCGCGTGCCGGATCCGGCCATTGCAGGATATCGATAAACTGCTTGGAAAAAAAACTCACGGCACGGCCCCCTGGTTGTGTGCATGGTCCGGCCGCTGCTGGCCGGTGAACGTATCATAGATAAAGCGGATTCGCCGGGCAACGGCCATAACGCATTTATGATGGGGGCACAAAATGGCTTGCCTGGCTATCTCAAAAAAATAAATAAAAATAAATTAATACAATATATTCAATTATTTATACAAAATATTGCCTAAATTCGCAAATTGCCCGCTAAACAAATTCCAAAATCTTCCGATTGAGTCTTTGAACAGAGCAGAGTCCGGCGCAGCGCCGGCGGGTTGAGGGGATTTGTCATGGTTGCAGTTGTAACGGGTGCGGTGCGCGGGCTTATCGGTAATTCTGCCATGCTTTTGGGATCCCAGGGACAACTGGGTACGGCCTTGCTGGGGCAGGCGGGGAACCGGGTGACGGTCAATGCCGCGACGGGCAATCTGGTGATCCAGAGCCAGGATGAGATGCTGCTCGGCAAGGGGCCGGACGACGTCATCACCAATACCTATAACAGCCTCGGCAACTACACGGCCAATGACTGGCAGGAAAGCTATCAGCGCCATGTCGGCTCGTTGAGCGGAACGCGCAATCAATACCCCAGTACAATCACGCGCTATGCCGCCGACGGTTCCGAGATCCTGTATACCTACGCCAACAGCGGAACCTATAGCGGGCTCTATGTCGCCAACGAGTCTGGGGGGGCTTACGATACCC